>NZ_JAVREZ010000004.1:0-716712 GCF_031845645.1 Streptomyces doebereineriae
ATGCAAATCGAGGCGCCCCGCTCCTGGTTCACTCGGACCAGCGTCCGACGATCCGTCAGACTTCCACCACCACAGGGAGGATCATCGGCCTGCGGCGATAGGTGTCGGAGACCCACTTGCCCAGGGTCCGCCGCACCAGCTGTTGCAACTGGTGGGGTTCGACAACGCCGTCCTGCGCCGAGCGCTCCAGGACCTCGGTGATCCTCGGAATCACGTCACTGAACGCCGAGTCGTCGATGCCGGAGCCGCGGGCCTGGATGTGCGGGCCGCCCGTGATCTTGCCGGTGGACGAATCCACCACCAGGAAGACCGAGATGATGCCCTCGTCGCCGAGGATCTTGCGGTCCTTGAGTGCCGGCTCGCCGACATCGCCGACCGAGAGGCCGTCGACGTAGACGTATCCCGCCTGGACCTTGCCCGAGATCTTCGCCTTGCCCTCTACGAGGTCGACGACCACACCGTCCTCGGCGATGACGATCCGGTCCTGCGGGACGCCGGTCAGGGCGCCCAACTCGGCGTTGGCGCGCAGGTGCCGCCATTCGCCATGGACCGGCATCAGGTTCTTCGGCCGGCAGATGTTGTAGAAGTACAGGAGCTCGCCCGCGGACGCGTGGCCCGAGACATGCACCTTGGCGTTGCCCTTGTGGACGACATTGGCGCCCCAGCGGGTCAGGCCGTTGATCACCCGGTAGACCGCGTTCTCGTTTCCGGGGATCAGCGAGGACGCGAGGATCACCGTGTCGCCGTTGACGATCCGGATCTGGTGGTCGCGGTTGGCCATGCGGGACAGGGCTGCCATCGGTTCGCCCTGGGAGCCCGTGCAGACCAGGACCACCTCGTGGTCCGGGAGGTCGTCGAGCGTCTTGACGTCGACCACCAGGCCCGGGGGGACCTTCAGATAGCCGAGGTCGCGCGCGATGCCCATGTTGCGGACCATCGAGCGGCCGACGAAGGCGACCCGGCGGCCGTACTCGTGGGCCGCGTCCAGGATCTGCTGGATGCGGTGGATGTGGCTGGCGAAGCTCGCCACGATGATCCGCTTGCGGGCGTTGCCGAAGACCTGCCGCAGGACGTTCGAGATGTCCTTCTCCGGTGGGACGAAGCCCGGGACCTCGGCGTTCGTGGAGTCGGAGAGAAGGAGGTCGATGCCCTCCTCGCTCAACCGCGCGAACGCGTGCAGGTCCGTGAGACGCCCGTCCAGCGGGAGCTGGTCCATCTTGAAGTCGCCCGTGTGGACCACCATGCCGGCGGGCGTACGGATGGCGACCGCCAGGGCGTCGGGGATGGAGTGGTTGACCGCGACGAACTCGCAGTCGAAGGGACCGATGCGCTCGCGGTGTCCCTCCGCCACCTCGAGGGTGTAGGGGCGGATGCGGTGCTCCTGGAGCTTGGCCTCGATGAGCGCGAGGGTCAGCTTGGAGCCGATCAGTGGGATGTCCGGCTTCTCGCGCAGGAGGAACGGGACGCCACCGATGTGGTCCTCGTGGCCATGTGTGAGGACGATGCCCTCGATGTCGTCGAGGCGGTCCCTGACGGACGAGAAGTCCGGCAGGATCAGGTCGATTCCGGGTTGCTCCTCCTCCGGGAAGAGCACCCCGCAGTCGACGATCAGCAGGCGGCCGCCGTACTCGAAGACCGTCATGTTTCGGCCGATCTCGCCGAGACCGCCGAGTGGGGTGACCCGCAGGGCGCCTTCGAGGAGCGGCGGGGGCGGGGCCAGTTCAGGATGCGGATGACTCAAAAGACTCTCCTCACCACACACGCCACGTACCGGTGGGGCACATGGCGTGCGTGACGTTTATGCGTGTAGCAGTTGTCGTTGTGGTGCGGGCACCGGTGGCCCGCGTATTCAGTTGTTGAGTCCGTTTGCGCGCCGGGCGCGCGAAGTCTGGTGTTAGAGCTGTACCCCGCCGGCGGCAAGATCGATCTTGAGCTGCCCGATCTCGTCGGTGGAAAGCTCCACCATGGGGGCGCGCAGGGGCCCGGCGGGCAGGCCCTGGAGGGCGAGCGCGGCCTTGGTCGTCATCACGCCCTGGGTGCGGAACATGCCGGTGTACACGGGGAGCAGCTTCTGGTGGATCTCGGTGGCCTTCTGTACGTCGCCGGAGACGAACGCCTCGACCAGGGCGCGCAGGTCCGGGGTGACCACATGGCCGACGACCGAGACGAAGCCGACCGCGCCGACGGAGAGCAACGGGAGGTTCAGCATGTCGTCGCCGGAGTACCAGGCGAGGCCGGAGCGGGCGATGGCCCAGCTGGCGCGGCCGAGGTCGCCCTTGGCGTCCTTGTTGGCGACGATCCGCGGGTGCTCGGCGAGCCGGACCAGCGTCTCCGTGCTGATCGGGACCCCGCTGCGGCCCGGGATGTCGTAGAGCATCACGGGCAGCTCGGCGGCGTCGGCGACGGCCTTGAAGTGCCGGTACAGGCCCTCCTGCGGGGGCTTGTTGTAGTACGGCGTCACGATCAGGAGGCCGTGCGCCCCCACGTTCTCGGCGGCACGCGCCAGCTCGATGCTGTGGTGGGTGTCGTTGGTGCCGACGCCGGCGACGACGTGGGCGCGGTCGCCGACCGCCTCCAGTACGGCTCGTACCAGGTCCGATTTCTCCGCGTCACTGGTGGTGGGGGACTCGCCGGTGGTGCCGTTGATGATCAGGCCGTCGTTGCCTGCGTCCACCAGGTGGGTGGCGAGCCGCTGTGCGCCGTCGAGGTCGAGTGCGCCGTCCGCCGTGAACGGCGTGACCATGGCGGTGAGGACCCGCCCGAAGGGGGTCTGCGGAGTGGAGGTCGGAGCCATGGGTAACACGCTACTCGTTGCTCAAGGTGGGGTCTGCCCTAGGGGGACGCGACAAGTGGTGACAAATGCGGAGCCCGGCACTGCCTGCTCGGGGGTTCAAGCAGTGCCGGGTCCGTTCGATCAGGCTAAGTGAACTTCTCTAAATGCCGCAATACGGACACTTCGCCGGGAGGACCCGCACATCTGTACTCAGCGGGGAAACAGCCGTCCGTTACGGCGCCACACGGCCGTTCGCATTGAAGGCGGCGTAGGTGAGCGGCATGAGCTTCGCCCACTCCGCCTCCATCTTCTCGCCGACCATCTCGATCTCCCGCTGCGGGAAGGACGGCACCGTCGCCTGCTCGTGCTGGGTGCGCAGACCGAGGAAGTGCATGAGCGAGCGGGCGTTGCAGGTGGCGTACATCGAGGAGAACAGGCCGACGGGGAGGACCGAGCGGGCGACCTCGCGGGCGACGCCCTGCGCGAGCATCTCCTGGTAGGCGCGGTACGCCTGGCGGTACGACTCCTCCATGGCGCTGCCGACGGACTCGTGCTGCTCGGGGGTGCCCTCGACGAAGACGTACTTGCCCGGGCGGCCCTGCTGGACGAGCTTGCGGTCGGGGCCGGGGACGTAGAAGACGGGCTGGAGCTCCCGGTAGCGGCCGGACTCCTCGTTGTACGACCAGCCCACGCGGTGCCGCATGAACTCGCGGAACACGAGGATCGGGGCGTTGATGAAGAAGGTCATGGAGTTGTGCTCGAACGGGCTGCCGTGCCGGTCCCGCATGAGGTAGTTGATCAGGCCCTTGGAGCGTTCCGGGTCCTTGCTCAGCTCTTCCAGGGACTGCTCTCCGACGGTCGACACCCTGGCGGCGAACAGCACGTCGGAGTCGGCCGCGCTGTGCTTGACCAGTTCGACTGTGACGTCGTCGCGCAGCTCGATCTTGAAATCGTCGTCGGGGGTGGGGCTCACGGTTCGGGGGGTCCTTCCCAGCTCGTCGTATGGCGACGCCACTCTACGACCCGCCAAACGGGACTTTCACTGTCGTGACCGAGTTAAGTCGGCGAAACCGGGCACCTTTTGCGGCAACCGCTCGTCTGTACAGACAGCAGCGATTCGTTCGACCCCGAAGGGAGAAGTACCCCCATGCTGTTGCGTCGGCGCGAACCCGTACCGTTCGCCTTTCTCGCCGAAGCCGACAGGTTCCGCAGCAATGTCACCCCTCCACCCCGCCAGAGGGCGTCCGCCGGTGAGATGGCCGGACGCTGGTTGACGGGACTCACCATCGTCGCCGGACTCGTGGGATCCCTGGTGCTCGGGATGCCGGCGCTGTCACAGGATCAGGCGCCCGCACAGAACCAGCAGTCGCAAGCCTCCCAGGGGCACTGACTCTCTCCCACCACCGGAATGGCGTGGGAGATACCCCCATGGACCCCCTGAGGTGGCCGACAGGGTTACCGGCGGATAGCCTCACCGGGCACAGCCCACCGCATGGATCGAGTGAGGACCCGCCGTGCCCCTGCCCTTCCTGACGGCCGACCGCGCATTCGAGACGACGGACGACGTCGCGCTGCCGTTCGACAACCGTGACCACTGGCGCCGGCCCTACCGGCCCGGTCCGTGGCGGGTGGGCGTGGCCGCGATCCTGCTGCTGCTCGCCTCCTACGTGCTGTTCGCGGCGGTGATCATCGCGCTGACGGACTCACCGTCGGAGGCCGGTGTGGTGCTCGGCATCGCGGCGCTCGTCATCGTCGGCGCGCTGCGGCTGCTGCGCATGGGTGTGTGGGTCAGCGCTCGCGGGGTGCGCCGGGTGGGGTTCCTCTTCACCCGTACGGTGTCCTGGGACCAGGTCGTCGCCGTGCGGACGGCACAGCAGCCGGTGCGCTGGCTCGGGCTGCCGCGCACGGTCCAGGGGCAGGCGCTGACCCTCGTACGGCAGGGCCAGGCACCGCAGGACGTGTCGCCGCTGCTGACCACGCACAACGCGGACTTCCTCGCGCGCGGCCAGGCGTTCGAGCGGGCCGCGGACGCGGTGGAGGCCTGGGCCGCGGAGTACGGGAGGGTCTGAGCCCGACAGGGACGCATGGCGAAGGGGGCCGGTCCGCACCAGGACCGGCCCCCTTCGCCATGCCGGGGCTTCAGAGCTGCTGTACGGGCCTGCCGTCGTGCAGGGCTATCGCGCGCTGCATCGCTTTGCGCGCCCGGGGCGTGTCGCGGGCGTCGTGGTAGGCGACGGCGAGGCGGAACCAGCTGCGCCAGTCGTCGGGAGCCGCCTCCGTCTCGGCCCTGCGCTTGGCGAAGACCTCGTCGGCCGAGTCACGGTCGATCCGGCCGCCGGGCGTGCGCTGCAGTTCGTCGACGGGCAGGCCGCCCTCGGCGTCGAGCTCCGCGGCGAGAGCGTTGGCCCTGCGGACGAACTGGGTGTTCTTCCACAGGAACCACACGCCGATCACCGGCAGGATCAGCACCGCGACGCCGAAGGTGACGGTGATGAGGGTGCCGGACTGGATCAGCATGACGCCGCGGCTGCCGACCAGGACGAAGTAGAAGACCAGGACGGCGGCCGTGATGGCGTAGGACAGCTTGGCGCGCATCAGCCCAGGTCCAGGAAGTTCTCCAGGCCGAAGGTCAGGCCCGGGGTCGTGACCACTCGGCGGGCGCCGAGCAGGATGCCCGGCATGAAGCTGCTGTGGTGGAGGGAGTCGTGGCGGACCGTCAGGGTCTCGCCCTCCCCGCCGAGCAGGACCTCCTGGTGGGCGAGCAGACCGCGCAGGCGGACGGCGTGGACGGGGATCCCGTCGACGTCCGCGCCGCGCGCCCCGTCCAGGGCCGTCTCCGTGGCGTCCGGTGCCGGGGCCGTGCCCGCCGCGCGCCGGGCCTCGGCGATGAGCTGGGCCGTGCGTGTGGCGGTGCCGGACGGGGCGTCGACCTTCTTGGGGTGGTGGAGCTCGACGACCTCGACGGACTCGAAGTAGGGCGCGGCGATCTGCGCGAACTTCATCGTCAGGACCGCCCCGATGGAGAAATTGGGCGCGATGAGGACGCCCGTCTGCGGGGAGGCATCCAGCCAGTTTTTCAGCTGCGCGAGACGTTCGTCGGTCCAGCCCGTCGTACCGACGACGGCGTGGATGCCGTGGCCGACGCAGTACTCGAGGTTGTCCATCACCGAGGCCGGCGTGGTGAGTTCGACGGCGACCTGCGCGCCGGTCTCGGCCAGGGTCTCCAGTGTGTCGCCCCGGCCGAGGGCGGCCACCAGCTCCATGTCCTCGGCGGCCTCGACGGCCTTGACCGCCTCGGCGCCGATCCGGCCCTTGGCTCCGAGGACCGCCACGCGCAGCTTGCTCATCTTCTTGCTTCCTTAACCGATGCAACCGGGGTGGATCAGGCGACGGCGTCGTGCAGTCGGGCCGCCTGCTTGTCCTTCAGCGGGCCGATGACCGACAGCGACGGACGCTGTCCCAGGATCTCGTGGGCGACCGCACGCACGTCGTCCGGGGTGACCGACGCTATCCGGGTCAGCATGTCGTCGACGGACATCTGCTCGCCCCAGCACAGCTCGCTCTTGCCGATGCGGTTCATCAGCGCGCCGGTGTCCTCCAGGCCCAGGACCGTGGAGCCCCTCAGCTGGCCGATGGCGCGGCCGATCTCGTCGTCCGAGAGGCCGTGTTCGGCGACCTGGTCGAGTTCGTCGCGGCAGATCTTCAGCACGTCGTGGACCTGCGAGGGCCGGCAGCCGGCGTACACGCCGAACAGGCCGCAGTCGGCGAAGCCGGAGGTGTACGAGTAGACGCTGTACGCCAGTCCGCGCTTCTCCCTGACCTCCTGGAAGAGGCGCGAGGACATGCCGCCGCCGAGGGCGGTGTTGAGCACGCCGAGGGCCCAGCGGCGCTCGTCCGTGCGGGGCAGGCCGGGCATGCCGAGGACGACGTGTGCCTGCTCGGTCTTGCGGCCGATCAGTTCGACGCGGCCCGCGGTGCGCAGGGCGCGCCTGCCGTCGCGCGGGGCGATGGGCATGGCGTCGGGGCTCTTCAGGGCGCCGGCCTTCTCGAAGGCGGCGCGGACCTGTCGTACGACCTTGTTGTGGTCGACGTTGCCGGCGGCCGCGACCACGAGATGGGTCGGGTCGTAGTGCTTCTTGTAGAAGCGGCGGATGCGGTCGGCGGTGAGGGCGTTGACCGTGTCCACCGTGCCGAGGACCGGGCGGCCGAGGGGGTTGTCGCCGAACATCGTGTGCGCGAACAGGTCGTGCACACAGTCGCCCGGGTCGTCCTCGGTCATGGCGATCTCTTCGAGGATCGCACCGCGCTCGACGTTGACGTCCTCTTCGAGGATGAGTGAGCCCGTCAGCATGTCGCAGACGACGTCTATGGCCAGCGGCAGGTCGGCGTCGAGCACGCGCGCGTAGTAGCACGTGTACTCCTTCGCCGTGAAGGCGTTCATCTCGCCGCCGACCGCGTCGATGGCGGAGGAGATGTCCAGGGCGCTGCGCTTCGTGGTGCCTTTGAAGAGCAGGTGCTCCAGGTAGTGGGTGGCGCCGTTCAGGGCGGGCGTCTCGTCGCGGGAGCCGACGTGCGCCCAGATGCCGAAGGTCGCCGAGCGGACCGACGGCAGGGTTTCGGTGACGATGCGCAGGCCGCCGGGGAGGGTGGTCTTGCGGACGACACCGATGCCGTTGGTGCCCTTGATCAGGGTTTGGGTACGGGCGACGGCCCGCGCCTCCGAGGAGGTGCGGGCCGTCGCCGTGGAGCTACTCGACGTCACTGGTCGGTGTCGTCCTTCTTCTCATCGTCGCCTTCGCCCTCGATCACGGGGATCAGGGAGAGCTTGCCGCGGGAGTCGATCTCGGCGATCTCGACCTGGACCTTGGCGCCCACACCGAGCACGTCCTCGACGTTCTCCACGCGCTTGCCGCCGGCGAGCTTGCGGATCTGCGAGATGTGCAGCAGACCGTCCTTGCCGGGGAGCAGCGAGACGAACGCACCGAAGGTGGTCGTCTTGACGACCGTACCCAGGTAGCGCTCGCCGACCTCCGGCATGGTCGGGTTGGCGATCGAGTTGATCGTGGTGCGGGCGGCCTCGGCGGACGGGCCGTCGACCGCGCCGATGTAGATCGTGCCGTCGTCCTCGATCGTGATGTCGGCGCCGGTGTCCTCCTGGATCTGGTTGATCATCTTGCCCTTGGGGCCGATGACCTCGCCGATCTTGTCCACGGGGATCTTGACGGTGATGATCCGCGGGGCGTTGGGGGACATCTCGTCCGGCGTGTCGATCGCTTCCATCATCACGTCGAGGATGTGGAGGCGGGCGTCACGGGCCTGCTTGAGAGCGGCGGCCAGGACGGAGGCGGGGATGCCGTCCAGCTTGGTGTCGAGCTGGAGGGCGGTGACGAACTCCTTGGTGCCGGCGACCTTGAAGTCCATGTCACCGAAGGCGTCCTCCGCACCGAGGATGTCGGTGAGGGTGACGTAGTGCGTCTCGCCTTCGATGTCCTGGGAGATCAGGCCCATGGCGATACCGGCGACGGGGGCCTTCAGCGGCACACCGGCGTTCAGCAGCGACATGGTGGAGGCGCAGACCGAGCCCATGGACGTCGAGCCGTTGGAGCTCAGCGCCTCGGAGACCTGGCGGATCGCGTAGGGGAACTCCTCGCGGGTCGGCAGGACCGGGACCAGGGCGCGCTCGGCGAGGGCGCCGTGGCCGATCTCGCGACGCTTCGGGGAGCCGACGCGGCCGGTCTCACCGGTGGAGTACGGCGGGAAGTTGTAGTTGTGCATGTAGCGCTTGCGGGTCACCGGGGAGAGGGTGTCCAGCTGCTGCTCCATGCGGAGCATGTTGAGGGTGGTGACGCCCAGGATCTGGGTCTCGCCACGCTCGAACACCGCGGAGCCGTGCACGCGCGGGATGGCCTCGACCTCGGCGGCGAGCGTACGGATGTCCGTCACGCCACGGCCGTCGATGCGCTTCTTCTCCTTGATCACGCGCTCGCGGACGAGCTGCTTGGTCAGGGAGCGGTACGCGGCGGAGATCTCCTTCTCGCGACCCTCGAACTCCGGCAGGAGCTTCTCGGCGGCGAGCGCCTTGACGCGGTCCAGCTCGGCCTCGCGCTCCTGCTTGGCCGCGATGGTCAGCGCGGAGGCGAGCTCCGGGCGGACGGCGGCGGACAGCGCCTCCAGGATGTCGTCCTGGTAGTCGAGGAAGATCGGGAACTCGCCGGTGGGCTTGGCGGCCTTCGACGCGAGGTCGGCCTGGGCCTTGCAGAGCACCTTGATGAAGGGCTTCGCGGCGTCCAGACCGGCGGCGACGACCTCTTCGGTCGGAGCCTCGGCGCCGCCCTTGACCAGCTGGATGGTCTTCTCGGTGGCCTCGGCCTCGACCATCATGATCGCGACGTCGCCGTCCTCCAGGGTGCGGCCCGCGACGACCATGTCGAAGACAGCGTCCTCGAGCTCGGAGTGCGTCGGGAAGGCCACCCACTGGCCGTTGATCAGCGCGACGCGGACGCCGCCGATCGGGCCGGAGAAGGGCAGGCCGGCCAGCTGCGTGGACGCGGAGGCGGCGTTGATCGCCACGACGTCGTACAGGTGGTCGGGGTTGAGCGCCATGATCGTGGCGACGACCTGGATCTCGTTGCGCAGGCCCTTCTTGAAGGAGGGGCGCAGCGGGCGGTCGATCAGGCGGCAGGTGAGGATGGCGTCCTCGGAGGGGCGGCCCTCACGGCGGAAGAAGCTGCCGGGGATCTTGCCGGCGGCGTACATCCGCTCCTCGACGTCCACCGTCAGGGGGAAGAAGTCGAGCTGGTCCTTGGGGTTCTTGGAGGCGGTGGTGGCCGACAGCACCATGGTGTCGTCGTCCAGGTACGCCACGGCGGAGCCGGCGGCCTGCTTGGCCAGGCGGCCCGTCTCGAAGCGGATGGTGCGGGTGCCGAAGGAGCCGTTGTCGATGACGGCCTCGGCGTAGTGGGTCTCGTTCTCCACTAGCGTTTTCTCCGTTACTTATCGTCTGCGTTGCGTCTTTTGTCCCGATCCGCCCGTGTGGCGGGGGGACGTGAGCGGAGAAGCGCTCCATCTGGTGCGGGCCGGTCTTCGATCGAAGCACCCGGGTTCGCAAGGCCCGGGGGCCACTACCGAGGACCGGCGGCGGCGAGGTGCACTTCTCCTCGTGTTCCTGCGTTGTGCTACCACACTACAAAGTGGGTGTGACACTGCGCACGTTTCCGTACGTACGTCGAGCACGTACGGCAAAGGGAGCGGTCCCCGATCGTTTCGGGAACCGCTCCCTTCACGGCGTCCTACTTGGCGCCCGCCGCACCGCGGCGGATGCCGAGGCGGTCGACCAGCGCACGGAAGCGCTGGATGTCCTTCTTCGCCAGGTACTGGAGAAGGCGACGGCGCTGACCGACGAGGATCAGCAGACCACGACGGGAGTGGTGGTCGTGCTTGTGGGTCCTGAGGTGCTCGGTCAGGTCCGAGATACGGCGCGAGAGCATCGCGACCTGGACCTCGGGGGAGCCGGTGTCGCCCTCCTTCTGGCCGAACTCGCTGATGATCTGCTTCTTCGTAGCGGCGTCGAGCGGCACGCGTACTCCTCGTAGTCTCTTGGTAGCCACCGAGTGCCCCTGGTCCACTTCTCAGGGGAGCTTCCGTAACTCGGGAGGCGGGGATCCGCTGGGCGCGGCCTCCAGAGCGGTGAGCTCCGGGGGTGCGTACACAAACGGCCGTCAGCCAGGGTATCAGCCCGACGGCAGTGCCCCGGCCCACGCCGGGGTCGTACACATGCCGCGGCGGCTGCCACCCGTGTGGGTGACAGCCGCCGCGAGGTGTGCGGGGCTCAGCTGGTCATGCCGCGGGCCGCCGCGTACAGGTCGAGGACCGCGAGGCACAGCGGGACGAGGGAGAGGAGCACCGCGCCCTCGCTCAGGTCGAGCATCCGGCCCCAGAAGGGGGTCACGCCCTTACGCGGCACGATCAGGGCGATGGCCACCAGGAGCGTGGCACCCAGGGCCACCGCGGCGGACAGCCAGACGGTGCGGATGTCCAGCGGGGCGCTGTTGTGGTCGTAGATGAGGTCCTTGATGATGTCGGCCGGCGGGTTCAGGGCGAGACCGAGGACCAGCAGGCTGACGGTGATGATGCCCGAGATCATCAGGGTCACGACCTGGGACGTGTACAGGAAGAGCCGGGCCCGCATCAGCATGGCGAGGCCGGCCGCCAGCGACAGCAGCTGGGCCCAGCCGCTGCTGGAGAAGCCGAGCACCACACCCGCGGAGGCGACGCCGGTGACCGCGGCGCCGCCGACGAGGCCGAGCAGCAGCTCGTGGCCGCGGCGGGCCTGGTCGGTGATGAGCTGGTAGTCGACCGGCTCCTGCTCCTGCTGGTCCTCGGCGCGACCGCGCTTGGCGATCTGGTCGGGCGAGCGGAAGCCGATGGGCAGCCGGGAGAAGCGGGCGGACCAGCCGGGCAGGAAGCCGATGACGGCGACCATGACCACGGCGGTGACGGCGGCGGCCTCGCGCGGCTCGGCCTCGGAGACGATCGCGGCGAAGGTGGCGAGGACGCCGATGCCGGCGCCGAACGCGGCGGCGATGAAGGGCGCGTCCTTCTGGGGCAGCATCAGGACGAGCAGCACCGCGGCGACGAGGACGGCGGCGAAGCCGACGAGGAGGTTCAGCCGGCCGGGGCCCTCGCCCGCGTCGAGGGCCATGATGCCGGAGCCGCCGACCATCAGGTGCGGCAGCGAGGCGAGGCCGAGGGCCACGGCCGCGTGGTGGTCGTCGTAGACGCGGGCGCGGACGGAGGCGAGCGCGACGAGGACGACACCGGTGGCTCCGGCGATGACGCCCGGCAGTCCGTGCATGTCGTGGCGCAGCGGCTCCGAGAACCACAGGGCCAGCGCCATCATCGTCAGCAGCAGCGCGCCGGCGGTCAGGCCGACGACGCGCATCATGCCGTCGTTCCAGCTGCGCCGGTCGGCCTCGACGACGGCGGCCACGGCGTCGACGACGTCGTCGAAGACGGCGGGCGGCAGGGAGTCCGCGAACGGCCGCAGGAGCAGCAATTCGCCATCGCGTATCTGCTGTTCGGAGAGCGAGCGGCCGTCGTCGAGGACGGAGCCGTCCCTGCGTACGAGGTTGTACCCGGTGGGCGCGGCCTCTTCGGGTGTCTGTCCCGACAGCCGCAGGATCTCCGGGTATACGTCAGAGAGCGGCACGTCCTCGGGAAGTGCCACATCGATCCGGCTGTTCGGTGCCGCCACCGTGACCCGGCAGAATCCGGTTGCTGAAACCGTACTCACCTGACGGTTCCCCCTAGTCCAGTACTCGGTGATTCGTCGCGGTTTGCCAGGGCGATTCCCGCTCCGCGCTTCGTTTGGAGCGTCACCCTACCGTCCCCTTGCGGCTTCTCCCCATCCCCTCCCGGCTCAAGGGGCCCGCAGAACAGTAGGATCAACGCCCGGCTCATGTGTTGGCAAAGCCCCATGAGTTGACGAACATACGGGGGCCGTCACGACGGGGGCGGTTCGACATTGCGATTGCGTGAAGGACTGGTGGATCGGTGAGCGTCGTCATCGTCAAGCGCCCGCCGCGGGTACTCCCGCCGGAGGTGCCGAGTGAGGAGGTCAAGCTCGAGTCACCTCCCGAACTCCCTCGTACCGAGGACGACAGCCTCCTGATGAACCTGCTGCCCATGCTGGGCATGGGTTCGTCGGCGGCTTTCTTCTTCATGCCCGGCGCCCAGGGCTTCATGAAGATCATGGGCGGCCTCATGATGGTGTCCACTGTCGCCATGCTGGTCGCCCAGATCGTGCGGGCCCGGAAGGGGCCGTCCGGTCAGATGGCCGAGGCTCGGCGCGACTACCTCAAGTACCTGGCGCAGAAGCGCCGTGAGGTGCGGCGCACGGTGCACAAGCAGCGCGACGCCCAGTACTACCTGCACCCGGCGCCGGAGCAGCTGTGGGCGCTGGTCGCCGAGGGGTCGCGGCTGTGGGAGCGGCGGGCCATGGACCCGGACTTCGTCCAGGTCCGGATCGGCCTGGGTCCGCAGCAGTTGGCGACGCCGCTGGTCGCGCCCGACACCGCGCCGGTGGACGAGCTGGAGCCGCTGACCGCGCACGCGATGCAGCAGTTCATCGCGAGCTACGGCACGCTCGGTGAACTCCCGCTGGCCATCGGACTGCGCTCCTTCTACCACGTGACGATCTCCGGGGACGCTGAGACGGTCTACGGCCAGACCCGGTCGGTGGTCGGTCAACTGGCCTCGCTGCACTCGCCCGAGGACGTGGTGATCGCGGTCGTGGCCTCGCCGGGTGCGGCGGTGGACTGGGAGTGGACCAAGTGGCTGCCGCACATGCAGCACAAGGAGTCCGACGGCGCCGGCAGCCGCCGTCTGCTCTGCTACGACCTCGGCGAGCTCGAGGAGATGATCGCCCACCAGCTGGAGGGCCGCCCCCGTTGGAGCCGTGACGGCTCGCCGGTGCTCGACCAGCCGCACGTGGTCGTCGTACTCGACGGCGGCGGTGTCCCCGCCGACTCGGTCCTCGCCTCGGCGGAGGGCCTGCAGGGCGTGACCATCGTCGAGGTGGTGCCCGGCGAACTCGACGAGGCGCGTGGCTCGCTGTCGGTGCGGGTGTGGCCCGACGCCATGGAGCTGGAGGCGGGCACGGGAGTCTTCACCGGTGTCCCCGACGTCCTGTCGCAGGCGCAGGCGGAGTCGCTGGGCCGCCAGTTGGCGCCCCTGCGGCTCGGTGCCGCCGATGCGGACGAACCGCTGCTGGCGAACCTGGACTTCACCGACCTGATGCAGATCGGTGACGCTGCGGGCGTGGACGTCTCGCGCACCTGGCGGCCGCGCACCCTGCACGAGCGGCTGCGCGTGCCGATCGGTCTCGGCGAGAGCGGCGAGCCGGTCATGCTGGACCTCAAGGAGGCCTCGCAGGAGGGCATGGGCCCGCACGGCCTGTGCGTCGGCGCCACCGGTTCCGGCAAGTCGGAGCTGCTGCGCACCCTGGTCCTCGGCCTCGCGGTGACGCACTCGTCCGAGACGCTCAACTTCGTCCTCGCGGACTTCAAGGGTGGTGCCACCTTCACCGGCATGGGCAACATGCCGCACGTCTCCGCGGTCATCACCAACCTGGCCGACGAGCTCACGCTCGTGGACCGGATGCGTGACTCCATCACCGGTGAGCTGACCCGCCGCCAGGAACTCCTGCGGCAGGCCGGCAACTACGCCAACATCACCGACTACGAGAAGGCGCGCGCCGCCGGTGCCGCGCTCGACCCGCTGCCCTCGCTCGTCCTGATCATCGACGAGTTCAGCGAACTGCTCGCCGCCAAGCCCGACTTCATCGAGATGTTCATCCAGATCGGCCGTATCGGCCGTTCACTGGGTGTGCACATGCTGCTCGCCTCGCAGCGCCTCGAGGAGGGCAAGCTGCGCGGCCTGGACACCTTCCTGTCGTACCGCATCGGTCTGCGCACCTTCTCCGCGGCCGAGTCCCGTACGGCGATCGGTGTGCCCGACGCCTACCACCTGCCGAACGTCCCCGGTGCCGGCATCCTCAAGTACGACACCGAGACGATGGTGCAGTTCAAGGCCGCCTACGTGTCGGGGACCTACCGGCCGAACGGACCGACGGTCCAGGGCGGCGGCCGGATCGACCGCTCCCCCGTACTGTTCACCGCCGCGCCGGTGCCGGTGCGGATCCTCGCCGAGCCGGAACCGGAGACCCGGAGCAACCAGGTCGACGACGCGCTCGCCGACACCGTCCTCGACGTCATCGTCAGCCGCCTGGACGGTCAGGGCCCGCCCGCCCACCAGGTGTGGCTGCCGCCGCTGGACGAGCCGTTCAGCCTCGACCAGGTGCTGCCGGCCCTCAACATCAGCGCGGAGCGCGGTCTGCACGCCGAGGGCTACCACGCCCAGAGCAAGCTGACCGTCCCGGTCGGCCTGGTCGACAAGCCCTTCGAGCAGCGCCGTGACGTGATGTACGCGGACCTGTCGGGGTCCGCCGGTCACGCGCTGATCGTGGGTGGCCCGCAGTCCGGCAAGTCGACGCTCGTGCGCACGATGATCACGTCGTTCGCGCTCACCCACACCCCGGCCGAAGTGCAGTTCTACGCCCTCGACTTCGGCGGCGGCGGCATGCTCGCGCTGGAGAACCTGGCCCACATGGGCGGCGCGGCCTCCCGTCTGGACCAGGAGAAGGTCCGCCGTACGGTCGCGGAGGTGCACGGCATCCTCAACGCCCGTGAGGAGTTCTTCCGCTCCAAGAGCATCGACTCCATGGGCACCTTCCGAAACCGCCGGGCGCAGGGCCACTACCCCGACCAGCAGTGGGGCGACGTCTTCCTCATCATCGACGGCTGGGCGACGTTCAAGAACGACTACGAGATGCTCGACCCGGTCATCGCGGACATCGCCACCCGTGGTCTGGGTTTCGGTATCCACCTGGTCATCACCGCGACCCGCTACACCGAGATGCGGCCCGCGCTGCGCGACCAGATCCTCAGCCGCCTCGAACTGCGGCTCGGTGACGCGATGGAGTCGGAGTTCGACCGCAAGCGGGCCGAGAACGTGCCGATGGGCAAGCCCGGCCGCGGTCTGTCCCCGGACAAGCTGGACTACCTCGCCGCCACGCCCCGGATCGACGGGTCGACCGCGGTGGAGGACCTCGCCGACGGCATGGCGAACCTCGTCCAGAGCGTCAACAACGCCTGGCAGGGCCCGGCGGCACCGAAGGTGCGGATGCTGCCGACCATGCTGCACGCGTCCGAGCTGCCCGGCGGCGGCGACTTCGGCAGCCGCGGTATCGCGGTCGGTGTCGACGAGCTCACCCTCTCGCCGGTCTTCGTGGACTTCGAGACCGACCCGCTGTTCGTCATCTACGGCGAGAGCGAGTCCGGCAAGTCCTCGCTGCTGCGGTTCATCGCCAAGCAGGTCTCGGAGCGGTACGCGACCAACAAGGCGCTGTTCGTGGTCTCGGACTTCCGGCGCGCGCTGCTCGGCCAGGTGCCCGAGAGCCACATGTACAAGTACTGCGCCTCGGGTCCGCAGCTCCAGGAGGTCATGGAGTCGCTGGCCGGCTCGATGAGCCGCCGTATGCCGGGCCCGGACGTGACGCCGGACCAGCTGCGCAACCGCTCCTGGTACAACGAGCCCGACGCGTTCATCTTCATCGACGACTACGACCTCGTCGCCACGTCGATGGGCAACCCGATGTCGGTGCTCCTGGAGTACCTGCCGTTCGCGCGTGACCTGGGTCTGCGCATCATCCTGGCCCGCTCCACGTCCGGCGCCTCACGCTCCTCCTTCGAGCCGGTCCTCACCCGGATCAAGGAGCTCGGCGCGCAGGGCATCGTGCTGTCCGGTGACCCGTCGGAGGGCCCGGTGTTCAACAACATCAAGGCCGCCCCGATGCCTCCGGGCCGTGGCCAGTTCATCTCGCGCCGGACGAGCGGCCAGCTCGTCCAGACGGGATACCTGCCGGAGAGCTGAGCCTCTTCGGGTGGAGGGGCGGCCGTGTCTGCGGGCCGCCCCTCTTTGTTTGTGTGAAAGAAACCTGTCCAACGGGGAGAGAGCCTGTGACGGAGTACTTCAAGACCGACACCGCCGAACTGGGGCGGTTCAAAAGGACGTTGGAAGATGCGAAGTCCGAGCTGGACAACGTCCGCAAGTGGATGCAGGACGTGTCCGCGGAGGGCATCGGCACCAAGGAGCTCGATGACGCCTGTGCCGAGTTCCACGAGCACTGGAAATACGGCTCCGAGCAGATCGCGGAGCTGACCGGGAAGTTCGCGGACAGCGTGGGCCAGAGCAAGGCCAACTACGACGAGGTCGACCACGCCCTCGAAGAGGGCTTCCGCAAGGCGGCGCAGGGAGGCGGCAAGTGACTGCGAACTCCTATCCGTCCCTGGGCTTCGACCCGGCACCGGGCAGTGTCTCAGTCGTATCGGAGCTGACGTCACGGCTCCAGAAGTCGGCGCAGACCATCTCCGACGCCCACAAGATGATCGAGAATCTGCGCTCGGGCGGCGACTGGGAGGGGGATGCGGCGGTCGCCTTCCGCGAGCAGCTCGACGGGGCACTGCCGACGAACCTGAAGAACGCCCACTCGTCCATCACCAGGGCAGCCACCGCGCTGGCCGACTGGCAGAAGGCGCTGGACGGCTACCAGCAGCGGGCGCGGGCCCTCGACAGCGACGCGAAGGACGCCAAGGGGAGGATCGGGACCGCGGAGGGCCAGGAGAAGACAGCCTCCGCGAACCCCGACCTCAAGCTCGCGGGCAAGACGTTCACGGACGACGCGGAGCTGAAGAACGCGCAGGCACGGCTGGACCGGGCGACTGAGGAGCTCACCAAGGCACGCGAGGCGGTGACCAACGCCAGGACCGCGTACAACGACGTCGTCAGGAAGGCGCAGGAGCTCCAGGAGGAGCACGGCACCGACGCCCGCGGCAGGGCGCGCGTACTGCGCGACTCCACGGACAAGCTGGCGCCCGAGGAACCGAACTGGTTCGAGAAAGCCATGGACTGGGTCGGCGACAACCTCACCGACATCCTCGGCACGATCGCGGCCATCGCGGGTCTCGCGGCGCTCTTCTTCGCCGTACCGGTCGGCCCCATCCTCCTGCTGGTCGCGGCGGCGGCGAGCGCGGCGACCCTGATCAGCCGGTTGTCCGATCCGGTGGTGCGCGCATCGCTCAAGGACGGGTTCACCAAAGGGGAGTTCGACGCCGACTTCTGGAGCAACGCGGTGGGCGTGGTCGGCGACACCCTCGGCATGGTCCCGGGCGTTGGCGCCGTCGCACGAGGGGTCAACGGTGCGGCGCGGTCGGCGAGCGCCGGCGCGGAGGCCCTCACCCTCGGCGAGAGGCTGAGCAGTGCCGGTGGCAAGACCTGGCTGGCCGCGCAGCGCATCCACGCCGCCGAGAACCCGTTGACCACCTGGCTGGTGAAGGGCGCCGCCGACCCGTCCTCGGCGGCGAAGATCATCGACGTCTCGGTCTCCGGCGCGGGAGCGCTGACCGGCACGTACGGCGTGGCCAAGAACCTGTGGGACGAGATCAAGAACCCCGCCGCGGAGAACGCGGCGACCGGGGCGGACGGTGTCCGGGCCGGCAGTTTCGACGGGGCCGGCCATGGTGCCACCGCCCTCAAGACGCTGAAGATCCTGTTCGGCGCGACGCACTGAAGGAGTGGAACTCATGACCGACGACGCGGACGAGTTCGAGTACGCCATCGACGAGTCGGCCATGGAGCGTGGCTGCGACCTGTGGTTCGCGCTCGCGCCCGGCTATGTGGAGGTCCCCTTCCGCGATCTCTTCGCCGATCCGGAGTCTGCCGAGGGCGCGAGGGTGGTCGAGGCCGTCGAGTCGCTCCTCGAACTGGTCCCGCAGGAGCAGCAGGCCGGCTTCCTGGAGCAGCTCGCCCAGGCCAGGGCCCTCACTTCGGAGATGCGGCGGGAAGGCGTGGTGAGCTTCGCCATCGGCGCCCACGAGGGGGACGACGGCGCCATGCTGGAGTCGGTCGTCATGCTCGCCCGCCGCGAGATCCCCTGGACCCCGCCGAAGCTGGCGGCGGCGCAGGCGGCGACCGCACGCAAGAACGCGCTGCCGATCGCCGTGGTGGACCTGCCCTGCGGGCCCGGCGCGTTCACCGAGTCACTGGTGGAGCTGCCGGCGGAGGCCGACTCCCGGCAGCGTTCCCTGTACGAGGCGACCGCGTATCTGCCCTTCCCGGATGGGCGGAACCTCGCGGTCCTCACACTGACGACGACGGCCGTCGGCGCTCGCGAGAACTACCGTGACATCCACCGCGCCATGGCGGAGATGGTGAGCTTCGACAACCCGCTCCCCGAGGAGTTCAAGGCCCGGATTCCCGAGTCCGAGGTCGAGGCGTCCATGCGCGCGGTCTTCGGCTGACCTCGATGGAGAGAGACGCAGTGGACGTTCCCCTGACGAAGACGGCTTACGAGGACCCGGCCACCCGGCGGGCCTGGCGCCGCACGGCCGCGTTCCGGCTCAGTGCCTTCGTGCTCTCGCTCGGGTCCTTCGTGGCCTGGCTGTACGCGGTGCTGCTGACACCGGTGTGGACGCTCTGGGTCCTCTTCCCCGCCCTGTTCGTGCTGATCTACCTGGCCATGCTGAACACCGCGAGGGTGCTGGGCATCCGGTCGCTGCGCCGGATCCTGCGGGTCTATCCCTGGCAGTCGGTCCCCGGGGCCGCCTCGATCGCGAAGAACGGCACCACCAGGTTCTCCTTCGCGGATCCCGAGCGCCCGGACAAGACCGTCTCCCTCGGTTACGGCAGCTTCCTGGGCAGCGGATACACCTTCTGGGTCCGCAGGGTCAGGTCGGGCGAGGTCGGCGAGGTCTGGTTCGCGGGCGACCCGCGTTTCCTGGGCGTCGTCGCCGTACCGGGGCCGCGACGGCTGTTCGGAGTCGCCCAGCGTACGGCGGTGGACGACCGGATGTCGGCCCGCAAACGCGGCGTCAGCGCCGAGGCGCGGGAGCGGGCCAAGGCGGCGGGGGCGCGGGTCGGTTGAGGGGCTGAGCGGCTGCGGGTACGGCGGTGGCGGCGCCCGGGGAGGGTGCCGCCACCGCCGTATGCGTGCTGTCTGTCAGAGCCGTGTGTCCAGGAGCTTGCGCAAGGGTGGCGAGAGCTCGTGCACGGGTGCTCCCGAGGCCTGGGACCTGGTCAGCTCGTCGAGGTAGCGCAGGGCCTCGCCGGACAGTTCCCTCTGGCGTCTGCCGAGGCGGTGTCCGGACAGCCAGGTCCAGATACCGAGGGCGATGAGCAGTACCGACGCGTACGCCGCGGGCAGGTCCTTGACCACGGCGTAGCCCACCCCGACGGCTCCCGCGACGACGAGGATCCAGCCCGCCTCGTCGTGCCAGCCGCCCTGGTCGGCGATCCGCTCGTACTCCTCGACCTCGGCCGGCTTGGGCGGCGGGGCCACCGGGGTGGCTCGCACGCCGGTGGCGGGCGCCCCGGCCGGTGTGGCGTACGACGGCAGCGGGGCCACGTCCAGTGCCGCGCCGCCTCGGCCGGTGAGCCAGGCGGGGACGAAGGCCACGGGGGCGCCGTGCGCGCGCGCCGCCGCGAGCACGTGCCGGTACCCCTCCAGGAAGGGGTGCCGGAGCTTGCGCCTGCCCTGGAGGTTGACCTGGACGAAGGCGGCGAGCGCCAGGACCAGGAGAGCCGCCGGGGGTGCTGCCGCCACCGCCATGTTGTCCGGTTTGCCGGCCGCGGCCCATACCAGCCAGACGATTCCGACGGCTGTGGCCAGGGAGCCGGCCCAGACCAGTCCTCCGCGTCCGAGCCGTCGAAGGGCGGCCTCGTGTTCGGAGAGGGTCTTTCTGACCGCCCCGTCGTCGAAGTAGTCGTAGCCGTACGTGCTGCCGATCTGCCGTACGGCATCGGCGAGTCGCGGGTCCGCGGACAGTGCGTGCGCGCCGACCGGCAGGAGATCACTGGGGTTGTTGTCCATGATGCGGCCGCCTCCTCAGGCCGGCCCCTATCCGAAGGCGGAGTCGACCGGCCCCCGCACGATACGTGTGCAGGGAGCGATCACCTCGATGACGAGCCGTTGGCGGCCGGAGATCAGCGTGACGTTGACGCGGTGTCCCGAGTCACCGTCCGCGGCCAGGGACACGCTCTGGCCCGGTGTGCCCGACAACGTGAACCAGCCCTGCCCCTGGAAGGTCTCTTCGAGCCGTCCGACGGCGACTGCAAGCTCCGCGTCCTCGACACCGTCGATCTGCCAGTGGTGGCGTGCCGTGCACACCGACCTCAGCCCCTTGGACCAGCAATCGACACACGTGACCGCCGACACCGCGTTGCCCTCGTCCATCCGGCCGCGCACGCCGAGGGCGTCCAGGACCCGGCTGGAGTGGGCATAGAGCTCTTGGACGACGGCCGGATCGGGAGCCACGTCCGGGACCGGCTGAGCCTGCGAGAGCGCGGAGGCCATCTCGGCCTCCTCCTCCGTGGCCCAGTCCAGTGTCCGGACGATCGTCGCGAAGAGCTCGGAGTAGAGGTCCCAGTCCTCCATGGAAGGCGTGGAGAGCTCGAACACCAGCATGTCGGCGTCGTTGGGCAGGGGGATGTAGACCTGTATCTGTCCGCGCGGCACTTCCAGCGGCTCACCCGTGGGGGACGCCTCCGCGGTGATCGTGAACGGCGCGCCGCCGATCCTCACCACGGCTTGGCTGTCCCCCTTGCCCACGGGCAGGGCACTGATCTGAACGTCGTCGTCGGGGTAGGCCCGGCGAAGCGCGGAGTAGGCCTCCGACAGGGCCTCGCCGGCCGTGATCTTCTCCAGCGACATGCGGTAGACCGCGACGGTGGCGGTGCTCCGGCGCCCGTCCATGTCCATCAGGCAGAAGCCGGCGTACTCGGCGCCCGCGTCCGCCAGTTGGGCGGTGATCTGGAAGTAGAGGGCGAACATCGTGATCTGGTCGTCCTCGCTGCCCTCCGCGAGGATCGTCCTGACCAGTTCGCCGAGCCGTTCGCCGACCTCGTCGGCGTCCTCAGCGTCCACGGGAAGCTCGTGGAAGAACGGCGGCATGATCCAGCCGACGTGGAGGTCGCCGCGCCGGCCCTCGGGGTCTGCCGTGACGGTGGTGACTTCGGTCATCTCGCTCAGGCCGCCAGGGTCTGGAGGAACTTGTCACCCGTGGCGGGGTACGGCATCGTCCGGACCGGAGAGGACTGGCTCGGGTTCGCCGGGGTCGGGTGAGTCGACACCGCGGGCTGGCTGCCACCGTCGTCGCCGCCGAAGATGAGCTTTCCGGTGCCGAGGAGGGCGCTGCCCGCCTTCGTGGGAAGCGAGATCTTCCAGACCTCCGACTCGGGCAGGGCCTTGCCGAGCGGACCCAGGATCCGCTTGTTGATCTGCGTCGACATGACACCGTTCTTGATGCCCTGCATCAGGCCCTTGCCGCCCTGGGTGAGGCCGGCGGCGAGCTTGGCGCCCTTCGCTCCTGCCTTGATGCCGGTGAACAGGCCCTTGGCCGCACCGATGCCGGGGAGCATGCCGAACGCGTCCATTCCGATCTTGAAGGGCGAGGCGCCGCCCATCCAGTGGCCGGCCATGGCAGCCCCGGAGAAGGCGATGGCGCCCGCGCCCAGGATTGCGGAAGCGACCTGGCCACCGACCGGAATGACGTTGACGACGATCGCGGCTGCTGCCAGCGCGCTGGAGATGGTGGAGAACAGGTCCGCGTTGTCGATCAGGAAGTTCTTGAACCCGTCCCAGGCGCCCTTCAGGCCATCCGTGATCTTGTCCCAGATGCTGATGTCCGGCGGCCGGTTGTTCGCGGCCTCGCGGATGGCCTTCTCGGCCTTCCCGGCTTGCTCTTCCCAGTACTTGCGCAGCGCCTCGGCGTTCTCGATGAGGAGCTTGAGGTCGGTCGCGGCGTCCTGGGCGGCTCGCGAGGCGGAGTCTGCCTCCTCGGAGAGCGCCTTCGCCTGCTGCTCGGTGAGCTGCTGGAACTGCGCGCCCTCGATCTTGACGTTCACCTTGTCGACGTCGGCGTTCTTCTGGTCGAGCCGCTTGCGGGCCTCGACCGCACGCTCCTCGAGGTTCTTGGCCTGGCGCTGCATGGTCTCGAGTTCGTCGTGCCAGCCCTTGAGCGCCCTGGAGCAGGCGTTCATCGACTGGTGGCCCTGCTGAAGGTACTTGGGCAGTTCGCCGACCTTCTCCTGGAACTTGCTGGCGGCCTCGCCGTCCCAGATCCCGTCCGTCTTGCCGATGCCCACCAGCATCTCGCGCATCTCGTCGAGCTCGTCGCCGACCGTCTTCACGTCGTACGCCAGTGACTCGATCGTGTGCAGGTCGCCCTTGGCCGGGTTGAACGTCAGTCCGGGCCAGTTGGGGTCGTCGAACATTCCCATCGTCTTCTCCCCGTTGTGTGCGTGTGCGAGTTGTCGGACCGGCGGTGGCCGGCACTACTTCTGGCTGAAGCCCTTCTGCAGCTCCTTGTCGGTCGACTCGTACGACTCGAGCGTCTTCTTGAGCCCCTCGTGCAGCTGCTTGGCGCCGTCGGCGATCCGCTTGATGCCGTCGCCCCAGTCGTCCTGGAAGTCGTCGCAGGCATTGTCGAGACCATCCGTGCCAAGTCCCTTGGGACCCACCTTGTTGAGCCGCTCCTGGGCGCCGCGCATACGGTCGTCCACCTGGTCCAGCCGGTTGATCAGGGTCTTCATGCGATCGACATCGATCTGGAAGTCAGCCATCCCCGTGTCTCCCCGTAGTCGTGATCCAGTCACCGGCGCACAGATTATCGGAGGGGCAACCTCCGGGGTACCTGCGGATGTTCGCGGTCGCCAACTTGTGAGGACCGCGGCTCAGACGCCGTCCCACACATGCAGCACCGACTGCGCGTACGCCAGCCGTGGGTCCAGCCGCGACGACGCGATGTGGAAGATGCCGCCGCCCCGATAGTCGACGACGACCTCGGAATCACCCGAGGCGCGCCACAGCGCGCGGCTCGGAAGGCCGAGGTCCCAGGCCGACTCCTTCTTCGCCTCGTCCTTGTCGCCGAACAACAACGGCACCAGCCCCTGGAGCGCCCCAAGCGCCCAGATGACGAGGTAGACCGGGGAGAAGAGGGTGAACAGCGCCCACCCGACCGGGGTTCCGCGCTCAGCGGTGAGAGGCTCGCCGCCGGTAACCGCCTGCACGGTCCAGCGCGGGCGGCGCGGCCATGGCAGCGCCCGTCCGTCCAGACGCGTGATCCGGCCGATCGGTGCACCGTCCCCGCCGTACACCTCGTACGCACCCGAGCCGACGGACCGGACCGAGCACAAGGGTTCGGCGTCCGGGCCGCTCACGGTGAACGGGGGCCGCGCATGGCGCCCGCCGTTCAGGGCGTCCTGGGGCACGTTGACGTAAGCGACGGGATTGCCCTTCGTCCCCTCGTCCGCCGACCGGATGGCGACGGTCTGTTCCCCGGCCTTGACCCGGGCGTACGCCCGCAGTCTCTTGCTCTCGATCTCGATCCTGGTCTCGGCCGCGGGATGCGGGTAAGACGCCGGAACGGGGGGCCCGCCGTACGGTCCCGGGGCCTGCGGCCGCCCCGGCTGCTGGCCCTGCGAGGCCCATTCCTGGCTGCTGTGGTCCATGGCCGCCCAAACTGTCGATGCCGTTGACGATGACGAGCGTCAGAATCTCAAAGGTCGGTCGGCCGCGTCGCGGGGTGGTCGGCGTCAGCCGATTCAACGACGACTTGTTCACGTGAACTTCACAGGATTTCCCCTGGAAGGTTTCCCCGTGGAGGGGCCGCCGGCGGCTGTCACGCCGCGACCGGACGCCGCGCAAGGCTGGTCCGCCGACGGCGCATGCCCCCTGCTCAGTGCGCCCCGTCCGACATGGTCGCGGCCGCCGCCGCTCCTGCAGCTCCCGGGAACGTCCCCGCCGGGGGGTCAGCCGTGAGACGTCCGCGGCGAAAACCGGCTTCCACCACGGCAAGCTCCCTCGCCGCGTCTGGGCTGGAGGCCGGTGCGGCCGGGCTGCTCGCTGTGCAATGGGTTGCGAGGGTGACCCTGAAGGTCGAGGAGCCGGACGCCCTTGCCGGACTCCGGCGACATCTCACGGTCGGGGGCCCTATCCGCCCAGAACCGCTCACCCGGCCCGCGCCCCTGTCATGGCGCTCAGCCCTCGGCCGGTCGAACTACCCAGCAGCGTTGAAGCGGGCCTGCCACAAGTCGCGGAGCAGCGCGATCTCCGCCATGTGATGGATGAGTTCCAGGTTGGACCCCCACAGCACGGAGATGTACGGCTCGTCGGGCGCGGAGCCGTACGGGTACTGGGAGAAGCCGATCGTGTCGAGCTGTTCCTCGGTGACCCGGCCGACGGCTTCGCGCCAGCGGTCGAGCAGGGTCCAGAAGCGTTCCTGGGCCAAGGCCGCGGAAGGGGTGAAGTCGACCAACTGGTGGGGATCCGTGCGGCGTTCGCCGAAGGTCCACTCCCACTCGCCCGCGAAACAGGAGTGCAGATGCCCCAGTCGCCAGGCGATGGTGGTGACCGGCGTGATGTCGGGTTCCACCGGGCCGGTGTGGGCGAGGACCTCCTCGACCCGTTCGACGCTCACGCTCCAGTCCTCGGCGATCTTGGCGACGCTCATGCCGTCGGCGGCCTGGCGGGCGACCTCGGCGTACTCGCCCGAGGGGATGTCCGGGGCGCCCTTGTCGAGGACCCACTCGCCGGGACCGTACGCCCGGGGCGTCACCGCCTCGCTCCGGCGCCGGATCGACCAGCAGTCGGGGACCGGCTCCCAGAGGTACTCCTCGTCGCCGAGACCCTCCAGCCGTACCTGCGCCCGCTCCCTGACGCAGTCGAACTGGTCCAGCAGTACGCCCAGTCGGTCGGTCCGTACGCGTCCCGTCTCCATGCCCGGCTCCCCTCACGGTCCCGTCCAGGCGGAGGCTAACGGCACGCCCGCGGGGGCGCGACGGATTTACGTGCCCCCGGGTTCCGTTCGGAAAGGTATGCGCCAACTGAGCCTCGGTTCAGGTCATGTGACGCCGGGTGAACTTGTTCCCATGATCCGATCAAAGTTACGTTTTACCAACTAACTTTCGAACGGGGGTCCTTGTGGGTGTAGTCCTGCCGAGCGAGCTGGATGCGGCCCTGGACCTGATAGGCATCAGCTGGCCCAACGTCGACGAGGACGACTACCGCGACATGGCCCAGGCCATGCGGGAGTTCGCCGACGACATCGAGGACGGCGCCGCGGATGCGCACCAGGCGATCACCGATCTGATCGGCGGCAACGAGGGCCTCGCGATCCAGGCGCTGGAGAAGCACTGGGACCTCGTCAAGGGCAAGCATCTGACCAACCTCTCCGAAGCGGGCCGAGTGGCGGCGACCGCGCTGGACGCGGTCGCCGTGCTGATCGAGGGCGCGAAGATCGCGGCGATCGCCCAACTCGGCATCCTCGCCGCGGAGATCGTGGCCGCCATCGCGGCCGCCCCGGTCACCCTGGGCCTGTCGACGCTGGGCGGTATCGCGGGTACGCAGGCCACCCGGATCGCGGTGAAACGCATCTTCCAGGAGGTGTGCGAGGAGATCGCCTCACGGATCATCGAGGTCGCCACGGGTCCGATATTCCAGGCTCTCGGCGCGATGGCGGGTGACCTGGTCCTGCAACTGGGCGGCAACGCCCTGGGGACGCAGAACGGCGTCGACCTCGGCCAGACCGCGAAAGCGGGCCGGGAGGGCCTGGACGACGGCGTCGACAGCCTCAAGTCGGGTGGGGGCATGCAGCTGGCCAGCGCGGGCGGGGGCGCGGGCGGTTCGATGCAGCTGGCCGGTGCGGGCGGGGACGGCGGGTCGAGCAGCGGCGGCGGTCAGTTCAGCATGGACCTGGAGTCCTACGACCGCGCGGGCAACGGGCTCAAGAGCGCGGGCGGCAAGATCCGCGACGGGGCCGGCAGCAAGCTGACCCGCGCGAAGTCCTCGCACGGCCGCGCCCGGGGCAAGGATGCGCTCACCAATCTCCTCGACCCCATGGTCGACGAGCTCATGGAGGGGATCGGAAAGGGCGTCAAGCGCTCCGCGTCCCACCTCGACGAGAGCATGACCAGCGGCCTGAGCAAGATGGCCAAGCGTCACAAGAGCACTGACGACGACATCGCGACCGAGCTCCAGGGCATCAGCAAGAAGCACGTCTACCACGTGGACGACCAGGGAAAGGTCACCCGCCTCACATCCACGGGTCACCAGGACCTGACCGCCGAGGACCGGGCCCGTCTCACCCCGCTGAATCTCCAGGGAGACAATGTCGGGCGGCGGGTGGCAGCCGACTACCGACTGCCCGACGCACCGGATCGCAAAAGGAAGTCGTCGACGCAGGTCGGTTTCGGAAGTACCGATCTGTCGCAGGCCACACGCCTGGCACGTGACGCGAACAAGGACTACGGGCAGACGAGAAAGGGAAAGTTCTCCAGTCGGAACTACGCCGCCGCGCGGTACGGCGACTCGGGATCGGAGAACGAGTTCATACTTGTCGGCCGCAGTAAATGGCCTGCCTCCCATTCGGAACGCCAGGTCGGTATCCCGTTCCTCAACAATGGCACCGAAAAAGGGATGTCCGAGCTCTATACCGAGCGTGAGCCATGCACGACCGGGCCGGGCGCGAAAGACTGCAGCGCCTGGATATCGGAACACCTGCCGGAAAGTGTGCGCGTTTCACACACTGTGGAGTACGGCCACACGGCGGAGTCGAAGCAGAAGGGCAACGAAGAAATGGAACGGTACCTCAACGGTATCAATCCCAAAAAGAGGCACTAATTGACCTGGGGCGGCCACTGCCGATAAAATGCCCGCCCCAGCGACAGCAGTTGTGAAATAACCGACAGGACAGAAAATGCCCCAGCTTGTCGACCGCGCGATGATGGAGTCGGTCTTCCCTCCGGAAAGGCTTGTGACACTGGAGGAGGCGAAGCTGCCCCGGGAACTCCACGAGTCGGCTCACACGATCCTCACCGGGGTCGGCCTGCCGGACGACCGGAGTTCCTTTTTCGTGCTCGACGGAGCGCTCTTCGAAGGAGAGACCCCCAACAGGTTCCGCCGCTGCGCTGAACTCCGCTACTTCTCCGACTACAAGGACATGCCGGAGGGCTGGGAGAACTGGCTCGTCCTCGGGGAGATCTTCTACGATGCCGTGGTCCTGGACCCCGCGTCCGGGGCGGTGTACTGCCTGCCGGACGGCGAGCCCGGTACGTACCCGATCAACCAGAGTCTCGATTCGTTCGTCTACTTCACCTATCTGCTTGAACTCGAGCGTCCCAACTACGACTTCACGGTGTCCGAAGAGATTCCCGATTCGGAGGGCGTCGCGGTGTCACTGCGAGAGAGGATGCGCCGGGCGGATCCGCTTCCGTTCGAAGGGGTCGAGCCCGCCTGGTCGGAGGAGTTCGACTGGGAGGCGGACGACGCACCTCGCATGCCCCCGTGGGATGTTGTTCTCTCGAACGTGTACGAGTCCATTGGTTAGGCGGATTCATCCATGACTGTCCCCGAAGACGGTGTCCGGCGTTTCCGGCAGGAGGTCGCCGGTGACGCCTCCGCTCCGCCCCCGAGCGTGAGCAGGCTGGCGGAGGTGGCCGTGCCTCGTCAGGTCGGGCCGTACTTCGCCACCGACGCCGACGACGCCGTACGCCTCGCGGAATACGCCGAGACCGTGGGGCGACGAGTCGTACAGGAGTCCTGTGCGGACTGGGCACGGCTCGGTTCCGACCGGGGGTTCGAGATCTGCGCCGACCACGAGGGCGTCGTGCGTGCGGTACTCCTCGACTGGAACGAGGAGTTGAGGTTCGTGAACGCGACTCCGGAGATGTTCGCCGAGTCGCTCGCCGCACTCGACCGGGCCCTCGCCGTGATCCTCGGCACCGAGGTGCCGCAGGAGGCCGCAGCCGCGTACGCGGAGTTGGAGCAGCGGTTGCGGACTCTCGACCCGCGGGCGTTCGAGGGGCGGGAGCACTGGTGGCCCCTCGTCCTCGACGACATCCGGGACACCGCGAGCGCGGAGTGGTTCACCGCCTTCGAGATCGTTGACGACAGGGGCGAGAAGCAGATCGTCACGCAGGCCGGCGACATCGGCGTCCATCCGGAGGAGCGGCTGTGGGCCCGATTGCGGGCCGCGGGTGTGCAGCCGGAGCAAGTGCTGCGGATCCACACCGAGTTGGAGGCCTGCTTCATGCCGGGGCACTATTGCTCGCTGTGGCTCGGGCAGGTTTTCCCCGAGGCGCAGCTGACGCACAACTTCCCTTACGGGGAGACGGCGGAGTCCCGTGCGGAAGGCATCCGGCTGCTGCGCGAGGCCGCCGCCGAGCAGCCGCAGTAGAGCGAAAAGGGGACCCAGCACACCATGACCGTCGGTGCCGTCACACCGGACATCGCCTCCTGGCCGCCGCTGGACGAGGAAAAACGGGCCTTCGGACAGCGGTTGCTGAACTGGGCAGCGGACGACACCGCAGTCGGGCCCCAGCTGTTCCTGGTGCGGGGCGCCGAGGGCAGCGGCAAGAGCCATCTGCTCGCTTGGTTCCTGGCCGGGGCGGCCGGGCACCCGCGAACAACCGTCCACGCCACTGTCCTGGCCGCAGGGCTGACGGCCGAGTCCTTCGCCTGGAGCCTGGGTCGGCAGCTCGGCTATGGCCCACTCTCCCCGGCGCGGCTGCTGGACCGGGTGAGCCAGGACGAGCGACCGCTGCTGATCCTCGTACCCGATCTCCACCGGGCCGGAGCGGGCCCCGCGGATCTGTCGTCGGCGGCACCTCAGACCCTGGTTGCCGAGCTGCTGGAGCCGTTGCTGGCCCTTCCCCATCTGCGCGTGGCCGTTGAGGTCGGGACGTCGGGGTTGCTGGCCGCGCACGACGCCGAGTCGGTCGACCTGGGCGACGGCGGCGACAACGGCAGCGGCAACGGACAGGCCTCGTACACCGAGCTCGTCGCCGCGGTCCCGCGCACGGCCGACGGCCGCCCCGACTGGTCCCAGGCCCCTGACATGGTGCTCCGGCGCGTCCTCGACGCGGCGCTGCGCACCGACGATGTCGACGCCCAAGGAGCCGCCGTGCGCGGCCTGTTGACCGACCCCGGGTTCCTGGTGCATGGCTCGGCCACCGCGCTCACCGCCGTCCTCACCGACGAGCGCATCCCGGTGCCCGGCCGGCTGCGCGAGGTGTGGAGGCGTGCCGCACCGGAACTGACGGCGTTTCACACCGACAGCGCCGAACGGGCCGCCCTGCTGCACGCCGCCGCGGTCGGCACGGACCCGGACCTCACCGAGTACCTGCGACCGCTCGCCCACCAGCACTGGTGGTCCGCGGTCTGGGCCCGGCGGGCCCTCCACGAGAGCGCGCCGGCTCTGGTGCCGGGTATGGAGCGATGGCTGCTGGCCTCGGACCCGACGGGGCGGCTGCGGACGTACGACGTGGGGAGCGGTGCGGCACTCGGCGGGACCGCATCGCCGTCCGTCGGCGCGTCCGACGGAGCCGCAGTGCCCTCCGTCCACCCCACCTTCGTACGACCGCGCTCGGTCGCCCCTTGTGACGCCCGCTCGGCGCTGCTGCTCGACCGGTCCGGCGCGCTGCTGCCGCTCGTGACCGAGGACGACCCGACCGCCGCGTTCGCGCTCGAGCGCATCGCCGAGCACCACGGTTCGGCCGCGCTCGCCGGGGAGGAGTCGCTGGTCACCGCGCTCGGCAGCGGCGGCACCCGGAGTCCGTACGCGGTCGTCGGCGACCGGGGCGGCACGGTGCATGTGTGGTCCCTGGGCGAGTACCAGGACGTTCCGCGCTCCTGCCGTGTGCACGAACAGCCGGTCACGGCCGTCACCTGCGTCGACACCGCCGACGGACTGACGCTGGCCTTCAGTGCCGGGGCGGACGGCGCGGTGCGGCTGTGGGAGACCTCGGCCGAGCCGATGCCGGTGCCGGTGCAGCAGCGCCGGTACCGGACCACCGCGCTCGCCGCCGCGGACACCTCCGCCGGTCCGGTGCTCGCCGTGGCCTGGAGCGACGGCGAGCTGCATCTGTGGCACGTGTTCACCGGCAGGGTGCGTGTGCTGCCCTGGCTGCACGTCTGCGACGCGCTCGCGCTGACCTCCGAGGGCCTGCTGGTCATCGGGGACCCCGAGGGACTGAATGCCGTACGACTGCAGCTGGACGTGCTCTGGGAACGGTGAGGCGCCCTGCCGGCTAGCCGAAGGGGCTGTGGGCCGCTGCCACGGCCGTCTTCGGTTCGCGGGCCGGCTTCGGGGCCGTGAAGGAGATCCCGGCGGCCATCAGCGTGGCCAGTTCCAGGAACTCCTCCTGCGCCTCGAAGACCTCGGTGGACAGGGACACCACCACCGCCTGCGGGATCCGCGGGAAGGCGAGGTGGAACGTGGCGGTGCGGACGGCCGAGGTGCTCTCGCCCTCGACGCCGAACAGCGTTCCGGGGACCGTGACGGCCTGATCCGCCACCACGACGGCGGCGAGCCCCGGCGGCAGTTCGACGACCGCCTTGTGGGTGTCCGGCTGGTCCGGGTGGGCGCGCAGCGCGCTGTGCGGGTAGAGGTGGGGGTCGCCCGCGGGGCGGTCGGTCACGGAGATCTGGCAGATCCCCGTGAGGAGCAGGTCGCCGTCCGTGCGCAGGACGAAAGAACTGAAGTGGACCAGTCCGTCCTCGACCAGTCTGCCCAGCGCGGCCTCGAAAGCGAGGGCGCTCGCGACCAGTTGGCCGGTCGCCGCGTCGGGGCACAGCTCGGCCAGCGCGGTGTAGTTGGCCTCCATGCGCTCTTCGGGATCGGCCGAGAGATCCACTGACTGGAAGCCCTCCGGCAGGGTGTACCAAAGGGGCAGGGGCCGGCCATCGTCGACGGTGGCCATCACAGGGCCCTGGCCACGGCGAAGATCTTCTGGAGGGGTTCGACGGCGAGCCCGCCCGCCATGACGCCGTCGCCTGCGACGGTGGCGTTCGTGGCCGGGGTCGCCCATGCGTCGGTGTAGTCGGGGTCGAGGGTGATGGCCGTGGGCAGGGCGAGGGCTCCCGTCGTCACCGCTTGTGTCACGTCCGCGGCCATCGCGCCGGCGGCCGACGAGGAGCCGAGCTTGGCCGCGGCCCACTCGACGGGCCGGGCGATGAGCGGGTTGGAGGGGTCCGCCGCCTTCGCCGCCCAGTTGAAGGCCTCGCCGCCACTCTTGACGGCCTGCGAGACGGTCGCACCGGTGCGGGCGAGCGTCTCGGCTCCCCGTGCCGCCTCGAAGGCGGTCCTGCCTCCCTCGATGGCTGCCTTCGTACCGTCGATGGCGGGGCCCACGCCCGGGACGGCACCGAGCAGGTCGCCGCCGAGCGTGGCCCACTCGCTCAGGTTCTTCGACGTCGGCGGCCACATGTCCTTGCCGCTCCGGACGTACTGGTAGGTGTGCTGGGCCGCCGCGGCCAGGCTGAGGCCGATGGCGATGGGCGCGAGGACGGGGCAGAAGATCGCGGCGATGCCGACGACCGTGGCCGCGATCGTCAGCAGGTCGCCGCCGTGCTCGTTCCACCAGTCCTTGAACTTCTCCCAGGCCCCGCCCTCGGGGGCGTACTCACTGGCGTGCCTGCGGATCGCGTCGGCGTACTCCTGGGCCCGGTCGCCGTGCTGGGTCTCCAGCTTCCTGGCGTCGTCGATCAGGTCCTGGAGCTGGTCGCGGGCGCTGTTCAGCGTCCTGCCCGCGCTGTCGAGCCGTTCGTTGGCACGGTTCAAACGGGCCTGGGCGTCGTCCAGTTGCGCCTTGTCGGTGAACATCCGGCCGGCCAGTCGCAGATCCGGGTCGGACCGGGCGGTCTCGTAGTCCCGCTCGGCCTGGTCGGCCTTCCTGCGCGCCTCCTCGGCGTCCGCCTCGTAGTGGCCGGCCCTGGCCTTCAGGTCGTGCAGGGTGTCGCTCCACCTGGCTATCTCGCCGCCCGCGGCTTCGAGGGAGTCATGGGCGCGCTGAAGGTAGTCGGGGAGGTCCGTCACCTTCTCGGTGAACGCCTTGGCCGCCTCCCCCGACCACCAGGTGCTCTCCTTGGAAAGGGAGTCCAGCAACTGATAAGCGGTCTGCAGGGTTTCGGCGGTGTGCAGCAGATTGTCGGAGAGGTTGGTCGCCAGGTGGGGGTGGCCGGGGGTGGGGTTCCAGCCGAGGCCGCTCCAGTCGTCGCTCACTGCGCCACCCCTGGAGTGTGGGCTCCGGTGTGCGCGAACGCGCCCTGGATCTCCTGCTCGGTCTGCTCGTACGCCTTGATGATGGCGGGCAGCGCCTCGTTGAGGACCTTGATCCGTTCCTGTGTCTTGCCGAGCCCGAACTCCCAGCTCTCCTCGAAGTCCTCACAGGCCTTGTCGAGCACGCGCTTGCCCAGGTCCTTCGGCCCGGTGTCCTTCATCCGGCGCATCGCCTCGTCGAGTTGTGACTCGCTGTCCTCGAGCTTCTTCTTCAGCCTGCGCAGTTCATCGAGACTGACCTTGAAATCGGCCATGTTCCTTCCCCCGTATTCCGTCCGAGATCCTGTGCTTCAGTCGGAGACCCGGCGCAGGAAAAGCCACATTCCCTTGGTGCCGTGGGTCTGCCGGGTGAATCCCTCTTCGGCGGCGAGAGCTTCCGCCTGCCCGACCGAAATCCCCGGATAGCGGGCCGGATTGACGCGGATGTGCCCGCGGACGTTCGGGGCGCCGTTCCGGATCTCCCCGCGCAGTTCCTCGCGCAGTTGCTCGGCCGGGACCTTGCTGCGCTTGCGGCGCGACGACCATGCGATCAGGAGGTTCACGAGCACCAGCGCGGCGATGCCCGCACCGATGCCCCCGAGGGCAACCGGGCTGACGGCGCCGCCGGGCGGGGCCGCGAGCAGAACACCGGCCATGTGCATCGAGGGGGAACCTCCGGGTGACAACAGCAGAGGGCCCGCACCTTAGCGGCTCTTTTTGTTCGCTCGTCTGTCCACGGAGGGACGACCCGGCACACCACGGCGCCCGCCGTGCCACCGCATAAGTGCTGGTCCAGGCCTCGACTTCACCTATTCATCACACGCGTTCACATGGCCACCCCATGAGTCCCACCTCACCACCACTGGCCCTTTCCGCGCGGATCACCATCTTTTTCCGCCTGGATGAGCAAGGGATGGGGGCGGCATCGACCAGAACCGTCGTACTTGTAGGGTGTCATGTGCATTACGGGGGAGCTGTTGATCACTTGAGCGTCGTGCTCCATTTCTCTGCGGGCTCCCACACATCATCGAGACTCATGGGGGACCGGGTTCATGTCGTACCCTCCGCCGCCCGGAGGGCCGGGCGGCGCGTATCCACAGGGGCAGGGAGGGTGGGCCCCACAGCAGCAGCCGACGCAGCCGCAGCCGGGGGGCGTGCCCTACCCGCCACAGGCCGCGCCAGGTCACTACGGCTATCCGCCGCAACCGCCCGCCACGGCTCAGGGTTGGCCCGCGCCGCCCCACATGCCGTACCCGCAATCGCAGCCTCCCGGTGGACCCGGCGGTGACCGGGGCGGGAGCGGCCTGAAGAAGGCCGTCATCGGTCTGGTCGTCCTGGCCGTGCTCGCCGTGCTCGGCATCGGCGGGCTCGCCGCGTACCAGGCCTTCGGCGGCGGCGCGTTGCCCACCGCGGCGGGCGACGCCCAGGGCGAGCAGTTGCTGAGCGCCAAGGACATCCAGGAGCTGCTCGACGGCCGTAGTCAGGCGTTGAGGAGCGGCGAGGAGGACACGTATCTCGCCCCCTTCACCGGCGAGGCCAAGGACACGCAGAGGAGTCTCTTCGAGAATCTGCGCAAGATCCCCTTCGCGCAGGCCGAGTACTCCGTCCTCAAAACGACGGGCACGAGCACCGACGAGTACGGCGACGGGGCCTCGGTCGCCCTCGACGTCGCCTTCGTCCACAAGATCCAGGACGTGGACGTCCGGCCGGTGTCCGAGTGGTACCGGTGGATCATCAAGCGGGAGTCGAAGGACGCCGAGCCGCGGATCACCAAGGTGGGTCCCGCACCCGGCGCCTTCGGTGCCAAGAGCTATGTGTTCTACCCGGCTCCCTGGGACCTCTACGAGGACATGCACGTCGTCAAGAAGGCCCACACGCTGACGATCTCGGACAATAAGCACGCCGCCGACACGGACCGCTACGCGCCGTACATCGAGAAGGCGGCGAAGGACGACATCGAGCTGTGGAGGGCGAACGGCCCCGAGGACACCGAGACGCCCACGGGCTTCGTGACGGTTCTCGAACCCGACCGCAAGACCTACTCCTCCCTGTACGGCTCGCAGTCCGTCGACTGGGAGGCCGGCCAGAGCGTGGCGATGCCCACCTTCGACGCCGGGTTCGGCGGTGACGAGAAGGACCTGGAGTACGGCGGTGCCCGGGTCAAGATGGACATGTCCGGGAGCCGCTTCACCAACGCGACGTACTGGCCGAAGCTCGTCCAGGAGATCTCCCACCACGAGTTCGCGCACGCCGTCGTGCAGCCGCTGGAGGCCTCTTCCGGCGGGTTCGCCACCGAGTCGAACACCCGCTGGTGGGTCGTCGAGGGTTTCGCCGACTACGTGGCGTTCCGCTTCGACAGTGAGCTCGGCGCGTGGAACATCCGCAACGACGTCACCGGCAAGGAGTTCAGCGGCACGCTGCCCGAGGACCCCGGGGCCGGGGACGAGGTCTCCACGAACTACACGGTCAGTTACCTGGCCATCCGGTTCATGGCCGAGAAGCACGGCGAGGCCGCGGCTCTCCGGTTCGTCACCGACCAGTACCGCCACCCCGGGCAGCTCGACCGGCAGTTGCGCGAGGCCACGGGCATGGGGGAGAGCGAGTTCCAGGCCGCCTGGGCGGGTTACGTGAGGAGCAACAGCTGATGAGTACAGACGGCAGCCAGGGCTCCGCCGGCCCGTACGGGCCGCAGCCTCCGCGCGTCCCCCCGCCGGGGTACGGGTACCCGCAGCAACCCCCGGCACCACCGCAGGGCCCGCCGCCGCAGGGCCCGCCACCGCAGGGGCCACCGCCGCAGCCGTACGGCTATGGGTACGGCGGACCGCAGCAGGCGCCCCCGCCGGGGTACGGGGTCCCGCAGGGCTACGGCCATCCGCAGCAACCCGGACAGCAGGGCTACGGGTTCCCGCCGCAGCCCCCGCAGCCGTACGGGTACCCCGGTCCGGGCGGCCCCGTCGGCCCGGCCCAGCCGGGGAACGCGCGGAAGAAGCCGGTCGGGATGATCGTGCTGCTCGTCATGGCCGTGCTCGTGCTGAGCGGGGCCGGTTTCGGGGCCTGGTACATGCTCGTCGGCTCGGCGAGCAACAACGTGCTGTGGAGCGTGGCCTCCAAGCAGGAGGGCGAGGATGTCGACGCGGTCCTCGGGGCGAAGACGCGGGGCACCTGGTTCACCGACAAGTCGGTGGTCCAGACCCTGCCCAACGGTGTGAAGGCGTACGACCTCGACAGCGGCAAGCGGCTGTGGGCGACGGCGCTCCCCGGCGACAGCAGCGAGGCGTGCGTCGCGCCCGAGAACTCCTCCGGCGACATCGGCATCGTCGCCTACGGCGAGGGGAAGGCCTGCGACCACCTCGTGGCCTACGACCTCCGCACCGGCAATAAGCTCTGGGACAGGGACCTCAAGCCGGGTGGCACCACGTCGAAGGACGAGGTGTCGGTCGCCCGGGCCGGCGATGTGGTCGTCGTCAACGCCGCGAAGGTGACGCTGGCGCTGAAGGCGGCCGACGGCACGGCGGCCTGGGACCCGAAGAAGTTCGCGACACAGGACTGCGGCAGCGGCGAGTTCACCGGCGGCAAGGCACTGATCCGGGTGCGCGGCTGCCAGATCAGCGACTTCGACGACCCCGACTGGGGTCAGAACTGGGACGAGGTCTCGCTGATCGACCCGGCCACCGGACAGGCGCGTTGGACCTACCACCACAAGGTGCCCAAGGACAGCTTCGGCGAGATCGAGGGCCGTGACGTCGTCTCCACCTCTCCCGTCGTCCTGGTCCGGCACGGCGACGACGGGGACGCGCTCTTCTCCCTCGACGACGAGACGGGCAAGGTGCGCAGCCAGTTCTCCCCCGCCACACCGTCCGAGTACATCAGGACCGACGACTCACTGGGCGGCCCCTGGTCGGAGGCGGGCGTCTTCGGCGACACCTTCGTCATCGGTGTGCCCACCGAGAAGAGCAAGGAGCTGCTGGCCGCCTACGACCTGGACAGCGGCAAGCAGCTGTGGAAGACCGACGCGGTCGAGTTCAGGTCGTACTATCCGCTGCCCGCGGCGGGAGGCGACCGGATCCTCGCCTACAAGACGAGCAACGACAACGACAAGGGCCCCGAGCTGGTGGAGTTCAACGCGAAGGACGGTTCGACGAAGACCGTCGTCGAGTACCCGACGGACGTCCGCAAGGGCATGTCGATATCCGCCAGGCCCTATTGGCACGAAAACCGGCTCTACGTGTCCGAGCCGAACCCTTCCGTCATCTACGGGGAGACGCCGTACACCTTGGTGGCCCTCCCCACCACCGACTGACCGAGGGGCTGTTGCCCAGAAGGCTCCCGTCGCCCGCGTACCGGCGACGGGAGCCTTCTGTCCGGGTCAGTACCGCGCGGCGGCCCTCGTCAGCCCGGAACAGTCCTGGCCGCCGGCGGGGTCCGGCTCGTACACCCAGTACAGGGCGGCGAGTTGGGCCAGCAGCAGGACGGGGACGACGCACCCGGCGGCCATGGCGAGGGTCCCCGGCCGCTGCCCCCGGCGCCGCAGGGACAGCAGGAGGAACAGGGCCGCCAGGGCGCACGCGGGCGCGGCCCAGGCGGTGACGTACATGCGGGTGGACGGGCCCAGGTAACGGCAGTTCTGGAAAGTGTCCCCGTCGAAGGAGAAGTGGGCCGCGAGAAGGCCCGCCGAAGCGACGACGAGGACCGGGACCAGCAGCGACCAACGCGGCGTGGGGCCGGCCATCAGTACCAGTCCGGATTGGGTCGGACGATCCGGATGTTCTGCTGCCCCTCATGCTGCTCGGTCGCGGGGAGCCGGCCCTCCAGACTGACGTTCTGGTACGAGTCGCTGTGCTGCGTGTACTTGATCTCACCGTCCGGCATCACCGCGGTGACGATCGCCGCGTGGTGCGTGTTGCCCTTCTCGATGGAGTCGTTGGGCCCGGACTGCTCGTAGTAGATGATGTCGCCGGGCTTCACGTCGGAGCGCGGGACCTCGCTGCCACCGTGCTCCAGCATGAAGTTCTGGTTGTTCTCGGCGGCGGCCCAACTGTCGGAGTAGGCAAGCCGTTTGTCGACACCGTCGACGCCCGTGCGGTTGCCGATCATCCAGGAGTCGTCGTCGGACGTCCCCCAGATGCTGGTCTTCTCCTTCATGCCCGCGTGCAGCAGGGCGTTGGAGACGAAGTTGGTGCAGTTGTTGCCGAAGTCCGTCGGGTCGCTCTTGTCCCAGTTGGCGAGGGCGTACTCGACCAGCTGCACGCGGTCGTACTTGCCGTTGCCGCGCAGTTCCCGCCGTACGTCCGCCGGGATGCCGTCGAGGTTGGCGAGGGCCACCGGCTGGGCCAGCATCATGTCCTTGCGCTGCCGGTCGGTCAGACCGTTCCACCACTGACGGACGGTGGTCGGGTCCTCGTCGACCGGGATGTCGTTCGCGAGCATCTGCATCTGGACGTGCGAGGCATGCGTCTGGAGGTCGTTGAGGGCCTTGCCCGGATCGGTGAGCCCGGTCTGGCCGGCGAGCTTTGCGAACTCGGACGCCGCCAACCGGTCGGCGGCGGTGACCTGTTCGACGGCCTGGTCGACAAGATCCTGCACCTGCGCGCGGTACGGCCCCATCTCCTCGGCCTCGGTGCGGCTGCGCGGAGGCGGACCGGTGACCGCCCCGTCGACGCCGATCTCGAGGCCGTACTGCGTGGCAAGGTCCACCGCGGCGCGCATGGTGCTGTGCGCGGTCTCGATGGTCGTCGTCATCCCGTCGGCGACCATGTTGACCGACAGGAGAATGTCGTAGGCAGCCTCCAACTGGTCGGCCAGCTTGGCGAACTCGGCGGCCGCGGTGGCACCGACCTCGTCGGTCCAGTTGTCCTTCAGCGGCTTCGCACCGTACTCGCGCAGGTCCTTCGCCGCGTCCAGGGAGTACTTGGCGAGGGCGTGCCACTCATCGGCGGCCGTCGCCCAGGTCTTGGGGCGGGCGTTGTTGATCCCCTCGTACGACACCATGGTCAGCCCCTCCCGAGGTCGTGCAGCCCGGCGCGCAACCGCGACTCGGCCTCGGCGTCCGCACTGTCGTAACCGTCGGCGGACTCCCGCAGCTTCTGGCTGAGTTCGCCCATCCGCTTGGCGAGCGAGACCATGTGCTCCTCCCACTTCTCGGCACACACCTTGAGCTGCACCGGGCTCTCCCAGCCGTTGCCGTAGTGGGCGCCGTACACCTCGTCGCTGGTGTCGAGCGAATGACTGAGACGCTTCATCGTCTGCTGGGACAAGGATTCGGTGTCATCGGCCGCGGCGCGTACGCGCGCAGCATTGATGTCGATGTCGGCCATGGACGACTCCCCCGATGTGAACTGGCTGTTGGTGATCATCGTACGGGGGGTATGGGGGGCCTCCTCGGAACCTTCACACGTACACGGGTCAGGCCGTGCCGCCGAGAGCCACCAACGCTTCGGTACTGCCCGGAGCACCGGCGACCACCGTGGCGGCGAGGGCCACGAGCGCGCTGAGTACCGACGGGGCCCGCCCCTTCACACCGCCCCCTCCGGCGCCGCCGAACCCCTCCGGATCCCGCTGATACCTTGCTGCTCTGTCAGTTCACATCTCGGGGGATCCATGAACCAGCCGCCGTTCCAGCCACCACCGCAGCCCCCTCAGCCCCCGCATTCGGCACAGCCCTACAGCCCGTACGCCCAGCCACCTCTGCCGCCTCAGCGGACGCCAGGATTGGGACAACCGTCGGCACCCGTCGGCCTCACACCCGTTCCCGGTCAGCCCCCGATGTACTCCGCGCCGCACCCCGCGCAGCCGTTCCAGGTACCGCCCGTCGCGCAGCAGCCGAACAACGGCGGCAATCCGGTCGGCGCGATCTTCCTCGGGCTCTTCGCGTCGGTGGTCGTATCGCTGCTCTACAGCGGTCTCATCATGGCCACGTACAAGGAGCAGTCGGTCACCACGTCCAACGTCCTCTACTTCGCCCACGCCCTGCTCAACGGAGCTGTCGTCGGCTTCCTGGTCGGCTCAGTGGGGCGCGGCAACAACGGTGCCGGGATCGGCGGAGCCGTTATCGCCGCGCTCGGCGCCTTCTTCGGCTACGCCAACTCCATCCCGCTGGTCTTCGCCATGGAGGAAACGCCGAAGGCCGCGTTCGACGTGCTGGAGCACGAGCCCTTCCTCCCGGCCAAGCTTTGGTGGCACAACAACACCGGCGGAGTCGACTGGCTGAACCTGCTGGGCCTCGTGCTCGCGGCGGCTGCGGCGTGGGGCCTCTGCTATGTGATCGGCATGAGGCGCCGGCAGGCGTGACAGCTTCGGCCATCAGTTGACGGCCTGGGTGTACTTGGGTTGTTCCGGGAATCACGCAGCGGGCTGCGAAGACGCCGCCGCGTCATTGTTGCGGTCGCAATCTCCGATCCGCCCCATCGCCTGCACCGTGAAGCCGACCGCAGTGGCGAGCACACCCGCCAAGGCGGTCCACCACCGCCAAGCCCCATCCTCCGGGACGAGCAGCAGGGTGGACAGGCAGCCGAACGCCACCGCGCATCCGACGACTCCCGGTACGGATGCCGTCACCAGCCAGCCCGCTCCGAGGTCCAGCATCCGGACCCGGCGTTCGGGGTCCGGGTGCGCGGGTTCAGTGAGTCCTTCCGCTGTGATCCGCTCGACCACCTGGACCGGGACCGCGCCCGGCAACTGCCAGCCGTCGTCACCCACCAACTCGGCGAGCATGTCGCGGCCTCGCTTCTTGAGGGGGTGCCAGAGCAGCCAGCCATGCGCACCTGAGAGCGCTTCTCCAGCTGCCTCGAGTCCCATCTCGGACCGGAGGGGGACTTCCTGACCGCAGCCTTCCAGCACCAGGCACCGAAACCTCCGGGTGTTCTCCCGACGCTTCTTCTCATCGGCCGCTTCAGGGCTTCCCGGCGGGGGCGGTTCGGTGTGTTCCTTGGTGCCGGCGACCACGACTCGCAAGGAATGCCAGTCGGGGGTGACGGTGCGGGCGGGGCGCCGGATACTTTCAGTCAGCCACCACCCGATGAGGGCAGCGAGAGTCGCCAGGCCCCAGAAGGGCCCGATTACCAACATGCTGTCGAACTCCACAGCCCGCCCGGCAAGTTGGCGCTCCACCTCGGCGAGCCGGTCGTCACCGATGGCTCCGAGCTCGGGCCGCTCCCGGACGGATGCCACGAACAGCTCGCTGCCGATCCCCTGACGTCGATTGGTGTCCGCCTGGAATGTCACGGGCACTCCGCCCTCTCCGGCCGACGAGGGAAGCAGGACTGTGTAGTCAGCCGTGGCGGAGGAGCGGGGGCCACTGCCCGCCTCCTGGTTCTCGATCTTCACGATAGGACGCCGTTCGATCACCGCACCCTCCTGAGCCAGCACCGCACTCGTGCCCGTTCCCCGTGCGTCGGCGGCGGCGAGCGTCACCCAGAGAGCCACAAGCGTGAAAGCGGTGACCACCGTGCCCCCGTAACGGACGGTCAGCCAGCGTGTTCCGCTCAGCCGCCGCGGCACGGCGCCTTCACCGCGCCCTGGGGACACCGAGGCTGTCCGCACTGCCCATTGGTACGTGTCGCTGCGGGACCGATCACCGTCGCGCAACACCGCCACCGACCAGATCGTCAGGGACGCGGCGAGCAGAACCAGCGAGCACCACAGAACAACCGTGCGCGCCGGTGTGGCGCCCAGGAACAGCCAGGCGGCGGTCAGCGCCGTGAGAGAGAGCGGGACGGCCACAGTGACGAACCGCCCGCAGCGCGGGAAGGGACGGAGGTCGTTCACGCCCTTGTCCAGGGTCCACCTACCACTCATCCGAACGCTCCATACCGCTGTGGGTCGGGCCGATTCCGCAGGACCTCGGCAGCTGCGCCCGCACTCTTCCGCGTGTCCTCGGCTGCACCGGGTCGGGCCTCTTTCTCGTCCGCGTTGGGATCGCCATTGACGGCCGCGTCGCTGTGCTTGGAGATGTTGCCGCCCGCGCCGAGAGCGAATCCGATGGGAGCGTTGGTGGCCACATCCCCCGCCAGGTTCCGTGCCGCAGAGAGCGTCCGCCCGTCCGTGGCCCGGTGAACGGCCGTGCTCCCGGCTCCACCAGCGAGTCCTCCGGCGACTGCTCCGAACGCCATCTGCGACGCGTCGAACCGCTCTCCGCTGCGAATGTTGTTGACGGTGTCACCGGCAACGGAGGAGAAGGCGCCCAGCGTCACACCGTCGACAGCGGTCGCGGCCACGCCTCCGCCGAACTGCGAGGCCAGACGACCCGCTACCAATTTGCCGCCGAGGGCGCCCACAACGCCGTTGACGGCATTGCTCTTGAGCTCAGGGTCATCGCCCGTGGCCAAGCTCGTCATGACACCGGAACCCGTGCCGGCAGCCCACTGCACACCCAGCTCGACGCCCAGGCCCAGCAACTTCCGGTCCCTCAGACATGTGCGAATGGTCTGGAACGCACGGGCCGCAGCCGCCAGCAGTCGCCCCAACTTCGTGGCCGCATCCACGGCCTGCGCCCCCAACCGCACCGCATTCGCCGCCCCGGCCGCCGCCGAGAACCCGACGGTGACGAAGGAGAGCAGCACGGACGCACCGATCGAGACGCCGATCTCGAGGTAGATCTTGTGAATGTCGGCATTGATCTCCTCGATGTGGTCGGCCGCTTCCTCGAGCCCCCTCGCCGCCTCCTCGAAGAGCGGCAAGGTCTCCTCGACCCCGTGACCAACCCTCGCCCAGTGCTCGCGGCATGCCCCCGCGGACTCACCCCGCCAGTGCTCACCAAGTCTCACCCGCACCTGCCGGTCGAGCGCGGAGTACGCCTCCTCCAGCTCCTCCCCCATCGTCCGCCACCCCTTGGCCGCCGCCCGCAGCACATCCGGACGGCCACCGGGATTCACCACCTCGATCCCGGCCTCGTACACCTTCTCGGCGACGCTCTCCTCGCTCACGTCTTCCCACCCTTGAACAGACCGGCGAGAGCCTCGTCCGACGCTTCGGAAGTCTTCGCGTTGTCCTTGATGGCCTGCCCCATCTCATCGAGATGCCTGGCGAGTTCCCCCAGCGATACGGCCATCTCCGCGGCCAACTCGATGTAGGCCGCCGTCACCTCATCGGACTCGGTCAGGAACTCGAAGCCGTCATGGATCTGCTCGGTCCCCGTCACGCCCTGAAAACTCTTGACCGCACGGCCCAGGTCATACGCCCGCGTATCAAACGCGCTCGCCAACTTCCCCAGTTCTTGCGGATCCAAGTAGAAGTCACCGGCCATGCGCCACTCCGTACACCCCATCCTTCGAGACGTTTGACATGCACTTCCGCAACATCAAACGGCCCGAAGAGTCACGTACTGGCACCCGATGGAGGTACCGCGTCAACTACCCACCGAGGAAGGCCCCGTCGCTTCCCAAGGGCGAAAGCGCACCAGGCCAAGGCCTCAACAGAGCTTCCCTCGAAGCCTATTTCTACGCAGATGATTGAATTACCCAACGATCAAGGGCACTTACGACTCCGAGCCAGCCGTCCACAGCCTTCCGCTGCCGCCGCACTCACCAAGAACCCTCACCCACTGCTCCGCACCACGGATGGACCCGATGAGCCACCTGATCCCGGACCGATTCGACGTACTCGCCCACAACGGCGACCAGCAGGTAGCCGTCGTCCTGCGCTGGGAACAGAAGGACGACGACTACACGGTCGTCGCCGACGGGCCATGGGCCCAGGTGATCGGTATCGGAAGGGACTGCTTCGAGGCGCTTACCCGCGTCCGTGAGCAGATCGAGCCCGCCGGATGGCTCCTGGGAGTCAACGGCGCTCGCCGTGACACCTGGGCCTCCGGCATGTGCCGTGGCCTGGGCGCTTTCCAGGTGTATCGCCTCACCCCCGGCGCCCGCCTCACCAACGCGGACCGTGTCCAGACCTTCCACGAGGCGCCCCGCGAGACGCTTGGCACCATCGCCGAGCAGATCCTCTTCGAACATCAGTGGAACCCGGACCCGGTAGCAGCCCCTTCCGGCCCGACGCCTGCCGTTCCCCCGGTCACCGATGCCCTTCGTGCCGTGGCCGCACATCAACGCGGTGGCTACGTCTACGCAATCGACCCGTACTTCGATCCCCACCGCGCAGTCCCGCCGTACGGCATCGTCGGTGGCTGGTCCGTCGACAACACCGGCCGCCTGGTCGCCTTCAGCCACAACCCGAACTACCGTGCATCACCAGCGGCGTTGGAGTTCCCCACCCCGCTCTCCGCTCTGGAGGTCACCATGCACCTGGCCATCACCGGATACGGCAGCGAGGCGGATCTGTTCGCCGCCTTCCGCGACGCCGCGCTCTCAGTCTTCCCCCCGGATTCGCAACGGGACCCACTCACTGTGACCGACCCCGACGGCAGTCGCTACATCGCGGCCTTCACCCATCCCGACCACACGCCGAGAACCTGGCGCCAGTGGCACCGGACCACGGGTCGCGAGCTCGCAGCCGCAGGTCTCCCGGTCCGGCTCAACCCGGGGCATCACATCAGCCTGACCGTCCCGGCGGAGGCACTGCGCGTCTAGGCCGACACGAGGCATACGTGCCGTGCCGCGCCGCGCAACACCGTCAGGGCGGACCGGCTCTCCCGGTAGGCAACACGTCCGGGCCGTTGACGTCCCCGTGGCGGGGACCAGTTGCTCTTGTCGGATCCTGGCTCACGAGGTCAGCTTTGCTGGTGCGCCGCACCCGTGGCGGGCCGCCGACTGCTCAGCGAAGTGCTCCAGGTCCACATGCTCTTGCTCAGTGAGCGGATCCGAAGTGAACTTGCGATCGTTCCCCTCGACAGTCGACGCCTGGTAGTAGCCGACGCCCAGGGCGCCCTGGCACGTGGCCGACGTCCAGGCCGTGGACCTATCGACCCCAGAGGGGGTGTCGTTCCCGCCGTACTCACCGTTGACGACCGCTTCGGACGCGTCACTGAAGGGGCCGTAATCCGCGACAAGTCGCAGGCTGCCGACGAGGACGCACTCCTCCACCGGCGACTTCGCGGCGGCGGTCTCGCGCACGGTCGGCGCGGAGGTCATCCCCTTGCAGGTCCCCGTGGCGGCACCGGCCGACACCGTCCGCGCACCGGCTGCTGGAGCGGCCAGCTTGCCCGTGCCTCCAGATTCCGTCTCGCAGCCGGTCTTCTCCGCCGCGCGCTGCGCCGTCCCGGTGGCAGCCCGGGCGAGCTTGAGGCGTATGGACTCGGTGGCCTCGACGTCGTACGGCGAATCGGCCGTCACGAGGATTCCGCCGCCCTCCTTCGGCGACCAGTTCTTGCAACTGAGGAGCACCGATGCGGTCGACTCCTCGTCCCTGGTGACCATGAGCCCCTGCCACCCGCCGTTCAGGGGTACGGGGGTGGTCCTCTCATCGTTCTGGTAGGCCGCGTACGCGTTGTGGGCGCCGGCCGTGGTCTCGACGGCGATCTCGATGCCGTCGACCTTGCACCGCGTCGCCAGACCGGCTGGCTCCGTCACGTCGTCCGACACGTCGAACTGCCAGCTGGAGACGTCGAATCCCAGACCGAGCAGGGAGAGTTTCGACTTCCCCGCGAGATCCAGTACAGAGTCGACCGGGAGCATTCCACTGCACGCCCGTGCGGTCTTGGCGGCCGGGTACTGGAGCTGAAATCCGTAGTACCCGGCCCCCAGGACGGCCAGGGTCAGCGCGGAACCGATCAGCCGGCGCATGTCTGTTCCACGCCGGAAACTACGGTAGTTCAAACCCATGCCGGTCTCAGCCACCCGAAGCGTTCGGGGAAGCCGACCGGGACGCGGCCGGGGAAGGGGACGCCGAGCACTTGAACACGTCGTCACCGAGGTAGCTCGTGGCGATGGTCAGCGCGGAGACGAACGCCTTGGTCAGCGAGTCGTCGAGGCTCCGCGCCGGGGGCGGCTCCTTCACCTCGATCTCCAGCACGGCGTGATCGCTCGTCGCCTCTCCAGGCATAGCGCAGGGGAGAGCCAGCCACGCCCGGTTCTGGTTCACGTTTCCTTTGGCCACCCGCACCTTGGTCCTCTCCAGGTATCCGGTGCTCGAACCGACCTTGAAGGTCTTGACGGTGGATGGGCCCGGAGACCTGTACCTGTCGAGGTTGTCGATGCTGTCCGAGTGCCAGAGGTAATCGATCTCCACGGCGTGCTCTTTTCCGTAGAGCGTGCAGGACCCTGCTGCCGTCCACTCCTTGGGAGAGAATTTTCTGAGCTGCTCCTCGGTGATGCCGCCGTCGCCGGCGAGAGTCTGGAAGGCGTCTCCGGCGAGCTTGCCGCCGCACACCGGTTTACTCTCGTCGTTCGTCTGCTTGTCCGAGTTGCTGCAACCTGCCGCGGCCATCAGGGTGACGGCGAAAGCGACCAGGTATCGAGTACTTCGGGAAGAGCGTTCCAGCACAGCGATCACCGTCCGTTTACCGAGGAGTTCCAGGCAGTTCCCGCCGTATGCCCGGACTTCGCAGCCTGTTCCACGGAGCCGGCCAACACGTCGAGGTCTTCTCGCGACATCTGCCGTCCCGAGTGCGCGATGGCTTCGCGTACCGATGACGCGCTGGATTCGCCCGCCGCGTTCCAGCCTTCCGCGTACTTGGTGGCCGCTTCCCGCTTGGCCTCGTCCGTGGTGTCCTGTTGAACCTGCTCCACCACCATTGCCTGGATGTCCTCGACGGCCCAGCCTGCGACCGTTCCCACGATCGGTGCGGCCGTACCCGTTGCCGCGCCGACCGCCATACCCAGGCCACGTCCCGCCCACTTGTCCCCGGTCGCCACAGCGTCGTTGAAGTCCTTGTCGGACGCTGAGTGCTCTTCGAAGATGGCCTGGTCTCGGGAGTCGCTGAGGATACCCGCCACGACACCGCCCGGATACGTGACATTCTCCATTGCGGCATTTAGGTCGGACGGATTCCCGTCCGCCACCTGCTGCATCCATATGGCGGTGTTGGCCTGTGACGCTTCCGTGATGGCGACATAGGCATCGGGATCCCGACCAACCGTCGCGAGGAACGGCTCCAGGGTGCCCATGTCCAGCTGGGCATCCGCACCGAACGGCTTGATCGTGCCCTGTTCGTTCGCTATCGCGCCCTGCACGTCCGCCATGTACTCCGCCGTCATGTTGCCCAGGCTGTCGCGGAGCGCGTCCCGAGGAGAATCACTGGCCAGGCCGGGGTCGCCGCCGATGGTGTCGACCACATCCTTCATCAGGGCGGCACGCTCGGCTGTGTGCTTCACCGGAGCACCGTCGTCGTCGAATGAACGGCCAGTGGTAGCGGATTCCAGGGCGTGCCCGAGGTTGTTGTAGCCACTGGGGTTGCCGGGGTCACCCGTGTAGCCGGGGCCTTCGGGCCAGTGCCGGTCCTTCAGCAGGTAGTCCAGGTGATCGACCTTCTCGCCGTCAATGGTGGCGTCGGACGTGAGGAACTCGGTGGAGGCGTCGGGGTTGTGCCCCAGTGCGTCCATGAAGCCCGCCATCGGGTCGAGCGCTCCGATGTTGGTCGTACCCAGCGTGCGCGGGTACCCCCAGTACGCGTCCGGGTTCTGCCCCGCGTTCGCGCCGTTCTTCTCCGCGGTGATCAGCGCGTCGCCGTAATCCTGGAGGAAGTCCTTGTCCCACTTGCCCTCGCTCATCAGGCTGCTGGTGAGCTGGTAGCCGCTGAGGCCGTACGGCGACTCGGTGGGGTTGGCGTTGAAGTCGCGCTGGCCTGCCTTGAGCAGGTCGTTCTGGAAGTCGGTGATGTCCTTGTTGGGCTTACCCCCGTCGTCCGACGTGGTCGCCGTACCGATGGTGGTGCCCAAGTTCGCCTTGAGCTCCTTGAGTTGGGCCAGCTGCTCCTTGGAGAGCGTGGTGCCGGCCGGCGGGCTCATGAGCTCGTTGTACTTGCTCAGCATGTTCTCACCGCCGGTCTTGACCGCGAAGTCCCTTGAGAACTCGGGGTCGTTCTTGTTGGCGGAGAGGAGCAGGTTGAGCTTGGTGATCTCGGCGTCGGAGAGCCGGCCCTTCTTGTTCATCAGGGCGGCCGCCTGGTCGGCTTCGACGGAGTCGAGCGTGGTGTAGACGCTGGTGTTGAAGGACTGGCTGTCGCCGTTGGCGTCGCGTTCCAGAGCCGAACTGGCGGCCTCATCGGCGGCGGTGGCCACTTCCAGGACCCGCGTCAACCGGGAGACGAGCGAGTCCAGCTTCTTCTTGCGTTCCTCGGCGAGACCCGGCGAGGCGGAAGCGGTCGGGCTGTCCTGCCGCGGGTCGACGTCCTCGACGCGCCCGTCGTCGTAGACCTTGTAGTGGTCGTTGCGGGCTTCATCGAGCAGGGCGTGCAACTGCTTCTGGGACGCGGCGAATTCACCGTGCGCGTCCAGCAGCAGCTTGGCGATGCGCTCCGCCTCGGTGGCGGCGTTCTCGTACTCCGTACGGGCCTTGCCCATGGTGACGAAGGCGGCCTCGGCCGCGTCACCCTCCCAGTGGCCCTTGAGGTGGTTGATGACCCGCTGCTCGAACTCCCGCTGCAACGCGTCGTACTTGGCCGGCAACGCTTTCCAGGACGCGGCGGCGTCGGCCAGCGGGCCGAGGTCGGCCTTGTCGAGGTAGGGGATGGACACCATGGGCGACTGCTCCTTGTGAGGGGGTTCCGGTCCGACTCGATGGGCTCACCCGGGCGGCGCTACGACGTCGGCCCGGGCGGCCCCATTCACCCGAAGGGCGTGCTGATCGAGCGCTGCCGGGCCTGTTCCTCCTGCTCGGTGCTGGTGTAGTGGCCGGAGGTGGTGTGGAGCTTGTCGCTGATGTCCTGGAGCAGGCTCTTGAGGTTGATGACCTGGGAGCCCCAACGGACGTCCATGGTCACCAGGGAACCGGCGGTGGCCCAGGAGCCCGCCTCGGCCATGCCCCCGGCACTGTGCTTGTTCAGCCCCCTGGAGGCGCTCAGGCAGTCGTCGTCGGCGCCGTTGTCGACGTTCTCGGTGTCACCGCGCAGTTCGACGAGAGCGTTGGCGGCCTCGTCGAGGCGCTGGGTGTCGACGTTGGTGCCGCCACCGCCGCCCCCGCCACCGCCCTCTGCGGGCACGGAGTTCAGCCGCGTCTGAGTGGATCCGCCGTGCTGCGGTGCATCGAAGGGAGTACTCATCCCTTGTCCCATCCCCGTGGTGAAAGTGGTGGACATGCCCGTCCACCCACTCGCCGACGGATTTCGTTGGATCCGTACGACGTGAGGTGCCCACTCCGGCCGAGCCTCGCGCTCGGCGACCTAGGCAAGGACATGCCAATCAGCAGGCCGAAAGATACCGGATCTTCCCTTGCGCGGCCCACTGTTGGCCGCACTGTGGGACGCGAAAGTGAACGCGAACACGAACGGCTCGGCGGGCACCTGCCCACCGAGCCGTTCCCTGCTCACCGCTCGCCGAAGATCAGGCCGCCGGTGCCTCGACGACCGCCCCGGACGGCGCCTTCGCGCTCACCGCCCCGCCGAAGTCGGAGTCCGTGAGGTCCTGCATGTCGTCTCGGGTGCTGTCCTGCTTGATGAAGTACGGCTTGCCGGTGGTCGCGACGTACCAGGTGACGGACTCCCCCTTGCCGGTGGTCGCCACGTACCACGTGACGGACTCACCCTTCTCCGACAGAACGATGGGCACCGCCTGCTGCCCGTCCACCGTGGCGGCCTTGCCCTTGGCCGCCTTGCTGCCGGCGTCGAGCGTGTCGGGGGCGCTGAACTGCTCCTGGTGACACCAACTGGCAAGCTTCGCCATCAGCGCGTTGCTCGACGTCCCATGGGTCCACTTCTCGGTCGAGAACGCGTCCTCTCCGAGAGCGGAGTTCATGCCCTAACGCCCTCCGGGCGCGGGCCCCGCGCGACCCGCCAGGTCGGAGTACGTCATCGCACACTCGGCGGAAGACGGCCTGCTGCGGCTGGAGGTGAGCGACGCCGGCGAGGGCCTACCTGAAGTCCAGAGCCCCAGCGAGGGCGAGACCGGCGGACGCGGGCTGCTGCTTGTGAAGGCCTTGACCTACCGCTGGGGTGTGCAAGTACGCGAGGACGGCGTTGGGAAGACGGTCTGGGCCGAGCTGAATGCACGGAGACGATCGTGCCCTCCGGCCCGGTGAAGGTGCGTCACTCGGGCCTGAGCCGCGATTACTGGTAAGGCGGCCACTGACCAGAAGGCGGGGTGGGCTGCTGGTACGGATTCTGCTGTGGCAGGGCAGGCTGCTGGCCGTATTGCGGATACGCGACAGAACCGCCAGGCCCACCGCCCCCGGGCCCCTGACGTTGCAGTCGACGACCGCTCTTGAAGAGCCAGAAGCCGCCGAGCATGAAGAGGAGAGTGGTGAGGGACCCGACGGCCGCAAGCCCAACCTTGAAGAAGTCCACACCCTGGGAGTACGTCTTGGGCGTGCCGTCGTCTCCGGGGCCGAAGTGCAAACCGGTCCCGGTGTCGCCGATCGCTACCTTCTTCTCTGGAGTGAGCTTGGCCGCAGCCTGTAGTGCCGCTTTAGCGTTGATCACTCCATAGCCGGTCTCCGCGCTGTACCCACGGGAGGCATGTGAAGCAGTCTCTTCGAGGACCTTCTCCACCTGACGCGGCGCGAGATCCGGATACTTCGAGACGATCAGCGCACTTACGCCCGCAGCCAGTGCACAGGCTGTAGATGTTCCCTCGCCGGACGTACGACCGCTGGATCGGTAGTCCGCTTCGTAGATGGCAACGCCCGGAGCGGCGATGTCAACGTATGAGTGCACGGACGAGAACGATGCGCGCGATCCGTCCGGGGTTGAGGCCGCCACAGTGATGACGCCCGGGTAGGCCGACGGGTAAGAAATAGCATTGTCGCCCCCCTCTGACTTGTCCCCTAGGTTGCCTACTGCGCCAAGAAGTACGACGCCCTTAGACAGGGCGTAATCAATAGCCTTCAGGGCCTTCTCGTCGTAACTATTCAAGAGGGTCCTGGAACCGATCGACATCGAGATAACATCGGCTCCGTGATCCGTTGCGTAGATGATCGCCTGCGAGAGCGCATCAGGGTTGCTCATTTTGCCCCCCTGATAGTTGGGGTCGTCCTCATCCCGGATTACGCGCAGCCCCAGAATCTTCGCCTTGGGGGCAATATCAAGGACGCTGGATGCCATCGCAGTGCCGTGCTCGCCGTACCATGACTCAGACTTGTCATTCGCCTGGAGAAAGTCCGGTCCCTCCGTCGCACGGCCCTTCAGCACGGGGTGGCCAGTACGGATGCCAGTGTCAACGACCGCAACCGTGACGCCTTCGCCCTGGCTGATGGTGTGGGCAGCCGGGACGGACATGGCCGGCAGCTCCCAGCCCCGTGCAGGGGCAGCTGAGGCGGTTGACACGCTGGCCGCTGTCAGGACTCCTGCCAGCAGCGCGCTCTTCATAATTCGCTTGATCACTTGCCCAACACCGTCCGCCGCAGATCATCGGCATAGATCGCCGCGAGAACTTTCGCTGTGTTTCTGTAGGGGGCTCTCTCTTCAAAGCCAATGAAGGCCCATGGTTCAGGTAGTTGACCGACTGGACGGGCGGAGTCCGTGGGCCCCGTGGTGATGGTTACGGTATACGGCGAATCAGGCAGGTAGACCTGCGTCGCAGCACCACCGATACCCATCTTCTCGGACCAGGCGGCCGCCTGCGTACCAGGAACGGCAAACGGCCGAACCGTAGGCGCTCGGTCGGAGCCCACCGCGTCGCTCTGAATCCTCTCGATCCGGGATTCGATTGCCTCGGCGGCGGCTGGCGTATTGGCCACTACTAGGCCAATGGTCGCGACCATCTCGCCGCCCACGTCCGTGTAAGTCGCTCGCAGCACGAATTTGCACCCGTCGGCCACGTTTCCCGAAAAATCAGCGGAGAACGCCTCCTTGCATGAAGCACCTTCGGCGATCCCTTGACGTGCCCAAACCTTTGAATCGTCACCAACAGTCCTGCTGGTAAAACGGGCAGGAAAAATGTCGTCACTCCGAAGGTTATGCCATGCCTTGGGGATGAACGCATCGTTCGAATTTTGCTCTTTGGAGTCTTGAATGGTCCTGTAGACGGTCAGGGCCGAACCGAGAAGCGGAAAAACACCGAATACCATCAGCAGGATGCCGAAGGTTTTACGGGCACGTCCCTTTGGCTTCGCCGGCGGTGTCGACTGGTAGGACGGATAAGGAACTTCCGGTGAAGTAGGCGAGGCTCCTTGAGGAAAGCCACCATATGCCGATGAGCCGGGGGGCGTATATCCCGGATGTTGGCTGGAGTGCACTTGAGTTTCCCTTTTTAGCGACTTAAGCAAACGGCCCAGGCGTGCCCTCATTATTTCGCATTTCCACGCGAACGTGAGGTTCGGCTATGTCACGCGCGGCTGGTGCCAATCTATTTCAGGCAGCTACTGCTGAGGCGGCCATTGTCCCTGAGGCGGGGTGGACTGCTGCTGGTACGGGTTTTGTTGCGGTGTTACATGCTGCTGGTACGGATTCTGCTGCGGGGAGGCCGAGGGCTGGCCGTAGTGAGTCGGACCGGTCGAGCCCCCAGGTCCGTTGTTCTTGTTGCGCCGGGACAGCTTCACAACCAGGAGCACAATAAGACCAATTACAACCACGGCAGCGACGCCAAGGATGACGAGGAACAGCACTTGGTTCTGGTCTCCCTTTTCGTCTTCAGCAGCACTGCCAGTGGCAGAGTTGCCAGCGCTCGGAGCAGATGACGAGCTACTGTCGCCTGAGACGTTGAGCGGCCCATATTTGGATCCCGCAGGAATATTTTTCGTCAAGGCATTAAGCGGATTAACGATTCCATAACCGTACTTCTCGTCCGGCAGGGAAATACCCTTCACCGATGCGGGGATGACGGCGGTCTTCACCAGCCGGTTGGCAATCTGCCCCGCCGTGAGGTCAGGGAACTTTGCTCGAATCAACGCTGCGGCAGCAGACACGTAGGCAGTAGCGTCTGAAGTTCCGTCTCCGATACCGAGCTTACTATTGCCTGGCCACCCTGCGTGCACAATGCGAGTAGCTGGCGCAGTCAGAAGAACCTCAGGCCCGTAGTTAGATTTCTCCCAAACTTTTCCACTACTGTCCACGCCACCGACAGTTAGCACACCAGGATATTTCGCGGGAAACTGAATATTGGTGCTACCGTTGTTGCCCGAACCTGAGACGATCAAGACATTATGCGCAAGTGCATATGTCACAGCTTCTCGGTCCTGCGGGAGATCCTGCGTCTGAAATTCGGAAATGTTGATGATTGAGGCACCGTGATCCACGGCGTAGCGGATCGCATCCGCATAGCCATTGGTACCCGACCGAATAGGGAGAATCTTAGCGTCTGGCGCCAACCCCTTGACGCCATCATCTCCGTCTAGACCATGACCATGGCCAGCAATAATCGAAGCCATTCCCGTGCCGTGACCTGAGCCCGAATTGGCTCCTTCAGGACTTGCATCATCGTCATCGTCCTCGAAGTCTCGCCCCTTGAGCACGTTGCCCTTCAGGTCGATATGGTCGGAATTGACACCATTATCGATGAGACCAACAGTGACACCGCTGCCGGTGGAGACCTTCCAAACCGATTCGGCTTGCAATGCGTCCAGCGCCCACTGGTCATCTCTGGTCTGGTCGGCAAAGGAAGCCGGAGCCGCTGCCAGGACCAGAGCGCCAGTCAATGCTGTAACACTCAGCGCATGTGCCGTTCGCTTGAAGGCCATTCCGTGTTCCATCTCCCGTTACCGAACGTGGGCGTGGTCTTCTGACCACGCCCACGCATCCTGTCACTTGCCACTGGACCTCAGACGACTACTCGATGACTCGAGGGGCCGCGTTGGTCTGCGGGGTCCAGGTCTCCTCGTCCTCGACCAGGTAGTCGGGACGCTCGCCCTCGTGCTGTTCGTCTTCCTTGCGGCGGCCAGTGCGCGAACCGGGGGCGCCTGCGACGCCCCCCTTGCGAACGGCGCTGGCTCCTCCCTTGCCTGCGGCACCGCGGCTGCTGTGTAGGCCCGAACCGCCGGCAGTGCCCCTGCCCGCGCCTGTACCGGACTTGGGCGTGCCACCCACTACGCCACCACGAGCCGTGCCTCCTACACGTCCGGCCACACCCTTGGCAGCGCCTGCGCCGCCCACGCCGCCGGCACCGGCACCGGCACGACCTGCCATGCCCGCAGCTCCGGCACGACCGACCATGCCGCCGCGAGCGGCACCAGCTCCAGCCGCACCTCCAACCGCACCACCGACGAAGCCAGCACCACCGACACCACCACCGCTGCCACCGACACCGCTGACAGATCCACCACCGGCCATGCCTGCCCCGCCGACCGTCGGCGCACCAGTCCGTCCACCGGTGATGCCATCAATCGCTGTGCCGACATTCGGGGTCTGCGGCGTCGCCTTATGCGCGCCACCTGTGATGCCCGAAGGCGGAGCCACAGGCTTGGAGGAGCCGATCGTGCTGGTCTGGCCACCACTGCGAGCAGCGCCCCCCGATACCTTTTGCGGGCTTCGCGTTGCGGTCCCTGTGGGCATAATCACGGGAGCAGGGGCAACGCCGCCGCTGGGATCGCCAGGGTAGTCCTGGGTATCGTCAATACTGCCCCTCCACTTCCCCATCTCCAGGGCCCGGCTGTTGTAGGCCGCCCCCAAAATCTCCATCTGCTCAGCCATCTTGAGCTGAGCCTCTCGTCCCGCCGACAGGCTGCCCTCTTTATTGGCGAGGACATCTCCCGAACTGGCCCCACTCTTAAGGGCGTTGTCGGCAGCAGGACCGCCGTCCCGGTCGCCAAGATCGCCGAGGTAGTCCGCCGCGCTGGAGAGCTTGCCCGGCTTCTCCATCGCCATAACCGTGTCCTTGACACGCGAGAGGATCGCAGCCGCGCCACGGAGGGACGCCGCGACGTTGTCCGCGTACCCGGCACTGTCGGTGAGCGTTTTACTGATCTCCTTGGCCCGCTCCCCGAAAAGATCTGCGCTCTGACCTTCCCAATGCCCCAGGACGTGCTGGACAGCGGTATCAAGAGCTTCCTTGATGCCGCCGCTGCCGACGAGGTCATTGCTGAGATCTGCCCAGCCCTGTGCGACCGACTGGACCGTTCCCGCGTCTGCGCCCTGGACCATCGCCTTCATCTGGTCCATGTCGCACTCAAGCCCAAATTTCGTGGTGGGCTTTGCCGCAAAGCACTGGTTTGCCGGCACGTATTGCAGGTCGCCGATGCCCTTGTCGCCCATGGCTACTGCCCCCTCATCTCCATGTAGCAGAACACCTGTCACTTCCCTCGGAACGCGGAGTAGTTCTCCGCCTCAGCGTCGCTGAACGCATCATGCGTCTTCTTCGTCTTCTGCCCGAAGTCGTCCAGTAGGTCTTCGAGGTATTGGACGACACCCTCAAGGACCGTCTTCATCTGGGCATGAGCCGTGTACAGCGTCTCTGCCTCCCCGAAGCCAGTCCCAAGAGCCCCCTGCGGCAGATACGTCTTGTTCTGAACACCCGCCTTGGACGCGGACATGTTCTTGAGGACAGCGTTCAGCTTGGTGATCGTCCCCTCGATCTCACTCAGATCGACCTTGTACTGCTCAGCCATAATGCTCAGCTCCCCGTTGACTCCACGTTGTTACCCACACCCTGCTTACGTCGCCAGTCGCTCAGAACCCGCCCGCCCCCGAACAGAAGCAGCACCAACGCGAACCCGGCCGCCAGGACGTACAGCGCGTAGCGTTCCGTCCGTTGCTGTTCGGACTCGCCGAGGACCAGTGTCGCGGCCTGGACGTTGGCGGAGTCGCCCGCGGGGCCGACCGAGTCCGGCTTCGGGCCGTCGGCCGAGGGCGCCGTCGTGTCGTCGTTGACCGCGGCGGCCGGGTCGATGACGCCCCAGCCCACGAAGTCGTCGCGGCCCGCCTTGGTCCGGTCCGCCGTCTGCTCGATCTGGGTGATGACCTGCTTGTAGCTCCAGTCGGGGTGCTTGGCGCGGATCAGCGCCGCGACACCCGAGACGTACGGGGCCGCGAAACTCGTGCCCTGGTCGACGCAGTTGCCGCCCACCGGGACGGTCGAGACCATGTCGATGCCCGGTGCCGCGACGCCCACGAACGGGCCCGACTGGGAGAAGGGGGCACGGGCGTTGTTGCGGTCGGAAGCCGCGACCGCCAGCACGCCCGGGTACGCCGCCGGGTACGTCTCCTTGATCTTGCCGTCCGCACCGTCGTTACCGGCCGCCGCGACGATCAGGGCGTCATGCTGCTCCTGGGCGTACTTGATGACCCCCTGGAAAGCCGCGTCGACCGTCGGGTCCATCTTCGAAGCCGTGTCCTGCGAGATGTTGATGACCTTGGCGCCGGCGTCGGCCGCGTACTTGATCGCCCGGATCATCGTGTCGACATTGCCGCTGCCCTGGTCGTCGTTCTGGCGGATCGGGATGATCGTCGCTTCCGGGGCGAGGCCGATGAATCCGGTGCCGTCGAGCTTCCGGGCCGCGATGATGCCCGCCACCTTGGTGCCGTGGCCCACCTTGTCGGTCTTGCCGTTGCCGCCCGGGTGCAGGAAGTCCTTGCCGTTGGCGACGGCGCCGCCCTTGAGCTGCGCGTTGACGGTGTCGACACCGGTGTCGATGACGGCGACCTTGACGTTCTTGCCCTTGGTGCTCTGCCACAGCTGGTCCAGCACGACACGCTGCAGCGACCAGGGCGTTCCCTTGATGATGTCGGACGGGAACGAGCAGCTGGTGTCGTCGACCTGGAAGCGCACGTCGTCGTCGGCCAAGGTGGTCCGCACGCGCTCCGCGGCGGCAATCGGTGTGGCCCCCGCCAAGGGCAGCCCACAGGCCAGTACCGCGACGGCGGCGGTGCCTGCGGCGCTTCGACGCGCGGTGCGCGATGCCCCGGATCCCACAGTCTTACGTCCTCCCGTTTTGTTCCTGTACGGGGCGCATGAACCAGCTATGAGCGGAAAAGTCCATACGCCCCGTGAACCGCCGATGGGGGCGAGTGCGCGACAGCGCACCCGCCCCCATCAAGCGATCACGTCAGCCGCCCCAGATCTGGGCGTTCTTCGACTCGGTCGCCTGGTAGTTCTGGGCGGCGCTGTCGAGGGCCTTGGCGATGGCCTCCAGCGTCTGCTGCATGGAGGCGGCGCGCTGGTCCCACTCGGCCTGCTTGGCGCGGTAGGACTCCTGCGCCGAGCCTTCCCAGCTGGCGGAGATGCGCTTGACGCCGCTCTCCAGCTCGTCAAGCTGCGTACGGACCTTGCCCGCAGTGCTGCGGACGTCCTGCGCGGCCTGGGAGATCGTGGCGAAATTTACAAGAATCTGCCCGGACATCTCTTCTGTGTCTCCTCAGATGTGTGGATGGTCGGTCACGGACGTACGCCGCGGCGCACGGGTCCGATCATCCGAAGGGGGACGAGGCCGCGATGTTCTGGATGGACGCGCGCTGCTCCTCTTCCGAAGCCGCGTAGGCCTTGGTGCTCTGGTCGATCGCTTCCTTGATGTCGTTCAAGATCTGGTTGATCTTGTTGGCATCCTGGTTCACCTGCGACTGCAGGTTGTTGTACGCGGTGGCCGCCGAGCCCTTCCAGCCGCCCGTGATCGTGTCGATCACGGTCTGCAGGCGGGAGATTTCGCCCTGGATCGAGGAGTTGACCGAGGAGATCTTGCCGCTGAACGCGACCATCTCCTCCTCGGTCATGGTGAACTGCTGTCCAGCCATGTTGTGTCCCCCATGAGACGTAGGAGTTCTGAGTAGACCCACACACGGCACACCGCCGCCGAAGGGCGGCAGGCGTAGCCAGTCTGGTCTGGCACCACTCTAGACGCATCCGCCGTCAGAACGAACATCCGAAGGGTTCTGTAGCAAGATCGCGATGAACTCAACTCACCTTTTTCACAAGTTGTTTGCTATGCGCGCGCGACGCGCGCGGCCAACAAAGGCGACGGAGGAAGACACCACGAGGGCCCTCCCCCAGCCCCAACAGCCTGGCGGAGAGCCCTCGTTCATGCGCGGACGCCTGGCCTACGACCCCTGTGCCTGCTCCGCGTTCCCGCTGCTGAGCTCCGGCCCCGCCGCCAGCAGATCGGCCCACGCGGCCGGCACCGCGACCGGCTTGATCTTGCCGTAACCGAGCCTGACCTGGGCGGTGTTGGTCTCCTGGGTGTCGGCCTTCTCGCCGCCGGTGACCGCGCTGTCGTTGCGTGCGGGGACCGAGTAGCGCAGGCCGGTGTCGGTGACGAGGAAGGTGCTGCCGCCACCGGCGTCGGCACCCGTGAGGCGCTTGAACAGGAGGCCGCTGCCGGGCGAGACGTAGGTCCGGGAACCGCTCTGGGAGAGGTCCTTGGGGTAGTCCGAGCCGGTCCACACCGTCATCAGCTCCGAGCCCGTCCTCTGGTTCTTCTCACCGCCGTGCCAGACACTGCACGAGATCTTGTTGCCGCCCCGTTCCCAGTGCGTGTTGGCCTGGACCACCGGCTCGTCGGGCCACCTCATCTCGTCCATCCACTCGCCGGTATCCGGGTGGATGTCGTTGAAGCCGACCTCCACCGGCGCGGGGGTCTTGCCCGCGTACACGGAGTTGATGAAAGGACTGCGCATCCACATCTGCGCCGCGAAGTCGGAGACCGGCTGGACCTTGTCCTTCAGCACGACGTACTTCTGCTGCACGGCTCCGGAACCGGCCTCGAGGATCATGCCCACCTTGGAGAGGTTGGGAGCGAGCCCCTCGACATTCGCGTCCGTCCCCGCCTCCGCCCCCATGCTGGGGAACTCGAGGGTTCCCACGATGTTCAGCGTCTTGAGGAAGTCCGGGCTGACGCTCTGCGGCTTGCCGACTCCGAACACGGCCCGCTCGATGTCCTGCAGCGTGTTCTTGCTGTCGAGCCGCCAGTCCTTGCCGCCGATCAGGTAGGCGCTCCCGTCCTCGGTGACCATGTACCGCGGACCGTTGCCGCTGAGCGAGGTGGGGTCCTTCGGGCCCTCGATGTACAGGACCTTGCCCTGCTTCAGCTCGCCCTTCGTGTGCAGCAGCTTGTTGTAGTCGCTCTTGTCCAGCACGTACGTGGCACTGACGGGCTGCCCGTCCTGCCCCGGCGACTGGCACAACGCCCAGGTCTTGACCGTCTCCGCGTCCTGCGCGGACGGCAGCCGGTCCGGCGCGAACGGAATTCCCACAGTCGCGCCCATCGGGTACTTGCTGTTGTCGAGCACCGACTCCTTGATCTTCATGACCTGGGGGTTCTCGCCGTTCAGCAGCAGCTTGGCGGACGCCAGGTTGAGGACCGGGTGCAGGCTGAGCTTGTTCTCGCCCTTGGTCTTCACCAGGACATAGCGCGTCGTCGACTCGCTGCCGACGAGGATGTTCTTGCCTTGTTGGTTCCAGCCCTTCGGAGCGGTCGGGCTGAGCATGCCCCAGGCGCCGAATCCGATGAGCACCAGCACCGCCACACCGAGACTCGGCAGGACGGTCTTGAGGGGACGCGGTGCCGCCTCTTCCGAACCGTGCGGTGACGGCTGAAGAAACGCCGCCACCGTGCGCCTGCGCGCGAAGGAGTAAGCGTTCAGCTCATCCCGACGTGTCGCCATCGATGGGTCAACTCCCCGTTTTTTCGCTTTGTTGCCGAATGCGGAACTCCCCAGGGCCGCCCGGTAGTCCGTGGCGTTTGCTCCTGCAGGGGCCTCTACTATGCCGTGTGACGATCGCACCGTACGGTACGGGGTACGGTGATCCGCCGCCAGCTCAAGTCGCGGCCAGACAATGCAAAGGGGTTGTACCGGGGGATGAGCACTGCGACCAGGTCCCGGCGCCGTAACGGCAGCCGTCGTACCCAGGAGAACCAGGGGCCGGGGCCGGAACCGGCACAGCCGTCCACGCGCCCGAGTCCGGCCTCGCCGTCGCTCGCCAGGCGCCCCGGCAGCATCGGCCCCATCCGCGTCCAGCACCTGGTCGGCTTCGAACTGGCCGCCGCGGTCCTGCTGATCGGCTGGCTGCTGCGCCCCATCGGTCTCACCGTCGGCATCGTGCTGGCCGTACCGCTGGTCCTGGCCGGACTGCTGCGCCGGCGCGGGCGTCCGCTGCCCGAGTGGTTCAGCACCGCCCGTGCGCTCCGCGACCGCCGCAAGCGCAACGCCGAACCCGTGCCCCCCGGCACCGACCCCGGGTTCGCCCCGGCCGTCGAGTGCGACCCGGCGCTGCGCACCTACAGCTTCCAGGACCGCGAGCAGCGTGAGATCGGCATGCTCGGCGACGGCACCTTCCTCACCGCGCTGGTGCAGGTGCAGGCCGCCGACACCCCCCTTCGTCCCACCTACGGCACCGGGGACATCCCGCTCGATCTGTTGCAGGGCCTGCTGGAGGTGGACGACATCCGCCTCGCCTCGGTCCAGGTCGTCCAGCACACCCAGCCCGCGCCCGCCCCGCATCTGCCTCCGCAGGCCATGGCGGTCCGCTCCTACGGGCCGCTGCAGGCCCAGAGCATGACACCGGGGCTGCGCATCACCTGGGTCGCGCTCAAGTTCGACCCGGAGCTGTGCCCCGAGGCCGTGGAAGCCCGCGGTGGCGGTATGCAGGGGGCCCGGCGGGCGCTGCTGCGCGTCGCCGACCAACTGGCCAGCCGTCTCATGGGAGTCGGCATGCAGGCCAAGGTGCTGAGCGAGTCGGACATCTGCGGCGCCATCGCGACCTCCAGCTGTGTCAATCCGATGGCCACGACCGGCGGTGCCGCGCTGGACGGGAGCCGCTCGGGCCGCCGTACGGCCGAGAGCACCCGTGCCTGGCGCTGCGACGACCGGCTGCACACCACGTACTGGATCTCCCGGTGGCCGCAGTTCGGCGGCGGCGGTCCGGCGTTCCCCCGGCTGGTCGGCGCGCTGACCTCGGCGCCCACGCTGGCCAGCACCTTCTCGCTCACCATCAGCAGGCGCCGGGGCAAGGTCCTCGCCCTGTCCGGGCATGTGCGCCTGACCGGCCGCGGTGAGAACGAACTGGGCGAGGCGGCCGAGCACCTGGAGCGGGCCGCGTCCGCTTTCAAGGTCGGTCTCGTGCGGCTCGACCGTGAGCAGCTGCCCGGAGTTCTGGCCACCCTGCCGCTGGGAGGTACCCGCTGATGTCCGCTCCCACCGTCCGTCCTTCCGGCCGCTCCGGCTTCGGATCGTCGACCCCGGGCTTCCCCGGACAGCGTCCCGGGCATCTGCCCCGCTCTCCCGAGCCCGCCCGGATCGGTCCCGAGCGGCGTCTGCGCGAGGCCTTCGGTCTGCTCGGCCCCCGGCGTGAGCGTCACCTCGTCGACGCCGACGTCCTGGCGCAGCTGACGCTGCCCGTCGGCGACGACGGTCTGATCCTCGGCATCGACCCCGACAACCAGCCCGCGGTGCTGGGACTGTGCCGCCCCACCCGCCTGGACATGGTGCTGGTCGGCGGTACCTGGCTGGCCCAGGTCATCGCCCTGCGGGCGGCGGCGATCGGCGCGCGCGTGGCCGTGGAGACGGCGCGTCCGCAGCTGTGGGCGCCCATGGCGCAGGCGGCCGGCGGCGGCCAGCAGTGCGTGACGGTGCACCAGGTGGGGCGGATCGCCCCGCAGGGCCCGTCCCCGGCCAGCCCGGTGCTCATCATCCGCGACCTGGGCATCCGCCCGCCGCGCAGCCGTCTCACCACGGCGCCCTGGCAGTCGGTGCTGACCCTGCTCCCCTATCTCGGCCCGACCGCCCCGCGGCTGCTGGCCAACGCGGACATCGTCGGCGTACAGCGGATCTCGCCGCAGGAGTCCGAAGTGGTCGGCAAGTCCATGCGGTTGCCCCAGGGTGATGCCGCGTCCCTGCCGTCCCTCTCCGACAACGTCGCCCTGTGGTGCACACAGAAGCACCGGCAGTACGTGATGACCCAGCCCACCGACGCGGAGACCGGTCTCCTCGGGGCGCCCCGCCGGATGGACTGACGGGCGGGCTCGTGACACGGCCAAGGCGTCGGCCCCTCACGCGAGTTCGTAACCGAACCGTTGCGCCGTGTGAGAGGGCCCAGGCCAAGTAGGGTGCTCGTGCACGAGGTTCGCTCATGAGAAAGGGCCCGCCGACCATGACTGACGCGGACGACATCGCCGCAAAGACACCGGACGAGGACGTCAAGGCGCGAAAGGCGCGGGAACGGGACGAGCTGTACGGCCTGGACATCTCCGGCGTCGAGTGGCACAGCGCGCCCGGCACCGAGGAGCACGAGGAGCGCGTCGAGATCGCCTACCTCCCCGAGGGCGCGGTGGCCATGCGGTCCTCCCTGGACCCGGACACCGTGCTGCGGTACACGGAGGCGGAGTGGCGGGCCTTCGTACTCGGCGCACGCGACGGCGAGTTCGACCTGGAGGCCGCACAGCACCACGGCGGGCTCACCGCGGAGCAGGCGGAGTAGGCACCACGGCCCGGCCCCGGCCGGGACAGAGCCAAACCGCCCCGGGCTTCAAGACACGAACAATCGCCACAAGGCCGACATCAGGGCAGGCACCGGCCCGTTGGGCGCGAGCGCACAGCGGACGGGCCTGCCCCGCCGACGCCCGTGGCGTTTACGCTTGATGCGGGTGCGACGTAAGAACCCACGGCTGGGTTGTTCGCGTCCAGGGGACTTCAGACGGATCGGACACCAGGAACGGTCGCCCCCAGCCCGGCACGTGAGTGCCCACACGGCACGAGGGTGCTCGACCCCATACCAGGAGGAATTGTGCAGAGCGATCGGGACGGGCTGCGCGCGGGCTGGACCACGCCCAGCGACGACCAGTCCGACGCGGAGTCCGCCACCGAGATGACGGGCGAGTTCACCATCGACTACGCCGCGCCTGCCTGGTACACGCAGAGCGCGGCGCCCGAGGCCGAGGCGGAACCTCCCGCGCCCGCCGCTGCCCCCACCGCGCCTGCACCGCACCCCGGTTACCCCGATACGTCCGGTTCCGCACCGTCGGCTCCCGTTCCCGGCCCGCAGTTCGCCCCCTCCGCGGGCCCGGCCGGCGCGACGCCACCGCCGCCGCCGTGGGCAGGGAACCCCGGTGCGGCCCCCCAGCCCCCGCAGAGCGGCTACGGCTACCCTCAGCCGCCCACTCCCCCGAACCCCCAGGGTGGTTACGGCTACCCTCAGCCGCCCGCGCCCCCGAACCCGCAGACCGGCTACGGCTACCCTCAGCCCCCCGCGCCCCCGAACCCCCAGAGCGGCTACGGCTATCCACAATCGCCCGCTCCTACAGCACCGCCCGCACCCCCCGCGGCCCCGGTGGCTGCCGCGCCGCCCGTCGCCCCTGTAGCGCCAGCACCTCCCGTCGCCCCTGTAGCCCCCGCGCCTCCTGCGCCCCCCGTGGCTCCCGCACCTCCTGCCGCCCCCGGCTCCCCGACCGCGGATGGCGGCGCGGCTTCCGCCGGAGGTGAAGCGGAAGGCCGTATCGACGCGCCCTCCGCCTCCGCCACCGCGACGAGCGCTCCGCAGCCCCCCGTCGCCCCGTCGCCGGAGGCACCCACCGCGCCCACCGCCCCCGCGCCACCGGCCCCCGCCGAAGCCCCGCAGGGCTCCGCGGAGGCGGACGCCGAGGCGCCGGCTGCCCCCTCCCCGAGCGAGGCCGGAGCCACATCCGCCTCCGACGACGAGACCGGAACCGACGAGGGCACGGCAGCGCCCCAGGCCCCCACCGCCGAAGCCACGGCACCGGAGGCGCCGGAAGCGCCTGAGGCACCGGAAGCCAACACGCCCCCGGCCTCCGCCCCGGGCGCTGACGTCGAGCCGCAGGCAGCCGCGCCCGACGCCCCGGCCACGCAGACCGCCGCACCGGACCGGCCCCAGGCACCGCAGGCCGCCGCCGTACCGGAGCAGCCCGACGCCCAGCAGGAAGGCTGGCGTCCCCCGCCGGCCCCCCAGGGCGCCGTCCCGCCGCTCCCGCCCCAGTACGCGTCGGCGGCCCCCGGTACGGCACCGCAGTCGGCCCCGGAGTGGACGACGGGCGGACAGCCCGGCGCCCCGCTCCCGCCCGCGCAGCCGACGGCCGCGCCCCAGGCACCGCAGCCGGCGCCCGGGGGCTGGCCGGCCACCCCGCCGCAGCCCGAGGGCCAGCCGGCACAGGGTGGTTACGGCTACCCCCAGCCCCCTGCGCCCCAGCCCGGCCAGGGCGGCTACGGCTACCCCCAGCAGCCCGCTCCCCCGAACCCCCAGGGCGGTTACGGCTTCCCGCAGCCCCCCGCTCCCCAGCCCGACCAGAGCGGCTACGGCTACCCCCAGCAGCAGGCCCCCGCGCAGCCCGGCCAGCCGGGTCAGCCGGGTCAGCCCGTGCAGCCGCCTCCGGCACAGCCGCAGGCCCAGCCGGGGCAGCCGCAGTTCCCGGGACAGCAGCCGCCGCAGGTACCTCAGCCCGGCCCCTACGGGGGCGCTCCGGGCCAGCCCGGCGTGGACCCCCGTACCGGTGGAGCCTGGCCCGCGGCCGTCCAGCACGACCAGCGGCAGCAGGTCGCCGGTGCGGGCGCGCCGCTCGGCTACAACGCCGCGGTCGAGCTGACCTCGGACCGACTGGTCAACAGCAAGAAGCAGAAGGCCAAGAGCAGCCGCCCCACTCCCGGTGGCTCGAAGTTCAAGCTCGGCGGCAAGAAGGAGGAGCAGGAGAGGCAGCGCAAGCTCGACCTCATCCGCACCCCGGTGCTGTCCTGCTACCGGATCGCGGTGATCAGCCTCAAGGGCGGAGTGGGCAAGACGACCACGACCACCGCCCTCGGCTCCACCCTCGCCACCGAACGGCAGGACAAGATCCTCGCCATCGACGCCAACCCGGACGCCGGCACCCTCGGCCGCCGGGTGCGGCGCGAGACCGGCGCCACCATCCGTGACCTGGTCCAGGCGATCCCGTACCTCAACTCGTACATGGACATCCGCCGGTTCACGTCCCAGGCGGCCTCGGGCCTCGAGATCATCGCCAACGACGTCGACCCTGCCGTGTCCACGACGTTCAACGACGAGGACTACCGGCGCGCGATCGACGTGCTGGGCCGCCAGTACCCGATCATCCTCACGGACTCGGGCACGGGTCTGCTCTACAGCGCCATGCGCGGGGTCCTCGACCTCGCCGACCAGCTGATCATCATCTCGACCCCGTCGGTGGACGGTGCGAGCAGTGCCAGTACGACGCTGGACTGGCTGTCGGCGCACGGGTACGCGTCCCTGGTCTCGCGGTCCATCACCGTGATCTCGGGTGTGCGCGAGACCGGCAAGATGATCAAGGTGGAGGACATCGTCACCCACTTCGAGCAGCGCTGCCGGGGCGTGATCGTCGTACCGTTCGACGAGCACCTGGCGGCCGGTGCCGAGGTCGACCTCGACATGATGCGGCCGAAGGTCCGGGAGTCGTACTTCGAGCTCGCCGCGATGGTGGCCGAGGACTTCGTGCGGGCCCAGCAGGAGCAGGGCCTGTGGACGGGGCAGGGCGGCCACCAGCCGCCGACCATGGCTCCCCCGATGCCGGGTCACCAGCAGGCCCCGGCCGCGCAGCCGCAGCAGCCCCAGCCGCCGTTCCAGGGCTTCCCCGGCGCACAGCCCGGCCAGCCCTGGCAGACCGGTCAGCCGGGTCAGCCGCAGCCCGGGTTCCCGCAGCCGCCGTACGACCCGAACGCGGGACAGCCTCCGCAGCAGTAGACGAAAGCAGTGGACGAAAGAGGGCCGGCACCACAAAGGTGCCGGCCCTCTTCTTCCGTCTCTGCGCGCTTCAGGCCTCCGCGCCCTCGATCAGCTCCAGGCACCGCTTCACGTCCTCGGCCATCGCCTTCAGCAGCGCGTCCAGCGACTCGAACTTCTGCTGTCCGCGCACATAGGCGAGGAAGTCCACCGCCACGTGCAGCCCGTACAGGTCGAGCCCGACGCGGTCGATCGCGTACGCCTCCACCGTGCGCTCGGTGCCGTCGAACTGCGGGTTGGTGCCGACGGAGATCGCGGCAGGCATCGCCTCGCCCTGGGCGTGCAGCCAGCCGGCGTAGACGCCGTCGGCGGGGATGGCGGTGTGCGGGAGGGTCTCGACGTTGGCGGTCGGGAAGCCGAGCTCGCGACCTCGCTGGGCCCCGCGGACGACCACGCCCTCCACCCGGTGCGGGCGGCCCAGGATCTCCCCGGCGCCCTCCACGTCACCTTCGGCGACCAGACGCCGGGTCAGGGTGGAGGAGAAGGGCTCACCGCCGCCTGCCGTGCCCGACACGTACAGGTCGACGATCTCGACCTCGAAGTCGTACGTCTTGCCCTGCTCGACGAGGAAGTCGACGTTGCCAGCGGCCTTGTGGCCGAAACGGAAGTTGGGTCCCTCGACGGCCGCCTTGGCGTGCAGCTTGTCGACCAGGACCTTGACGACGAAGTCGGCGGGCGAGAGTTTCGAGAACTCCGTGGTGAAGGGGAGGATCAGGAGCGCGTCCACGCCCAGCTCGGCCATGAGCTCGGCGCGGCGGTGGTGCGGAGCCAGCAGCGGCGGGTGGCTGCCGGGGCGGACGACCTCGCTGGGGTGCGGGTCGAAGGTGACGACGACCGAGGGGACGCCCAGCTCGCGCGCCCGGTCCACGGCATGCCGGATGATCAGCTGGTGCCCGCGGTGGACCCCGTCGTAGGACCCGATGGTGACGACGCTGCGCCCCCAGTCCTCGGGGATGTCCTCCAAGCCACGCCAGCGCTGCACTGTGACCGCTCCTCGTCGAACCCGTGTCCGTATTGACTCTTGCGACTTACGCAGGTCTAAGGGTGCCATGCCGCGTGCCCGTCGCTCGCATCGGCATGGGGGCTGTGACCCGACGCACGCGGAGTCAGGCCGGAACCCGTACACCCGCCAGGTTCTCGATCATCCGCCGGGTGCTGGGGCCGACCATCCCCGCCCACTCCTGCGGGGCCTCGGCGAGCCAGCCGGCCACCAGCGCGGCGAACCCGGGCACATGCCGGCCGAGGTCGACGAGAGCGCGGTCGAAGCGGGTCGCGCCCAGCGGGGTGCGGACGAGGAGGAGGCCTGTGCGCCGGACGAGGTCGCGCACGCCGTCCCCGCCGCGCGCGGCGGCCGCGGGCAGCAGGGCGACGAGGACCGCGGGTTCCCGTTCGTGGTCCAGGAGATATGCGAGGAGTTCCTGGCGCAGCGGGCCGGAGGCGGGGGTGCCCGGGCCGACGAGCACGGCCGCCAGCGCGGCCCGCACCCGTTCCGAGGTGCCGTCGAGCAGTCCGGTGACCAGCGGGAGGAGTACGGCCCGGGCGGCCGGGCCCTGGTCGAGGCGCCGGTCGACGTACGCGGCCACGTCACCGGCGATCGCCGGGCACTGCTGGACCGCCTCCCGCACCAGCACGGCCACCCGGCGGGCCAGGGCGGGCGTGGTGACGTCGGCGAGCGTGCGCAGCGCCTCCCCGGCACCCGGTCTGCGCAGCCGCTCCCGGAAGGCCTCCAGGACCGGATCGGGGTCGGTGGCGAGCGCGGGGACCAGCGCGCCGGGCGGGAACTGCGGGTCGCCGGCGGCGAAGTGACCGAGCGCCTGCGGGAGATGACGGGCACGCGTGCACGGGTCACGCACCAGCAGGGCGAGCGCACCGCCGTGCAGGGTGCAGTCCTCGGGGCGGGCGAGCAGCGCGAGGGCGGCGTAGCGCAGGAGTTCGCGGTCGGCCTCGGTGCGTACGTGCGGAGCCGCCCGCAGTCCGTACGCCACCGCCGCCACCCGCCTCGCCGGCCGCGTGTCGTGCGCCCACCGGTCCACGGCCCGGCACACCGCCGACGGCTCGTCCTCGGCCAGCACGGCGAGCAGTTCGTCGGCCCGCCGGTGCGCACAGCCGACGAGCACCTCGGTGAGGTCGTCCAGGGCCCGGGTCCGGTGCGTGTGCAGCAGCGCCTGCGCGGCCTTCGCCACGGTCGCGTGCGGGGTCGCGGGCAGCGGCCGGTCGTCGTCGAACCAGCGGGCGAGATGCGGCTGTACGGCGGTGGGGTCCATGGCCAGCAGCTCTGCCACGGCGTCCAGGAACCGGGGGCCGGGCTCGTGCGGGGGCCCGTCGGCGAGGACGAGGCGGCGCAGCAGGTCGAAGCGGGTGCCGGGCGGGAGCGGGAGGGCGGTCCAGAAGGCGGGCCCGAACGCGGGCGGGACCGGTTCCTCCCGACGGCGCCGGGCCACCAGGCGGTCGGTGAGCCGCCGCAGGACATCGGTGTACGGCGTCGCGTCGGGCACGCTCAGCAGGGTCTCGGTGAGAAGGCGGGCCGCCCACCAGGAGTGCGGGTCGGCGTCGAGGGCGTGGAGCAACTCCTCCAGTCGGTACGCCAGTTGCGGTGCGCCGTGCTGGCGGGCGACGAGGAGCAGGGCCTGGACGACGGGACCGATGCGGTGGTGCGGGACGGGGAGGGGGTGTTCCCGTCCGGTACTGCGACGGTGGACCAGGGCGCGCAGTGCCTCGTCCAGGTCGAGGTGGGTGCCGTGGATCCAGTCGGCGAGTTCCTCGTGGGCGAAGCGGTAGCCGTTGCCGGCGGGGACGAGGAGGCCCTCGGTGAGGACGGCGGAGGCCCAGCCGGCGCCGCCGAGCCGCTTCGGCGCCTGGCCCCAGGGGAATACGGCCTCGAACGACTCCCGGTCCAGCTCCCCCTGCCCGGGACCGAGGCTGCGGCGGGCGGCCTCGTGGACCTGGCCGGAGACCTTCGCGGCGAGCCGGCGGACGGCGGTGCCGCGCAGACCGCTCGCCGTGGCCAGCCGTACCGCGATGCGCAGGCACATCAGGTCGAGGTACGCCGAGAAGACCGCGTCGCGGTCCACGGGGGCATGAGGGGCGTCCCCGAGTGCCGCGCGGACCTCGGAGAGGAGCCGCAGGGTGAGGGGGTGCCGGTCGTCGGGGGCGGTGAGAATGCCTTCGGGGAGGGTGTGGCGGGCCCGGGCGCGACGGGCCTCCTCGTCGGTGAGGTCGGCGAGGCGTACGCAGGGCGGAAGGTGCCCCTGCGGGTTGCCGTACAGCAGCTCCTCCGGGAAGTCCGTGCCCTCCCAGTACTCCTCCCGGCACGCCACCACCAGCCGCGCCCCCGTCTCCGCCAGCCACTTCGCCGTGCCCTCCGTCCACTCGGCGAGGCGGTGGGCCAGGGCCGGGGGCATCTCCTCGGGGCCGTCGAGGAGGAGGAACAGGGGGCGGCCTGCGGTGCCGGCGAGGCGGGCCAGGCGTTCGGGGGTGAGGTCGCCCAGGTCGGCGGGGACGGTGTCCGTGGAGGTCGCCACGATCCGGGCGGCCCTGGTGAGCGCTCGGCTCGCCGCGTCGGCCACCGAGGCGTCGGTGTTCTCGAGGTCGGCGCCGCGCAGCCAGAGGGTGGGGGCCGGGGCGGGGCCCCGGTGGCGGCGGGCGGCGAGGGCCGCGAGTTGTGTCGTACGGCCGCTGCCGGGCGGTCCGACGAGGCCGAGGACGCCGGCCGGGCCCTCGGTGAAAGCGGCGAACTCCCTGGTGATGGCGGCCCGTTCGACCGGCTCGGTCGGGTCTGCCCGGCCCACGTGACCGGCGAGCGTGCCCGGCGGGCCGTCCTGGCCCACCGAGATGGCCGTCAGTTCCAGCACGCCGGCGAGGTTGAGGTCGGCGCCGTACGCCGGGACCGTCGCCGCGTTCTCCGCGAGCAGGTCGGCGAGGGGGCCGGTCCGGGCGGAGCGGAGCGGGACCGCGTATCCGCTGTCGCGGTGGCCGCACTGCAGGGCGGTGCCGAGGACGGCGAGCACCGCGCCGGTCCCGGCGTCGAGCACGGGGCCTCCGGCGGCCCCGCCGCCCAGCCGCAGTGCGTCCCGTCCCGCGGTGCCGATCGCCAACTCCAGGACGTCTTCGAGGAGATGGAAGCGGTCGGTGGCGGTGTAGGTCACGGCGGCCGCGCCGAGCACCCGGGCCTCGCGCCAGCAGCCGGCGGGGAGCCGGACGTAGGTGCCGGTCTCGACGGTGTCGCGCACGGACACCGGCCACGGGTCCACGCCGAGTCCTTCGGTACGGACGAGCGCCAGGTCCAGCTCGGGCAGCGCGGTCACGGCATCGGAGGACACCACGCAGCTGCGGTCACCGCCGGCGTGCAGCACGAGCCGGGCCGGCCCGTCGACGGCCTCATGGCTGGTGACGACGGTGCCACGATGATCGGCCACGAACCCGACCCCCCGGGGCCGGCCGGCCAGATCAAGAATCCGCACGAGTTCCCCGTCCCACCCGGCCCCGGGGGCCTGCCCGCGTTGCCGGGAACGCTCCTCGCACCCGCTCCGCCCGGGCCGTACGAAATCGCCGGTCTCGCGATTGCCACCCCGATCGGACGGCCCGGCCTTGCCGACCTCCCGATCCCGTTGCCGCACCTCACGATCCACGGATCCGGCGCTCCCCACGACCTCACAGTCCCCCAGCCGATCATCACGATCGACCCACCCGGCACCCTCAGCGATCTCCCGGTCTCCCGGCCGAACCCGCCGGCTCTCCTGCCCCGCTCCGCCGTCATCGTGCCCGCCGGAACCTGCCTCCGGGTCGCTCTGCCGGAACCGCGGGTTCTCCTCGCGGGCCGCGCGGTCACCCCACCGGACCCGCCGACCGGACTCACGCGGCTCCCGGCCCCGTTGTTCCGCAGACAGACCCGTGTCGCGCGACTCCCAACCCCCAGGCCCCACAGACAGACCCGTCTCACGCGGCTCCCGCTCCCCAAGCCCCGCAGGCCGACCCGTCTCCCCCGTGATCCCTTCCCCCCGCCCCGGCATCTCCGCACCGGCGCCGGAGGCGAGAGGCGTCGTTCCGTCGGCGGGGTCACCTCCTGCCGCCATGGCCGTACCTCCCCGCCGTACGCACGTTCCTGTTGTCGACGGTAGGCGTGCGGTGATCGGCGGCACAGATCGTGTGGTGAACGCGCCCCCTTCCACTCCCCCGGTTCACTCCGAGCGCCTGCCCGCGCGGGTGAATGGAAGGAGACGGGCGGATACACCCTAGGGGTGGGGGAACCGAGGGGGGACCGTGGAGCGGCGGCACAACCCCGTGATCGCCGCTCCACGGGCAAACAGCCTCGGTGCTCCCCCGGGCCAGGCCTAGCCGAAGACGGCCAGGCTCTTCGCCTTGCCCTTGTGTTCCTCGACCAGCGCAAGGAAGCGGCCCTCGGGGTCGAAGACGGCCACCGTACCGGCGCCCGTGTACTCGTCGGGCATGTCGAGCCGTACGCCGTTGGTGAGCAGCTTGGCCCGGCGGCCGTCGACGTCCCAGCGGGGGAACGCGGCTGTCGCGGCCTCGGCGATCGGCATCACCGTCAGCTCCTGCTGGAGCTGGTCGAGGGTCTTGGCCGAGTCCAGCTTGTACGGGCCCACGCGCGTGCGGCGCAGAGCCGTCAGGTGACCGCCGACGCCCAGGTCGGCGCCCAGGTCGCGGGCGAGGGCCCGGATGTAGGTGCCGGACGAGCAGACCACCGACACGACCAGATCCACAACGGCCGTGCCGTCCTCGGCGACCGCGTCCCGGACGTCGTACACGGCGAAGGACGAGATGGTGACGGGGCGGGCCGGGATCTCGAACTCCTCGCCCTCACGCGCCCGTTTGTACGAGCGCACACCGTCGATCTTGATGGCGCTGACCTTGGACGGCACCTGCATGATGTCGCCGCTCAGCTTGGCGATCCCGGCGTCGACGGCCTCTCGGGTGACCTTCGAGGCGTCTGTCGACCCCGTGATCTCGCCCTCCGCGTCGTCGGTCAGCGTCGTCTGGCCGAGCCGGATCGTGCCCAGGTACTCCTTCTCGGTCAGCGCGAGGTGCCCGAGGAGCTTGGTGGCCTTCTCGACACCGAGGACCAGCACGCCCGTCGCCATGGGGTCGAGGGTGCCGGCGTGTCCGACGCGGCGGGTCCTGGCGATCCCGCGCATCTTGGCGACCACGTCGTGCGAAGTGAAGCCCGACGGCTTGTCGACGATGACAAGGCCGTCGGGCGGCGGAGTCTTCTGGGTCATTCGGCGGCGTCGTCCGTCTCGTCCTCGTCGCCCGGCTTCCGGTACGGGTCGGCGTCGCCGGCGTACTTGGCGCCGGCCGAGACCTCGCGCACCTTCTCGTCGGACTGGCGGGCCTTGTCGAGGAGGTCGTCGATGGTCTTGGCGGTGTCGGGCAGCGCATCGGCCACGAAGGTCAGCGTCGGGGTGAACTTCACTCCCGCCGCCGCCCCGACGGCGGACCGGAGCACGCCCTTGGCGCTCTCCAGTCCGGCGGCCGCGGCCGCCCGCTCCTCGTCACCGCCGTACACCGTGTAGAAGACGGTCGCCTCCCGCAGGTCACCCGTGACCCGGGTGTCCGTGATGGTGACGTGTGAGCCGAGCCGCGGGTCCTTGATCCCGCGCAGCAGCTTCTGGGCCACCACCTCTCGGATGAGGTCCGCCAGCCTCTTGGCGCGCGCGTTGTCGGCCACTGGTCCGTCTCCTTAGTAACTGTCTTGCTGCTTGCTTCAGTCTTCGTCGCTGTGGAGCCTGCGTCGAACCGAGAGCAGTTCCACCTCGGGCCGCCCGGCGACCAGCCGCTCGCAGCGGTCCAGCACGTCGGTGAGGTGTCCCGTGTCCCCGGAGACCACCGCGAGCCCGATCTCGGCCCTGCGGTGGAGGTTCTGATTGCCCGTCTCCGCCGCGCTCACCGCGTACTTGCGCTGGAGCTCGGCCACGATCGGACGGACGAGAGAGCGTTTCTCCTTCAGCGAGTGGACGTCACCGAGGAGCAGGTCGAAGGACAGAGTCCCCACATACATGTGTGTCCGGATGTCCCGCCGGTTCGGGGTACGGGCGCCGCGCTTGGACGCCGGTACGGGGAACCGTACACGCAACGGCCGGGGCCGATCGACGGATATTACGTCCGCCGACCGGCCCCGATCGCGTGCTACGACGGTCAGCCGCGCGGCTTCTCGCGCATCTCGTACGTCGCGATGACGTCGTCGACCTTGATGTCGTTGAAGTTGCCGAGGTTGATACCGCCCTCGAACCCTTCGCGGATCTCGGTGACGTCGTCCTTGAAGCGGCGCAGACCGGAGATGGTGAGGCTCTCCGCGACCACCTTGCCGTCGCGGATGAGGCGCGCCTTGGTGTTGCGCTTGACCTCGCCGGAGCGGACCAGGACACCGGCGATGTTGCCCAGCTTGGACGACTTGAAGACCTCGCGGATCTCCGCCGTGCCGAGCTCGACCTCTTCGTACTCCGGCTTGAGCATGCCCTTGAGGGCCGCTTCGATCTCCTCGATCGCCTGGTAGATGACCGAGTAGTAACGGACGTCCACACCCTCGCGCTCGGCCATCTGCGCCGCACGGCCTGCCGCGCGGACGTTGAAGCCGATCACGATGGCGTCCGAGCCCATCGCCAGGTCGATGTCCGACTCCGTGACCGCACCGACACCGCGGTGCAGGACGCGGATGTCGACCTCTTCGCCGACGTCCAGCTGGAGCAGGGAGGACTCGAGGGCCTCGACGGAACCAGAAGCGTCACCCTTGATGATCAGGTTCAGCTGCTGGACCTCGCCGGCCTTGAGCACCTTGTCCAGGTCCTCGAGCGAGACGCGGCGCGTGCGCTTGGCGAAGGCCGCGTTGCGCTCGCGGGCGGCGCGCTTCTCGGCGATCTGACGGGCCGTACGGTCCTCGTCGACCACCAGGAAGTTGTCGCCCGCACCCGGGACGTTGGTCAGGCCCAGGACCTGGACCGGCGTCGACGGGCCGGCCTCGGCGACGTTGTTGCCGTTGTCGTCGAGCATGGCGCGCACGCGGCCGTAGGCATCGCCCACCACCATCGTGTCGCCGACCCGCAGCGTGCCTCGCTGGACGAGGACCGTCGCCACGGCACCGCGGCCGCGGTCGAGACGGGACTCGATCGAGATGCCCTGCGCGTCCTGGTTCGGGTTGGCCCGCAGGTCGAGCGAGGCGTCGGCCGTGAGGACCACGGCCTCCAGCAGGGAGTCGATGTTCAGACCCTGCTTGGCGGAGATGTCGACGAACATGGTGTCGCCGCCGTACTCCTCGGCCACCAGGCCGTACTCGGTCAGCTGACCGCGCACCTTGGTCGGGTCGGCACCCTCGACGTCGATCTTGTTGACCGCGACGACGATCGGGACGTCGGCCGCCTTGGCGTGGTTGAGCGCCTCGACCGTCTGCGGCATGACGCCGTCGTTGGCCGCGACGACCAGGATCGCGATGTCCGTCGACCGGGCACCACGGGCACGCATGGCGGTGAACGCCTCGTGACCCGGGGTGTCGATGAAGGTGATCGCGCGGTCTTCTTCGTTGACCTCGGTCGAGACCTGGTAGGCACCGATGTGCTGGGTGATGCCGCCGGCCTCGCCCGCGATGACGTTCGTCTTGCGGATGGCGTCGAGGAGTCGGGTCTTACCGTGGTCGACGTGACCCATGACGGTCACGACCGGCGGACGGACGACCAGGTCCTCGTCGTCGCCCTCGTCCTCGCCGAACTCGATGTCGAAGGACTCGAGCAGCTCGCGGTCCTCCTCCTCGGGGCTGACGATCTGAACCGTGTAGTTCATCTCGCCCGCGAGGAGATGCAGCGTCTCGTCGGAGACGGACTGCGTGGCCGTGACCATCTCGCCGAGGTTCATCATGACCGCGACGAGGGACGCCGGGTTGGCGTTGATCTTCTCGGCGAAGTCGGTGAGGGATGCACCGCGCGACAGGCGAATGGCTTCGCCGTTGCCGCGAGGCAGCATCACGCCGCCGACCGACGGGGCCTGCATGGCCTCGTACTCCTGGCGCCTCTGCCGCTTCGACTTGCGACCGCGACGCGCGGGACCGCCGGGACGACCGAAGGCGCCCTGCGTGCCACCACGGCCACCGGGACCGCCGGGACGACCACCGAAGCCGGGACGACCGCCGCCGCCACCGCCGGGACCACCCGGACGGCCGGCGAAACCGCCGCCACCGCCACCGGGACCCGCGGGACGACCGGCGAAGCCGCCGCCACCGCCACCGGGACGACCGGCGAAACCGCCGCCGCCACCGGGACGACCGCCGCCACCGCCACCGGGGCGACCGCCACCGCCACCGGGACCGCGACCACCGGGGCCACCGCCGCCGGGACGCGGGCCGGCAGCCGGACGCTGCGGCATCATGCCGGGGTTGGGACGCGGGCCGCCGGGGCCACCGCCGCCGGGACGGGGACCGCCCTGCGGACGGGGCATGCCGCCCGGGGTCGGACGCGAGCCGCCCGGAGCCTGCGGACGGGGACCGCCCGCCGCGCCCTGGGGACGGGGACCGCCCTGGCCCTGACCCTGCGGACGCGGGGCGCCGCCGGGACGCTCACCGGGGCCACCAGGGCCGCCGGGGCGCGGGGCACCGCCCGGACGGGGCGCCTGCGGGCGCGCCATGCCGGTGGAGCCACCAGAGGTGAAGGGGTTGTTGCCCGGACGGGGACCGGCCGGACGAGCGCCGGGACGGGCACCCTGGCCGCCCGGACGCGGAGCGCCGGGACGGTCGCCGCGCTCACCACGGCCCTGGCCGCCCTGACCGGGACCGCCGGCCGGACGCGGGGCGCCCGGACGAGGGGCCTGGGAGGCCGGACGCGGAGCACCCGGACGCGGGCCGGAACCCTGGCCCTGGCCCTGCCCCTGGCCCTGAGAGGCCGGTGCGGCGGGAGCCGCCGGGGGTGCCGTGAACTCGGGCGTGGTCGGAGCCGGGGACGCCGGGGCGGGCCGCGGCGCCGGTGCGGGCTTCGGGCCCGGAGTGGGACGGGAGCCGGGAGCGGCCGGGGCGGCGGGAGCCGCGGGCCTCTCGGCGGCGGCCGGCTTGGGAGCCGGCGGGCGCGGGGCGGCCGGACGGGCACCCTGCGCGGGAGAGGGGGCTGCCGGCCTGGCCGGGGCAGCCTTGCGTGCGGAGGCGGGCTTGCCGCCTCCGTTGCCCTGCTGGAGGGCGTCCGTCAACTTACGGACAACGGGCGCTTCGATGGTCGAAGACGCCGAACGGACGAATTCACCGAGTTCCTGGAGCTTGGCCATGACGACCTTGCTCTCCACCCCGAACTCCTTGGCGAGTTCGTATACCCGGACCTTAGCCACTTCGCTCCTTTTAGGTCCGGGTGCGTCCGGACCGTCGCTACTTCATGGGCGTACTCATCGCGTGCTCATCGAGTGCTCATCGCAATCTCGACCTACTTCCAACTCGCGGGGTACCAGGGCCGCACGGGGGTTCCGCGCGACGCTTCTTACGGTGTTGCCTGCTCAGCAACTGTCTGTCTGCTCGACGTACTGGCGCAACGCCTTTGTGTCGAGCGCTCCCGGGGCGCGCAACGCCCTCGTGAACGCCCGGCGGCGTACCGCCTGGTCGAGACAGACCAGGGCGGGGTGTACGTACGCACCCCGGCCGGGCAGCGTACCGCGAGGATCAGGGACGCATGCGTCCTTGATCGCCACGATGCGCAGCAGATCGGTCTTGGCCGCTCGCTGCCTGCAACCCACACAGGTGCGTTCAGGGCATGCTCGGGCGGGCGTCCGGCCAGACACTCTTAAGTCTACCTCCCCGTACCGACCTCACCCCTTGGGGGCAGCGATCGAACGGTTGTTGTCGTGATCTAAGCCACCTACGGCTTGGATCTATTCCCCAGCACCATTAGCCGGAGCCAGTCACCGGCGCTAGTCGCCGGCCTGCTCGGTGTCCGGCCGGATGTCGATCCGCCAGCCGGTGAGCCGGGCGGCGAGCCGGGCGTTCTGGCCCTCCTTGCCGATGGCGAGGGAGAGCTGGTAGTCGGGGACCGTCACCCGCGCGGAGCGGGCGGCCATGTCCACGACCTCGACCTTGGACACCCGGGCCGGCGACAGCGCGTTGGCGACCATCTCGGCCGGGTCGTCCGACCAGTCGACGATGTCGATCTTCTCACCGTTCAGCTCACCCATGACATTGCGCACACGTCCGCCCATGGGGCCGATGCAGGCGCCCTTGGCGTTCAGGCCCGAGCGGGTGGACCGTACGGCGATCTTGGTGCGGTGACCGGCCTCGCGGGCGATCGCGGCGATCTCGACGGACCCGTCGGCGATCTCCGGCACCTCCAGGGCGAAGAGCTTCTTCACCAGATTGGGGTGCGTGCGCGACAGGGTGACGGACGGACCACGCACACCCCTCGCCACTCGTACGACGTACGACCGCAGCCGCATCCCGTGCGGATACGTCTCACCGGGGACCTGCTCCTGCACCGGCAGGATGGCCTCCAGCTTGCCGATGTCGACGAGCACGTTCTTCGGGTCGCGGCCCTGCTGGACCACGCCCATGACGATGTCGCCCTCGCGCCCGGCGTACTCGCCGAGCGTCGCGTCGTCCTCGGCGTCGCGCAGCCGCTGCAGGATGACCTGCTTGGCCGTGGTGGCGGCGATACGGCCGAAGCCGGACGGGGTGTCGTCGAACTCGCGGGCCTCCTGACCCTCCTCCAGGTCCTCGGGATCCTCCTTCGCCCACACGGTCACATGGCCGCTCTCGCGGTTGAGCTCCACGCGCGCGTGACGGCGGCTTCCCTCGGTGCGGTGGTAGGCGATGAGGAGGGCCGACTCGATCGCCTCGACCAACAGGTCGAAGGAGATCTCCTTCTCCCGTACCAAGCCCCGCAGGGCACTCATGTCGATGTCCACGGCTACGCCTCCTCTTCCTGCTCGTTTTCGTTCTTGCTGTCCTTGCGGCTGAACTCGACCTGCACGCGCGCCTTGTCGAAGTCGGAGAAGGCGAGTCTGCGGGCGGTGGCCTTGCGGCCCTTCACGCCGGGCACTTCGAGGTCGAGGCCTTCGTCGTCGACCTTCAGGATCCTGGCGACCAGTTCGCCGCCCTCGGTCAGCTGGAACTTCACCAGCCGGTCCACGGCACGCAGGTAGTGACGGTGCTCCTTGAGGAGGCGCTCCGCGCCCGGGGTGCCGACCTCGAGGGTGTACTCCCCCGCGCCCATCGCGTCGCTCTCGTCGAGCTTCGCCGAGAGCGCGCGGCTCACATCGGCGATCTGGTCCAGGTCGGCACCGGTGTCCGAGTCGACGACGACACGCAGCACTCGCTTTCGTCCTACGGAGTCCACTGCGATCTCTTCGAGATCCAGGCCCTCGGAGGTGACGAGCGGTTCCAGGAGCTCTCGCAGCCTCTCGCTGTGGGTCGTGCTCATCCGGGTGACTCCTCGGCCGCGTGTGCTGTTGTGGGTAGGTCGCGTGTCTGGTCAAAGGGTATCCGGTCGCAGGGGGTGTTGCCGTCCAGGTGACCTCGGATGCGCGGGTACCGTGATCGCCAGCGGGCTGACCTCCCGCCCATGTGTTCGTACGAGCTTCCCGAGGACGTCTGTCGTGCCGTACCCCCCTCCGCCGCACATGCCCTCGGGGCCGCGCAGAAGATCCCTGCTCGCCTCGGTCGCCGGGGGCGCCCTGCTGGCCGGCTGCTCCGACGGGACCGGCACCGAGGAGAACACCGCCGGCAGTCCGTCCGTCGTCGAGCGCACACGCGTGCGTGCGGCTCGGGACAGCCGGGGGATCGTCGAACGGTACGACGCCGTCCTCGCCGCCTATCCGGCGCTGGCGGAGCGGGTGGGGCCGTTGCGGGCGGAAGCGGTGCGGCATGCGGAGGCGTTCGGGGAGACGGTCGCCAAGTCCTCGCCCACCGCGTCGCAGACCTCGCCCGCACCGTCGGTCACGGTGCCCGCGACCGAGAAGGACGCCCTCGCCCAGCTCGCCGCCGCCGAACGGGCGCTCGCGGACCGGCGGGCCAAGGCGCTGCTGGACGTACCGGGCGAGCTGGCCCGGCTGCTGGCCTCCGTGGCGGCGGCCGGTGCGGCGCACGCCTATCTGCTGATGGAGGGGATCCGGTGAGCGACAAGAACGACAAGGAGCTGGAGGCCTTTCAGAAGGCGCTGGCCGCCGAGCACGCGGCCGTGTACGGCTACGGCGTCGTCGGCGGCCGGATCGGTGCGGGCCGGCGAGCGGAGGCCAAGGCCGCCTATGACGCCCACCGGGCCCGGCGGGACGGGCTGGTGCGCCAGGTGCGGAACATGGGCGGAAAGCCGGTGGCCGCGGCCGCGGCGTACGCGCTGCCCTTCCCGGTGCCGGACTCGGCCGCGGCGGTACGGCTCGCCGCCGACCTGGAGGAGCGGGTGGCCGGGGTGTACTCCGACCTGGTGCGGGCAACCGAGGGCGGGCGGCGGAGCACGGCCGCCGAGGCGCTGCGGGAGGCCGCGGTGCGGGCGGTGCGCTGGCGCGGCGAGAGCGTAGCCTTCCCTGGGCTCGCCGAGCGGGCGATCACGATGTCGTCCTCGGCCTATGGCCCGGCTTCTTCGCCGGCTCCCACGGCGTAACGCGGTACAGGAAGGAAACGACTCGCGCATGGCTTTCGAACCACCGCAGCGGCTGGTGCGGGCGCTCGGCGAGAGCGCGCCGGACGGTGACGACTGGGTGGAGAGGCTGCCCGAGATTGCCGGACAGGCCGTCGCACTGCGCGAGTTGACCGTGGAGCGGGTTCAGGTGCCCGGGGGACGCAGCAGCCTCGTGTTGCTCGTGCGGCGCGCTGACGGGACCCCGGCCGTGCTCAAGCTGGCCCCGGCCCGGGCCCGGCCGGAGAGCGAGCGGGCGGCTCTCGCGCACTGGGCCGGGCGGGGGGCCGTACAGCTGCTGGAGCCCTTTGTCGCCGAGGGAGTGTTGCTGCTCGAGCGGCTGCATCCGGATGTGTCCGTGCGGTCCCTGCCGGAGGCGAAAGCACTGCTCGAGGCTGCCGGGGCGCTGCGGCGGCTGTGGGTGGAGCCGCCCGGTGACCATGTCTTCGAGACGGTGGCCGAGCGGACCGGGCGGCAGGCCGCGGTCATGCGGGGTGCTTCCGCGGAGGTGGCGGGGCTGGTGAGCGCGGCTCTCGATGCGCGGGAGTCGTTGCTGGCCGCGCCGCCGGAGGAGCGGTTGCTGCACGGGACGTTCCGGCAGAGCAAGGTGCTTTCCGGTGTGCGGTCGCCCTGGCTCGCCGTCGGGCCTGACCCTGTCGTCGGGGAGTGTGCGTTCGATCTTGCCCGGCTGGTGCGGGATCGGGTGGAGGACCTGATCGCCTCGCCGTCGGGGGCGGCGACGACCCGCCGGCGGATCAAGCGGCTCGCGGAGTCACTCGAGGTGGATCAGGAGCGGTTGCGGGGGTGGACGTTGTTCCGGGCCGTGGAGTCGGGGGTCCGGGCGCTACGGGTGGGGCGGCCGAAGGATGCCGAGTTGCTGCTGGAGTTCGCCGGGTGGCTCTGAGGCCGTACGGCGGCGGCCGCCGGTGCGACCGCCGCCGTACGCACTTTCTCAAGCGGTCAGGCGGGCGATCGCCTCGTCCACCGTCAGCTCCTCGCGCTCACCGCTGCGGCGGTCCTTGAGCTCCAGGACGCCCTCGGCGGAGCGGCGGCCCGCGACCAGGATCTTCGGTACGCCGATGAGCTCGGAGTCGGTGAACTTCACACCCGGGGAGACCCCGGCGCGGTCGTCGACGAGGACCCTGAGGCCCGCCTCACGCAGCTTCTCGGAGACGTCGAGGGCCAGTTCGATCTGGAGGGCCTTGCCGGCGGCGACGACGTGCACGTCGGCCGGGGCGACCTCGGCGGGCCAGCACAGGCCCTGCTCGTCGGCGCTCTGCTCGGCGATGGCCGCGACCGCGCGGGTGACGCCGATGCCGTAGGAGCCCATGGTCACGCGGACCGGCTTGCCGTTCTGGCCGAGGACGTCGAGCTTGAGGGCGTCGGCGTACTTGCGGCCGAGCTGGAAGATGTGGCCGATCTCGATGGCGCGGTCCAGCTTGAGGCCGGTGCCGCACTTCGGGCACGGGTCGCCCTCCTGGACGACCACGACGTCGACGTACTCGTCGACCTCGAAGTCACGGCCCGCGACGACGTTCTTCGCGTGCGTGTGCTCCTTGTTGGCGCCGGTGATCCAGGCGGTGCCGGGGGCAACGCGCGGGTCGGCGATGTACTTCACCTTCTCGCCCAGGCCCTGCGGACCGACGTAACCGCGGACGAGGTCCGGACGGCCGACGAAGTCCTCGGCGCTCACCAGCTCCACGGCGGCGGGCGCGAAGTGCGCCTCCACCTTGCCCATGTCGACCTCGCGGTCGCCGGGGACGCCGACGGCCACGATCTCGCCGTCGACCTTCACGAGGAGGTTCTTGAGGGTGTCGGAGGCCTCGACGCCGAGGTGGGCGGCGAGGGTCTCGATGGTCGGGGTGTCGGGGGTGGGGATCTCCTCGAGAGCGGCGACGCCCGCCGCGTCCACCGGGTTCAACTCGTACGTGATCGCCTCGGTGTTGGCCGCGAAATCGCAGTTCGGGCAGTCCGCGAAGGTGTCCTCGCCGGCCTCGGCCGGGGCGAGGAACTCCTCCGACTTGGAGCCGCCCATCGCGCCGGCGGTGGCGGCGCAGATGCGGTAGTCGAGGCCCAGGCGCTCGAAGACCTTCTGGTAGGCCTGGCGGTGCAGGGCGTAGGACCGGGCCAGGCCCTCGTCCTCGGTGTCGAAGGAGTACGAGTCCTTCATCAGGAACTCACGGCCGCGCAGGACGCCGGCCCGCGGGCGGGCCTCGTCCCGGTACTTGTTCTGGATCTGGTAGAGGATGACCGGCAGGTCCTTGTAGGAGGACGCCTGGTCCTTCACCAGCAGGGTGAAGATCTCCTCGTGGGTCGGGCCGAGGAGGTAGTCGCCGCCCTTGCGGTCCTGCAGGCGGAACAGCTCGGGGCCGTACTCGTCCCAGCGGCCGGTCGCCTCGTACGGCTCCCGCGGCAGGATGGCGGGGAGCAGCACCTCCTGGGCGCCGATCGCGTCCATCTCCTCGCGGACGATCCGTTCCACATTGCGCAGGACGCGCATACCGAGCGGCAGCCAGCTCCAGATGCCGGCCGCGGTCCGGCGGACGTACCCGGCGCGGACGAGCAGCTTGTGGCTGAGGACCTCGGCGTCCGCCGGGTCGTCGCGCAGCGTCTTCGCCATCAACTGGGACATGCGCTGGACCGGTGCGTTCGCCATGGTTCTCGTACTCCTGCTGCGTCTAGGTGATGCCAGGAGGGTAGCCGGGCGGGCTGTGCCGGTGGAAATCCGTCAACGGCGGCGCAGGGGCAGCGGTGCGCCCATCACGGCGTACGGCTTCGGGGCGCTCGGGAAGAGGACCTGGCGGGCGAGGTCCTGGTAGCCGAGGGAGTGGTACAGGCCGCGGGCCGGGCTGTCGGTGTCGATCGCGGAGAGGATCGAGCGGGGCTCCGCGGCGCTGTCGGTGATCGTGGTGATCAGGGTGCGGCCGATGCCGCGGTTCTGGTGGTGGGGGTGGACATGGAGCTCGGTGATCACGAACGAGTCGTCGAGCCAGATGTCGTTGTGCTGCGCGCGGAGGTAGGGCTCCACGACGGTGGACCACCAGTGGGTGCGGTTGTTGGGCATGCCGTACACGAATCCGACGAGGTGCCCTCCGACGGTCGCGCCGAGGGCCCTCGCACCGGGATAGGTCATGTGACGGAGCACGATCTGGCGGCGGACCGCTACCTCGTCGGCGCCGAGGCCGAATGCGATGGCCTGTACTGCCAGGGCCTCGTCCACGTGGGCGGACAGGTCCAGGGGGCCGATGACGAGGTCCATGCGGGCAGCGTACAGGGGGGTTTCAGGTGTGTGCCGGGGGCGGGTCGGCTCAGAAGAGGATGCTCATGAAGGCGCCGATCTCCTGGAAGCCCACCCTTGCGTACGTCCGCCTCGCCGGGGTGTTGAAGTCGTTGACGTACAGGCTCACCACCGGGGCCACGTCCGCCAGGGCGTACCGCAGTACGGCCGCCATCCCCGGGGCCGCCACTCCCCTGCCCCGGTACTCGGGGGCCACCCATACGCCCTGGATCTGGCAGGCCCGGTCCGTCGCGGCGCCGATCTCCGCCTTGAAGACGACCTTGCCGTGTTCGTCGAGGCGGGCGAAGGAGCGGCCGGAACCGACCAGTTCGGCGACGCGGGCCTGGTAGAGGAGGCCGCCGTCGCCGGCCAGCGGGGAGACGCCGACCTCTTCCGTGAACATCGCCACGCACGCCGGCATGATCGTTTCCATCTCGTCCTTGCGGATGCGGCGGACGTACGGATCGGGGGCGATGTCGGTGGGCATGCGGTCGGTGACCATGAGGGGCTGCTGGGCACGGACCTCCCGCGCCGGGCCCCAGCTGGGTTCCAGCAGGCGCCAGAGCTGGGCGGTGGGTTCGGCGGGGCCGACGATGGAGGAGCAGCGGCGGCCGGAACGCCGGGCGCGGTCGGCGAAGGCGCGGACGGCCCGGGGGGTCGCGCAGATCGGGACCAGGTTGGCGCCGGCATAGCAGAGGGACGTGAGCATGCCGTCCTCGTACCAGCCCCACATCTCGCCACCGAGCCGCCACGGGTCAAGGCCGGCGACCTGCACCCTCGACGTCACGAAGGCGTTCGCGACCGGATCGCGGTCGAGGACGGCGAGCGCGGCGTCCAGGTCGCTCGGTTCGAGGACCCGGGAGGTCGTCTGGGTCAACACGGGCGGGGCCTCACACTGGGGTCTGCTGATCTCCGCACTGTACCTGCGGAAGCTGAGCCGTGCCGCCCCCAGTTCGGGGGCCGTTCGTTGCTGACACGCCCGACCCGCGCTGATAGGAACGTCGGATGATCTCGACCCCTGTGCGATCCGACGCCCGGAAATGGTCCGACGAGCAGCTCGCGGAGTTGTTCAGCGAGGGCTTCCCCTCGTTCATCACCGCCGATCGGCTGGTGAAGGAGTACATCGGACGGGTGCGGGAGTTCTTCGCGGGGCTGGATCTGATGCTTCTGGACGCGGACGGGGTTCCCGTGGCCGCCGGTTGGGGGGTGCCGCTGCGGTGGGACGGCCGGGCCGACGCGCTGCCCTCGGGGTACACGGACGCCCTGGTGCGGGCCGTACAGGGGCATGAGCAGGGCATCGAACCCGACACCCTGGTGATCTGCGGGGCGATCGTCACCCCGTCGCTCAAGGGGCAGGGGCTCGCCGGGCGGATGCTCACCGCCCTGCGGGAGGCCGGACAGGATGCGGGACTGGCGCGGGTCGTCGCGCCCGTGCGGCCCACGACCAAGGCCCGCTATCCGCTGACGCCCATCGAGTCGTTCCTGCGCTGGCGGCGACAGGACGGGACCGCCCTCGATCCCTGGATCCGGACCCATGAACGGCTCGGCGCCGAGATCCTCGCCCCGGCCCCCGTCTCACAGACGATGACCGGCACGGTCGCCGAGTGGGAGGGCTGGACGGACCTCGCCCTCCCCGAGTCCGGCGACTACGTCATCCCGGACGGGCTGAGTGTGCTGCGGGTCGACCGGGACGCCGACGTCGGCCTCTATCAGGAGCCGAACGTCTGGATGCGGCACCGGTGAGCCACGGAGGTCAGCCCGCGACCGACACCGACGGCTCGCCGGAGGCGATGCCCTCCGCCTCCATCTGCTCGGCGATCTTCATCGCCTCTTCGATGAGGGTCTCCACGATCTTCGACTCGGGGACGGTCTTGATGACCTCGCCCTTGACGAAGATCTGGCCCTTGCCGTTGCCGGAGGCGACGCCGAGGTCGGCCTCGCGGGCCTCGCCCGGGCCGTTCACCACGCAGCCCATGACCGCGACGCGGAGCGGGACCTCCATGCCGGTCAGGCCCGCGGTGACCTCTTCGGCCAGCTTGTAGACGTCGACCTGGGCGCGGCCGCAGGACGGGCAGGAGACGATCTCCAGGCCTCGCTGCTTGAGGTTCAGGGACTCCAGGATCTGGTTGCCGACCTTGACCTCCTCGACCGGCGGGGCGCTCAGCGACACCCGGATGGTGTCGCCGATGCCCTGGGAGAGCAGCGCGCCGAAGGCGACGGCCGACTTGATCGTGCCCTGGAAGGCGGGGCCCGCCTCGGTCACGCCGAGGTGCAGCGGGTAGTCGCACTGGGCGGCGAGCTGGCGGTACGCCTCGACCATCACGACCGGGTCGTTGTGCTTGACCGAGATCTTGATGTCCCGGAAGTCGTGCTCCTCGAAGAGGGAGGCCTCCCACAGGGCGGACTCGGCCAGCGCCTCGGGGGTCGCCTTGCCGTACTTCTGGAGCAGCCGGCGGTCCAGCGACCCGGCGTTGACGCCGATGCGGATCGGCGTGCCGTGGTCCTTCGCGGCCCGCGCGATCTCCTTGACCTTGTCGTCGAACTGCTTGATGTTGCCGGGATTGACGCGTACGGCCGCGCAGCCGGCCTCGATCGCCGCGAACACGTACTTGGGCTGGAAGTGGATGTCCGCGATCACCGGGATCTGCGACTTGCGCGCGATGGTCGCGAGGGCGTCGGCGTCGTCCTGGGTCGGGCAGGCCACCCGCACGATCTGGCAGCCGGACGCCGTGAGCTCGGCGATCTGCTGGAGCGTGGCGCCGATGTCCGAGGTGCGCGTGGTCGTCATCGACTGGACAGAGACCGGGGCGTCGCCGCCCACCGCCACGGTGCCGACCTGGATCTGCCGGCTCTTCCGGCGTTCGGCGAGCCTGGTCGGAACGGACGGCATGCCGAGAGAAATCGCAGTCATCTGCTGTGCAACCCCAAGTCGTGGATCAAGGTCCAGGTCCCGTCAGCGCCGGGCTCCGGACTTCGAGATTACGGCAAGGGACCGGGCGCGAGCACATCACGGCCCGCAAACCCACTCAATGGAGAGCGGCCCGGCACACACCTGCCGGGCCGCCTCGAACGCCGTATGGCTAGGAGATTCTCACCGGGTTAACGACGTCGGCGATCAGGACGAGGATCGTGAAGCAGATGAAGATCCCCGCCACCACATAGGCGACCGGCATCAGCTTCGCCACGTCGAACGGGCCCGGGTCCGGGCGCTTCAGCACCTTCGCCAGGTTGCGGCGCAGGGACTCCCACAGGGCGCCCGCGATGTGGCCGCCGTCCAGGGGCAGCAGCGGGAGCATGTTGAAGAGGAAGAGGGAGAGGTTGAAGCCCGCGACCAGCATGAGCGCCATGGCGAGTTGCTGGGTCGGGGGGATGTCGAGCGTGAAGATCTCGCCGCCCACCCTCGCCGCGCCGACCACGCCCATCGGGGAGTCCGGCTCGCGCGGGGCGTCGCCGAAGGCCGCGTTCCACAGGGCCGGGATCTTGCCGGGCAGGGCGGCGAGGGAGTCGACGGCGTCGCCGACGCGCTCGCCCATCCAGACCACGGAGTCGCCGAAGTCCTGCTTGACGATGCCGGTGGCCGCGCTGAAGCCGAGGAAGCCGGCGGTGACGTACTTGCCCTGGACGTACTGCCCGCTGGAGTCCTTCTTGGCGACCAGGTTGCTCGCGATCTTCGCGGTGAGGGTGACGTCCTTGCCGTCGCGCTCGACGACGATCGGGACCGTCTTGTCGGGGTTGGCGCGGATGAGGTCGGAGAGCTTGTTCCAGTCGTCCGTCCGTACGCCGTTGAACGAGAGGATCTTGTCGCCCGCCTTGAGGCCGGCCGCCGCGGCCGGGGAGGCGGGGTCGGAGGCCTTGCAGGTCTGGCGGTCCTGGCTCTGGGAGATCACGCACTTGGAGACGGAGCTGACCGTGTTGGTCTGCTGGGAGATGCCGAAGCCCATGAGGACCGTGAGGAACAGCGCCACCGCGAGGATCAGGTTCGCGAAGGGGCCCGCGAACATCACGATGACGCGTTTCCAGGGCTTACGGGTGTAGAAGAGGCGTTTCTCGTCGCCGGGCTGGAGTTCCTCGAAGGCGGCCGAGCGGGCGTCCTCGATCATGCCGCGCCAGGGGGAGGTGGAGCGGGCGCTGATACGGCCGTCGTCGCCGGGCGGGAACATGCCGATCATGCGGATGTAGCCGCCGAAGGGGACGGCCTTGATGCCGTACTCCGTCTCGCCCTTCTTGCGCGAGAACATGGTCGGTCCGAAGCCGACCATGTACTGCGGCACGCGGATGCCGAAGAGCTTGGCGAAGGACAGATGCCCCAGCTCGTGCCACGCGATCGACACCAGAAGGCCGAAGGCGAAGAGCCCTATGCCGAGGATGAACATCAGGGTCGTCATGCACGGGCCTCCGCCGTCTGTGCCGTCAGTTCCCGGGCCCGGGTCCGCGCCCAGGTCTCCGCTTCGAGGACGTCCGCGACGGTGAGCGAGGTTCCCCCGCGCGGGGTGCCGTGCTCGTCCACCACCCGGGTCACGGTCTCCATGATCCCGTTGAACGGCAGCGCGCCGGCCCGGAAGGCCTCGACGCACTCCTCGTTGGCGGCATTGAACACCGCCGGGGCCGTGCCCGCGAGCTGTCCGACGTGTCTCGCAAGGTTGACCGAAGGAAACGCGTCGTTGTCGAGCGGGAAGAACTCCCAGGTCGACGCCTTGCTCCAGTCGAATGCGGGCGCCGCGTCGGGGACGCGCTCGGGCCAGCCCAGGCCGATGGCGATCGGCCCGCGCATGTCGGGGGGCGTCGCCTGGGCGATCGTGGATCCGTCCGTGAACTCAACCATCGAGTGGACATACGACTGGGGATGCACGACCACCTCAATGCGGTCGAAGGGAATGTCGTAGAGGAGGTGTGCCTCGATGACCTCCAGCCCCTTGTTGACGAGGGTCGCGGAGTTGATCGTGATGACCGGGCCCATGGCCCAGGTGGGGTGGGCGAGGGCGTCCTCGACGGTCACCTGGGCGAGGTCGGCTTTCGTACGGCCTCGGAAGGGGCCGCCGGACGCGGTGACGACGAGCTTGCGCACGTCGGCCCTCGTCCCGGAGGCCAGGGCCTGGAAGAGGGCCGCGTGCTCGGAGTCGACCGGGATGATCTGCCCGGGCTTGGCGAGGGCCTTCACCAGCGGGCCGCCCACGATGAGCGACTCCTTGTTGGCGAGCGCGAGGGTGCGGCCCGCTTCCAGGGCGGCGAGGGTCGGGGCGAGGCCGATGGAGCCGGTGATGCCGTTGAGGACGGTGTGCGCGTCGGAGGCGGCGACCTGTGTGGCCGCGTCCGGGCCGGCGAGGATCTCGGGGAGCGGCTCGCCCGTGCCGTAGAGACCGCTGAGTGCCTCGCGCAGCTGCGGTACGACGTCCTCGCGGGCGACCGCGACGGTCCGCGCCTTCAGCCGGTGCGCCTGCTCGGCGAGGAGCGCGACCCGGCCGCCGTTGGCGGAGAGCCCGGTCACCCGGAACCGGTCGGGGTTGCGCAGCACGAGGTCGATGGCCTGGGTCCCGATGGAGCCCGTGGAGCCAAGGATCACCACGTCCTTGGGACCGTCACCCGGGAGGGGGTCGTAGACCAGGTGCGGGTCGGCGAGGGCGCGGGCCGGAAGCCCCGTCGTCCGCCCGGAGGGCGGGCCCTGCGGCGTCAGGTGCGTGCTCTCGCCGTGCCGGGCGTCGGCCCTCGTACTGGGTGTACTTGGGTCGGCGCCCGGTGCGGCGAGAGTGCGTGCATGGCGTCGCGGGGCAGACGGGGCTTCCGGCCCGTGCCCTCGGGGGGCTGGACTGTCGCTCATCCCTCCATTGTGGCCGTAAGGACGGTGTGTGAGGACAGCGCGTCCCCCTCTCGGGTTGCGGGAGGGGGACCGCCTTGTCACCGGATGGGCCGGTGCAGGTTCTCCTTCTCCGACGGGCCGGGGGTCGCGTCGGCGATCCAGACGCCCTCGCCCGAGGGGTCGACGATGCCGTCCTCGAGCCAGCCGTAGGTGCCGGACATGACTCCCTTGACGACCTTGCGGTCCTGGTCGTCGGTGTTGTTCCACAGGCGGCCGAAGAGTTCCTCGACGCGCAGGCGGGACTGGTGGCAGAAGGCGTCGGCGAGTTGGTAGGCCTCGCGGCCGTGGGGTTCGGTGGTGTAGAGGAGTTCGGCGCGTACGCAGGCCGCGCTCATCGCGAAGAGTTCGGCGCCGATGTCGACGATCCGGCCGAGGAAGCCCTGCTTGGTCTCCATCCGGCCCTGCCAGCGGGACATGGCGTAGAAGGTGGAGCGGGCGAGTTTGCGGGCCGTTCGTTCGACGTAGCGCAGGTGTACCGAGAGGTCTACTTCGCGCTTGAACTCGGCGTAGGAGGTGGGAAGTTGACCAGGACCCGCCACCAGCTTCGGGAGCCACTTGGCGTAGAAGACGCCCGCGTTCGCGCCCGCCTTCGCCTTGTCGCCGAGGGACTTCTCCGGGTCGATGAGGTCGCCCGCGACCGAGAGGTGGGCGTCGACGGCCTCGCGGGCGATCAGCAGGTGCATGATCTCCGTGGAGCCCTCGAAGATACGGTTGATGCGCAGGTCGCGCAGGACCTGTTCGGCGGGGACCGCCTTCTCGCCGCGGGCCCTGAGGGAATCGGCGGTCTCGAAGCCCCGGCCGCCGCGGATCTGGACCAGTTCGTCGGCGACGAGCCAGGCCATCTCGGAGGCGTAGAGCTTGGCGAGGGCGCCCTCGATGCGGATGTCGTTGCGGTTCTCGTCGGCCATCTGACTCGAGAGGTCCAGTACGGCCTCCAGGGCGAAGGTCGTCGCCGCGATGAAGGAGATCTTGGAGCCGACGGCCTCGTGGTGGGCGATCGGCTTGCCCCACTGCTCGCGGGCCGCGGACCACTCACGGGCGATCTTCAGACACCACTTGCCGGCGGCCACGCAGGAGGCGGGCAGCGAGAGACGCCCGGTGTTCAGGGTGGTCAGGGCGATCTTCAGGCCCGTGCCCTCGGGGCCGATGCGGTTGGCCGCGGGCACCCGGACCTGGTGGAAGCGGGTGACGCCGTTCTCGATGCCGCGCAGGCCCATGAAGGCGTTGCGGTTCTCGACGGTGATGCCGGGTGAGTCGGTCTCCACGACGAAGGCGGTGATGCCGCCCTTGTGGCCCTCGGACCTGGGGACGCGGGCCATCACGACGAGCAGGTCGGCGACCACCCCGTTGGTGGTCCACAGTTTCACTCCGTCGAGGATGTAGTCGTCCCCGTCGGGTACCGCGCTGGTCGCGAGGCGTGCCGGGTCGGAGCCGACGTCCGGTTCGGTCAGGAGGAAGGCGCTGATGTCGGTGCGGGCGCACCGGGGCAGGAACCGCTCCTTCTGCTCCTGCGTGCCGAAGAGCTTGAGCGGCTGGGGCACGCCGATCGACTGGTGGGCCGACAGCAGCACGCCGATCGCGGGGCTCGCGGAGCCCACGAGGGCCAGCGCTTTGTTGTAGTACACCTGGGTGAGGCCGAGGCCGCCGTACTTGGTGTCGATCTTCATGCCGAAGGCGCCGAGCTCCTTGAGCCCGTCCACGACGCCGTCGGGGATTCGGGCCTCGCGTTCGATGAGGGCGCCGTCCACCTTGGTCTCGCAGAAGTCGCGGAGCTTGGCCAGGAAGTCCTCGCCGCGCTGGGCGTCCTCCTCGGGGGGCATCGGGTGGGGGTGGATGAGGTCGAGCCGGAAACGCCCGAGGAACAGTTCCTTGGCGAAGCTGGGCTTGCGCCAGTCCTGTTCCCGGGCGGCCTCCGCCACCTCGCGGGCCTCGCGCTCGGTGACGACGGGCTTGGTGGACGGTGCGGACATCAGGCTCACCTCGTCGTGAATCGGGATCTTGGGGGCCGTATGGTTACCGACGGGTGCTACCCGATCGTATGTACCCGATCCGGGGCGAGGCCACCACCCTTCGTGCGGCCGTTCGGCCGATGTCGACGGAAAACGACTTGGTGTCCAGTCGGCTGGTGCCTTGAAGACCTGGGTGCCGCAGACGTAGTTGTCTCTGCCTCGGCAGCTTCCGCCGGACGAGTGGCCGGGGGAAGTCCTCGAGGTCGAGGGCGACCTTGGATGTCCCCCTCCGGGTTGCCGCCGGGCGGGGCGGGCCTGGAGGCGGCCGCCGCGCAGGACGTGCGGGCTGCGGGGACCGGCGAGGAGCTGGACGTCGACCGGCTCATTGTCGACGGCCTCAGGGGCCCTTGACCCTGCAGGCGCAGGGGCCGGGAGTCCGGGCGGCCCCGAGGGCCCGGACAGCCCCGCAGGCGCAGGGGGCGACGGTCGCAGCGTCCTCGGGGCGGGTGGTGCCGCCATGGACGATCCGGGGTCCGTCGCGCGTCGGGACGCCCGGCAGCACCCCCCGCGCACCCCGCACCCCGCACCCCGCACCCCGCACCCCGCACCAGGTGTACCGTGCCCATCCCGCTCTCACCGGGCCCTACGGGACGGGTTCTCGCGGCCCCGCTCCATGGTCCCCCGCGGCCGGTCGTGGTAGGCAGGAAGCCGTACCCCGTCGAGGCCGTGAACGGGCAGGCCGGAGCGGGTTCCGCGATGGCGGGCCCTTCTCCTCGCGCCGCTCGCGCACGAGTCCCTGTCGAAGCGCTTCGACAACCTATGGACACCCACTCCCGGGGGAGCTACTGTCGAACCACCCTCACCCGCCCCTGTTCGCACTGCGCACTGTCGAAGCGCTTCACAAAGCTTGGAGAGCTGGATGGTCACCCTCGCCGAGGTCGCCCAGCACGCCGGAGTCTCGGCGAGCACGGTGAGCTATGTCCTCAGTGGCAAGCGGTCCATCTCGACGACCACCCGGCAGCGCGTCGAGGAGAGCATCCGCGAGCTCGGCTACCACCCGAACGCCGGCGCCCGCGCACTCGCCAGCAGCAGGTCGAACATCATCGCGCTGATGATCCCGCTCCGCACCGACATGTACGTGCCGGTGATGATGGAGATCGCCATCGCGGTGGCCACCACCGCACGGACGCACGGGTACGACGTCCTGCTGCTCACCGGCGAGGAGGGTCCCGACGCCGTACGACGCGTCACCGGCAGCGGGCTCGCCGACGCGATGATCCTGATGGACGTCGAACTCGACGACGAGCGGCTGCCGTTCCTGCGCGGCACCGACCAGCCCTCCGTGCTCATCGGCCTCCCCGCCGACACGTCCGGGCTCACCTGCGTCGACCTCGACTTCCGGGCCACCGGCGCCCTGTGCGTCGAGCACCTCGCGAAGCTCGGTCACCGCGACATCGCTGTCATCGGCGAGGCCCCCGCCGTCTACGAACGGCACACCGGTTTCGCCGAGCGCACTCTGGACGGACTCCGGTCGCGGGCCCAGGAGTTGGGCGTACGACTGCTGCACCGGCCGTGCGACGGCGGGTACGACGCGATGGCCGTGACGCTCGCCCGCGTCCTCGACGAGCGTCCGTCCACCACGGGCTTCGTCGTGCAGAACGAGCAGGCGGTCGAGCCGCTGCTCGCGCTGTTGCGCCAGCAGGGCCGGGCCATTCCCGAGGACGTCTCGGTGGTCGCGATCTGCCCCGAACAGGTCGCCGTCCAGGCCTCGGTGCGGCTGACGTCGGTCGCCATTCCCGCCCAGGAGATGGGCCGGCACGCCCTGGAGCGGCTGGTCGCCAAGCTGGAGGGCCGCGGTGAGGACGAAGTCGTCCTGATCGAACCGGAGTTGACGGTCCGGTCGAGCACGGGCCCGGCGCCTTCGGCGTCCTGACACCTCACCCACCAGACCTCACACACCACGCATCCCGTGCCTGTGCGGGACGCCCCTGTCTGCATTCCTTCAGGAGCACTCCTCGTGAATCAGCCTGCCGAAAACCAGCCCAAGGTCACTCTCGCGCAGTCGTCCCCCACCGTCGGCACGTTCCGGGAGCGGGACGGCGCGCTGGAGTGGAGCGGGCGCCAGGAGACCGTCCGTGTCGAGCCCTGGGGTCCGGACGCGGTCCGGGTGCGTGCCCGGCTCGGCGGGCCGATCCTCGAAGGGCTGCCGGGCGCCCTGCTCGACGAGCCGCCGGCCACCGAGAGCACCGTCAAGATCGGTGACGCGGAGGGCCAGTTGACGGTGGGCGCGCTGACCGTCCACGTCGACGCCGAGGGGCAGCTCCGCTTTCTGCGCACCGCGGACTCCGCCGAGCTCCTCGCTGAGGCCCGCGCCCACTTCTGGTGGCCCGGCTCGCGTCTGTACACCGCGGTCGGCAACGGCCACCACCGTCTCGAGCAGCGATTCGCCGCCTACGACGACGAGAAGCTGTACGGCCTCGGCCAGCACCAGCACGGCAAGCTGGATCAGAAGGGCCTGGTCCTCGACCTGATCCAGCGCAACGCCGAGGTGGGCATCCCGGTTCTCGCCTCCAGCCGCGGCTACACCCTCCTCTGGAACAACCCGGCGATCGGCCGCGTGGAACTCGCCCGCAACGGCACGCGCTGGGTGGCCGACTCGGCCCGCCAGATCGACTACTGGATCACCGCGGGCACCCCGGCCGACGGTCAGCGCCGCTACAGCGGGGTGACCGGCCGGACGCCGATGCTGCCGGAGTGGGCGGCGGGCTTCTGGCAGTGCAAGCTGCGCTACCGCACCCAGGACGAACTCCTGTCCGTGGCACGGGAGTACAAGCGGCGCGGGCTTCCCATCTCCGCGATCGTCTGCGACTTCTTCCACTGGACGCACCTCGGCGAGTGGAAGTTCGACCCGGCCGAGTGGCCCGACCCGGCGGCGATGGTCCGTGAACTGGAGGAGCTGGGGATCAAGTTGGTGGTGAGCGTCTGGCCGTCGGTGTCGCCGCTCAGCGAGAACCACCCGGTCATGGAGCAGCGCGGCTACTTCATCGGCACCCAGTACGGCCCGATGGCACACGCCGACTGGCCCGACAAGGGAGTCGCCTCCACCGTCCAGGTCGCCTTCTACGACGCCACGAACCCGGAGGCCCGGGAGTTCATGTGGTCGAAGGTCCGCGACAACTACCTCGCCCCGTACGGCATCACGGCCTTCTGGCTGGACGCCTGCGAGCCGGAGCTCAAGCCCGGCTTCCAGGAGAACCTGCGCTACTGGGCGGGGCCCGGCCTCGAGGTCGGCAACATGTACCCGGCCGAGAACTCCCGCACCTTCCACGAGGGCCTGACAGCCGCCGGTGAGGAGGTCATCACCCTCAACCGCTCGGCCTGGGCGGGCAGTCAGCGCTACGGCGCCGCCCTGTGGTCCGGGGACATCGGCACCGACTTCCCGACCCTGCGCGAGCAGATCGCCGCGGGGCTCAACACGGCGATGTCCGGCATCCCGTGGTGGAACACGGACATCGGCGGCTTCCACGGCGGCGACCCGGACGACCCGGCGTACCGCGAGGTCATGGTCCGCTGGTTCCAGTTCGGCACGCTGTCCCCGCTCATGCGTCTGCACGGCTTCCGCGACCCGGGCATGCCGCTGGGACCGGAGATGACCGGCGGCCCCAACGAGGTGTGGTCGTACGGCGAGGAGGCCGGCGCGATCATGGAGAAGTACCTGCGACTGCGCGAGCGGCTGAAGCCGTACGTCCTGAAGGTCATGCGTGAGGCCCACGAGGAGGGCCTGACGCCGATGCGCCCGCTGTTCCTGGAATTCCCGGACGACCAGGCGACGTGGACGGTCGACGACGCCTACCTCTTCGGCGCGGACCTCCTGGTCGCCCCGGTTCTCACGGCGGGCGCGACGGCCCGTACGACCTATCTCCCGGCGGGCGCGACCTGGACGGACGCGTGGACCGGTGAGACGTACGAGGGCGGCAGGACGGTGACCGTCGACGCTCCGCTGGACCGGATCCCGCTGTTCCTGCGGGACGGGGCGCGGCTTCCGGTGGTGGAGTAGCTCCAGGGAAGCGGCCGGTCCCACGGGGGTGGGCCGGCCGCTTCGTCGTGTGGGGGTCAGCTTCCGCAGACCGAGCGCAGGGCACGGGCCAGGGCCCGGGTGTGCAGGGCGTCGAGGTGGTCCTCGTGGTGGACCTGGAGGGCGGCGAGGAGGAGTTCGGGACGGCAGGCGACCGCGCTGCGGTCGTCGGCGGTGGTGGCGAGGGCCTCGACCAGTGCGCTGGTCACCCGGTTGATCTCCTGCCGTACGACGCTCAGGTCCGGCTTGGTCGTCGGCGCCTCGTCGGGGTGGTCGGTCCACCGCTGGAACAGGCCGCGTTGGACGATCTTGTTCGCCTCGATCTGGTCGCGGAAGATCACTCGGACCTCGTCCGGGTCGGCGCCGAGCTGCTGGGCCTGGGCGGCGACGTTGTCGAGGACCTGCTGTTCGCGGGCGGGGTCGTCGATGGGGCTGTCGGTGCCCCATTTGGCGGCGGCGACCAGGTCGGCGGTGGCCAGGCGTTCGGCGGCGAGTTCGACGACGGGATGCAGGGCGGAGAGGGAGGGGGCGGTGGCGTGGGGTGCCGCGGCCGTCCCGGAGACGGGAACCGCGACCGCGGAACCCGTCGCGGTGAGAACGACGGCCGCGGTCGCGGTCACGGTCACGGTGATCAGGGCACGTCGGAGGGGGGTGGTGGTACGCATGCCCCCATCAAACCCGACCCTGCCCCACGATCAGGTCAACTGCTGCTTACGGTCAGGTTGTTGGCGGCGAAGTCGAGGCCACCGTTCGAGCTGGTGATCTCGAAGCCGAACTGCACGTCGCCGATGGTCTCGTTGCCGAACCAGCCCTTGGTGTCCTTGATCCACTTCAGGATCGGGAGGATGTTGACCGTGCCGGAGCTGGAGTTGGAGGTGCGGACGAAGGAGAAGACCTCGTTCGCGCCGTTGGTGCCCTTGTAGACGGTCCAGGTGTGGCCGCCGAGCGTCACGTTGCCCTGCGAGGTGCCGAGCGGACCGACGGCTCCGGTCTTGTTGACCCAGAGCATGATCTCGTAGTCGTAGTCCGTGTCCCAGATGTCGTACGACGTGTTGTACGCGCCGGACGACGGGACGCTGACGTTGTAGCTGCTGGAGAGCGAGCCCAGCGAGGTGATCGACTTGTTGATCACCTTCTTGGAGTTGGGGTAGGACTTGATGCCGCCGGTGTTGGGGTGGTTGGCGTTGACGCCCCAGTTGGTGCCGGAGTTGGCCCAGATGCACTGGCTGCCGGCGCCGGAGCCCCAGATGTTGTTGTAGAGCGTGTAGCCGTTCAGGCTCGTGTTGCCCCACTGGTCGCAGGAGCTCCAGACGGCGGCTGACGCGGGGGCCGAGGCGAGTCCGACGGTGGCGCCGATGGCCATCGCCGGGGCCAGCACCGCCATGGTGATCTTACGAAGAGTGCTTGCCATGGTGTCCCTTTCCATGGGTGGGGGGAAATGCGGGGGTGGTTACCACGCCTCCAGACGAAGGACGTGGTCTTCTCCGGCGATGAGGTCGAGCGGCTCGGTGCCGGAGGAAGTCCGGAGTTCGACGCGGTGGGTGCGGGTGGGGCGCAGCACCGCGGTCGCTTCGGTGGGGTTCCAGGTGAGGTCGAGTGTGGCCCCGAACCTGGTGCGGATGCCCCGTAGTTCACCTCGGGGGCAGGTGGTCGGGACCGCCGGGAGCAGCACCAGCCGGTCCGGTGTCGACTGCACGAGCATCTCGACGAGGACGGCGGGCAGGGTGTGGGCGGCGTCCGCGTTGTAGACGTGCCGGTTCGGGTAGTGCGCGCTCATCAGCGAGGCGTGGAAGAAGTCGCCCTTGAGGACCTGGCCGAGGGCGTGCGCGACCCGTTCGCCGTCGCGCAGCCGGGCCGCGACGAGGGCGTGGTGGAGGTGGCCGTGGGCCGAGTCGTTCTCGGAGCCGCGCAGTTCGAGGGCGCGGTGGGCGGCCCGGGCGAGGTCGGGGGTGTCGTAGGGGGTGATCTCGTCGAGCGGCCAGACGCCGTAGAGGTGGCTGAGGTGGCGGTGGTCGTAGGTGTCGTCGAGGCCGGGCCAGGCCCATTCGGCGAGGGCTCCGTCGGCGTTGATCCGGTGCGGTGGGAGCCGGTCGGCGAGGGCCCGCCAGGCGTCCGCCTTCTCCGGGTGGTAGGCGGCGGCCGCGAGCAGGGCGTGCCGGGCGGCCGAGAGGTCCATGGCCGCGTTGATCGCGCCCCAACTGGCGTTCGCCGGGCGGTTCTCCGGCGAGTAGGAGGGGACGACGACGAGATGGCCGTCGGCGTCGGTGCGGGTGAGGAAGTCCTCGTAGAACAGGGCGACTTCGGCGAGCGCACGGGCGGTGCGCGGGTCCTGTTCGCCACGGGTCTCGTCGTGGTCGACGAGGGGCTTGAGCAGCCAGTCGGCGCCCGCGGTCCACAGATGCAGCGGGTACTCGCGGCTGAAGTGATAGGTCAGCCCGGACTCGCCGTCGGAGTGCGGCGGGGCCACGGCACCCCGGGTGCCGAAGATCTCGCGGGCGTTTTCCTGCCAGTCGGTCAACTGACGGTGAATCAGAGACGCGAGGGCTTCGGTGACTTCGGGCAGTGCCGCGCACGCGGCCGACGCGGTCTGGAGGTTGACGTTGGCGTCGTTGGTGAACGCTCCCGACCACGCCGTGTCCCAGTCGCCGGTCCACAGTCCGGTGAGGCGGGGCGGGAAGAGGCCGCTGGAGGAGAGCAGGTGGTAGCGGCCGGCGGCGAAGAGGCGTTCCAGGAGGGCGGGGCTGTCGGGCCGCTCGAGCAACTCCGAGCCCGGCAGGGCGCGTTCGGCGGGGTCGGCGGCGAGGTCGAGGGTGACGCGTTCGTAGGCGGGGCGGTGGGACTCGGTGTGACGGGCCAGGAGGCCGTCGTAGGGATCCTGCCGGTCGGTCAGCAGCTCGCCCAGGGCGCGGGCCTCGGCGAGCGCGTCCGGCTCGTCGGTGTGCCGCAGGACGCGGGTCAGCAGGAGGACGGAGTCCGCGCCGGTGATGCGGAGGCCGGGGGGCGTGAGTGTCGTACGGCCGCCCGTGACCACGACGAGGGTCACGCCGGTGTAGGCGCGGTCGCTGCCGGGGTAGCGGGCGCGCAGGGTGAGAAGGGCGCCCTCGGGGGTGAGTACGGCGCCGTGGCCGACGGCTAGGCCGTGCGGGGCGTTCGGGAGCCGGTGGTCGAGGGAGATGTCCAGGTCGGGGGTGGTGGTCTGGTGGACGATGACGTCGTCGGCCCGGGAGACGAAGACGCGGCTGAGGCGGCCGTCGTACTCCGTCTGCGCGACGCCGGTGGTGAAGTCGACGCAGCGGCGGTAGCCGGAGCCTTCGGCGGGGGCGGTCCGCCGCAGCCGGATCGCGAAGGCCGGGTGGAAGGGCTGTACCCACTGGAGCTCGCGCCGGTCGGTGAAGCTCTCGGCCGCGTGGAGGTCTCCGGCGAGCAACCGGTCCTGGAGCGCGGGGAGTTCGGCGGCGAGGCGGGGCGGGCGGGCATGTTCGGCGCCGTTGGGGCGGACGAGGGTGTGGTGGGTGACGAGGACCCGCTCGTCGTTCGGTTCGCCGAAGGGGAGAGCGCCGTGGTGGCCGTTGCCGCTGAGGAAGCCGTCCTCCCAGCGCGCCGCCGGTTCGGGTTCCCAGGTGCCGTGGACGAGGTTCATGTGCGCAGTACCGCCACGCCGTAGCGGTCCAGGGTGAGCCGGTCCGTGACGGCCGTTCCGGTCAGCAGGTCGTGGTGGGTGCCCGGCACCGGGACCGTCACCGGCTCGCGGCCGTGGTGGAGCAGGAAGAGCAGGTCACCGCGGCGGACGGCCTCCACCTGGTCGGGCAGTCCGTCGAGCACCGGTCGCGCGCCCGCACCCGTGGCGATCCCGGCGAGGAGCTCGCGCAGGGCGCCCGGCTCGGGCAGCGTCGAGAGGTACCAGGCGCGGCCCCTGCGCAGCACGGCGGGCAGCCCGTCGAGCTCACCGCCCTTGTACGAGGCCTCTGCTGCGGCGTCCTCGGTCTTGTCGATCTCCTCCGACCACAGGGTGCCGCGGAAGGTGTCGCAGTCCGCGTACTCCCCCGCGTCCAGCGGCCACCACTCGTGCAGGGTGCGGATGCCGAACAGTTCGCGCAGCCGGGTGTCCATGCCGCCGGGGCGCACCCGGTCGTCCTCGTCGGCGACACCGGTGAGGAATCCGGAGACGAGGGTGCCGCCCTGGCGGACGTAGGCGAGGAGGTTGTCGATCGCCGCGTCGGTGAGGGCGTACAGCTGGGGGACGACGACCACCTTGTAGGCGGTGAGGTCGTGTTCGGGGTGGGCGAAGTCGGTGGTGAGGTGGGCTTCCCAGAGCGCGCGGTGCCAGGCCTTGAGGACGTCGGGGTAGTCGACCTGATTGGAGAGGCGGCCGTCCTGGGCACCGGCCCACCAGGCATGCCAGTCGTGCAGGACGGCGACGTCATGGGCGGTGTGACGTCCCGTCACCTGTCCAGAGATCGCGGCGAGTTCGGCTCCGAGCCGCTTGATCTCCTGATAAGTGCGGCCCTCCTCTCCCGCGTGGCTGACCATTCCGGAGTGGAACTTCTCCGCGCCCTGCCGGGACTGGCGCCACTGGAAGTAGCAGACGGCGTCCGCACCGCGGGCGACGGCCTGCAGGGACCAAAGGCGGTTCAGGCCATGGGGTTTGGGGTGGTTCACGCCCCGCCAGTTGACCGGTCCGGCGGCCTGTTCCATCAGCATCCACGGCCCACGGGCCTGTGAGCGGGTCATGTCCTGGACGAGAGCGCCCTGTTGGGCCCCGAGCGGATCACGGGGGTCGGGATAGAGGTCGACGGAGACGACGTCCTCCTCCTCGGCCCAGCGCCAGGCGTCCTGGCCCACCCACAGCGGCATGAAGTTGCTGGTCACCGGGGTGTGCGGAGTCGCCAGGCGGACGATGTCCCGCTCGGCGAGGTAGCACTCGAGGAGCATGTCGGAGGTGAACCGCTTGAAGTCCAGTACCTGGCTGGGATTCTTCATGTAGTGGGCGTTGCGAGGCGTGTGGACCTCCGCCCAGTCGCCGTAGCCCTGGCTCCAGAAGGCGGTCCCCCAGGCGGAGTTGAGGGCGTCGAGGGAGCCGTACCGGTCCTGCAGCCAGGTCCGGAAGCGGGCGGCGGCCTCGTCGCTCCAGTCGTAGGTGCAGTACTCGTTGTTGATGTGCCACATCGTGAGGGCCGGGTGGCCGCCGTAGCGGGCGGCGAGGTCCTCGGTGATGGCTGCGGCGTAACGGCGGTAGGTGGCGCTGGAGTGCGAGAAGTGCTGGCGTCCGCCCCAGTACTCGGTGCGGCCGTCCTCGGTGACGGGCAGGGTGTCGGGGTGCAGGTGGCCCATCCACGGCGGTGGCGAGGAGGTGGGGGTGGCGAGGACGACTCCGATGCCGTTGTCGTGCATGAGGTCCATCAGCCGGTCCAGCCAGCCGAAGTCCCGCTCTCCCGGGCGGGGTTCGAGCTTCGCCCAGGAGAAGACCCCGAGGGTGACGGAGTTGACGCCGGCGGCCCTCATCAGCCGGACGTCCTCCGGCCAGGTCTCCTCGGGCCACTGCTCGGGGTTGTAGTCGCCGCCGTAGAGGATGCGGCCGCGGGTGGCGTCGCCCAGGTGCGGCCTCTTTTCCACGGCCATCAGACGGGCTCCCCGTACTGGATGCCCCGGCCGTTGGTGGCGATGTAGACGCGGCCGTACAGGCGCGGGTCGGCGGCGATGGTCGCGCCGATCCAGCCCCACTGGTGCCGGTCGTCGTTGACGCGCACCCAGGTCTTCGCGCCGTCGTCGGAGCGGTACACGCCGGTGATCGCCTCCGTGGCGCCGACTTGGTAGATCGCCGGGTAGTCGGCGCCCTTGGCCGCCTTGCCGAAGGCGAGGGTGTGCGAGGCCCAGCAGCTGGTGAGCTTGGTGAAGGTCGCTCCGCCGTCGGTGGACCGGTGGAGGCCGTTCGTCTTGGTGCTGAGCCACAGGTCGCCGGTGCGCCCGGGGGCCGCGGCCAGCTGGAACTGGCTGTCGCCGGAGGGCAGTCCGCTCGCGCGTCCGGTGAAGGTGAGGCCGCTGTCCGTGCTGGCGAACAGGGTGCCGGTGTCGGTGTCGTACGCGTAGAAGCGCGTCGGGTCGGCCGGGTCGGCGAGCGGGGTGGCGCCCTTGGGGTAGGTGGAGACCTCGGACCAGCTCGCTCCGTTGTCCGTGGAGCGCTGGGCGGGGTACTTGGTGCCGTCCCAGTGCACGAAGGTCCACAGCAGCACACTGCCGTCGCTGTTGGTGGCGATCGGCCCCGGCGCGTCCTTGGCGAGGGCGGGCTGGGTCGCGAAGGGCGCCCAGGACTTGCCGCCGTCGTTCGAGAAGGCGCCGTTGCCGTGGTCGCCGAAGCCCGTGCGGACGACGTACGAGGGCTTGGCCGCGGCCTGGGCGAGTCCCGTCGCCGATCCGAACACGGGGTTGGCCGCCATGCCCCGCGACGGAGATGCCGTGAGCCGCTCGTGGTACATCACTCCGACGTCCCCGAGACCGCTGAGCAGGTGCGCCTCCCCGGTCGGGGGCGAGATCAGCAGGCGTACGGAGGTCTCCTCCAGGCCGCGGATCTGCGGGGCCCAGTGCTTCAGGTCCCGGGTGCCGTAGAGGGTGGCGCCGGTGCCGTAGACGATGTGCTTCGAGTCGTACGGATCGACGGCGAGGGCCTGGATCCACCAGCCGAACTTGGCCGCGTCGGCCCCGAAGGTGAGGAACGGGGTCTCGGACACGTCGAGGACCGCGGACTCCTTGAGGGAGGTCCAGGTGCGGCCGCCGTTCGTGCTCCGGTACAGGGTGTCGACGGCCGCCCAGCGGTTGTTGGTGGAGACGACGACCGTGCCGGGCCGGCGGGCGTCGACAGCGACTCCGCCGTACCCGAAGGAGTCGGAGGAGCCGTCGCTCGTGGTCCCACCGGGCTTCACCGGCGTGACGTCGGTCCACTTCCCGCTCGCCGTGGCCAGCTTGTGCACACTGCCGTCGGACTGCCCGTTGGGGCCGGGCGCGTTGGCGTAGGTGACGTACAGCTCGCGGGTGTGGCAGTCGTAGGCGGCCCTGATCGGCACCTTGGCGGCGGCACCGGAGGGCTGCGCGGGGACGGCTTCCCAGGTGGTGCCGTCGGCGGTGCGGTACAGGTTGGCGGCAGTGCCGTCAGAGTCACCCCAGCCGGCGTAGACGCTACGGCCCGCGGCGACGAGGAGGGTGATGCCCTGGCCGGTGGCGCTCGGGGTGGCCGGGAAGCTCACGGCCTTCCAGGACGCGCCCCGGTCCGTGGACTTGAGCAGCCCGTCGTGTCTGGTCCCCAGCCACAGCGTGTCACTGTCCCGAGGATCGACGAGCAGCCGCTCCCCGGCCCCCCGCCCGTCCTCGTTCCCCCCGAGCTTCACGGTGAGATCGGTACGGGCCCAGGTGGCACCCCGGTCCTCGGACCGCAGGACCGCCCCGTTTCCGGCCCAGGGCTGGGCGTAGGTGCCGAGGGACAGATACACCCGGTTCGGGTGAGCGGGGTCGACGGCGATCGCCTCGACCCCGAGGAGGTTCCAGTCGTCCCAGCCGAGATCGTCGTTGAGCGGAATCCAGCGCGCGCTCCGGTCGTCCCAGCGATAGGCCCCGCCGATGTCGGTACGGGCGTAGGCGAGCCCCCGCACGGAGGGATGGAAGAGCACACCGGTGACGAACCCGGTGCCACCGATGACGGCGGTGCGCCAGCGGTAGGTCGGGGTGACCGAGGCGGCTTCCGCACGCCCTTGCAGGGAAGGAATGGTGGTGAGCGCGGCGGCAGCCGCGGTCCCGGCCAGAACAGCACGCCGGCTCAGCCTGGACGTAAGCATGACAAACCTCGCTCTGAACTAAGGGGAAGTAAGCCCACTCAGGGGCGCGGGGAACTGCGCGCCCAGCCACAACACACCCGCAGTCGCCGTCCGACAAAACCACCCCTCCGGGATGGCGAACGGTCAGCCCTTCACCGCACCCGTCAACATGCCCTTCTTGAAATGCCGCTGGACGAACGGAGACGCAACCGCGACAGGAATCAACGCCAGCACCATGACCGCCATCTGCAACCCCAGCGCCGACAACTGCCCCGTACGCACCGCCTGCTGAAGCCCCGTGGGGTTCGCCGTGTTCTTCTGGACCAGCTGAATGAGCACGTTCTGCAACGGCATCATGTCCTGATCGCTGAGATAGATGGACGCGTTGAACCAGGCACTCCAGTACCCGACCGCGTAGAACAGCGAGATCACGGCCAGCACGGCCCGCGACAGCGGCATGATGATCGTCAGCAGGATCCGCAGGTCACCGGCCCCGTCGATGCGCGCGGACTCGGTGAGCTCGGGCGAGATGCCCATGAAGAAGGCGCGCAGCACGAGGATGTTGAAGACGCTGACCGCGCTCGGCAGGATCAGCGACAGATAGGTGTCGGTGAGTCCCAGCGACTGCACCAGCAGGTAGGTCGGGATGAGCCCGGCGCCGAAGAACATCGTCGCCATCATGATGACCAGGAAGAGCCGGTGGCCCAGACTCCCCGGCCGCGACAGACCGTAGGCCGCCAGCACCGACACCGCCATGGAGAACACCGTGCCGGTGAGCGTGACCCCGACCGAGACCATGATGGCCCGGCTGACCTGGCCGCCGCTGAGCAGTTCGGTGTAGTTGACGAAGGTGATGCCCTGGGGAATCACGACCAGGCCACCGACCCGGTCGATCACCGGTTTCGGGGACAGGCTGGTGACGATCACGATCCACAGCGGGGCGAGCACCCCCAGGCAGCAGAGCGCGAGGAAGCCGCTCTTCGCGGTGATGCCGGCCTTGCTGGGCGGCTCCTCCCACACCGGGCGGGCGGGAGCCTTGAGACTGCGGACGAGCTGCGTGTTGAGGCTCACTTCTGGTACACCCCCTGCTCGCCGAGCAGGTGCGCGAACTTGTTCGCACCCAGCACGAGGCAGATTCCTATGACTCCCTTGACGAGGCCGACCGCGGCCGCGTAGCTGAAGTCGCCGTTCTGGATACCCATGTTCCACACATAGGTGTCGAGGACCTCGCTGGCCCCCGCGCCGACCGCGTCCCGCTGGAGGAGGAACTGCTCGAAGCCGACGCTGAGCGCGTCGCCGACCCGCAGCACCAGCAGCAGCGCGATCACCGGGCGCAGTGCGGGCAGCGTGACGTGCCACATGCGCCGCCAGCGCCCGGCGCCGTCCATCGCGGCGGCCTCGTACAGGTCGGTGCTGACCGCGGCCAGCGCGGCGAGGAAGACGATGATCCCCCAGCCGGCGTCCTTCCACACGGCCTGCGCGGTGACCAGGTACTTGAAGAGGTCCGCGTTGGTCATCAGGTCGAAGCCGCTCCAGCCGTGGTCCTCCAGGGTCTGGGCGATGATGCCCGCGCCGCCGAAGATCTGCTGGAAGACGGTGACGACGAGGACCCACGAGAAGAAGTGCGGCAGGTACATGATCGCCTGCGCCACGGCCCGCACCCGGGGCCGGATCACGCTGTTGATGAGCAGCGCGAGGGCGATGGGGATCGGGAAGAACAGCACCAACTGGAGCGCGAACAGCACGAGCGTGTTCTGCGTGGCGTCCCAGAACAGCGGGTCGTCGACCATCCGCGAGAACTGCTCCACCCCGACCCACGGGCTGTGGAAGATCGCCGTGATGCCGTTGCTCGAGACATAGGGGTCGTAGTCCTGGAAGGCGACGACGTTGCCCAGCAGCGGGACGTAGTTGAAGAGCAGGAGCAGGAGGATGACGGGCAGCGTCATCAGGATGAGCGCGCGGTCGCGGCGCAGCCGGACCCGGAAGGGGACCTTGCCGGCCTTGCTCGCCTTGCGCGGCACTCGCACCTTCGCCACCGCTGCGCCGACCGCGGCCGTCGGTTCCTCGACGGCCGCGGGAGGACGAGTCCCGTCGGGCCTGCTCCCGGCCGTGAGAGACATCAGTTGGCGCTGCCGTTCTTGTCGATGAGCTGCTTGTACCAGTCGCGCAGCTTGTCGCCGCCGGAGGACTTCCACGTGGAGATGGCCTGCTGGACGTCGGACAGCTTCTTGTTGCCGCGCACGTAGTCGATCTCGTACTGCTCGAACTGGCTGGAGAGGTTGGCGTAGCGGGTCGGCTCGACGATGTTCATGCCGAAGGTGGACGTCTTCTTCATGAACGCCCCCATCCGCTGCTGCCACTCGACCTGCTTGCGGGCGACCTCGGGGAAGTCGGGGTGGGCGTAGTAGGCGGCCGGTGCGGCCAGCATGACCCAGGCGTTGAGCACCTCGGAGTTGCCGAGGTCGTTCTTGAGCGGGACGCCGTCCTTGACCGTGTAGTGGGTGCCCTCGACGCCGTAGTCGACGAGCATCCGCTCCTTGGTGCCGTAGGGAGCGGCCGAGAAGTCGGCGGCGGCCAGCGCGTTCTCGATCGTCGTCTTCGAGGCGCCCTTGCGGATCAGCGACCAGATGGTGGCCGGCGACGAGGCGTACAGCTTGGGGTTGCCGCCGTTCGCACCGAAGAGGTCCATGGCGTCGATCACGAGGTCCGGGTTGGACTGGGCCTGTTCGGAGACCTTCCCGTACCAGTCGGCGATGTTGGTGCACCAGACCAGGGTCTGCCCGGCGGTGAACCGCTGACCCGGGTCGCCCGAGCGCGCCTTGTCGTCGGGGTGGACCACACCCGCGTCGTACAGCTTGCGGACCCACTCCAGCGCTTCCAGGTACTCGGGCTGCTCGATGCGGTACGTCAGCTTGCCGTCGGACCCGACGTCCCAGCCGATCGGCCCGGAACCGCGGACGCCGAAGAAGCTCCACGCCGACCAGGTCATGTCACCGCAGGCCCACACCTTGGCCTTGGAACTGGTGGCCTCCTTGGCCCAGCTCATGAACTCGTCGGCCGACTTGGGTACCGAGTAGCCCTTCTTGTCGAAGATGTCCTTGCGGTACAGGGGCGCGATCCAGTTCGCGGTGGCGGCGGGCATCGGGATGCCGCGCAGCGCGCCGCCGAAGATGCCCATGCGCCAGGCGTCGGAGGGGATCGCGGCCAGGTTCGGGTACTTCTTGACCTTGTCGCCCGCCAGGTAGGGACCGAGGTCCATGAACTTCGCGGTGACGGCGTTCGAGATCTTGCCGACCAGTTCCCAGCTCGGCACGACCACCATGTCGGGTATGGAGCTGGAGGCGAGGACGGCGCCGAGCTTCTGGCCGTAGGTGTTGCCGTCCTGGTTCTGCCAGGTGATCTTGGTGCCCGCGGCGGCGTCGAGTGCCGTGTAGTAGGCGCAGCCGGCCTTCGGCGGGGAGCCCCAGAACGGGGACATGATCTTGATGGGGGCGCCGGTGCCGAGCTTCTCCGGGACCGAGGTCTTGAGGGCGGCGAGGTCGACCTTGCCGGTGTAGCCGGCGGCCGAGCCGTTCTTGGACGGCAGGTCCGGGTTCGCGACCGTGCTGGCGACGAATGCCGGCAGCAGCTTGTCCGCGGCCTTGCCCGACGTGGTCCCTTCGCGCTCGCCGCTGTCCGAGCCGCCACAGGCGGCAAGCAGCGGCATCCCGCCCGCCACCGCTGCGGTGGCGACCGCGGTGGAGGCGAGGAAGCTTCTCCGGCTCGGCCCGGAGGAGGCGGAAGCGGCGTTCGGCGTCATTGCGTCAACCCTTCATGGCGCACCAGGACACCCGGCGGTGGAGCCGTCGGCTGCGGTGTCTTGAGTGGAACTGGCTGAGCTGAAGCGATGCTTCGACCGTGCGACGGAATCCGTAGTCGAAGCGCTTCGATGTTGCTGTGAGGTTAAGTGAACACCCAGGGGTGCACAAGGGTCGATCCCAAGATTCCTCCGTGGCATAAGGGGTGACCTTTTCTTATGCACCGCTTGAAGTGACGGTGTGGATCTCTTGACACCCGCCCCGGTGTCGAATGAGCATCGAAGCGCTTCGAAAGCATCGAACCGATCCATCGCAAGGGGATCCCCACGTGACCGCACACCCGCCGCACACACCACCGTTTCGCGATCCGCACCTGCCGTTCGCGAAGCGCATCGACGATCTGCTGTCGCGGCTGACCCTCGACGAGAAGACCGGATTCCTGCACCAGTTCGCCCCGGCCGTCGAACGGCTCGGCATTCCCGCGTTCCGCACCGGCCAGGAGGCGCTGCACGGCGTCGCGTGGATGGGACCTGCGACGGTGTTCCCGCAGGCGGTGGGCCTCGGCGCGACCTGGAACACCGATCTCGTGCGCCGGATCGGCGAGGCGGTGTCCAAGGAGGTCCGGGCGATGCGCGCCCGCGACGACAGGGTCGGCCTCAACATCTGGGCACCGACTGTCAATCTGCTCCGGCACCCGCTGTGGGGCCGCAACGAGGAGGGCTACTCGGAGGACCCGAAGCTCACCTCGGCCATCGCCACCGCCTACACCCACGGACTGCGCGGCGACCACCCCACGTACTGGCGCACCGCCCCGGTGCTCAAGCACTGGCTCGCCCACAACAACGAGACGGACCGGGCCACTTCGTCGAGCTCGGTGCGTCCGCGCGTGCTGCACGAGTACGACCTGCGCGCCTTCCGCGAGACGGTCGAGGCGGGCGCGGTGGCCGGGGTGATGCCGGCGTACAACCTGGTCAACGGCCGCCCCAACCACGTATCGCCGTATCTGCGCGAGCACTTGCGCGCCTGGACCGACGAGGAGCTGCTGGTCTGCTCGGACGCGGGCGCGCCCTCCAACCTGGTCGACCACGAGCACTACTTCGACACCCACGAGGAGGCCACCGCGGCCTCCCTGCGGGCCGGCGTCGACAGCTTCACCGACCACGGCACGGACAGCTCGCAGATGGTCGGGCGGATCCGGAAGGCCTACGAGCAGGGCCTGCTGACCGAGGCCGACATCGACACCGCGGTCCGCCGGCAGCTCGCGATCCGCTTCCGGCTCGGTGAGTTCGACCCGCACTACGACCCGCACGCCGACGTCAAGGACTTCGACACCCCGGCACACCGCGCGCTCGCCCAGGAGGCCGCCGAGCAGGCGATCGTGCTGCTCAGGAACGACGGCGTGCTCCCGCTCGCCCCCGGCACCCGGCTCGCCGTGGTCGGCCTGCTCGCCGACGAGTGCAAGCTCGACTGGTACAGCGGCACGCTCCTTCACCGCTCCACCCCGCTGGAGGGGCTGTACGAACGGTTCGGCGCCGAGCGGGTGGAGTTCGCCGAGGGTGTGGACCGGGTCCGGCTGAAGACCTCCGCCGGGACGTTTCTGCATGTCCTGGCCTCCGAAGAGGGTGAGGACGAGGCGCGCGGTGCCGAGGGCGCCCTGGACCCGGCGCTGCTCGCGGGCCGCACGGACCTGCCCCCGCTGACGACCGATGCGACCGGCACCGAGTTCGCGCTGATCGACTGGGACGAGGGCGTCCTCACGCTCCGCGCCCCCGACGGCCGCTATCTCTCCGTCGCCGAGGACGGCTACCTGCGCGCCTCCGCCGACCAGCCGGGAGGCTGGGTCGTCCAGGAGACCTTCCGCCTGGAACCGCACGCGAACGGTCACCTCCTCAGGCACATCGGCACGGGCCGCCACGTCACTGTCGCCGCGGACGGAGTGAAGGTTGCCGACGAGAACGCGGAAACTTTCGAGCTGATCATCGCCGAATGCGGCGAGGACGCAGTGACCCGCGTCACGTCCGAGGCCGACGTGGTCCTGGTCGTCGCGGGCAACGATCCGCACATCAACGGCCGCGAGACCGAGGACCGGGCGTCCCTGCGGCTCCCCGCCCACCAGGAGCGCCTGCTGCGGGCGGCGCGCGCCGCCAACCCCCGCACGGTCCTGGCCCTGGTCTCGGCCTACCCCTACGCGGTCGACACGTCCGACCTGGCCGCGGCGCTCTGGACGGCCCACGGCGGCCAGGCGGCCGGCACCGCCCTGGCCCGCGTCCTGGCCGGGGACGTCTCTCCCGCGGGCCGCCTCCCCCAGACCTGGTACGAGAACGACGCCGACCTCCCCGGGCTCCTCGACTACGACGTCATCGGCAGCCGCCAGACGTACCTGTACTTCGAGGGCACGCCCCTGTTCCCGTTCGGCCACGGACTGTCGTACACGTCCTTCTCGTACGGCGACCTCACCTCCCGTGTGACCGAAGGGACGCTGCATGTCTCGTTCGCGATCACGAACACCGGTGACGTGACCGCCGACGAGGTCGCCCAGCTCTACACCCGCGCGGTGGACCCGGCACTCCCCCGCCCGCGCCGCGAACTCGTGGCGCACCGGCGCGTGACGCTCTCCCCGGGTGCCCGGGAGGAGCTGTCCTTCGAAGTCCCCTTGCGCTCCTTCGAGTTCTGGGACGTGACGCAGGGCCGCTCGCGCCTGGAGCCGGGCCCGTACGAGCTGCTGGCCGGTGCCTCCAGCGAGGACATCCGGCTGCGGACGACGGTCCTGCTCGACGGCGAGCCCGGCGCACCGCGCCCCGTGCTCCAACGGGGCCTGGAGGGCGCGGACTTCGACGAGCAGAGCGGCGTCGAGATCGTCGACCGGACGAGGACGGCGGGCGACGCGGTGACGGCGGGCGAGGGCCGTACCGGCGAACTCGTCTACCGGGACTGCGACTTCGGGGACGGCGTCTCCGAGGTCACCATGACGGTCTCCGGCGAGGGCGCGGTCGAACTGTCGCTGGACGGGGGCACGGTGCTCGCCGCAGTGCAGGTGGAGGAATCCGACTCCGGACCGTACGACTACACCACGCTCGGCGCCGGAATCGTCGCCGAGGGCGTGCACGACGTGCACCTCAGGCTGCGCGGCCCACTGCGGCTCGCGCATGTCGGCTTCTCCGGCTGAGGGTCCGGAGCGGCTGACGACAAGAAGAGGCCCGGCACCGGAAGGCATCGGTGCCGGGCCTCTTCGTGAACCCTATATGGAAATGGTTCCCATTAGCTAGAGAGCTTTGGCTAGAGGGCGAGCCCCGTCAGCACCAGCACCCGCTCGTACGTGTAGTCGTCCATCGCGAACTTCACGCCCTCGCGGCCCACACCGGACTGCTTGACGCCGCCGTACGGCATCTGGTCGGCGCGGTAGGAGGGCACGTCGCCGACGACCACGCCACCGACCTCCAGCGCGCGGTGGGCACGGAAGGCGGCCTGCAGGTCGTGGGTGAACACGCCTGCCTGGAGCCCGTACTTGGAGGCGTTGACGGCGGCGAACGCCGCGGCCTCGCCGTCGGCCTTCTGCACGGTGAGGACGGGACCGAAGACCTCCTCGCAGGAGATCGTCGTGTCGGCCGGGACGTCGGCGAGAACGGTCGGCGCGTAGGAGGCACCGTCGCGGTCGCCCCCGGTGAGCAGGGTGGCGCCCGCCTCGACGGCCTCCTTCACCCACGCCTCGACGCGTACCGCCGCGTCCTCGCTGACCAACGGGCCGACGTCGGTCCTGTCGTCGCCCGGGTCGCCGGTGACCTGGGCCTCGACGGCGGCGACGATCCGTGGGAGCAGCCGGTCGTACACCGACGCGTCGGCGATCACGCGCTGCACCGAGATGCAGGACTGGCCGCCCTGGTAGTTGGAGAAGGTCGCGATGCGGGTCGCGGCCCAGTCGAGGTCCTCGTCGCTCGCGTAGTCGCCGAGAACGACCGCCGCGCCGTTGCCGCCGAGCTCCAGGGTGCAGTGTTTGCGCGGCACCGAGTCCATGATCGCGTAACCGACCTTCTCGGAACCGGTGAAGGAGATCACGGGCAGGCGCTCGTCCTGGACGAGGGCGGGCATCCGGTCGTTCGGGACGGGCAGGATGCTCCAGGAACCGGCGGGCAGCTCGGTCTCGGCCAGGAGGTCGCCGATGATCAGCCCGGAGAGCGGGGTGGCGGGGGCCGGCTTCAGGATGATCGGGGCGCCGGCCGCGATCGCCGGGGCGATCTTGTGGGCGCAGAGGTTGAGCGGGAAGTTGAAGGGCGCGATACCGAGCACGACACCCTTCGGGAAGCGCCGGGTCAGCGCGAGGCGCCCCTGACCGCCCAGGTCGGTGTCGAGGCGCTGGGCCTCACCGCCGTTGAACCGCCGGGCCTCCTCCGCGGCGAACCGGAACACGGAGACGGCACGGCCGACCTCCCCCCGGGCCCACTTGATCGGCTTGCCGTTCTCGGCGGAGATCAGCTGCGCGATCTCCTCGGTGCGTTCGACGAGCCTGCGGCTGACGTGGTCGAGGGCGGCGGCGCGGACGTGGGCGGGAGTGGCGGCGAACTCGTCCCGTACGGCGTACGCGGCGGCCACGGCCTCCTCGATCTGCTCGTCGTCCGGCACGGCGACCCTGCCCACGAGCCGGCCGTCCCACGGGGAGGTGACGTCGAAGGTGTCCTCGCCGGTGACCCGGCGGCCGGCGAGCCAGAAGGCGTGGGTGGAAGTCATGACTCCACGGTAGGGCCGCGAGGGCGGTATCGAATTTGTCCGGGGTGTAGCAGTGGGGCACTCGGACACTCCGGTTCGGCGCTCCCGGCGGTGTCTACTCCGCCGACGTCGTCGCCTTCAACGCCAGCCACAGCTCCATCCGCACATCGGGATCGTCCAGCGACCGGCCGAGGATCTCCTCGACCCGCCGCATCCGGTACCGCAGCGTGTGCCGGTGGACGCCGAGGTCCGCGGCCGCCGCGTCCCACTGGCCGTGCCGGGAGAGCCAGGCCCGCAGCGAGGCGACCAGGTCGCCCCGGCCGGTCGCGTCGTGCTCGTACAGGGGCCGCAGCAGCCCGTCCGCGAAGGCCCGTACCGCGTCGTCGGCGAGCAGCGGCAGCACCGACCCGGAGGCCAGCTGCTCGTGCTCGACGTACACCCGGCCCCGTCGCCGGGCGACCGACAGTGCCTGTTCGGCCTGCTTGTAGGCGGCCGCGGCGGCGATCGGTCCCACGGGGGCGGACACGCCGACGACCAGTTCGTCCTCGTCCCCGGCGCTCGCCTGTTCGCGTGTCCGCGCCGCTTCCAGCGCCACCGCGTACTCGCCGCACGCGGTGACGGCGGCCCCGCCGTCCGCGGCCAGCACCACCAGCCGCTCCCGCTCGGGGACCACGAGCACGGCCTCGCCGGAGCGGGCCGCAGCGGACTCCACGACCTCGGTGAGCGCCTCGAGCGGATCGCCGTTCGTGTCGGCGGCCGCGGCGAGCCCGGCGGCGGACGGGACCCGGGTGGGGGCGTCGGCGGCGATCCGCACGGACGACACGGCGACCGTCTCCGCCACGATCAGCCGGAAGGGCGCGTCCAGGAGCCCGCCGTACAGATCGCCCGCGACCGTGCGCCCGTGCTCCGGCTCGCCCGCGAGCAGCATCCGCAGCACCGCCGCCCCGATCCGCTGTTCGGCCGCCTGCAGGGAGCGGGACCGCTCGGTCGTGAGCGTCAGCAGCGCGATCGCCGAGTGCACCGCGTACCGCTCCGCCGTACCGAGCGCCGCGGCCGTCCCCACCGCCAGCGCGGACCGCGGTCGTCGCCCGGTGCCCAGGGAGTGCAGCTCCACACGGTCGTCGTTGTCAGAAGTGCCGGACCCCCCGACCACGGAAGAGGCGGGCGCGGGCCGTTCCCGCAGCCGTTCCACGTCGGCGGTGAGGCGCGCGGCCCGGCGGCCGGCCCACTCCGGCGCGGTGGCGACGACGGCGCCCGAGGCGTCGTAGAGCGCCGCCCAGCCGTCCACCTGGGAGGCGAGCGCGGCGAGCAGCCCCTCCGGGCCGCCGGTCAGGGCCTGCTTGGTCAGTTCGCGCTGGGCGGCGAAGCCCGCGGTGACGGACCGGTACTGGTCGGCGGCGATCGCCGCGGACACGGCCTTGCTGATCGCGAGGAAAGGAGTGCGGCGCGGCACCTCGAGCAGCGGGAGCCCCTCCTCGCGGGCCGCCTCGACGAGGGCCCCGGGGATCTCGTCGTAGTTGACCCCGACGGCGAACCCGAGCCCCACCACCCCCGCACCGGCAAGCCGCTTCACATACCGCCGCATCGCCTCCGGATCCTCCGCGTCCAGCTTCAGCGCGGTGATCAGCAGCAGCTCCCCGCCCTCCATGTAGGGAACGGGATCGGCCAGCTCGCTGACGTGCGCCCAGCGGACCGGGACGTCCAGCCGGTCCTCGCCCGCGCGCACGGTCAGCTTGAGCGCGGAGTGATGGACGAGCGAGGCGAGGGTGGGTGGCATGAGGCCCGGGACCTTCGGAGAGAAGTGCGCAGAGGTGTGATCCTTTGGCCGCCGTGTATGAACGACCCGTGACGATTCTGCCTCACTGTACGGTCCTCAGCTCACGTCATCCCCGCAGGTCCACCAGCAGCGGCGGCGCGTGCTCGCCCTTCACCGTGGTCAGCGACAGCACCGCGTGCCCCGGCGGCACCCCGTGCGCGAGCTCGGACGCGGACCACCGCTCCCGCTCGACCTGCCGCACGGTCACCGCCCGCGCGGTCGGCGCCTTGCCGGTGATGACCCGGCGCACCGCGTGCAGCACCTTGCCGGCCGGGGTCTCGGCGATGATCTGCCGGTCGGTGACGTCCCGCGCCTCGATCCACTCCTTGCCCCACACCTCGGCGAAGTCCTGCCCGTCCCACGGGGTGAGCCCGGACAGCGCCATCCGGCACCCGGTGGCCCCGAGCAGGGGCCCGCGCAGCGGCCGCGGTACGTCGTCCAGCGTCCGCAGCGTCAGCACCACTCCCGCGTTGCCGGACCGCAGCCGCTGGACGCCCCGTACGGCTTCGGGCGTCACGACCCCCGTGGCGTCGTCGATGACCAGGCAGGCGAACAGCGACCTGTCCTCCCGCACCGCGACGCTCGCCGTGAACTGTGCGAGCACCAGCCGCGCCAGCATCCGCGAGGCGTCGGCGTGCCCGCGCTGGGGCAGGTCGATCCGGACCCGGACGGGGTGGTCGAGGGCCTTCAGCGAGAACGGCCGCGACTGTCCGGACGTGTCGAAGAACCCCGCGAAGGCGGGCCGGTCGAGCAGCGCGACCCGGTCCGCGAGGATGCCCCCCACATCCCCCGGATTCCCCATCTGCCGCTCCCGCGCGTCGAGTTCACGCAGCAGCGACTCCTGCCGGGAGTCCTCGAGCCCCTTGCGCAGCGCGGCCATCGGCCCCGGCGCCCCGTCGAGCAGCTGCCGCAGCTCCGGTACGGAGGGGAAGCGGCCGTGGACCGACCGGAACGGTCCGAGGAGCTGGGCGAGCACGGTGGTGGACCGGCGGGTGTCGCCCCCCTGATGAGGCTCGGCGAGGTCCCCGACGAGCGCCTCGGCGAGCACGGCCGCGGCTTCGTCCGGATCGGAGGTACCGCCGTACAGGTCGAGGTCGTACACCGACTCCGGATTCCCGATCTGTACGACGACGTCGTAGGCGTCGGCCGGTCCGAGCCCCGCGCCCGCGGCTCCGATCACCACGACGGCGGCCCGTCCGGCGAGGGCGTGCAGACACAGCGACTCGGCGAGCGGCCTGATGACGGTCCCGGTCTTCCCGGACCCGGCCGGCCCCACGGCGAGCAGCGAGGTACCGAGCAGCTCGGGCCCGAGCCCGAGCCCGGTCCCCCGATAGGCGTACGGATTACGGGCGTCGTCGGCGGTCGTGCCCAGCCGCACCTGCCCGGTGAGGAGATCGTGCCGAGCCAGCCGAGTGGGCAGATCCCGCTCCCCGGAGGGGTGCAGACAGGCAGCTGCCCCGTCCTGGAGCACGGCCCCGGTGAACGTGCCAAGCCCGAACCGCCCACTGCGCACGCCCTGCCAGGCACGGGCGATGCGGGCGTGGTCGACGTCGCGCATCTGCCCGGCCCTGGCCTCGGCGGCGAGCCGCTCGGCGGCGTCGACGGCACCGGCAGCGCGGAGCTGGGGCCATTCGGCGGGATCCTGTTCGGGGGCGGGCGGCGGCTCTTGTGCGGGCACGGCCCCACGCCAGGCGGGGGGGCCGAAGCGGCGCCAGACCTCGCCCCAGCGACCGAGCTTGCCCACGACGACCATGATGATCAACGCGACGAGCACCTTGTAACCCGTGTAGAGAAGGGCGGTGCCCGTCCGGCCGAGGGCGCCGTCGGGGCCGCGCCAGGAGTCAGGAGTGATCAGAAGAAGCGGAACCCACCACCATTGGCCGACATAACCGTTCTGGAGCAGCGACCAGACGAGCCAGCCGACGAGGAACGCGATCAACGCGCCACTGATCAACTGGCGGCCGGGAATCAGTGCCGGTTCCGCCTCCGGCCGGGGCCGGTGTCCGAACCGCCACACCCCGGGCAGCGTCTCGGGCCGTGGCGTCCGCAGCCACGTCAGGAACGCCGAGTTGTCCGGCAGTGGTGGCCTCCCAGGCGCCTGGGAGGGCATCGGCGGCATATCGGACCGTGCCCGTGGCACAGGATTCGCATGCGTACCCCGCGCGTCCCGCGTCCCGTCGCTGTCCATCGCCCCTGCTCCCTGACCAGCCGTTCCGTCCACCATCAGCGGTCAATCTAACGCCACCGCCAAGGGAGTTCACTGCTTACGTGGCCGGGCGTCGCGGTCGGCGCCATGTCCACCGCGGACAACCCGATCTCCTGACAACGCCCACATGGAGCATGCCCACCGCCCGGTCCCCGGCCTAGCCTGCGAGAAAAGAAGGTAAGCGTCAGCACCACCCCAGGAGCCCCTCATGACCGCACTGCCGCAGGAGCGCCGCCTCGTCACCGCCATCCCCGGACCCAAGTCGCAGGAGCTGCAGGCCCGCCGGGTCGCCGCGGTCGCGCAGGGTGTGGGGTCCGTGCTGCCCGTCTTCACGGCGCGCGCGGGCGGCGGGATCGTCGAGGACGTCGACGGGAACCGGCTGATCGACTTCGGTTCGGGCATCGCCGTGACCTCCGTCGGCGCCTCCGCCGAGGCCGTCGTACGCCGAGCCTCCGCCCAGCTGGCCGACTTCACCCACACCTGTTTCATGGTCACCCCGTACGAGGGCTATGTGGAGGTCGCCGAGGCCCTCGCCGAGCTCACCCCGGGTGACCACGCCAAGAAGTCGGCCCTGTTCAACAGCGGCGCCGAGGCTGTGGAGAACGCCGTCAAGATCGCTCGCGCACACACCAAGCGGCAGGCCGTCGTCGTCTTCGACCACGGCTACCACGGCCGCACCAACCTCACCATGGCACTGACCGCGAAGAACATGCCGTACAAGCACGGCTTCGGCCCGTTCGCGCCCGAGGTCTACCGTGTCCCGGTGGCCTACGGCTACCGCTGGCCGACCGGCCCGGAGAACGCGGGCCCCGAGGCCGCCGCGCAGGCCATCGACCAGATCACCAAGCAGGTCGGCCCGGAGAACGTCGCCGCGATCATCATCGAGCCGGTGCTCGGCGAGGGCGGCTTCATCGAGCCCGCGAAGGGCTTCCTGCCGGCCATCAGTAAGTTCGCCGCCGACAACGGCATCGTCTTCGTCGCCGACGAGATCCAGTCCGGCTTCTGCCGCACCGGCCAGTGGTTCGCCTGCGAGGACGAGGGCATCGTCCCGGACCTGATCACCACGGCGAAGGGCATCGCGGGCGGTCTGCCGCTCGCCGCCGTCACCGGCCGCGCCGAGATCATGGACGCCGCCCACGCCGGCGGCCTCGGCGGCACCTACGGCGGCAACCCGGTGGCCTGCGCGGGCGCGCTCGGCTCGATCGAGACGATGAAGGAGCTCGACCTCAACGCCAGGGCGAAGAACATCGAGACGGTCATGAAGGCCCGTCTCACCGCCATGGCGGACAAGTTCGACGTCATCGGCGACATCCGCGGCCGCGGCGCCATGATCGCCATCGAGCTCGTCAAGGACCGTACGACCAAGGAGCCGAACCCGGAGGCGACCGCCGCGCTCGCCAAGGCCTGCCACCAGGAGGGCCTGCTGGTCCTGACCTGTGGCACCTACGGCAACGTCCTGCGCTTCCTGCCCCCGCTCGTCATCGGCGAGGACCTGCTCAACGAGGGCCTCGACATCATCGAGCAGGCGTTCACCCGTATCTGAGGAGAAACGCAGCAGGTCGGAAGCGGACTCGCACCTTCCGACACCAGCCGTCCCAGGGCTGACATCCCCCGGGATTCCGGTGCTGCGGTGGCGAACGGCAGAGGGTGTGAAGAAGGTGTGCGAGGTGGTTGTGAGGATGCGATTCTGCCTGTCGTACGCCGCCACCCTGCCGTAGGTTCTACCCAGATGAGAGATACACCCCGCCCACAGGGGACTGTGGGCGACATCAGGCCGGGGCCTCCCCAGCTTCGACCTGGTCGTGCCCTCGCGCACACAACTGGAGCTTCCGGCTCCGGATCTCCTCACCGATCGGACAGTCGCCCGCCCCAAACCCCCCGGGGCGGCCGACCATCCGATCCGATCGGCCGCCCCGGAACCACCCCCCCTGTTCCGGGGCGGCCGGCCTTTCTCATCTTCCTTCTCGGAAGCGCGGTCCTCCTCTTCGCCCTGATCACCTGGCAGGTCGTCGAGGACGGGCCGCTTCTGCGCGTCGACGAGCGGGTCAGCCGCGCACTGGTCCACCCTGACCTCGCCTCGGCGGGCCTCGCGGACCTGGGCAATGTCGAGATCGCGGTTCCGGTCCTGGTCGCGGCCCTCCTCTGGTCGGCCCGGCGGGCCCGCCGCATGGGTACAGACCGCTGGTGGCTGCCGCCCACCGCGGCGGCCGTCCTGATGGCACTGGTCCCGGCCCTGGTGGTCCCCCTCAAGGAGCTCACCGCCCGCTCGGGCACCCCCGTCGTCCCGCCGGGTACCGGCTACTACCCCTCGGGCCACACCGCCACGGCCGCCATCGCCTACGGCGCCGCCACCCTGCTCGTCCTCCCCTGGCTCCGCACCACCCGCGCCCGCCGCGCACTCGTCATCCTCTACGGCCTTCTCGTTCTCGGTGTCTCCTTCGGCCTGGTCCGCCGCGGCTGGCACTGGCCCCTGGACGTGGTGGCCAGCTGGTGCCTCTGCACGGTCCTGATGCTCGGGTTCTGGCTCTTCCTGGCGCGGCTCGGCCGCCGCTGAACTCCTGGGCACACTGGGCGTTGTCGCTGCCGGCGGGGACGCCCGCAGCGCCGAACTCCCACTGCGCACAGGACTCTCCGGTCCACGTCGGCCGCACGGGCGGCCGCCGACGGCGCGGTGGTACGTCGGTTCAGCCGTTGCCCTCCGTCGCCAGGCCCGCCGCCGCCTCGTGCATCGCCAGTTCGAGCAGCGCCGGATCCACGAGAATGCCGGAGCCGTCCGGCGGGACCAGCCAGCGCACCCCTCCCCCCGCCACCCGGCCCGGGTACGGCACGACGATCCAGGTGCCGGCACCTGCCGTACGGATACCGGTGCCGAGCCAGCGGGCCGCGGTGCCCGGCGGCACGAAGAAGCCCATCCGCGCGTCGCCGAAGTCGACGAGCACCGGGCCGAGCCGGTCGAGGATGCGGGTGAGGACGTCGAGCGTCGGGTAGCCGAGTTCGCCCGGCAGAATCAGTACGTCCCAGGCCTTGCCGGCCGGAAGCAGCGCGACCCCGAGGGGGTTGCGCTCCCACTCCCAGCGGCAGGCCTCGGGATCCGGTGCGACGGATGCCAGCCATTCGACCGCCGTCTTCGCCCCAGTCATGACAGGACCTCCCTTTCTCTCATCGACGTTGATCACGCCACGAGAGAGAGGAAGGTCTCCTGCCGAGCATTACGCGGGTTATGACCACCCGTTGGAGTGAATCAGATCACATACGACCGTTCAGCTGTCGAATCCCAGACCGAGCTTGTCCATGGTCCGCAGCCACAGGTTGCGCCGCCCGCCGTGCGCGTCGGCACGGGCCAGCGACCACTTGGTCAGGGCGATACCCGTCCAGGCGAAGGGCTCCGGCGGGAAGGGCAGCGGCTTCTTGCGGACCATCTCCAGCGAGGTCCGCTCGGTGCTCTCCCCGGCCAGCAGGTCCAGCATCACGTCCGCCCCGAACCGGGTCGCACCGACGCCGAGACCCGTGTAGCCGGCCGCGTACGCCACCTTGCCCTGGTGCGCGGTGCCGTAGAACGCGGAGAACCGCGAGCAGGTGTCGATCGCGCCGCCCCACGCGTGCGTGAAGCGGACGCCCTCCAGCTGCGGGAAGCAGGTGAAGAAGTGCCCGGCGAGCCTGGCGTACGTCTCCGGCCGGTCGTCGTACTCGGCCCGCACCCGGCCGCCGTACTGGTAGACCGCGTCGTAACCGCCCCACAGGATGCGGTTGTCGGCGGAGAGCCGGAAGTAGTGGAACTGGTTGGCGCTGTCGCCCAGGCCCTGCCGGTTCTTCCAGCCGATCGCCTCGATCTGCTCGTCGCTCAGCGGCTCGGTCATCAGGGCGTAGTCGTAGACCGGCACGGTGTACGCCCGCACCCGCTTGACCAGGCTCGGGAAGATGTTCGTGCCGAGCGCGACCTTCCGGGCCCGGACCGAACCGTACGGCGTGCGTACGGCCATGCCGGCGCCGTACGACTTCAGGTCCAGTGCGGGCGTGTGCTCGTAGATCCGGACACCGAGTCCCAGACACGCCCGCTTCAGGCCCCAGACGAGCTTGGCCGGGTTGACCATGGCCACGCCCCGGCGGTCCCACAGCCCCGCCTCGAAGGTCGGCGAGTCCACCTGCTTCCGCACCGCGTCGGCGTCCAGGAAGTCGACTCCGTCGGCGAGGCCCTTCTCCTGGAGCTCCTCGTACCAGTCGCGCAGTTCCCGGGCCTGGTACGCCTCGGTCGCCACGTCGATCTCCCCGGTGCGCTCGAACTCGCAGTCGAGGTCGTGCCGGGCGACCGCCTTCTCGATCTCGTCGAGGTTGCGGGCGCCCAGCTCCTGGAGCCTGTGGATCTCGTCCGGCCAGCGGGTCAGCCCGTTGGGCAGACCGTGGGTGAGGGAGGCGGCACAGAAGCCGCCGTTGCGACCGGAGGCGGCCCAGCCCACCTCACGGCCTTCCAGCAGGACCACGTCCCGCTGCGGGTCACGCTCTTTCGCGTTGAGCGCGGTCCACAGCCCGCTGTAGCCACCGCCGACGACCAGCAGGTCGCAGGTCTCGGCGCCGGTGAGGGCCGGCTCGGGGCGGGGCCTGCCGGGGTCGTCCAGCCAGTACGGGACCGGCCGGACTTCGGAAAGTGCCTTTGTCCAACGGCTCATGCTTACGCCTTTTGCCTGTTACGACGATTCCCGACGACCATCGAGACCAGCACGAGCAGCACGGCGACGAGGAACATGGTCGTACCGATGACATTGATCTGAACGGGCGTTCCGCGCTGTGCCGAACCCCAGACGAACATGGGGAAGGTGACGGTCGAGCCCGCGTTGAAGTTGGTGATGATGAAATCGTCGAAGGAGAGCGCGAAGGCGAGCAGCGCGCCCGCGGCGATTCCAGGGGCCGCGATGGGGAGCGTGACGCGGAGGAAGGTCTGGAGCGGTCCCGCGTAGAGGTCCTGCGCCGCCTGCTCCAGCCTCGGGTCCATCGACATCACGCGCGCCTTGACCGCCGTCACGACGAAGCTGAGGCAGAACATGATGTGGGCGATGAGGATCGTCCAGAAGCCCAGTTGTGCGCCCATGTTGAGGAACAGGGTGAGCAGCGAGGCCGCCATGACGACCTCGGGCATCGCCATGGGCAGGAAGATCAGCGAGTTCACGGCGCCGCGGGCGCGGAAGCGGTAGCGGACCAGCGCGAAGGCGATCATCGTGCCGAGGACGGTCGCGCCGATCGTCGCCCAGAACGCGATCTGGAGGCTGATCGAGAGCGAGCCGCACATGTCGGCGACCCCGCAGGGGTCCTTCCAGGCGTCCAGGGAGAACTGCTGCCACTGGTAGTTGAAGCGCCCCTTCGGTTTGTTGAAGGAGAACACCGTGACGACGACGTTCGGCAGCAGCAGATATCCGAGCGTGATCAGTCCGGCGATGACGACGAGATGGCGCTTGAGCCAGTTGACGAAGGCCATTTAAACCAGATCCTCCGTGCCGGACCTACGGATGTAGAGCGTGACCATGAAGAGAATCGCGGCCATCAGGATGAAGGAGAGGGCCGCGGCCGTCGGATAGTCCAGAATCCTCAGGAACTGCGTCTGGATGACGTTTCCGACCATGCGGGTGTCCGTGGAGCCGAGCAGATCCGCGTTGACGTAGTCGCCGGCCGCCGGGATGAAGGTCAGCAGCGTTCCGGAGACCACGCCCGGCATCGACAGCGGGAAGGTGACCTTGCGGAAGGTGGTGATCGGCTTGGCGTACAGGTCGCCCGCCGCCTCGTGCAGCCGCCCGTCGATGCGTTCCAGTGAGGTGTAGAGCGGCAGGATCATGAACGGCAGGAAGTTGTACGTCAGTCCGCACACCACCGCGAGCGGTGTGGCGAGCACGCGGTCGCCGGCGGTCCAGCCCAGCCAGTTGGTGACGTCCAGGACGTGCAGCGTGTTGAGCGCGCTCACCACCGGGCCGCTGTCCGCGAGGATCGTCTTCCAGGCGAGGGTGCGGATCAGGAAGCTGGTGAAGAACGGCGCGATGACCAGGATCATGATCAGGTTCCGCCAGCGCCCCGCGCGGAACGCGATGAGATACGCGAGCGGATACCCCAGCACCAGGCAGAGGACCGTCGCGGCACCGGCGTACAGGATCGAGCGCAGGAACTGCGGCCAGTACTCGGACAGGGCGTCCCAGTAGGTCGCGAAGTGCCAGGTGACCTTGTAGCCCTCCTCCAGGGAGCCCGTCTGCACGGACGTGGAGGCTTGGTAGATCATCGGCAGCGCGAAGAAGACCAGCAGCCACAGGATGCCGGGCAGCAGCAGCCAGTACGGCGTGAAGCGGCCCCTCTTGCGCGGGGGCTTCTTCTCGGGCGCGGTCGGGGTCAGAGGCGGCGGTGCCTCGGTGAGCGTCGCCATCAGACCGTCGCCTCTTCCTGGATACCGGCGTCGATGTCCTGGTCCGCGTCCAGGCCGAAGGTGTGGGCCGGGTTCCAGTGCAGGACGACCTCGGCGCCGGGGACGAGCCGGTCGTCGCGGTCGATGTTCTGGGCGTAGACCTCGAACTCGGGGCAGACGGGGCTGTCGATGACGTACTGCGTGGAGACGCCGATGAAGGAGGAGTCGGCGATCGTCCCGGTGATCCGGTTGCGGCCCTCCGGGATCTCCCCGGCCTCGTCGGCGTGGGTGAGGGAGATCTTCTCCGGCCGGACGCCGACCAGCACCTTGCCGCCCGTGGTCGTGGGCCCGGCGTACCGCGCCTCGGGCAGCACCAGCTTCCCGCCGCCCGCCTTCAGCACGATCTCGCCGCCGCTCCTGGAGTCGACCTCGGCCTCGATGAGGTTGGAGGTGCCGAGGAAGTTGGCGACGAAGGTGGTGTTGGGGTTCTCGTACAGGTCGGTCGGCGAGCCGAGCTGCTCCACGCGGCCCGCGTTCATCACGGCGACCGTGTCGGCCATGGTCATGGCCTCCTCCTGGTCGTGCGTGACGTGCACGAAGGTGATGCCGACCTCGGTCTGGATGCGCTTGAGCTCCAGCTGCATCTGGCGGCGCAGCTTGAGGTCGAGGGCGCCGAGCGGCTCGTCAAGGAGCAGCACCTTGGGCGTGTTGATCAGCGCCCGCGCCACGGCGACCCGCTGCTGCTGGCCACCGGAGAGCTGGTGCGGCTTCTTGCGGGCCTGCTCCCCCAGCTGCACGAGTTCCAGCATGTCCTCGACCTGCTTCTTCACCGACTTGATGCCGCGTCGGCGCAGACCGAAGGCGACGTTCTCGAAGATGTCGAGGTGCGGGAAGAGGGCGTACGACTGGAAGACGGTGTTCACCGGACGCTTGTAGGGCGGCAGCCGGGTGACCTCCAGATCGCCGAGGTGCACGGTGCCCGTCGTGGGCTCCTCGAGACCGGCGATCATGCGCAGGGTGGTCGTCTTGCCGCAGCCGGAGGCGCCGAGCAGAGCGAAGAAGGAGCCCTGGGGGACGGTCAGGTCGAGCGGCTGTACGGCGGTGAAGCCGTTGTCGTACGTCTTGCTGATGCCGGAGAGACGGACGTCGCCGCTGCTGTCGGTGTTCTTGTTCGTCATGGTGGTCACGCCCCAGTCAGCTTCGCGAACTTCTCTTCAAAGGCCGTCTCTTCCTTCGAGCTCAGGGAGCGGAAGGCGTGGGACTTCGCGGCCATGGCCTTGTCGGGGATGATCAGCGGGTTGTTCGCCGCATCCGGGTCGAGCTTCTCCAGCTCGGGCTTCACACCGTCGACGGGGGTCACGTAGTTGATGTACGCGGCGAGTTCGGCGGCCGGCTTCGGCTCGTAGTAGAAGTCGATGAGCCGCTCGGCGTTCGTCTTGTGACGCGCCTTGTTGGGGATCAGCATGTTGTCGGTCGACGTCATGTAGCCGCTGTCCGGGATGATGAAGTCGATGTCCGGGCTGTCCGCCTTCAGCTGTACGACGTCACCGGCCCAGGCGATACAGGCCGCGAAGTCGCCGCTGGTCAGGTCGGAGGTGTAGTCGTTGCCGGTGAAGCGGCGGATCTGCCCCTTGTCGACGGCCTTCTGGAGCCGTGCGATGGCCGCGTCGTAGTCGTCGGCGGTGAAGTGCGCCGGGTCCTTGCCCATGTCGAGCAGGGTCATGCCGATGCTGTCGCGCATCTCCGACAGGAAGCCGACGCGCCCCTTGAGCTTGGCGTTGTCGAGCAGGTCGGAGACCGACTTCACCTCCTCGCCGTCGAGGGCCTTCTTGTTGTAGGCGATGACGGTCGAGATGCCCTGCCACACATAGCTGTAGGCCCGCCCGGGGTCCCAGTCCGGGTCACGGAACTGCGCGGACAGGTTGGCGTACGCGTGCGGGAGGTTGGAGGCGTCCAGTTTCTGGACCCACCCGAGGCGTATCAGCCGGGCCGCGAGCCAGTCCGTGAGGACGATGATGTCCCGCCCGGTGTCCTGACCGGCGGCCAACTGCGGCTTGATCTTCCCGAAGAACTCGACGTTGTCGTTGATGTCCTCGGTGTACTTCACCGAGATGCCGGTCCGCTTCTTGAACTGGTCGAGTGTGGGGTGGTGCTTCTCGCTCTCGTCCACGTCGATGTACTCGGTCCAGTTGGAGAAGTGGACGACCTTCTCCTTGGCCGAGTGGTCCTCCGCGGAGACACCGCCCTTGGTGTTGCCGGCCGCGGGGATGCCGCAGGCGCTCAGTGCCCCGAGGCCGCCGACCGTGAGCGCGCCGCCCGCGGAGGCACGCAACAGGGACCGCCGGGTCATGGCGGCCCGGCCGCTTCGGAAGCTGCGCCGCATGGCGGCCACTTGGGCCGGGGACAGGCGGTCGGGCTCGTACTGCTCCATGCGCTGGTGCCCTTTCGGGAAAGTGGGCGGCCGCGGGTCGGGCGGCCTGAGTTCGGCTATCGGTCCCCGAAGATCGTGCGGTGCCAGTCCTTCGCCGCCACCGCCGTGTTGTCGAACATGACGTGCTTGATCTGGGTGTACTCCTCGAACGAGTACGAGGACATGTCCTTGCCGAAGCCGGACGCCTTGTACCCGCCGTGGGGCATCTCGCTGATGATCGGGATGTGGTCGTTGACCCACACGCATCCGGCCTTGATCTCACGGGTGGCCCGGTTCGCCCGGTAGACGTCCCGGCTCCAGGCGGAGGCGGCAAGCCCGTAGGGGGTGTCGTTGGCGAGTCGGATGCCGTCGTCATCAGTGTCGAACGGCAGGACCACGAGGACGGGTCCGAAGATCTCGGACTGGACGATCTCGCTGTCCTGGGCGGCGTCGGCGACGAGCGTGGGCCTGTAGTACGCCCCCTTGGCGAGCTCCCCCTCGGGCACCTCGCCACCGGTCACCACGCGCGCGTAGGCACGCGCACGGTCGACGAACCCGGCGACCCGGTCCCGCTGGACGTGCGAGATGAGCGGCCCGAGATCGGTGCCGGCGGCGAAGGGGTCCCCGAGCCGGACGGTCTCCATGAGCGCGGCGGTCTTCTCGACGAAGGCGTCGTACAGCGGCCGCTGCACGTACGCGCGTGTGGCGGCCGTACAGTCCTGCCCGGTGTTGATGAGCGCGCCCGCGACGGCACCGTTGACGGCGGCTTCCAGGTCGGCGTCGTCGAAGACGACGAAGGGAGCCTTGCCGCCGAGCTCCAGGTGCAGCCGCTTGACGGTGGCGGTGGCGATCTCGGCCACGCGCTTGCCCACGGCCGTCGACCCGGTGAACGAGGTCATGGCCACGTCGGGATGTCCGACCAGACGCTCTCCGGCCTCCTTCCCGGTCCCGGTGACGATGTTGACGACACCGTCGGGAATGCCCGCCCGGGTGGCCGCCTGGGCGAAGAGCAGCGAGGTGAGCGGGGTGATCTCGGCGGGCTTGAGCACGATCGTGTTGCCCGCGGCGATCGCCGGAAGGATCTTCCAGGCGGCCATCTGAAGGGGGTAGTTCCAGGGGGCGATGGCCCCCACGACACCGATGGGCTCGCGCCTGACGTACGACGTGTGGTCACCGGAGTACTCACCGGCGGACTGCCCCTGCAGATGCCGGGCGGCACCCGCGAAGAAGGCGGTGTTGTCGATCGTGCCCGGGACGTCGAACTCCCGGGTCAGCTTCAGCGGCTTCCCGCACTGGAGCGACTCCGCCCGGGCGAAGTCCTCGGCGCACTCGGCGAGCTCGGCGGCGAACCGGTGCAGGGCGTCGGACCGCTCACCGGGAGTGAGGGCCGCCCAGCCCGGGAAGGCCGCGCGAGACGCGGCGACGGCGGCGTCCACATCTTCGACGCCCGCCAGTTCGTAGGTGAAGACCTCTTCCCCACTCGCGGGATCCACGACCGCGTGCGTACGACCGGAGGTCCCCTTGGTGAGGCGCCCTCCGATGAACTGCGCGCCTTCGGCGAACCGCTCCTGGGCCGCGAACCGGTCCGGGGTGGCACTGCCCGGCTTGTGCATGTCGCTCTCCTCCGCCGTCATCCCGCGGCTTCCGCGGGTGGGTGGCGTAGCTCCAGCTCGATTTGAGTGCCGATCCTGACAGAGCAATGACACTCCTACAAGTGATTCCGTTGTTGCCTTTCGGTTACGCGACGGAATCTGTCGACCAGGTGTCGAGTCGTCCTCGAAAAGAAAGGACGGAGTGTCAGTGGCAGCTGCCAGACTCGGGTGCATGGGGAAGATCACGGGGACGATCGATTCGCAGGATGCCCTGGTCAAGCAGGTCCGGGCCGGAGCGAAGATCAAGTATCTGCACTTCTGGGGACACCGCCCGCGACCGGACGGCCGAGTCGGCGCGAGCTGTCTGAGCCAGTGGTGGCCGTCACCGTTCGTGGTGGACGGAGTGACCTATGCGACCGCCGAGCACTGGATGATGGCGGGCAAGGCGCGCCTTTTCGAAGATCAGGAGGCCGAGCGCCGAGTCCTGGCGGCCGGATCTCCGGCTCAGGCCAAGAACGTGGGCCGCCTGGTCCGCCGTTTCGACGAGCAGACCTGGCTCCGCGAGCGCTTCGGGATCGTCGTCGAGGGCAGCGTCCACAAGTTCGCGGCGCACGCAGACCTTCGGGAGTTCCTCCTGAACACCGGCGACCGGGTTCTGGTGGAGGCCAGCCCGATGGACCGGGTGTGGGGGATCGGCCTGGCGGCGGACGACGAGGCGGCGGGCGACCCGGAGCGCTGGCGAGGCCCGAACCTCCTGGGCTTCGCGCTGATGGAAGCGAGACACCGCCTCAGGAACGCCTGAAGGGGACCACCGAATCCCGGCGATCCCCCCTGTTGCTTCCGAGACGCTCGCTACGCCACCGAGGCGGAGGCCGCCACGACGGCGAGGGAGCCGTCGTAGTAGTCGGAGTCGTCATCCGAGTTGATGGCGGCGGTGATGCCGATGGCGAGCAGCACGATCACGGCGACACCGAGGATCGTCCCGATGATCCCCATGATGAATCCGGCCTGTGCCTGCCCGTGGTTGGTGGCCTCACCCCGCTCGGCCCGCTTGCGTCCCTTGATCCCGAAGACGATGGCGAGGACCCCGAGCACCAGCGAGAGGATGCCGTACATGCAGAACAGCGCGCAGGACAGGATGCCCAGCACCATCGCCGCGACACCCATACCGTTCTGCGGGGGCATCGGCGGGGCGGGCCAACCGCCGTACCCCTGCGGGTAGTTGGGGTAGCCGTAGCCGACGGGGGCGCCGGGACCCTCCGGCCCGATGGGCGGGGGCGGCACGGAGGCGGGCCCGCCGGGTATGCCGGGTCCGGGCCCGTAGCCGGGAGTGGGGGCGGGTCCTGCGGCTCCGGGAGGCGGAAAGCCGTAGCCGTCGTTCGGCATGGACGTCACGGTGGGCTGATCATGCACGGGCGGCGACGGCGGCTGACCGGCACCGGGCGACGGGCTCTTCTCCAGCGAAGGCCCACTCTCCGGCGGCGCCCACGGGTCCCGACTGTCCCCGTTCGACTGCGTTCCGTCCGTCATGCTCACGTCCCCCTAGGTCGTTCGTGCGGCCATGTTACGGCAGGCAGTGCCGGGTCTTGATGGTGAGGCGACTGCCGCGTGAGCGGGCTTGGGCGCCGGGTTTTTGCGCGTCTGCCGGCCCGGTGGGGGCTGGTCGCGCAGTCACCCGCGCCACGACGGACCGGTCGCCGCGTACGGCGCGAAGGGGACGGGGTGGGTGGTGTCCGCCCGCAGCGGCCGGCGTCCGGCACCGAGCCCTGCTCAAGGGACCGAGCCGCCGGACCGAGGACGGACACCCCCCACCCCGGCCCCGACCCCCAACACACCCGCACGCGCTACACCCGCCCCCACCGGGGCCGCAGCTGCGCCGCAGGCGTTCAGGGGCGCGGGGAACTGCGCACAACGCCCGCCCCCACCGGCCCGCAGCCACCCGACAACCCACGCTCCGCCCAACCGCCGGAGGCACCCCCGCCTAACATGTTCCGCATCGATCAGCCGATCACCGCGCCCGCCGCACACCCCACCGTGCCAGGCGCCCAGCAAGGGGAGGCCCCCATGACGACGACCGACCACCTGCACGCCTTCATCGCCGACCTGCCCAAGGCCGAACTCCATGTGCACCACGTCGGATCGGCTTCCCCGCGCATCGTCTCCGAACTGGCCGCCCGCCACCCCGACTCCAAGGTCCCCACGGACCCCGAGGCGCTGGTCGACTACTTCACCTTCACGGACTTCGCCCACTTCATCGACGTGTACCTGAGCGTCGTGGACCTGATCCGCACCCCCGAGGACGTACGGCTCCTCACCTATGAGGTCGCCCGGGAACTCGCCCGCCAGCAGGTCCGCTACGCCGAGCTCACGATCACCCCGTTCTCCTCGACCCGCCGCGGCATCGACGAGCGCGCGTTCATGGAGGCCATAGAGGACGCCCGCAAGGCGGCGGAGTCCGAGTTCGGCACGGTACTGCGCTGGTGCTTCGACATCCCCGGCGAGGCCGGCCTGGAGGCGGCCGAGGAGACGACCCGCCTCGCCACCGACGACCGCCTCCGCCCGGAGGGCCTCGTGAGCTTCGGTCTCGGCGGTCCCGAGATCGGCGTACCCCGCCCCCAGTTCAAGCCGTACTTCGACCGCGCGATCGCCGCGGGCCTCCACTCGGTCCCGCACGCCGGCGAGACCACCGGCCCGGAGACGGTGTGGGACGCCCTCACCCATCTCCGCGCCGAACGCATCGGCCACGGCACGAGCTCCTTCCAGGACCCGGCGCTCCTCACCCACCTCGCGGACCACCGCATCCCGCTGGAGGTGTGCCCCACCTCCAACATCGCGACCCGAGCCGTCCGCACCCTCGACGAGCACCCGATCAAGGAGTTCGTGAAGGCGGGCATCGTCGTCACGATCAACTCCGACGACCCCCCGATGTTCGGCACCGACCTGAACAGCGAGTACGCGGTGGCGGCACGGCTCCTGAACCTCGACGAGCAGGGCCTTGCCGCACTCGCGAAGAACGCGGTGGACGTGTCGTTCCTCGACGAGCCCGGCAAGGCGAGGATCAAGGACGAGATCGACAGCTACACCGCCACCTGGCTCGCACCCTGAGCGAACGCCCCCACCACAATGGGCACATGCAGAAGCTGACGGCCGTGGCACACCGCGGCGACCCCTACCACGTCCGTGAGAACACGATCGACTCCCTGCGTGCCGCGCTCGACCGGGGCGCGGACGCGGTGGAGATCGACGTACGGCTCACCAGGGACGGCGTACCGGTGCTGCTCCACGACGAGACGCTGAAGCGACTGTGGGAGCACGACCGTCCCCTTCTCGCCCTGTCGGCCGACGAGGTACGAGGGCTGACGGACGGCAGGGTGCCGACGCTCGCGGAGGCCCTCCGGGCCACCGACGGCCACCGCCTGATGCTCGACCTGCCCGGCACGAGGGAGGTACGGGTCGCCCGCCGCGTCGTCGACGTGGTCCGCGAGTGCGGAGCCCAGGACCGCGTCTACTACTGCGCCGACGCCACCGCCATGCTCGCCGTACGCGCGGCCGACCCGTCCGCGGAGATCGCGCTCACCTGGACGACACTCGCGCCCCCGCGTCCCACCCTCCTGGACGCGGTGCGGCCCCGCTGGCTCAACTACCGTTTCGGCCTGATCGACCGCGGCCTCGCCGACCGCATCCACACCGACGGCTACCTGATCTCCGTCTGGACCCCCGACACCCGCCGCTCGATGCGCCGCCTGGCCGCCGCGGGCGTCGACTCGATCACGACGAACCGGGTGGACGTGCTCTGCGCACTGAGAGCACAGGCGAACGGGAGTTGGACGGAGACCTACGGGGCCGACACCCGGGACTTCTGAGCGACGGTCGCCGCGTCGGCAGGAGTCGAGCGGGTGACGTACTGCGGCACGGGGGTGTCGTCCTCGCCGGTGTCGCGGACCAGGCCGTAGCGCTTGACGCCCTGGTCGGGGCCGGTGGTGATGTCCTTCTCCGCCGCGTCCCAGCTGGACGGGAAGACGCTGAGACCGTAGTCGGCGCCGCGTTCGTTGACCGTGAGGGTGACGCTGCCGTCGAGGTAGAAGTACTCGTTCTGCCACATCTGCTGGGCGCCGGCGGGCAGGACGGTGTAGCCGACGGTGGAGTTCCCCATGCCGGTGGCGGTGCTGTCGGTGGCGCTGACGGGATCGTCCATACGGCGGCCGCCGCCCGAGGCGACGTGGAAGAGCTCGCCCCTCAGGCCGGTCCAGGACGGCATGACCAGGCCGCCGGCCCGGTATTGCGGCGAGATCTGCCAGCGGACGAGGACATAGCCCTTGCCGGTGAGCGTGACGCTGTCCCCGCGGTGGTTCATGACGGCGTGCGCGCCGCCGGTGCTGGTGACGCCGGTCTCGGGCCGGTGCGGCAGGGCGGCGGGCGGGGTGTCGGGGTCCGGGGCGCGGTCGACGGCGTCGACGACGCTGCCGTAGAGGAGGGTCTTCGTGGGTGTCGCCGACGGGGAAGGGGACGGCGACGGGGAGACCGACGGGGTGTGAACCACGGGCGGCGGCCGATGCGTGCTCGCCGCCGTGGGCGAGACCGCCACCCTCGGCGGTGGGACGTCCGGCGTCTGTGTGACGACGTACGCCCCGCCCGCGACGATCGTCGCCCCCGCGGTGGCCGCGACGACGGGCTGGGTGAGGGCACTCATCACCTTGGCGGACCAGCTGACGGACGCGACCGTGGCGGTGGCCGCCGCGGCCGTCTTGCCGCCGAGGGCCAGCGAGAGGGTGAATCCGACCGGGACCGGCACCAGCGCGATCCCGACGAGCAGCCGCTCCGGCGGTACGACGGACTCGCGGGTGTCTCCGCAGTAGCCGCAGCCGCGGATGTGCCGGGCCAGCCGCTTGCGCCAGACCGAGTCGGGGCGGCCGTTCCAGCGGGCGGCCAGTTCGCGCAGGTCGGGGCAGGCCCCGTCGAGGGCGCGGACGATGCCCCGGGAGGTCTCCAGGCGCTCCTTCATCCGCTGGACGCGTACCGCGGCGTGCTGCCTGCTGATACCGACGGCGGCGGCCAGTTCCCGTCGGGTGAGCTCGCCGGCGACCTCCAGCCACCACAGCGAGAGCAGTTGCCGGTCCTCGTCGTCGAGCCAGCGCACCGCCTCCGCAACCTCGCGCCGCTGCCCTTCCAACTGGAGCCGCAGGACGGTGAGTTCGGCGAAGTCGGCGGCTCCGCCCGTGGCCGACTCGTCCAGCGGGGCGGGGGTCCTGCGGCGGGCCCGGTCCCGTATCTGCCGCATGGCGATGGCGACCAGCCAGGACCGGAAGCTGTCCGGGTCGCGCAGGCTGCCGAGGTTGTCGACGGCCCGCAGCATGGTCTCCTGGACGACGTCGTCGACATCGGCGTGGCCGTTCAGGGCTCGGCCGACGATGTTGTACACCAGCGGCAGCCAGCCTTCGACGAGCTCGTCCAGCGCCCGCCGGTCGCCGTCCTGCGCCGCCGCGATGGTGTCGCGCCACTGCCGCGTGTCCACGTCGTCCTCTCCGGCCGGTGCCCCTTCGTGCGTGGAGACGGAGTGAAGGGCTCCGCGATAACGCTTTTTCGCCCCCTAGGGGGCCTCCCCCACAACTCCCCTAAATGCAGCGGGAGTTGCTCAGGGTTCCACCAGGGGCCGGGCCCTCCTCACCGACGATCCCGTCACCTCGACAGCACCGCAGGATGATCACACACATCCCACACCCCCAGGAGCCGACTCGTGCGTGACCTTCGTCGCAGAAGCATCCTCGCCGGCGCTTTAGCCGTGCCCCTGACCGCCGGCCTGCCGACCTCGTCGGCGACCGCGCACAGCGCCTGCGCACCGGACGGCAAGGCGCTGCGTGCGGCCCTCGCGGGGCTCCCCGACGCGGACGCCACCGCGGCCCTGGTCCGGGTCGGCGGTACCGGCGGGGGCTGGCGCGGCAGCTCGGGCGTGCACGACCTGGAGAGCGGGCGGCCCGCCGATCCGGACGCGCGGTTCCGGGCCGGTTCGACGACGAAGGTGGTCACGGCGGCGGCCGTACTGCGCCTGGTGGCCGAGCGGCGGATCGACCTGAACACGCCGGTCCAGCACTATTTGCCCGGCCTCCTGGGCGCGCGGTTCCGGCCGGTCACCGTACGGCACCTGCTCAACCACACCAGCGGCATCCCGGCGGGCGACGGTCTCGGCACCACCTTCGAGGAGGTGTACGCCCACCGCTTCGACACGCTCACCCCTCAGCGGGTCGCCGCGTCCGCGGGCGCGAAGGAGCCGGAGTTCTGCCCCGGGAGGCAGCAGCACTACCTCAACATCAACTACACGTTCCTCGGCCTGCTGATCGAGAGGGTGACCGGGCGGTCGTACGCCGCCGAGGCCGCCCGGCTGGTGCTGGCGCCGGCCGGGATGCGGGACACGTACTTCCCGGGCACCGACCCGCGCATCCTCGGCCCGCACAACCGGGGCTACCAGGCGGTGCGGAGGGCCGAGGGGACGACGGAGTTCGTGGACGTCACGGAGTGGAACCAGGCGGACCGGTTCGCGGCCGGGGACATGATCTCCACGACCGCGGACCTGGAGCGGCTGCTCACGGACCTCTTCCGGGGCCGGATCGTCGAGCGGCCGCAGCTGAAGGAGGTGTTCTCGGTCCCGTCGGGCATCACCGGCGCGAGTTACAGCGCGGGCGGCCTCCAGCGCTTCGAGTCCGACGGGAAGGTCTACTGGGTCAAGTCCGGGGGCCGGTACGGCTACAACTCGGCGATCGCCGCCACCCGCGACCTGAGCCGCACCCTCGTCTACTCGGTCAACTCCACCGACGCGAAGAGCGAGGACGCGAACCCCGTCGTCGTCCGGATCATCACGGCCGCGCTCAAGTAGTGAGCGCAGCGGAGGTGTTGGGCGTGGGGTGGTGCGGAGTGAGTGCCTCCAGCCGCTTGATCCTCCTCCGTACGACGTACAGCGGGAGCACCCCGAACACCCCGAACGCCATGTCGATCACGGTCCACCAGAACGGGATCCCCCGGATCGGTCCGCAGATCAGGGCGAGCGGGACGATCCCGGCGCAGGCGATCATGCCGAACTCGACGACCCAGATGTTGCGGACCGGGTCGCGGTAGGGGCCGTAGAAGGCGACCGCGATGACCAGGTGGGCGAACGCCAGCCAGTCCGTGCCGTAGAGGAGGAAGGGGTAGTCGGAGTCGGCGGTGTCGAGGCCGCGCCGGACGCGAGTGATCCAGTCCGTCAGGGCGTCCGGCGCGGGAAGGTGCCGCAGCACGTCCTCGGTCCAGCGCAGTTCGTGGACCAGCGGGAAGGCGGTGGCACCGCTGAGCACCAGGCAGACGACGAAGAAGACCAGCCATGCGCGGATGCCCCTGAGTTGGGCGGCTCTGTCGCTCACGGCAGCAGCGTACGCCTGGAATTGAACATGTTCAAAACATGAGAAGTGCGGGAGGATCGAGGTCAGGACGCCGCTGCCGTCTCTGCCAGCTTCTGGAACTCGCCCAGGTCGTAGTTGGCGAGCGTCGAGTCCAGGTTGGTCAGCGCGCCGAGGTGCTCGATGAACCCCTTGGGGTCGTACTCGATCTGCAGCGTCACCCGGCTCGTGGTGTCACCGAGCCGGTGGAAGGTGACCACGCCCGCGTGGTGAACCCCCTCCACCGTGTGCCAGGCGATGCGGTCCTCGGCAATGACCTCGGTGAGCTCGGCGACGAAGTTCTTGTCGGCGCCGGGCAGTTGCAGCTGCCAGGCGAAGCGGCGCTCGTCCAGCCGCTCCACCAGGCGTACGTGGCTCAGAAAGGTCGGCCACCGGGTCACATCGCTCCACAGGGCCCATGCGACAGCGACGGGAGCCTCGATATCGACCGTTTCCACGAGGGACGCGGACACGCGGTACCTCTCCTTCCGATCGGCCGGGGGCTTGCTCGACGGTTGCGGTGCGAAGCGGATACCCCCGCCGGGGCGGCACACACGGTCCGGGTTGTACCGCGGTCCCTGTCTGGCTGCCGACCGCCTACGAAGGGCTGCGGGCAGGAGCCAGCGGCTTCCTGCTCAAGGACGCCCGTCCGGAGGACCCGTCGCCGGCGTCCACGCGGTCGCCCCCGGCGACGCGGTCGTGGCCCCCCGCCCGACGCCACCGCCCCCGGCGACCCCCGGCTCCGGATCCTCAGCGACCGCGAACGCGAGATCCTCGTCGCCATCGGACACGGCTGGACGAATGGCCGCGATCACGGCGTACGACACCGGGCTGGTCAGGGCCAAGCCGTAGCCCGGCGCGGGCCGCGCACGACAGACCGACCGCCCCCGCACCCCCGCGGCCGAAGAGACTACGCGTCCAACGACGTCATGACGTGCTTGATCCGCGTGTAGTCGTCGAAGCCGTAGCCCGAGAGGTCCTTGCCGTAGCCGGACTTCTTGAAGCCGCCATGGGGCATCTCGGCGACCAGCGGAATGTGCGTGTTGATCCACACACACCCGAAGTCCAGCTTCTTGGACATCCGCATCGCGCGGCCGTGGTCCTTGGTCCACACCGAGGAGGCGAGCGCGTACTCGACCCCGTTGGCCCACGACACGGCCTGCTCCTCGTCCGTGAAGGACTGGACCGTGATGACCGGCCCGAAGACCTCCTTCTGGATGATCTCGTCGTCCTGCTTCAGCCCGGACACGACGGTCGGCGCGTAGAAGTACCCCTTCTCGCCGACCTGGTGACCGCCGGACTCGACCTTGGCGTGCGCGGGCAGCCGCTCGATGAACCCGGAGACCTGCTTGAGCTGGTTGGGGTTGTTGAGCGGCCCGTACAGCACGTCCTCGTCGTCCGGCTGTCCGGTCTTCGTGTCGGCGGCGGCCTTCGCCAGCGCCGCGACGAACTCGTCGTGGATCGAGGACTGCACCAGGACGCGTGTGGCCGCCGTACAGTCCTGCCCGGCGTTGAAGAAGCCCGCCACCGAGATGTCCTCGACGGCCTTCGGGATGTCGGTGTCCTCGAAGACGACGACCGGGGCCTTGCCGCCCAGCTCCAGGTGCACCCGCTTCAGGTCCCTGGACGCGGACTCGGCGACGGACATGCCCGCCCGCACCGATCCCGTGATGGACGCCATCGCCGGCGTCGGGTGCTCGACCATCAGGCGCCCGGTGTCCCGGTCACCGGTGATGACGTTGAAGACACCCTTCGGCAGGATCGACCCGATGATCTCCGCGATCAGCACGGTCGACGCAGGCGTCGTGTCCGACGGCTTCAGCACCACGGTGTTGCCCGCCGCGATCGCCGGCGCGAACTTCCATACGGCCATCATCATCGGGTAGTTCCACGGCGCCACCTGCGCGCAGACCCCGACCGGCTCGCGCCGCACGATGGAGGTCAGGCCCTCCATGTACTCACCGGCCGACCGCCCCTCCAGCATCCGCGCCGCTCCGGCGAAGAAGCGGATCTGGTCGACCATCGGCGGGATCTCCTCGGACCGCGTGAGCCCGATCGGCTTGCCGGTGTTCTCCACCTCGGCCGCGATGAGCTCCTCGGCCCGCTCCTCGAACGCGTCCGCGATCTTCAGGAGGGCCTTCTGCCGCTCCGCGGGGGTGACGTCACGCCAGCCCGGGAAGGCGGCGGCAGCGGCGGCCATCGCCGCGTCCACGTCCGCCTGCCCGGACAGCGGCGCGGTCGCGTACGCCTCACCGGTCGCGGGGTTGACCACCTCGGTGGTGCGCCCGTCGGCGGCGTCCCGGAACTCACCGTCGATGTAGTTGCGCAGACGACGCAGCTCGGTGCTCACTGCCGGCCTCCTGGGGATTGAAACTGTCCACTCACTGAGACACCCACCCTAATCGCCAGGCCCACGTTTTCAACACCCCCGATCGCGCCAAGGCTGCGAAATCCGCAGGTCTCACTCACGTAAACAACGAATTTCATCGCCCCGACCTTGCGGAAGCGACGAGACCTCGTGCACAGTGACGTCGTGGCCAGTCGAAGCGCAGACCCCAGGGACTCCCGCGAGTCCAGGAGCGAGTCCAGGAACGGCGCCGGCCCGAACCTGGACGCCGTCTCCCTCGCCATCATCGAGCAGCTCCAGGAGGACGGCCGCCGTCCGTACGCCGCGATCGGCAAGGCCGTCGGCCTGTCGGAGGCGGCCGTGCGCCAGCGCGTCCAGAAGCTGCTCGACCAGGGCGTGATGCAGATCGTCGCCGTCACGGACCCGCTCACCGTGGGCTTCCGGCGCCAGGCGATGGTCGGCATTCATGTCGAGGGCGACGTGGAGTCCGTGGCCGACGCGCTGAGCGCCATGTCCGAATGCGAGTACGTGGTGATGACCGCCGGCTCCTTCGACCTGATAGTGGAGATCGTCTGCGAGGACGACGACCACCTCCTCGAGGTCATCAACCGCCGCATCCGGGCCGTCCCCGGAGTGCGCTCCACCGAGAGCTTCGTCTATCTGAAGCTCAAGAAGCAGACCTACATGTGGGGAACCCGATAACCGTGAGGACCCGATAACCGTGAGCTCCAAGGACCTCAGCCGCACCGCGTACGACCACCTGTGGATGCACTTCACCCGCATGTCCTCGTACGAGAACTCCCCGGTCCCGACCATCGTCCGGGGCGAGGGCACCTACATCTACGACGACAAGGGCAAGCGCTACCTCGACGGTCTCGCGGGCCTGTTCGTGGTCCAGGCCGGTCACGGCCGCACGGAACTCGCCGAGGCCGCCTTCAAGCAGGCGCAGGACCTGGCGTTCTTCCCGGTGTGGTCCTACGCCCACCCGAAGGCCGTCGAACTCGCGGAGCGCCTCGCGCAGCACGCGCCCGGCGATCTGAACAAGGTCTTCTTCACCACCGGCGGCGGCGAGGCGGTCGAGACCGCCTGGAAGCTCGCCAAGCAGTACTTCAAGCTCACCGGCAAGCCCACGAAGTACAAGGTCATATCCCGCGCGGTCGCCTACCACGGCACCCCGCAGGGCGCCCTGTCGATCACCGGCCTGCCGGCTCTGAAGGCCCCCTTCGAGCCGCTGGTCCCGGGCGCCCACAAGGTCCCGAACACCAACATCTACCGCGCCCCGCTCTTCGGCGACGACCCCGAGGCCTTCGGCCGCTGGGCCGCCGACCAGATCGAGCAGCAGATCCTCTTCGAGGGCCCGGACACGGTCGCCGCGGTCTTCCTGGAGCCCGTGCAGAACGCGGGCGGCTGCTTCCCGCCCCCGCCGGGCTACTTCCAGCGCGTCCGCGAGATCTGCGACCAGTACGACGTACTGCTCGTCTCCGACGAGGTCATCTGCGCCTTCGGCCGCCTCGGCACCATGTTCGCCTGCGACAAGTTCGACTACGTCCCGGACATGATCACCTGCGCCAAGGGCATGACCTCGGGCTACTCCCCGATCGGCGCCTGCATCATCTCCGACCGCCTCGCCGAGCCGTTCTACAAGGAGGACAACGTCTTCCTGCACGGCTACACCTTCGGCGGCCACCCCGTGTCGGCCGCGGTGGGTCTGGCGAACCTCGACCTGTTCGAGCGCGAGAACCTCAACCAGCACGTCCTCGACAACGAGGGCGCCTTCCGCGCCACCCTGGAGAAGCTCCACGACCTGCCGATCGTCGGCGACGTCCGCGGCAACGGCTTCTTCTACGGCATCGAGCTGGTCAAGGACAAGGCGACGAAGGAGTCCTTCAACGACGAGGAGACCGAGCGCGTCCTGTACGGCTTCCTCTCCAAGGCTCTGTACGACAACGGCCTGTACTGCCGTGCCGACGACCGCGGCGACCCGGTCGTCCAGCTCGCCCCGCCGCTGATCTCCGACCAGGGCACCTTCGACGAGATCGAGCAGATCCTGCGCGCGACCCTCACCGAGGCCTGGACGAAGCTCTAGCCCCCGGCGATTCAGCGACCCGTACGGCCCGGCGTGCACCCGTCCGAGTGACAGGCGTGCACCCCGGGCCGTGTGCTGTACGGCGTCCAGCCCCCGCCTCCTTAGCGTGCCTGGTGACCGATCGGCCCTGCTTTCGTTCCCCCGCTCGGGGGTTGCAAGGCACAACGGACCAGAACGAGGTGTACGCCCATGGAGGCCCCGCCGGACAACGATGTGCTCTGGGCACGTTCCCTGCACTTCACCCACCGCGACGGCTCGCCGGCACTGCAGGGTGTCTCCGTCGGCGTGCGCGAGGGAGAGATCCTCGCCGTGAGCGGCCCGCGCGGCAGCGGCAAGACCGCATTGCTCAGATGCCTGTCGGGACTCACCCCGGCCCAGCGCGGCGAGGTCTGGTTCAACAGCGTGCCCGTGCACACGATGGGCCCGATGACCCGCGAGCGGCTGCGCCGCGACCGCTTCGGCTGGATCGACCCGGCCCCCGCGCTCGTCCCGGAGCTCAACGCCTGGGAGAACGTCGCCCTCCCCCTCATGCTGCGCGGCACCGGCCGCAGGCGCGCCAGGACGGCCGCCCTGGAGTGGCTGGAGCGCCTCGACGTCGGCGACCGGACCGGCAGCCGCCCGCATGAGCTGACCCAGTCCGAACGCCAGCGCGTCTGCGTCGCCCGCGCCCTGGCCCCGGCCCCGTCCGTGCTGTTCGCGGACGAACCGACGGCTCCCCTGTACCGGGCGGACCGCGCGCACGTCCTGAGGACACTCACGACGGCCGCCCGCTCCCACGGCATCACCGTGGTCCTGGCGACGCACGACGCCCACACCGCAGCCCTCGCGGACCGCACGGTGACCCTCCTGGACGGACGCCGGGTGAACACCGTGCACCTGCCCCCGATGGCCGACTCGGAAGGCCGTACCGCGTGCTCGCTCTCCGTCTGATGCGGGGCGCCCGTCCCGCCGTACAGCTGCGCCGCCTCCTGGTGGCACTCGCCTCCGCGGGCACGGGCTTCCTCCTCCTGTGCGCACTCGGCCACGCGATCAGTCACCCCGGGGACCCGTCCGGCGCCCTGCTGCGCCTGGCCTGGTGTCTGACGCCCCTGGCGGCGACGGTCCACTTCGCCCTGGCGGTCGCCCGTACCGACCCGGGCACCCGCCCCCGCCCCGGCCTCGCAGCCATCGGCCTGGGCCCGGCCCGCCTGATGGCCGTATCGGCCACGACAACGGCCCTGTCCTGCACCCTCGGCTCCCTGCTGGCCCTGCTCTTCTTCCTGCACCTCCGGGGCGACTTGACGGGCATGCCCTTCGACGGAGCGGCGGCGGACTTCCTGGCGGCGGACGCCCCGCTCCCGTGGCCGGCCGCCCTGACCCTGCTGGGCCTGGTCCCGGCGATCGCGTCGGCCACGGTGGGATTCGTCCTGCGGCCACGGGACGACAGACCGGCATCGGCGAAGAGGGAGGCGCGGTCGTACGGCCGTTTCGGCGCGTACGGCAGGACGGCAGCCAGGGAGACCTTCGGCTCGTACGGCCGTTTCAGGGCGCACCGGCCCGCGGGTGGTCGTTCCGCCGGGGCCGCTCCCGACCCCGCGCGAGGGCGCACTCCGCACGCGCGGGCCGGCGAAAGCACCCTGACAGCGCCCCCCGCCACGGACGACCAGACCGAGGACCTCGGCCGAGAAGCCCTGCCCACCCCCCAGGAAGCCCCCAAAGGTCTCCCCTGGGGCATCGCCGTGCTCGCCGCGGGCCTGGCGGTGGAGGCCTACGCCAACCGGCAAGGTGCCGCCTCCGCGGCACCCCTCCCCGGCGGCCTGGCAGGCACCCCTTCCGTCCTGATCGGCTGGCTCCTCACCGCCGTAGGCCTGGCGGTCGCCGGCCCCGGTCTCACCCACCTCTGCGGCCGCCTCCTCCAGTCCACCCACCCCGGCGCCCTGCGCCTCCTCGCCGGAAGGGTCCTCATGTCGGAAGCCGCCCGCATCGGCCGCCCCCTGGGCATCGTCTGCGCGGTGACGTCCGGCGTCTACGCCATGGCCACCCTGTACGACCCGACAGACCCCGAAGTGGGCCCCCTGACCACCCTCGGCCTGCTCCTGGTGACGAGCTGCACGATCGCCACGCTCCTCACCGCCGCCGTGGAGGCCAAGCACGCGAGGTCGGACACCACCGCCGCGTTGCTCCGCCTGGGCGCCCCGGCGACCATGCTCCGCAGCGCGGCGGCCCTCCGCGCCGGCGCCCTGCTGGCCCTCTTCGGCCCGCTCACCCTGGTCGTGGCCGAGCTGGCGGCCCTCCCCCTGACCTCCTGAGAAAAAAATCACGGCCACCGATGAGTTCCGCCGCGCCCACCCGTCTACCCACCGAACAGCACGCACCCGATGGGAGAGACTCCGATGACCTCGCCGACCTACCAGCAGATGATCTTCGTGAACCTGGCCGTGAACGACCTCGACGCCTCGAAGAAGTTCTTCACCGAGCTCGGTTACTCGATCAACCCTCAGTTCAGCGACGACAACGCGGCGTCCGTCGTGATCAGCGACACCATCGTCGCGATGCTGCTGACGAAGGGGTTTTACTCGACCTTCACCAAGAAGGAGATCGCGGACGCGACGAAGACCAGCGGGGTCCTGATCGCGCTGAGCGCGGAGAGCCGCGCGAAGGTCGACGAACTGGTCGACAAGGCGATCGCCGCGGGCGGCACCCCGGCCGGCGAGACCCAGGACCACGGCTTCATGTACGGCCGCTCCTTCGACGACCTCGACGGCCACACCTGGGAGGTCGTCTGGATGGATCCGGCGACGATCCAGGGCTGAACCACTGGCCGCGACTCGGCGTGCGAGCATGGGCGGGTGCAGACGAGCCCCGCCCATGCGGCACACCACGACGACCGTGAGATCGAGACGCTGGAGGAGTTCGACGCGGTCGTACCGGCCCGCGGCACCCTCGCCGGTTTCCGCGTCCAGGCCGTCGATCTGACGGACCGGACAAGGGAGTTGCTGGCCACCGACACCGCGGGCGCCGTCTTCCTCGGCTGCCCGATGCGGGAGAACGCCGCGGCGAAGATCCGCGCGGACGGCGCCTTGGTCTTCCCGCCCGTCCCGCACCTGCCCTTCGACCCGTACCGCGGACTGCTCTACTCCCCCGACGAGTTGTTCGACGGGCTGGAGAAGGGATATGAGCAGACCCCCGACGCGCTCGCCTACGCCTGGTTCCAGCGCACCAAGGCCGACGGCGACATATACGCGTCGATGCTGCGCTCCGTCCACGACGACGCCGTCTCCGACGCCCTCGACGAACTCCTGCGCGGCACAAGGGTCGTGGGGGTCATGGGCGGTCACGCGATGGCCCGCGGCACCCGCGAATACGCCGGCGCCGCGCGCCTCGGCCGCGAACTGGCCCGCGCCGGGCTCACCGTGGCCACCGGTGGCGGTCCGGGTGCGATGGAGGCGGCCAACCTCGGCGCCTACGCGGCCCCCTTCGAGGACGCCATGCTCGACGAGGCGTGCGACATCCTCTCCGGGGCACCGTCGTTCACGCCGTCGATCTCCGACTGGGCGCGCGCCGCCTTCGAGGTCCGCGCCCGCTGGCCCCGGGGCGGCCCTTCCGTCGGCATCCCGACCTGGTTCTACGGGCACGAGCCGCCGAACGCCTTCGCCTCGCACATCGCCAAGTACTTCGCCAACGCCACCCGCGAGGACGGCCTGCTCGCCCGCTCCACCGCGGGCGTGGTCTTCCTGCCGGGCGCCGCCGGGACCGTGCAGGAGATCTTCGACAACGCGACGCCCAACTACTACGAGTCGCGTGGCGAACCCACGCCGATGGTGCTCGTGAACCGCGTCCACTGGACGGAGAAGCTGCCCACCTGGCCGCTGCTCCAGGCGCTCGCGCGGGAGCGGTCAATGGAGGCCCGAATCGCCCTTGTTGACCGGATCGAGGACGCCGGCGAGGCGCTGAAACGTCTCACACCTTAATAAGCAGGCAAAGTCAACACGTGTAGGGTCCCTGCACGTTGACACTTCTTATGCTGCGCTTATAGACCTGTGAGACTCCTGGGGACGGTGATGTCACATCACCATCCCCTCAGCCCCCCGCATTTGAGCATCCCGTGAAGGACGAACGTGGCATTTACGCCCATATCCCGCCGCACCGCCCGCGTCTCGCGCTTCCTCGGCGTCGCCGCCGCATCGACCGCGATCGTGCTCGGTGCCTCCGGCAACGCTCTTGCCTGCAACATCAATGAGTTCTCCGCCGAAGCCAAGTGCGACGGCACTCAGGGCGTCATCACCGTCACCGACGTGGACAAGACCGGCGTCGAGGCGACGGTCTCCGTGTACCTGCAGAGCAACGGCGCCGACGCGAAGAAGGTCGGCGAGCAGACGGTGAAGGGCTCCAAGGAGGGCACCACCATCACCTTCGAGGAGGACTGGGCGCCCAACGCGGTGTACCGCATCCACGTCGAGGCCCTGCCCTACATCAAGAGCTCGGACATCACGCCGAACCTGACCACCCCGGCGACCGCCTGCAAGACCGAGGACACGCCGACCCCGACGCCCACGCCCACCCCGTCGGACTCCGCCAGCACCCCGGCCGAGGAGTCCCCGACCCCGACCCCGTCGGCCTCGGAGGGCACCACCGCTCCGGCCACCGTCGAGAGCAACGCCCCGTCGGCCGCGGCCGGCGACTCCAACCTCGCCGAGACCGGTGCGAACTCCAACACCGGCCTGATCGCCGGGATCGCGATCGCCCTGGTCGCCATCGGCGGCGGCGCCGTGTTCTTCGGCCTGCGCCGTCGTGGGGCCAGCACCCGCTGACGACAGTCGTGCGTGGCCCGTCCCGGGTTCGGGGCGGGCCACACGCATGTCAGCCGAAGGTGGCCCGCTGCAGCCAGAACTCCAGCAGCTCCCGCTCCCCAAGGACCTTCAAATCCGGGCTGTCCAGGGGAAGTCGACGGTAGAAGGCGAGCATGACGGCGGTCAGCGGACCCCGCAGGGCGACGGTCGCCTTCTCGTGCCCGCGCCGCCACACGATGACCTCCTCGGTGAGCTCGATCACCCACTCGGCGTTCAGCCGAGGCGTTCCGTCGGTGGCATGCAGATGGATACTGCGCCCGGAGCCGCGCAGTTCCCTCGACTCGTCGTCCGGCATGGTCCGCTGTGCGAACTCCACGATCTGCAACCACTCGTCGATCGCGTCGGCGGCGATCTCCGGGGCCACCTCGTACGGCTGCCCGGCGGCGAGCGTGGCGTCGGCACGGTGGACCGTGAGTTCGTGTGCCATCCTGCGGGCCCAGAAGCCCGAGGTGGGGATCCCGGCCCAGGACCACACCTTGGCATCCGGCCCGGCCTCCCGCAGCGCGGCGACGAGCATCTCCCCGGTCTCCGCGAGCCAGGAGTCCAGGGCCCCGGCGTCCTCGGGCCCCTCCCCCAACGGCACCTGGTCCTCGGGCAGTTCCTCCTGGGCCCGGGTCCGCACCATCAGCTCCACCCAGCGCAGGGCGCCCCCGGTGTGCCGCACCAGCTGCTCCAGTGACCACTCCGGGCAGGTCGGCACGGTCACGGCCAGGTCGACCCCGGATGTCAGCACGTCCCTCAGCAGGCCGACTTGGTGAGCGATCTCGTCGCAGTACTGATCATGTGCGAGCAGGGTCATGCCCCGCACCCTATGTCCGGCCTGTCAGTCCAGCACAACGATTTCGGCCGGGTCGAACTCCACCCCGACCGTGTCCCCGACCTCCGGCGCCGCACGGAGCGCGCACGCGGCCTCCAACCGCGGCCCGCCCTCCCCAGGGTGCAGATGTACGGCCACGTGGGTGCCCTTGAAGGTCCGCGCGGTCACCGTGCAGCGCAGGCCCTCGTCGGCCGCCATGAGCCGTACTCCGGCCGGCCGCACCAGCACGCTCCTGACCCCCTGGGCCGCACCGGAAGGAACCGGAACCTTCCCCCACACCGTGTCCGCGACCTCACCCGCCACCGTGCCCTCGACGACGTTCTCGAAGCCGAGGAAGCGGGCCACGAACTCGTCCGCCGGCCGCTGCCACACCTCAAGTGGCGTACCGGACTGGGCGATCCGCCCGTCCCGCATCACCACGACCCGGTCGGCCAGCGCGAAGGCCTCGCCCTGGTCGTGGGTGACCGCGAGCACCGTGGTGCCCAACCGCCCGAACAGTTCCCGCAGTTCGACGACCAGTCGCTCCCGCAGCGAGCGGTCCAGCTGTCCGAGCGGCTCGTCGAGCATCAGCAATCGGGGCCGGGGCGCGAGCGCACGGGCCAGCGCGACCCGCTGCTGCTCACCGCCGGAGAGCGCGCCGACAGCGCGACGGGCGGCACCCGGAAGTCCGACGAGGTCGAGCAACTCCCGCACCCGCGCGTCCTGTTGCGCCCTCGCGGCCCCATGCATCCGCAGCCCGAAGGCCACATTGGCGCCCACGTCCCGCTGCGGAAAGAGCTGATGATCCTGGAACATCAGCCCGACCCCGCGCTTGTGCGCGGGCACCCCGCCCTGGTCACGCCCGTCGAGCAGGACCCGGCCCCGGTCGAGCGGCTGAAGGCCGGCCACGACCCGCAGCAGCGTCGACTTGCCGCTGCCGCTGGGCCCGAGCACACACACGATCTCGTGCTCGGCGACATCGAGACCGACCTCGTCGAGCACGGCCCGCCCGCCGAACCGTACCGTCGCGTCCGCAAGGCTCAGCAGCATCAGAACTCCCCGGTCCGGTCGGTCCGCAGCCGTTCGAGCACCAACAGCGCCACCGCGCACACCACCATCAGGATCGTCGAAAGGGCCATCGCCTGGCCGTAGTTGAGATCACCGGCCCGCCCGAGCAGCCGTGCCACGGCGACCGGCAGCGTCGGATTGTCGGGCCGCGCGATGAACACCGTCGCCCCGAACTCGCCCAGCGACACGGCGAAGGCGAAGCCCGCCGCGATCAGCAACGCCCGCCGCACCATGGGCAGATCGACCTCCCGCCACACCCGCCACGGCGAGGCCCCGAGCACGGCCGCGGCCTCCCGCAGCCGGTGGTCCACGGCCCGCAGCACCGGCAGCATGGTCCGCACGACGAAGGGCACCCCGACCAGCGCCTGCGCGAGCGGCACCAGGATCCAGGACTGCCTGAGGTCCAGCGGCGGCTCGTCGAGCGAGATCAGGAACCCGAAGCCGACCGTCACCGCGGACACCCCGAGCGGCAGCATCAGCAGCGCGTCGAAGCCCCGTACGAACCGGCCCGCGTCCCGCCGCGTCAGCGCGGCCGCCGCGAGGCCCCCGATCACCACCGCGATGGCGGTGGCGGCGAGGGCGTACTCCAGTGAGTTCCCGACCGCCTCGATCGGCGCGACGAGGAAGACCCCGCCGTCGCTGTGGGTCAGCGCCCGGTAGTAGCCGAAGTCGGGGGCGTCGAGGGACCGCTGCACCAGCACCGCGAGCGGCAGCACCAGGAGTACCGCGATGCTGACCACGACCCCGGCCAGCAGCCCCCACTCCCCCGCCCCTCGCGGCCGCCGGGCGGTGACGGACGCGTCCACGAGCCGCAGCGCGGTCTCCCGGCGCCGTACGGTCCACGCGTGCAGGGCGAGAACAGCGCCCACCGCGACGAACTGGATCAGCGTCAGCACCGCGGCCGTGGACAGGTCGAAGATCTCGGAGGTCTGCCGGTAGATCTCCACTTCGAGGGTCGAGAAGGTCGGCCCGCCGAGGATCTGCACCACGCCGAAGGAGGTGAAGGTGAAGAGGAACACCATGAGGGCGGCGGCGGCCACGGCGGGCCCGAGCGCGGGGAGCGTGATCGTCCGCCAGGCCCTGAGCCGGGACGCGCCCAGCATCCGCGCGGCCTCCTCCTGACGCGGATCCAGCTGGGCCCACAGTCCGCCGACGGTCCGTACGACGACCGCGTAGTTGAAGAAGACGTGCGCGAGCAGGATCGCCCACACCGTGGTGTCCAGCCGTACGCCCCACAGCTCGTCCAGCAACCCACCACGGCCGACGAGCGCCAGGAAGGCCGTACCGACGACGACGGTCGGCAGCACGAAGGGGACGGTGACCACGGCCCGCAGGATCTGCTTGCCGGGGAAGTCGAAGCGCGCGAAGACATACGCGCCGGGGAGCGCGACCAGGAGCGTGAGCACGGTGGAGGCGAGCGCCTGCCAGGTGGTGAACCACAGGACGTGCCGGATGTCCGGCTGGGTGAGGACGTCGGTGATCCTGCCGAACTGCCAGGTCCCGTCGGTCTCGAGTCCGCGCGCGACGATCGCGGAGACGGGATAGGCGAAGAAGACGGCGAAGAACGCGACGGGCACGGCCATCAGCCCGAGCCGGGTCGCCGCGTTCTTGACGCCCTTGCGGGGCCTTACTTCAGTACGAGCGAGGTCCACGACTTGACCCAGTCGTCACGGTTGTCGGCGATCTTCGCCGGGTCCATGGTCTCGGGGTCCTTGGCCTGCGGACCGTACTGCGTGAACTCGGCCGGCACCTGGGCGCCGTCCACGACCGGGTAGACGAACATGTTGAGCGGCATGTCCTGCTGGAACTCCTTGGTGAGCAGGAAGTCCAGGAGCGCCTTGCCGCCCTTGGCGTTCGCGGCGTTGCTCAGCAGTCCGGCGTACTCGATCTGCCGGAAGCAGGTGCCCTGCGCCACGCCGGTCGGGGCGGTCTTCGGCTTCGGGTCGGCGTAGATCACCTCGGCGGGCGGCGAGGAGGCGTACGACACGACGAGCGGCCGGTCGGCCTTCGCCTTCTTGCCCCCGGCGGAACCGGAGAACTCCTCGTTGTAGGCCTGCTCCCAGCCGTCGACGACCTTGACGCCGTTGGCCTTGAGCTTCTTCCAGTAGCCCTGCCACCCGTCGTCGCCGTACTTCGCGGCGCTCCCCAGGAGGAAGCCGAGCCCCGGCGAGGAGGTGGAGGCGTTCTCGGTGACGAGGAGGTCCTTGTAGGCGGGCTTGATCAGATCGTCGTACGACGTCGGCGGCTGGAGCTTGTGCTCGGTGAAGTAGGCCTTGTCGTAGTTGACGCAGATGTCGCCGGTGTCGATGGGCGTGACCTTGTCCCCGTCGACCCGGTACCCGGCCTTGATCCGATCGGCGCCCTTGGCCTCGTACGACTGGAAGAGCCCGTTGTCGAGCGCGCGCGACAGCAGGGTGTTGTCGACGCCGAAGAAGACGTCACCCTGCGGGTTGTCCTTGGTGAGGATGGCCTTGTTGACGGCCTGCCCGGCGTCGCCGTCCTCCAGGACCTTGACCTTGTAGCCGGACTTCTTCTCGAAGTCGGCGAGGACGCTCTTGGAGACGGCCCACGAGTCGTGGCTGACCAGGGTGACGCTCTTGGAGCCGGAGCTTTTGGCGTCGTCGGACGACGATCCGCACGCGGACAGCGTGACCAGGCCGAGGCCGACGACGGCAGCAAGAAACTTCTTGTTGTTCACGGTGATGACCGAACTTCCTACCCAGAATGACCTGGGCGAGGTTCAGAGGGTCTGCGGCCCGATTGCCGCACTCTCAGCGCTGTGGCGCTCCCCTGTCGGATATGAAGATGTACGTACGTCCGTCAGACTACCGCTCGGTGGCCGCGAGCTGACCACAGGCCCCGTCGATCTCCTGTCCACGGGTGTCCCGGACCGTCACCGGCACACCATGGGCGGCGATGGCCTCGACGAAGGCCTTCTCGTCCTCGGGCCGGGAGGCGGTCCACTTGGACCCGGGCGTCGGGTTCAGCGGGATCAGGTTGACGTGCACCGGCTTGCCCTTGAGCAGGCGGCCCAGCCGGTCACCGCGCCAGGCCTGGTCGTTGATGTCGCGAATCAGCGCGTACTCGATGGAGAGGCGCCGCCCCGACTTCTCGACGTACTCGAACCCGGCGTCGAGCACCTCGCGCACCTTCCACCGCGTGTTCACGGGAACGAGGGTGTCGCGCAGCTCGTCGTCGGGCGCGTGCAGGGAGATCGCGAGCCGGCACTTGAAGCCTTCGTCGGAGAACCGGTGAATGGCGGGCACGAGCCCCACGGTCGACACGGTGATGCCCCGCTGCGACAGCCCGAGCCCGTCGGGAGCGGGATCGGTGAGCGCGCGAATGGAGCCGACGACCCGCTTGTAGTTGGCGAGCGGTTCACCCATCCCCATGAAGACGATGTTGGAGAGCCGCGCGGGCCCGCCCGGCACCTCTCCGTCCCGGAGCGCCCGCATCCCGTCCACGATCTGATGCACGATCTCGGCGGTGGACAGATTGCGGTCCAGTCCCGCCTGCCCGGTGGCACAGAAGGGGCAGTTCATGCCGCAGCCCGCCTGCGAGCTGATGCACATGGTCACCCGGTCCGGATACCGCATCAGCACCGACTCCACGAGCGTCCCGTCGAACAGCCGCCACAGCGTCTTGCGCGTGGTCCCCTGGTCGGTCGACAGATGCCGTACGACGGTCATGAGCTCGGGAAGCAACGCCTCCTGAAGCTTGCCGCGCGCACCGGCCGGGATGTCGGTCCACTCCGCCGGGTCGTGCGCGTACCGCGCGAAGTAGTGCTGCGAGAGCTGCTTGGCACGAAACGGCTTCTCCCCGATCCCCGCCACGACCTCCTTGCGCTCGGCGGGCGTGAGATCGGCAAGGTGCCGCGGCGGCTTCTTGGCTCCGCGGGGGGCGACGAAAGTGAGTTCTCCGGGTGCAGGCATAACCCTTCCAGTGTGGCAGATCAACTCTGGGTGCCCAGGCCGGAGTGGGGTGTGGGTGGTCACCTGTGGGTGCCGAGTGTCGGCGTTGGCCGGCTTCGGACGGCCTAGGGACGACCCAGGGGATAAGCCTCGCGGCCCCGACTGCTAGCGCTCGGCACCGCTCGTGGCCTAGCACTTCAGGTTCAGCATCAGCTACTTCGGCTGCTGGATGTCAGTGCGGTCTGCCATGCTCCGAGTGCCATACAAGACCATGGCCTAGGGGGGCTCGTGGCCAAGAAGACGCGACAGCAGACGCGGAAAAAGAAGACCCAAAAGGGCGTTGCGATTTACCATGACATGAAGGTGTACGAGAACTTCGAGCGAAGCGCTATTCGCATTTTCGAATGCATCAAGGCAGCCGAGAAAAGATCGCCAGGCGCCCCACGGTTTCTCTACATCGACATCCAGGGACACAGGAATGAAGCGGGCGGATACGACCACGACGCCCTTGAATTGATCCAGGACTTCGCGCTCGGATTTCTTGGGGACTACCTAACGGAGATTCATACTCCCTTCTACGGTGCACGGAACCCGCGTAAGCAGAGTAATGACATTCCGGACGTCTTGCGGATCAATCATCCAGACGATGGCAGTAAGTACGGGTACGATGCCGGATCGCTAGGAATTCAGCCTCGAGAAAAGGAGCCGGTCGACAGGAAGACGGCGCCCACCGTACGGGCCATTGCCGAATATCTAGGCCTGGAGGAAGCCGCGTGCCTGGTGTGCTGGCGTAAGCCTGTTGAGCGGGCACACGTTGTCCCGACTGCGCTCGGGGGCTCGATGGATGTCAGGAATTTTGCGCTGCTGTGTTCAGACCATCACGCGGAGGCTCCGGATGTGGCTGATGCGGAGAGCTTCTGGGCGTGGATCGACTACGCAGAGCTCAGGGACAGTCCGGACAAGTGGGTGGACGCACCCGAGGAGGTGAAGGAACTTCCGCGGAGACGCAATGCCCCGACCGGAAAGGAATCCCGCGAACCTTTGTCCTTCTTTTCGGCGGTGAAGGAGGAATTGAAATCCCTCTACGGCTGGACGGATGATGATCTCGGGGCAGTAGCCTGGCCGGACCTGATGGATGAGTTCCATCGCGTCCTGGACACGGCAACAGGGCGACACTTCTCTATCGATAAAAAGGTCTCCACTTACGCCTGGGCCTATGACATCGCCCTGAGGAGGGTCAAGGGAGATGCTCGCCGTGTCGTACGTGCCAGTCCATGACGTAGGTCGGCGGAGCGGTTTTGGGCTGGAGCGGCTTTGGGGCGAGTGATCATGGCCCGTTAAGCTTCGGGTGACTCGGGCAGTCTGTGGACCTGCCCGTTAAAGCACGACGTCGGGGCCATGATCTTGGAGGCTCGCCCCAAAGTGGCTGCCCAAAGCCGTGGAGCCGACCGCCCCAGCCACAGAGGGTGTCTCCTACCTTCTGCCCCAGCCGCCGGGCGCGGGCCTTGATGAAGTAGGGAGAGTCTTATCCCGCTGGGATGAAGGTCTTCGGGCTCGGCTATGCCGCTACATCGCTCGACGCCTGGCCATGCTCTTGGTACTCCGAGGCGCTCGCCGCTCGGGCGTCGATCGCCGCAAGGAGGCGTTGGGCCAACCAAGGGATCGTCCGGTCCATGATTTCGTTCGGGGCCACGAATGTGAGCTGTTGAGTTCCTCGACCTGCGGGCGGATCCCGTCCACGGCCTCCGGAGCAAGCTCGCTGTCGCCCGCGGTAGCGCTGGGCGCCCAGTCGACGGCCAGGAGGCGGCCGAGCGTCGGCGTGATGCCGAGTTCTTCCCGTACCTCTCGGTTAGCAGCCTGCAGCGGAGACTTACCGGTCTCGACGTAGCCCCCGGAGTGTCCCAGTAGTCGGGCCGTTTCTTTCGGATCAGCGGCGGAACCAAGGGCGGGCACATGCCGCGGCCGGTCCGATCCAGCCCGCTTCCTCCGCAGCCGCCTGGGGCCATTCTGGGGCCGAGCCATCTATTCCGGTGCCACGATGCGCTCCACGGCGGCCGTCACCAGTTGTTCACGCTCTGCCTCCGTGAAGACGTCCGGCAGTGTGAGCTGCTCAACGATCAACCAGTTCAGCGTCAGGATGAGCAGCTTGACCGCCATGGCGTCGCCAGGGAGGCCGGAGGCCTCGTGATAGGCGACGTTGGCGTCGACGTCGGCCCGCACTCGTTGAGTGAGGACCTTGCGTAGTTCGGGGCGGCGCGTGGCTTCAAGGCGGAGTTCCAGCAGCGCGAGGTAACCGGTACGGAAGGAGGCGATGCGACCGACGAGTTCGCGCATCAGCTGCGCATAGGTCTCCCGGTCGCGGCCGGCCGCCTGTTGGCGGGCGATCGTCGCCTCATCAGGCTGGAGTCGCTCGTAGACCCGGGCGCCGGCCTGAGTGAGCAGGTCGTCGCGGCTGGGGAAGTAGTTGGACGCCGTGCCGGCGGGAACGGCTGCCTCGGCATCCACAGCCCGGAAAGTCAGGCCGCGTGCCCCTTCCCGGGCCAGCACCTCGATCGCCGAGTCCACGAGGGCCGCACGCCGCTGGTCGTTCCGTCTCACCATTGACACCACTCCGCATGTAGTACTACGTTCAAACCACTTCAAGTAGAGTACTACGTGTGGGGGATTACTATGCGAAAGCTCGTGTACTACGTCGGCGTCTCACTCGACGGCCGCATCGCCGGCCCCGGTGGCGAGTTCGACTTCTTCCCGCAGGGCGACGAGCAGCAGACCGCCGCCTACTCGATCTGGATGAACGCGCTGTACCCGGAGACCGTCCCGACCGCCTACCGCGCGGCCGTCGGCGTTGAAGACGCGCCCAACCGGCGTTTCGACACCGTCGTCATGGGTCTCGGTACCTACCGTCCTGCCCTCGACAACGGGATCACCAGCCCGTACGCACACCTGCGCCAGTACGTCGTGTCCAGCACCCTCAAGCCGGACACCGACCCAGCCGTCACCGTCGTGCCGAGCGACCCGCTTTCCCTCGTCCGCGAGCTCAAGGGCGAGGTGGGCGCCGGCCTGGACATCTGGCTCTGCGGGGGCGGCCGGCTCGCGGGCACCCTGCTGCCCGAGATGGACGAGCTGCTGATCAAGACGTATCCGGTCGTTGCCGGTACCGGAATCCCGGTGGTCGACGGTGCCTTCGACCCCACGGTCTTCGACGTCGCCGAGCGCACCGCCTTCCCCAACGGGGTCACCCTCACCCGCCTCACCCGCCGCTAGGCGGTTTTGATTCAGCGGTCTTCTCGTAGCGGGTGGCAATGCCGCGCCACTGCTTGAGGCGGTTGATGCCCACCCTTCGCCACTTCTGGTACCTCGGCCACGCTCCCAGCGATGACACTGCCGGTGTACGCCCACCTGATGCCGAGCAGCAGCCCGCGTGCGCGCCGGGCCCTGGATGGCGTCTTCAACATGGCCCAGGAGCTCTGACGGCCCACGGGACGGCCCGAGGATCCGCACCCCGAAGGCCGTGCGACCCCGACGACGCAGCCCCCGCCCTGAACAGGACGGGGGCCCGGAAAGCCGTACACGCGAAGTAGGTCAGCCGGAGCCCACGAACAGCACCAGCAGCAGCCACACCACCGGAGCCGTCGGCAGGAGGGAGTCCAGGCGGTCCATGATGCCGCCGTGGCCCGGCAGCAGTGTGCCCATGTCCTTGATGCCGAGGTCCCGCTTGATCATCGACTCGCCCAGGTCACCCAGCGTCGCGCTGGCCGCGACCGCGAGGCCGATGAGCAGGCCCTGCCACCAGGTGCCGTCGTCGATCAGGAACTGCATGCACAGCGCGCCCGCCACCATCGCGAACAGCACTGCTCCGGCCAGGCCCTCACGGGTCTTGCCGGGGCTGATGCGCGGCGCGAGCTTGTGGGTGCCGAAGCGCCAGCCGACGGCGTACGCGCCGGTGTCGCTGACGACGGTCAGGAGCAGGAACATCAGTACCCGGGCCGCCCCGTCCTCGGCCGTCAGCATCATCGCGACGAACGTGGCCAGGAACGGGACGTAGAACGCCGCGAAGACGCCCGCCGTGACGTCCTTGAGATAGCCCTCCGGCGGTTCCGTCATCCGCCAGACGAGGACGGCGAGTGCCGTGAGCGCCATGGCGACCCAGGCCCCCTCGGCGCCCCTGACGTACCCCGCGACGACCATCGCGGCGCCGCCGAGCGCCAGCGGCACGAGCGGCGCCTTGATGCCCTTGCGCTCCTGAAGCCTGCTGGTCAGCTCCCACAGACCCACGACCACGGCGACGGCTATCACGCCGACGAACGCGGCCTTGACGAAGAACAGCGACGCGATGATCACCGCACCGAGTCCGACCCCGACCCCTATGGCGGCACCCAGATCCCGCCCCGCGCTCTTCTTCTGCGGCGCGGGCGCCGGCTGCGAGGAGTCGGGCATGGGCTCCGGATTCTGCTTCTGCGGCGCCGCCGCGTGGGGCTGCGCCGACGTGGTCTCGTCGCGGAACCTCTCGTTCCGGAACGCCTCGTCCCGGAACTGGTCGTCCCGGAACAAGGGACCGCTCAGCCGAGCGGCCCCCCGGTCGTCATCCTGGTCGCCGCCGTATCGAGGTACAGCGGGTCCGTCGGGCACGATGGGCATGGGCCGAGTGTGCTGCGCGTCATGCGCATCGTACGCGGGACCCGCCGGGTCAGCCCCCTGAGCAGGCCCCTGGTCGGACGGCCCCCAGTACCCGGCGTGGGGCGGCGTCGCCCAGGAAGAGTCGTTCATCAGACCTCGAGAAGCTCTGCTTCCTTGTGCTTGAGGAGCTCGTCCACCTGGGCGACGTACTTGTGCGTCGCGTCGTCGAGCTCCTTCTCCGCACGGCGGCCCTCGTCCTCGCCGACCTCGCCGTCCTTGACGAGCTTGTCGATCGCGTCCTTGGCCTTGCGGCGGACCGAGCGGATGGACACGCGCGAGTCCTCGGCCTTGGCCTTGGCGACCTTGATGTAGTCGCGGCGGCGCTCCTCGGTGAGCTCGGGGAACACCACCCGGATGATGTTGCCGTCGTTGCTCGGGTTGACGCCCAGGTCGGAATCGCGGATCGCCTGTTCGATGTTGCGCAGGGCGGTCTTGTCGAACGGGGTCACCACGGCCATGCGCGGCTCCGGCACGGAGAACGAAGCCAGCTGGTTGATCGGCGTCGGCGCGCCGTAGTAGTCGGCCACGATCTTGTTGAACATCGCCGGGTGCGCACGCCCGGTGCGGATCGCGGCGAAGTCCTCCTTGGCGACCACGACGGCCTTCTCCATCTTCTCCTCGGCCTCGAGGAGGGTCTCTTCGATCACCACTTGCTCCTGCGTGTCTTGAGTAGGCCCGGCTGCTGTTCCGTGTGCGTGGGGGCGGCGGCCGGCTGCGTCGCGTCTTCTTCCTGCACGGTTCCCGACCGGCAGGACATTGTCCATCCCCCGGTCAGGGACCGGGTGTATCCCGGGTCAGTCCCGGCTGTCCTGCTCACCCACAAGCGTGCCGATCTTCTCACCCTTGACGGCGCGGGCGATATTGCCCTCCGCCAGGAGCTCGAACACCAGGATCGGAAGCTTGTTGTCGCGGCACAGCGTGACGGCGGTGGCGTCGGCGACCTTCAGGTCACGGGTGATGACCTCGCCGTATCCGAGGGCGTCGAACTTGACCGCGTCGGGGTTGGTCTTCGGGTCGGAGTCGTAGACCCCGTCCACGCCGTTCTTGCCCATGAGCAGCGCCTCGGCGTCGATCTCCAGGGCGCGCTGCGCGGCGGTGGTGTCGGTGGAGAAGTACGGCATGCCCATACCGGCGCCGAAGATGACCACGCGGCCCTTCTCCAGGTGGCGCACGGCACGCAGCGGGATGTACGGCTCGGCGACCTGGCCCATGGTGATGGCGGTCTGCACCCGGCTGTCGATGCCCTCCTTCTCCAGGAAGTCCTGGAGGGCGAGGCAGTTCATCACGGTGCCGAGCATGCCCATGTAGTCCGAGCGGGCGCGGTCCATGCCGCGCTGCTGGAGTTCGGCACCGCGGAAGAAGTTGCCGCCACCGATGACGACGGCGATCTCGGCACCGTCCCGGACGACGGCGGCGATCTCACGGGCGATCTTGTGCACCACGTCGGGGTCCACACCCAGGCCCCCGCCACCGGCGAACGCCTCTCCGGACAGCTTCAGCAGAAACCGGCCGCGCACATTGCCGTCGTCGCTCTTCTGGGCCTTGGTGGTCATGGGGATCCCGCCTCTTTCACCTGTTGCACATACGAAGAAGGCCATTGCCGGTGGGAACTGGTTCGCATCCCATGCGCGGCAATGGCCTCCTCGTCAGATCTGCTGTCGTCCGCCACGCGCGTGCGTGGCGGCGTACCGGACGACTGCTGACGACCCTATAGGGCCCGCGCGTCGCTCGCGGTACGGACTCAGATGCCGACCTTGATGCGCGTGAAGCGCTTCAGGGTGACACCGGCCTCGTCCAGAACCTTCTGGACCGACTTCTTGTTGTCGAGCGCGTACGGCTGACCGAGCAGCGTGGCGTCCTTGAAGAAGCCGTTGAGGCGACCCTCGACGATCTTCGGCAGGGCGGCCTCGGGCTTGCCCTCGGCGCGGGTGGTCTCCTCGGCGACGCGACGCTCGGACTCGACGACCTCGGCCGGCACGTCCTCCTTGGAGAGGTACTTCGGCGCGAAGGCGGCGATGTGCTGGGCGACACCGCGGGCGACCTCGGCGTTGGGCTTGTCCAGCTCGACGAGGACACCGATCTGCGGGGGCAGGTCGGGCATCGTGCGGTGCATGTACGCGGTCACGAAGCCGTCGGCGAACTGCGCGAAGCGGTCCAGGACGATCTTCTCGCCGAGGTTGGCGTTGGCCTCGTCCACGAACGCCTGGACGGTCTTGCCGGCCTCGATCTCGGAGGAGAGCAGGGCATCCAGGTCGGCCGGGGAGGTCGCGGCGACGTGCTGCGCGATCTTGTCGGCGACGGCCTGGAACTTCTCGCCCTTGGCGACGAAGTCCGTCTCGCACTTGAGCTCGACGAGGACGCCGGAGGAGTTGTCGTCGGCGATGATCGAGACCACGGCGCCGTTCTCGGCGGAGCGGCCCTCGCGCTTGGCGACGCCCTTCTGGCCCTTGATCCGGAGCGCCTCGACTGCCTTCTCGACGTCGCCCGCGGCCTCGTCCAGCGCCTTCTTGCAGTCCATCATGCCGGCGCCCGTGAGCTCACGGAGCTTCTTGACGTCGGCGGCGGTGTAGTTCGCCATGAGTCTGTGAATCTTTCTCGAAGTCTGGAAGATCGAAGATCTACGGGGTCCACGGCCCCCATTCAGCCGGGGGCCGCCGACTCTCCGCTGACCTACGGGTGAACGGCGGGAGCGGAGTTCATGCCCCCGCTCCCGCCGTCACCCCTGACGCTGACGGATCAGGCCTGCTCGGCGTCCGCGGCCGGAGCGGCCTCGGCGGCGGGCGCCTCCTCGGCGGGCGCCTCAGCCGGGGCCTCGGCAGCGGGGGCCTCAGCCTCGGCGGCGGGGGCCTCGGCAGCAGGAGCCTCGGTGGCCTCCGCGGCCGGAGCGGCCTCGGCGGCGGGCGCCTCGTCGGCCTTCTTCTCGCCACCCTCGAGCAGGTCGCGCTCCCACTCGGCGAGCGGCTCGCCCGCGGCCTTCTCGCCCTTGTCACCGGTGGCGACACGAGAGCGGGAGATGAGGCCCTCGGCGACCGCGTCCGCGATCACACGGGTGAGCAGGGTGACGGAGCGGATCGCGTCGTCGTTGCCCGGGATCTTGTAGTCGACCTCGTCGGGGTCGCAGTTGGTGTCGAGGATGGCGACGACCGGGATGTTGAGCTTCCGGGCCTCGCCGACCGCGATGTGCTCCTTCTTGGTGTCCACGATCCAGACGGCGCTGGGCACCTTGGACATCTCGCGGATACCACCGAGGGTCTTCTCCAGCTTGGCCTTCTCGCGCGAGAGCACGAGAAGCTCCTTCTTGGTCAGACCCGACGCGGCGACGTCCTCGAAGTCGATCTGCTCGAGCTCCTTGAGGCGCTGCAGACGCTTGTAGACGGTCGAGAAGTTGGTGAGCATGCCGCCCAGCCAGCGCTGGTTGACGTAGGGCATGCCGACGCGGGTGGCCTGCTCGGCGATGGCCTCCTGCGCCTGCTTCTTCGTGCCGACGAACATGACCGTGCCGCCGTGGGCGACGGTCTCCTTGACGAACTCGTAGGCGCGGTCGATGTACGACAGCGACTGGAGCAGGTCGATGATGTAGATGCCGTTGCGCTCCGTGAAGATGAACCGCTTCATCTTCGGGTTCCAACGACGGGTCTGGTGACCGAAGTGGACGCCGCTTTCCAGCAGCTCCCGCATCGTGACGACGGCCATGGCCGTTCTCCTTGGTGTTCTCGGTTGTGCCGCGCGCGCCGGATGGCACTCGCGCCTGACGCCCGCGATGCGCCTTGCCACTAGGGACCGAGAGGCGCTGACACCGGCTGTTTGAGGGCCAGATGTCGGGGCGTGCGAAGTCGACCCGGTGACCCGGATCGCCAGAAGAAGTGTACGGGACCCGCGAGGTACCGGGTGACGCCGTTGTCCACAACCCGGGAGTGGTCCACAGGTCCCGGCCATGACCGGGTCAGGTGCGGGACGGTTTCCGCATGCGAGCGAAGCGATACGGGCGATGCGGTACGTGGCTGGTGCTGGGGTTTCTGCTGCTGTTGACGGCGCCGGCGCCCACACCCCGGCCGCCCTTTCTCACCCCGACGGCCACCGACACCTCGGTCCCGGCGATCGGCCGCGCCTGGCCCGTGGGCGCCCGTCCGACGGTTCTGCGCGGCTGGGAGCCCCCGGCGACGGTGTACGGCCGCGGCCACCGGGGCGTGGACCTGGCGGCGCCTCCCGGAAGCCCGGTACGAGCGGTGGCGCCGGGCCGGGTGTCCTTCGCGGGGCGGGTGGCGGGGAAGGGTGTGGTCTCGGTGGAACTGACGGGAACTGACCTTCGAACGACCTACGAACCGGTGACGGCGTCGGTGAAGAAGGGCGCCGAAGTGGCGCCGGGCGAGGTGATGGGCACAGTTGAACCGACGGGCTCCCACTGCACGACCACCTGTGTGCACTGGGGCTTACGGAGGGGCGAGACCTACCTGGATCCCCTGTCCCTGCTCCCGCCCTGGCTGCTGCGCAGGGGTCCGTCGAGACTGCTCCCGGTACTGGACGTCCCGCTGCCCTGACCGCGGGCAGCAGCCGCCTGGTGCGGCTCCCGACCCACAGAGGCGGCTTCGCAAGCGCGGGCACGCGAAACCCGCGCCCACCCGGCCTCAGCCCCGCACACCCCGCAGCGCCATGGAAACCGCGGCCTCGGTGATCACGGACGGTTCCTCCGCGGCCCCCAGCTCGATCCTGCGCACCGCCGCATCCACAACGCCCTGCACCAACATCGCCGCCAGCCGAGGCTGTTCATGCCCCATCTCGCCGAGCGCCTCGACGATCATCGCCACCAGCCCCCCGTGCGCCGCCCGGATCTTCTCCCGGGCCCCCGCGTCCAGCTCACTCGCGGAGATGGCCACGACAGCCCGGTGCCGCCGGTCCCCCACCAGCGCCAGCTGCCGGCGCACATACGCCTCGACCCTGGCCTCGGGGGCCTCCGCCGCGGCCATCGCCGCCGAGACCTCCGCGGCCCAGACGGGGAAGTCGACCGCGCACAGCTCCTCGACCACGGCGGCCCGCGACCGGAAGTACTCGTACACGGACGACCGCGCGAGCCCCGTCCGCTCGGCGAGAGCCGGGAAGGTCAGCGCCTCCGTCCCGCCCTCGGACAGCAAAGACCGAGCCGCGTCCAGCAGGGCGGCTCGCTGCATCGACCGGTGCTCGGCCACGGAGGCCGCTCGAATCCTTGGCACGTCAACCACTGTACGGACGCACCACTGCGGACGGGAGTCACTCCACCCGACCAGCCGTGACCGAGAGGCCGTACGGCCAGGTCAGCGACCGAAACTGGCCAGCTTGGCCCGCAGTTGCAGCACGGACTTGGTGTGGATCTGGCTGACCCGGCTCTCGGTCACGCCCAGCACGTTCCCGATCTCCGCGAGGGTGAGCCCCTCGTAGTAGTACAGGGTGACGACGGTCTTCTCGCGCTCGGGCAGCGTGTTGATGGCCCGCGCCAGGAACCGTCTGAGCTCCCGGTCCTCGGCGACCTCCACGGGGTTGTCCGCGGCGGTGTCCTCCAGGGTGTCCATGAGACTCAGCCGGTCGCCGCCCTCGCCCCCGACATGCAGCAGCTCCTCCAGCGCCACCACGTTGGCCAGCGACAACTGGCTGAAGACCGCGTGAAGATCGTCCACCGCGATCCCCAGCTCGCCGGCGACCTCCCCCTCCGTGGGCGTCCGCCTGAGCCGCGCCTCCAGCGTCGCGTACGCCCGCTCGACGTTGCGCGCCTTCTGCCGCACGGACCGGGGGATCCAGTCCAGCGCCCGCAGTTCGTCGATCATCGCGCCCCGGATCCGGGTGATCGCGTACGTCTCGAACTTGATCTCCCGGTCGATGTCGAACTTCTCGATCGCGTCGATGAGCCCGAAGACCCCCGAGGACACGAAGTCCGCCTGCTCGACATTGGGAGGCAGCCCGACGCTCACCCGCCCGGCCACGTACTTCACGAGCGGCGAGTAGTGCAGGATCAGCTGCTCACGCAGCCGCTCGTCTCCCGTCGCCTTGTACGACCGCCACAGCTCGTCGAGCGTCGAGGGAGCGGGCGGCCGCACGCTGCCACCGTCACGGGCGGCTGGGGGGATCGCCGCCCGGTCGGACCCGGAAGTGTGCTGGGGCATTCGTCGCCTTGTGCCGTTCTGCCGTGAAGTAACGTGAAGTGCGTCGGAATCCCCGTGAGCGTAGCGTGACTGAAGAGTCGCAGTGCGCAAACAGCGTGGCCGAGTGCATGCGCAGATGCGTTCCGCCGACCGCTCTCCCGGGGCACAGGCATCACCCTGTGTGATCACCGGAACACTCCAACTGCGGGAAACCGCAAGGGCTTCGGGCCTCGCCCGGACGGCCGAACACGCTCGGTCAACGCGGGCCGCGACCACCCCGGACGGAGATCATCGCCTGGCGTGTCAACTTCCAGCTGTCGCCGTGTCGTTCGACGTAACCAAGTGCACGGAGTTCGTACAGTCTCGCGATGGCGTCGTCCCGCGTCGTCTGCGCCCCGCGCGCGATCTCCTCCACACCGGCCTCCCGCCGACCGGGCAGCGCGGACAGCACCCTCCGTGCCGCCGGGGCCAGCAGATCGCGCGGCAGCACGGGCCCGCGCCGGTCCGGGGCCAGCTCCCCCATGTCGCCGACCAGCTCCACGACTTCCGCCGCGTCCGTGACCAGCGTGGCGTCCCCGCGCAGCAGCTCGTGCACTCCGGCCGACAGGCTGCTGGTGGCCGGCCCGGGCACTCCTATCGTGTGACGGCCCAACCGCTGCGCCGCACGCGCGGTGACCAGCGAGCCGCTGCGGTGGGCGGCCTCGACGACCACGGTGCCCCGGGTGAGGGCGGCGATCACCCTGTTGCGCAGCACGAATCTGCTGGGCGTCGGATGATCGCCGGGCGGCAACTCCCCGATCACCAGACCCTGTTCCGCGATCCTGGTGATCAACTGGGTGTGTCCGCGTGGGTAGGGCCGGTCGACCCCGCAGGCCAGGACGGCCACGGTGGCGCCGCCTGCGCCGAGAGCACCGCGGTGGGCGGCGCCGTCGACCCCGTACGCCCCGCCGGACACGACGACCCAGCCGCGCTCGGCGAGCCCGGTGCCGAGGGTGGCCGCCATATGGGCCCCGTACTCGGTACAGGCCCGGGCCCCCACGAGGGCGACGGACCTCAATGCCCACATCCGCAGGCTGGGCAGCCCCCGCACCCACAGTCCGATCGGCCGCGCGTCTCCGAGATCGTCGAGCTGCCCCGGCCACTCGGCGCTCCCGGGCACGACAAAGCGCGCACCGGCGTCGTGGGCGACGGCCAGATCCCGGCGGGGCTCTGCCACCCTGGCCCGGGCCCGCAACCCACTCCACCGCTTCTCACTCACGCCGGGCAACGGCTTGCCGGACCCCCGTAACCACGAGGCGACCTCCCCCGCACCCCACTCCCGAATCCACCGCCCGCCGACCTCGTCCCCGGGCTCGACGACCCGAGCGAGGAAGACGCGGTCGAGCAGCTCGCCGTCTGGTTCGTCGGCGGTCATGTCAGCGCCCCGATGGCCATGGGCACTCCCCGGGGCACTCCGGTGCGCAGTTGCAGCGCCAGGGCGACGTCCGTCGCGTCCGGACGGTCGTGTCCGGCAAGGTCCGCGACCGTCCAGGCGACACGCAGGACGCGGTCGAGCCCACGGGCGGTCAGGACGCCCCGCTCCAGATTGCGCTCGGCCTCGTCCATCGCCCCGGACACGGCGTGCCAGCGGCTTCGCAGCTCGCGCCCGGGCACATCGCTGTTGGTCCGCCACGGGGTGCCCGCGAAGCGCATCGCCGCCCGTTCCCTGGCGGCCCGTACCCGGTCGGCGACCACGGCGGTCGACTCGCCCCGGGCTCCGCGTCCGGCAAGCTGGTCACGCGTGACCCGGTCCACCTGCACCCGCAGGTCGACCCGGTCGAGCAGCGGACCGGAGAGCCGGGCTTGGTAGCGCCGGATCGCCGAGGGCGGGCACTCGCAGAAGTCGTCGGTCTGCGAGAAGCGGCCGCAGGGGCAGGGATTCGCCGCGAGCACCATCAGGAACCTCGCCGGAAACCGCACCACGCCCGCGCTGCGCGCGATCACCACGTGCCCCGCCTCCAGCGGCTGCCGCAGCGCGTCGAGGGCCTGGGTGTTGAACTCGGGTGTCTCGTCCAGAAAGAGCACGCCTCGATGGGACAGCGACACCGCGCCGGGACGGGCGATACCGGGTCCGCCGCCGACGAGGGCCTGCATGGTGGCCGAGTGGTGCGGCGCGCAGTAGGGGGCGACATCGATCAGGGGCTTGCCCGGCGGCAGCAGACCCGCCACCGAGTGCACCGCCGTCACCTCGAGCGACTCCTCCCGGGCCAGCCGGGGCAGGATCGCGGGCAGCCGCTCCGCGAGCATCGTCTTGCCCGCGCCGGGCGGGCCCTCCAGGAACAGGTGATGGCCCCCGGCCGCCGCCACCTCCACCGCGGTCCGCGCCGAGATCTGGCCGACGACGTCGGCCAGGTCGTGACCGTGGTCCTGCTGCGCCGCTCCGGAGCTGTGCATGCCGGTGGCGGCGCCCGTGCCCGGCACACGCAGGCCGGCCAGCAGCGGATCGGGACGGCCCGGCTCGTCGGGTTCCTCGTCGGGCACCGGCTCGTCCGCGAGGACCGCGATCAGCTGCCGCAGAGTGCGGACGCCGAGCACGGAGACCCCGGGCACCAGCGAAGCCTCGGCTGCGGCGCACTCCGGCACCACGACCTGCTCATAGCCGGCGTCCGCGGCGGCCAGTACCGCGGGCAGGATGCCCCGGACCGGCCGCACCCGGCCGTCCAGCCCCAGCTCTCCGATCATCACGATGTCGGCGAGCACACGCGGGTCGATCCGCTCGGAGGCGCCCAGCACGGCACAGGCGACGGCAAGGTCGAATCCCGAACCCGCCTTCGGCACCGATGCCGGACTGAGCCCCACCGTGAGCTTCTTCTGGGGCCATTCACCGCCCGAGTTCACGACGGCCGCCCGAACCCGGTCCCGGCTCTCCGTCAAGCTCTTGTCCGGCAACCCCACCAAGGTGAACGCCGCCACCCCGGGCTCCAGGTCCGCCTGGACCTCGACCACGACTCCCTCGACGCCCACCAGCGCCACCGAGCACGTACGAGCGAAACCCATCTCAGGCCACCCCCCGCGCATGCTCGACCACGGGCGCGCCGCGCTGCGGCAGGACCACACCCACCAGATCGATGCGGACGCCTCCCGGTGGCGCACCGCCGTGGGCGTGGATCCAGCAGGCGGCGAGGCCCCGCAGGCGCTCCGCCTTCTCGGGGGTCACCGCGGCCATGGGGTGCCCGAAGGCACCCGCCCGCCGTGTCTTGACCTCGCAGACGACCAGGACCTCGCCGTCCCGCGCCACGATGTCGATCTCGCCCGTCCTGCCACAGCGCCAGTTGCGCTCCAGGACCGTCATCCCGGCCTCGGTCAGCCGCCTCGCGGCCAGACTCTCGCCGTACTTGCCGAGTGCACTGCGTGCGTTCATGTCGGCACCACCTCCGGCGCCAACGATCACGCACCCCCGTCCACCGAGTTGATCTTGGTGGACTACTCACCGGTTGTGGAAAACCGGGTCACCCGCAAGCGTCACCCGCCCGGCAACTCCAGGTCACTCTTGTTCAGCTCCTCGATGTTCACGTCCTTGAACGTCAACACCCGGACCTGTTTCACGAAGCGAGCCGGCCGATACATGTCCCACACCCACGCATCCGCCATGGACACCTCGAAGAACACTTCGCCCTGGACCGAGTGCACCTGCATCTCGTAGTCGTTGGTCAGGTAGAAGCGCCGCTCGGTCTCGATCACGTATTTGAACAGACCGACGACATCGCGGTACTCCCGGTAGAGCTTGAGCTCCATCTCGGTCTCGTACTTCTCGAGGTCCTCGGCGCTCATGGCATGTTCCCCTTCAGCCGTGCGATCCCACCATTGTGCGCCAGTCCCGTCAGCACCTAGACGATTTCGGTGTCGAGGGTCACGGGCCCGGCCGGGGGACCTTCGTCGAGCAGCCTGCGCAGCAGCTCGGCGAGTCTGGTCGGATACACCGTCTCATGTGCCTGGCTCAGTTCCTGACACGTCCACCAGCGCGCTCCGGCGACACTGCGCCGCTCGAGCTCGGTCAGGGCCGTGGCCCGGGTGGCCGTCACCGTCGTACGGGCCAGGTAGTACCACTCGTCCTGGTCCCAGCGACGACCCGCGAACGGGAACGAGCATGTCCGCCGCCAGAGCACCGGCCCGAGTTCCACCTCGGTGATGCCGGTCTCCTCGGCGAGTTCCCTCAGCGCGGCCTCTTCACGGGTCTCCTCGCCCTCCAGTCCGCCGCCGGGTGTGAACCACCAGTCGTCGGCCGGATCGTCCGGCTCGTGACCGTGCAGCAGCAGGATGCGGTCCTCGGGATCGAGCAGGACCACCCGGGCCACCTTGCGCAGTCCGCCTTCGGCCGAGTCGTCGTGCCCGGCCGACGCCTCAGCGGGCACCGACGGGCTCCGTCCGGACGCGGGAGCGCCCGCCGAAGAGCTTGGCGACGGGCCCGTACGCCCCGCCGCCGAGAACAAGCACCGCGCCGGCGACGATCAGGATGAAGATCGTACGCAGCGGTCCGGGCGAGGAGAGCGCGCCGAGCGGCTCGAAGCCACTGGGGCGCTCCAGCATGCCCCTCATGGGCCAGACGACGGCGTCGACCCGAGCGGTCACGGCCGAGCGTGCGACGGTGCCCTGGGCGGCGTCGGTGAGGTGGGCGGAGGAGTCCAGCGAGCCCTGGCGCTCGTCGCCGAGCAGGAACAGCCGGCCTTCGGGCACCTTCACCGTCGGGATGGACTTGTCCTCGACCACGCTGCCCTTGAGATAGGTCTCGTCGATCTTCTTACCGTTGACGGTCAGCTTCCCGTCCGTGCAGCAGGAGACGGTGTCCCCGCCGACCGCGACCACCCGCTTGACCACCGAGGCGCCGGTCACCCAGCTCTTGTCGGTGAAGACGACGACATCGCCCCGGCGTATCTCGTCGCCGTCGACGCGCTGCGCCAGCACCCGGTCGCCCGCGTCGATGGTGGGCGTCATCGAGCCGGTGGGCACGGTGTACGGCCGGTACAGCACCGCTCCCCAGGCGAATCCCCCGAGAAACAGCACCAGGCCCAGTGCGACGGCCAGTCCGGACAGTCGCTGTCCGGTCCGGCCGCCCACCGGGCCCGTGCTGGTGCCGCCGCTCTGCGGGGCCGTACGCGTAGTGCTCTCGCCACCCATGGACCCGCACCCTACCCGGCGGTACCGGGCCGGGGCAGCCCCTCCTCCCCGGCCGGGGTCACCCGCTCCGCAAAGCTTTCGCCAGGTCGCGCGGCACCCCCGGTGACCAGGGTCTGGTCAGCGGGTCCGCTCCACAGTGATCTTCCTGCGCCGCCACAGTGCCACCGGCACCACACCGACGAGGGCGATGCCCTGCGGCGCGACCGTCAGGGCGGCGGAGGCGGACGACCCGTTGTTGATGCCGGCCTGGTCGAAGGTGTCGGGCTTGGGCAGCGTGCCCCAGCGGTTGAGCGGCCAGGCCTTCACGACGGCGCGTCCGACGACGTCGTCGACCGGGACCATCCCGTGGTGCTTGTCCGACTGGTTGTAGCGCGAGTCACGGGAGTTCTGCCGGTGGTCGCCCATCACCCAGATGTAGCCCTTGGGGACCTTCACCGTGAACTGGCCGCCCTGGTCGTCCTGGCTGCACGGGGTGTTGCCGGGGTAGACGTACGACGTCTCGCTCAGCGCCTTGCCGTTGACCTTCAGCGGGCCGGTGCCCTCACAGGAGACCGTGTCACCACCCACGCCGACGACGCGCTTGATGAGGTCCTTCTCCTCGGCGGAGGGCATCAGGCCGATCCAGGAGAGGAACGTCTGTACGGCGTTCGGGTCCGCCGTCGGCTCGCCCGCCAGCCAGTTGTCGGGGTCGTGGAACACGACGACCTCGCCGCGCTCGGGCTCGGAGCCGAACCACGGGGTGAGCTTGTCGACCAGGACGCGGTCGCCCTCCTGGAGGGTGTTCTGCATCGAGTCGGACGGGATCGAGAAGGCCTGCACCAGAAACGTCTTGATCAGCAGCGCCAGCACGAGCGCGATGCCGATCAGGATGGGCAGCTCCTTCCAGAAGGAGCGCGGCTTCTTCACCTTGGGGGCCGAGTCGCCGGGCCCCCCTCCCTTTACCTCCGTCGCCATGCCGTCCTCGGTCGCCCCGGAGTCATTCCCGGAGGTCACGGCGCTGTCCGCGGCCGGGTCGGCTGCTTCCACGGGGCGTCCGCGGTGCTCCTCGCCGTCGTGCCCGGATCGTGCGCCAACCGCCACATCCCCCACGCCAACTCCTTACTCTGTGCCGCCGCCTGCCCCAGGTTCGGCGCAGGCCCACCACTCCCATAACGAGCGGGAGTTCCGCAGGGCTCGGGAGTTGGATCGCTTCGTTCGGATCCTCGGGAGCAACCCTAAGCGACGCCTGGGAACCTGAGGTCGTCCCCGGTGCCGAGTCGGCCACGGAAGAGTAAGTTTTCGGTTCTTTCAGGGTGGTCCAGTGCCCAAAGGGCCAGGCGATGACCATGGCCCGTCCGACCACCGAGTCCAGGGAGACGGTGCCGCCGTAGTCGGTGTCCTGGTGCGAGCGGGAGTCCGCGGAGTTGGCACGGTGGTCCCCCATCACCCACAGCCGCCCCTGCGGGACGGTGATGTCGAACGGCTGGGTGGAGGGGGCGTTTCCGGGATAGAGGTAGTCGGTCTCGCTCAGGGGGACACCGTTGACGGTGACGCGCCCCTGGGTGTCGCAGCACTTGACGCGGTCGCCACCGACGCCGACGACCCGCTTGATGAGGTCCTTCTCGTTGTCGGACGGCAGCAGGCCGATGAAGGTCAGGCCCTCCTTGACCTGCTTGACGACGATGGGGTCGTCCTTCTTCGTCGTGGTCTGCTCGTCCTGGAGCCAGCCGCCGGGGTCCTTGAAGACGACGACGTCCCCGCGCTCGGGCTCGGAGCCGAACCACGGGGTGAACTTGTCGACCAGGACGCGGTCGCCGATCCGGATCGTCTGTTCCATCGAGCCGGACGGGATCACGAACGCCTGGACGAGGAAGGTCTTCAGGACCAGGGCTATGAGGACGGCCACACCGACGAGGAGGGGTATCTCCTTGACCGCGCCGCGCCTTCTGCGCCGCTTGACCTTGCGCTGGAGCTTGCGCCGCTCCGCGCGCGAACGGCCGCCCGAGGAACCGGCGGAACGCCGGACGCCGGTGGGCAGCAGATTGTCGGCGGCGGAACTCGACACACCGCGCGGTTTGCCGCGGTTACCCATGCGCGCCCTCCGCTGCGGGCACGCGCGCGTAGGCGGCGGAACGGTGCAGACGGGTGGCGTGGCCGGCGGGCCAGATGATCCAGTCGGCCCGACCGAGAACATCGTCGACGGGGATCATGCCGCCGCCCGGTGAGCCCAGATGGTTCCGGGAGTCGCTGGAGACGCTGCGATGGTCACCGAGGACGAACAGCGCGCCGTCGGGCACTTCGACGTCGAAGGACACCGAGGACGGGCTGTCGCCCGGGTACAGGAAGCCCGACTCGTCGACCGACCGGCCGTTCACCTCGATCCTCCCCACCTTGTCGCAGCAGACCACGTGGTCTCCCCCCACACCCACAACCCGTTTGATGTAGTCCCCGTCCCCGAAATACCCGGTTCCGTCGAACACGACCACATCTCCCCGCCGCGGTTCGGCACCGAAACGGTACGCCAACCTATTTACGAGAACGCGGTCCCCGATCCTCAATCCGTTTTCCATGGATCCGCTGGGAATCTGGAATGGCCTGACCACGAACGTACTGATCAGCAGAAGAAAGACCAGGCAGAGGAGCAGGGCCAGGGAGATCCGGCCCCCCGGCAGGCCCTCGGTGATCCTCGACACCAACACGAAACGCGACCGTCCCTCCACGGCCCCTGGTGCGGGGCGGGAGGAGCGGTCGCGCTCCGTCGGCTGTGCTTCGGTGTCCATCGGAGCCAGATGCTATCCGGCCCCGCTGTGACCTCCGAAAAGCGCTCAGTTGTCGCGCTTCTCCTTGATCTTCGCGGCCTTGCCGCGGAGCTCGCGCAGGTAGTACAGCTTCGCGCGACGCACGTCACCGCGGGTGACGAGCTCGATCTTCTCGACGATCGGGGTGTGCACCGGGAAGGTGCGCTCGACGCCGACGGAGAACGAGACCTTGCGGACCGTGAAGGTCTCGCGGACACCGGCGCCCTGGCGACGGATCACCACGCCCTTGAACTGCTGCACACGGGAGCGGTTGCCCTCGATGACGCGCACGTGGACGTTGACGGTGTCACCCGGGCGGAAGGCCGGGATGTCGCTGCGCAGCGACGCGGAGTCGACGGAGTCGAGCAGGTGAGACATTTCGTCTGCTTTCTTCGCCCATGCCACAGGTCATCGGCGGTAGCTAGGTTTCGTGAGGAGGCTGTCCGTGCCGGGGCGGGCGTCGTGTCCCCCTGTGGCAGGGGCGCACGCCGGACGACGCACAACAGCGGCCTATTCTTCCACGGCTTGTGGCCTGCGCCAAAATCGGCCGTACGGCTCCCCCGCCGGGTCCGGCGCCCAGCCCAGGATGGAGAGCATCTCGCGGTCCTTCTTGTCGAAGACCCCCGGGTCACAGCGCTCGATGAGATCGGGCCGGTTGGCCGCCGTACGCCGGAGTGCCTCGTCGCGGCGCCAGCGGGCGATCTTGCCGTGGTGCCCGCTGAGCAGCACGTCCGGGATGCCGCGGCCGCGCCACTCGGGCGGCTTGGTGTAGACGGGGCCTTCGAGCAGGTTCGCCATCGCTCCGGGTGCGAAGGAGTCGTCCCGGTGCGACTCGGCGTTGCCCAGCACACCGGGCAGCAGCCGGGCCACGGCCTCGGTGACCACCAGTACGGCCGCTTCGCCGCCGGCGAGGACGTAGTCGCCGATGGACACCTCGTGGACGGGCATCCGGGTGGCGTACTCGTCGATCACCCGGCGGTCGATGCCCTCGTAGCGCGCCGGAGTGAAGATCAGCCAGGGGCGCTCGGAGAGCTCCACGGCGAGTTCCTGGGTGAAGGGGCGGCCGCTCGGGGTGGGGACGATGAGCGTGGGCGCGTGGGAGCCCGTCTCGTAGCCGTCCGCGAGCACGCAGTCCAGCGCGTCCCCCCAGGGGTCGGTCTTCATGACCATGCCCGGGCCGCCGCCGTACGGGGTGTCGTCGACGGTGTTGTGCCGGTCGTACGTCCACGCGCGCAGATCGTGGACGTGCACGTCCAGCTGCCCACGCGCGCGTGCCTTGCCGACCAGGGAGACGTTCAGGGGTTCGAGGTACTCGGGGAAGATCGTGACGACGTCGAGCCGCATCAGGACTCGTCCTCGGAGTCCCGGGAGGACGCGATCTCGGCGCGGTCGTCGATCAGCCCGGGCGGTGGCGTGATGACCGCCTTCTGCTCCGCCAGGTCGATCTCGGCGACGATCTCCTCGACGAACGGGATCATCACCTCGCTGCCGTCGGGCCGCTCGACGATGAAGAGGTCCTGGGAGGGCAGGTGCGAGATCTCGGTGATCCGGCCCACCTCGACGCCGTCCGCGGTGACCACGTCGAGGTCCATCAGCTGGTGGTCGTAGTACTCGTCCTCCTCCTCCGGCAGCTCCTCCGGATCGACCTCGGCGATCAGGAGGGTGTTGCGGAGGGCCTCGGCGGCGGTGCGGTCCTTCACGCCCTCGAAGCGCAGGAGGAGACGGCCGCTGTGGACGCGGCCGGTCTCGATGGTGAGCGGCCCCGTGGAGGGCGGGTCGGTGGCCAGGACGGCGCCGGGGGCGAGCCTGAGTTCGGGCTCGTCGGTTCGTACCTCGACGGTGACGTCGCCCTTGATGCCGTGGGCGCGGCCGATCCGTGCGACTACCAGCTGCACTGTGCTTGCTCTCCTGTCATACGACTACGGGCCGGGGACGGCCCGATGGCCCTCCCCGGCCCGAGCCGGTGCTGCGTTTGACGTCAGCGGACGTGGTCGACGTCGACGAGGTCGACGCGAACACCGCGGCCGCCGATGGCGCCCACGACGGTGCGCAGGGCACGCGCGGTGCGGCCGTTGCGGCCGATCACCTTGCCGAGGTCGTCGGGGTGCACCCGGACCTCGAGAACGCGCCCGCGGCGCAGGTTGCGCGAGGCGACCTGCACATCGTCAGGGTTGTCGACGATGCCCTTCACGAGGTGCTCGAGAGCCTCCTCGAGCATGCTCAGGCCTCGGTCGACCCGGACTCGGCCGCGGCCTCGTCCTTCTTCTCGGTCTTCTTCTTCTGGGTGATGGCCTCACCCTTGCCCTCGTCGTCGCCACCAAGGGCCTCGAACGAGGGACGCGCGGCCTTCTCGGCCGGCTGGAGCAGCGGAGCCGGGGCGGGCTCGCCCTTGAACTTCTGCCAGTCGCCGGTCTTCTTCAGGATGGCGAGCACGGGCTCGGTCGGCTGCGCGCCGACACCGAGCCAGTACGCCACACGGTCGGCGTCGACCTCGATGCGCGAGGGGTTCTGCACCGGGTGGTACAGGCCGATCTCCTCGATCGCACGGCCGTCACGGCGGGTGCGGGAGTCGGCGACGACGATGCGGTAGTGAGGCGCACGGATCTTGCCCAGACGCTTCAGCTTGATCTTGACTGCCACGGGAGTGGATTCTCCTGGATTTGACGTGGTTGGGCACGGCGAGATTGCCGCGTGGGGTTGCGGTACCCGAGTGCCCGATGGACGCGTCAGCCGGAGGCGAGAGGGTTCCTGTGCGGCTGTCGAGTACAGCTAGCCATTGTGCCACACCCCGCGGCTCACGTCGGACCGAGGCCGCGCACGTGCATGCCCGAGGGGCACCCGGCGTTCCAGGTGCCCTCGGGCAGACCGCGACTGCCACGAGCAGCCGCGATCTCAGCTTGCCGCCGCGCCCACGATCTCGGGGATGCGGAACGGCTTGCCGCAGCCCCCGCAGACGATCGGCGCCTGGGCCAGGACGGAGGGGACGACCCTCACATTGCGGCCGCAGTCGCAGACCGCCTTGACGCGGACCCCGCCTCCGGAGGAGCCGTGACGGGCCGCCGGTCCCCGGAAGGAGCGGGCGGTGTCGGCGGAGGTCGCCGCCGTGTGGGCCTTGAGGGCGCGCTGGAGCTGATCGATGGTCGGGCGATACCGACGCTTCGCCTCGGGGGTGAGCGTGACCAGTGAGAAGCCGCTGCTCGGGTGCGGCTCCTCGGGGTGGTCCAGGCCCATCTCCTCGGCGATCGCGAGGAATCTGCGGTTGTGGTAGCGGCCGGCGCGGGAGGTGTCGCGAATGCCTCGCGCGGCGGCGATGCCGTGGACTGCCTCGTGAAGCAGTCGCTCGAAGGAGAGCTCGTGACCGCACGCGGACGACGACTCCCCGATCAGGGACTCTGGCGCGGCAAGGTCCGGCAGCTCGGGGTGGTACCGCTGAATGTCGGCCCACGCCTCTGCCAGCTCTGCGGCGAGAACAGGTGGTGTCTGTGTCGTGCTCACGTAATGACAACGAGCCGGGGTGCCCCTGTGTTCCTATTCCGGGGCATCCCAAATAATTTGCACGTACCCGTCAGTTGCCGCTGATGCGTGGAGACGAGGGCGGGTGCGCTGATCTGCGGAGAAGCCTCGCAGCTCATACCAAGCTGGTGCGTAGTGTGAGGTACGCCCCGGCGCGTAGATCGCGTCCACGCGCCGGTGCGGTTGTGATCCGCAGATGCGCAAGAGGCGTTTCGGCCGCTCTCGCACCGGAAGGGCCCTGCCTCAGTAAGCGCGCGCGACGACCGCGACGTTACCGGGCGCGTCGTCGGCACTCGGCACCGACCCGTCCTCCGCGACCAGACACCGTACGGTCGCCCCGTGCTCGGCCAGCCTGGCCTCGCCTTCTTCGCCGAGGGTGGCCCACGGGATCCGCGCCCAGCCGCCGGCGACAGCGGCCTCGACGGCTTCGTCGAACGTCGACACCTCGGTCGTACGGGACTCGCGTCGCTCGCGGGACTGGGCCAGCAGCAGCGCCTGGTCCTCCTCGAGGACGGCCGGGAGCAGTCGTACGAGATCCTCGACGGCGATCGCTTCCTTGCCCCCCGGGATCCGCCGCGCCACCATCGCGGTGCCGTTCTCCAGGTCACGGGGCCCGATCTCGACGCGGACCGGTACGCCCTTGAGCTCCCAGTCGACCGCGCGGCGGCCGAAGGGGGTGTCGGTGCGGTCATCGATGTGGACGCGGATGCCCGCCGCCTTCAACCGGTCGCCGATCTCGCGGACCTTGGCCAGAACCGGCTCGTCGCCCTTGATCGCGAGGACGACGACCTGGGTCTGCGCGAGCCTCGGCGGAACGCGGAGGCCGTTGTCGTCGCCGTGCATCATCACCAGGGCGCCGATCATGCGGGTGGTCGAACCCCAGGAGGTCTGCCAGACGAGTTCCTGCGTGCCGTCCTTGGACAGGTACGAGGTGTTGAAGGCCTTGGCGAAGTTCTGGCCCAACTCGTGGCTGGTGGCCATCTGGAGGGCCTTGCCGTCGCCCATCATGCCTTCGAGCGTCAGGGTGTTGATGGCGCCGGCGAAGCGCTCCTTGACGGTCTTGCGGCCCGGGACGACGTCCATGGCGAGGACATTGGTCATGAAGTCCTCGTAGACCTGCCGGTGGATGTGCGAGGCGAACGCACGCGCGTCCTCCTCGGTCGCGTGCGCGGTGTGGCCCTCCTGCCACAGGAACTCCGTCGTCCGCAGGAAGAGCCGGGGCCTGAGTTCCCAGCGCACGACGTTCGCCCACTGGTTGATCAGCAGCGGCAGGTCGCGATAACTCTGCACCCACTTCGAGAAGTAGTCGTTGATGATCATCTCGGAGGTGGGGCGGACGACCGCGGGCTCCTCGAGTTCCTTGCCGCCGCCGTGGGTGACCACCGCGAGTTCGGGCGCGAACCCCTCGACATGGTCGGCCTCGCGGGTCAGGTACGACTGCGGGATCAGCAGCGGGAAGTAAGCGTTCTGGGTGCCCGTCTCCTTGATGCGCGCGTCCATCTCGGCCTGCATCCGCTCCCACAGCCCGTACCCGTACGGTCGGATGACCATGGTGCCGCGCACCGGACCGTTGTCGGCCAGTTCGGCCTTGTTGATCAGATCCTGGTACCAGCGCGGGAAGTCGTCCGCCCGGGGTGTGAGAACAGGTGCCTTTGCCATGGCGCGATGTTACGGGCGCAGATTGCCGGGATGTGAATTCTTTTCCCCGGCACATGCCAACCCGCAAGCAGGGCCCTTCACCCTCTGGACGAGCGGTCGAGTGCGGAGTTACCTGGCATACGGGGGAAGTGCGAGCGCACGTCACGGGGGCTACGGAATCGGGCACAGAGTCAACTCTCGGCGGATTGGGGCGCTTATCCATGACACCTACGCTCGTGCGGCAGCACCTGTCTCATACGGGAGAGGGATCCCGTACGGACCTCGGTGCACGCGCGCGTGACTGGTCCGAGATCCAGGAGCGGATGCTGGTTCCGCTGTACGAGGCCGTCTACGAGCGACTGGAAGTGGGCCCCGCGGCACGGGTGTTGGGCCTCGGTTGCGGCAGCGGGCTCGCCCTGCTGATGGCGGTCTCCAGAGGCGCCGCGGTCGCCGGTGTGGAGCCCTCCTGCCCCGAACGGCTGGCGCTCGCGCGGCAGCGGCTGTTGCCGGAGACGTGGGGCACACGCGCGCGTGCCGGCACCCGGCTCGTCGAGGGACCCCCCGGGGACGCCGCCGACGCCGGCACTCCCCCGTACACCCTCGTGACCGCCTTCGAGCCGATCGGGTGTCTCGCGGGCGACTCGGAGGGGCTCGGTGAACTTCTCGCCTCGGCGACACCGCTCGCCGAGCGGGGAGCGCCCGTGGCGCTCGCCGGCTGGGGTCCGCCGGAGCGGTGCGCCACGTCGTCCGTGCTGCGGGTGGCCACCAAGCTGGCGGATCCGCTGCGCAGCACGGGCAGTTGGCGCCCGGCCCTGCGCGACGATCTGGAGGAGGTCGCCCAGCGGGCGGGCCTGAGGCCCGACGGCTCGGGGCGGGTGGCCTGTCCCTTCGGGTACGCCGACCTCGACAGCGCGCTCAGGGGGCTGCTGTCGACCGGGCTCTTCGACGCGGCCATCGAGGCGACCGACCGGGCACAGGTGGACAAGGAAGTGACGGAAGCCCTGCATCCGTATCAGCGCCGGGACGGCACGGTGTGGATGCCGAACGTCTTCCGGTACCTGATCGCGAGGGTCCCCTAGACCTCCGTCTCCTTCTTCAGCCGCGTGATCCCGGCGATCCGGTACGCGTCCGCCTCCTCCAGCGTCTCGCTCGCCAGCAGGGCCTCGGCCAGCGCGTCCAGCTGCCCCCGGTGCTCGGTGAGCTTGCGGCGGGCTTCCTCGTAGCAATCGTCGACGATCCGCCGCATCTCGCTGTCGATCACATCGAGGGTCTGGGGAGCGGCGGCGAGGCCGTACGCCTGCTGGGCGTCGCTGGGGAGGGCGGACAGGCGTCCCACCCGCTCGCTCATCCCCCACCGCGCGACCATCCCGCGCGCGATGTTCGTGACCTGCTCGAGGTCGTTCTCGGCGCCGGTCGTGATGACGCCGTAGACGACCTGTTCTGCGGCCATGCCGCCGAGCGCGCCGATGATCCGTCCGCGCAGGTACTCCTCGGAGAGCGCGTACCGCTCCACCTCGGGCGTCGACATGGTCACCCCGAGCGCCCGGCCGCGCGGCACGATGGTCACTTTGCGGACCGGGTCTGCGCCGGGCTGCAACATGCCGAGGAGGGCGTGCCCGCTCTCGTGGAACGCGGTACGGCGCCGGTCCTCCTCCGGCATCACCAGCGTGCGCTCGGCCCCGAGCTGCACCTTCTCCAAGGCCTCCGACAGATCGGACTGCGTCACCAGCTCCTGCTTGCGCTTCACGGCGAGCAGCGCGGCCTCGTTGGCGAGATTGGCCAGATCCGCCCCCGTCATGCCCGGCGTCGTGCGTGCCACCCGGGCCAGGTCCACCTCGGGCGCGAGCGGGATCTCGCGGGTGTGGATGGCGAGGATCGCCTCGCGTCCGGCGCGGTCCGGCGGCGAGACGTTGACCACCCGGTCGAAGCGGCCGGGCCTGGTCAGCGCCGGGTCCAGGATGTCGGCGCGGTTGGTCGCCGCGATGACGACGACGCCCTCGGACCCCGAGAAGCCGTCCATCTCGGTGAGGATCTGGTTCAGCGTCTGCTCGCGCTCGTCGTGACCGCCCACCGAGGCGCCGCCGCTGCGGACCCGCCCGATGGTGTCGATCTCGTCGATGAAGATGATCGACGGCGCCACCTTGCGGGCCTCGGCGAACAGCTCACGGACCCGGGACGCGCCGACACCGACGATCATCTCGATGAACTCGGAGGCCGAGGCGGAGAAGAACGGCACGCCCGCCTCGCCCGCCACGGCGCGCGCCAGCAGGGTCTTGCCGGTGCCGGGCGAACCGGCGAGCAGCACCCCGCGGGGCATCTTCGCGCCCATCCTGCGGTAGACGTCGGGGTGCTCCAGGAAGTCGACGACGTCGTCCAGCTCGCCCTTGACCTCGTCGATGCCGGCCACGTCGGCGAAGGTGGTGCGCTGGGTGCCGGGCCGCAGGCCCACCGGCTTGGGCGGCGCCTTGCGCCCGAGCACGCCGCCCGCACCGCCCACCCCGCCGCCGCCGAGCCGCCGGGCGAAGAAGATCCACACGGCGACGAGGAGCACGATCGGCACCAGCGAGAGCAGCAGGTTGGGCAGCAGACCGCGCTGCTGCACGACCGGGCGCGCCGTGACCGTGACGTCGTGTCTGCTCAGGTTCTGCCAGAGGGCGTCGTCGGCGAAGGCCGGGCGCTGGGTCCTGAACTTGGTGTAGTCGCCGCCGCCGTCGGGATCGTCCCGGGACTGCTTGAGCTGGCCCTGGATCGCGTCGCCCTTGGAGTAGATCTTGTCGACGTTGCCCGCGTCGACCTGTCTGCTGAACTCCGTGTAGGAGATCGTCGGCTCGTCGCCCCCGCCGAGGTAGTTCAGCCCGACGTACACCAGCAGGAAGACGATCACCGCGGTGACGGCCAGTCCCCACCAGCGGCCGCGCGGCCGCCTGCCGCCGGGGGGCCGGGGTCCGTCGTCCGGGGTGCCCTCGGTGCGCCAGGGCTGGTCGGGGGCTTTGCGCGCCGGAGCGGCATTGCTCATACCTGGACGTTACGGCAGACCTCGGGCCTCGGCACGCGCTGAGGGCGCCCTCCGGCAGGGAGGACGCCCTCACAGTCGTACGGGACTCAGCCCATGAACTTCTTGAACTCGTCCGGCAGCTCGAAGTCCTGCGGGGCCTGCTGGCCGGGCACACCGAAGGCGCTGCCCCCCTGGGCGGCCTTGCGCTCGGCCTCCTCCAGCTCCTGCTGCTTGCGCTTCATCGGGTTGCCGGAGCGCTGCTTGCCCTTGGCCTTCTTGGGCTGCTTCTTGGAGCGGCCGGGGCCGCCGCCCATGCCCGGGACACCCGGCATCCCCGGCATGCCGCCGCCCTGAGCCATGCGGGACATCATCTTGCGGGCCTCGAAGAACCGCTCGACGAGGTTCTTGACCGCGCTGACCTCGACGCCGGAACCCTTGGCGATGCGGGCGCGGCGCGAGCCGTTGATGATCGTGGCGTCGGCGCGCTCGGCCGGGGTCATCGACTTGATGATGGCGGCCGTGCGGTCGACGTCCCGCTCGTCGAGGTTGTTGATCTGGTCCTTGATCTGGCCCATGCCCGGGAGCATGCCGAGCAGCTTGGAGATGCTGCCCATCTTCCGGACCTGCTCCATCTGGGCCAGGAAGTCGTCCAGGGTGAAGTCCTGGCCCTTCTTGGACGCCAGCTTGGAGGCCATCTTCTCGGCCTCTTCCTGACTGAACGTCTTCTCCGCCTGCTCGATCAGGGTGAGCAGGTCACCCATGTCGAGGATGCGGGAGGCCATCCGGTCAGGGTGGAAGGCGTCGAAGTCCTCGAGCTTCTCGCCGTTCGACGCGAACATGATCGGCTTGCCGGTGATCTGCCGGATCGACAGGGCCGCACCACCGCGGGCGTCACCGTCGAGCTTGGAGAGCACCACGCCGTCGAAGCCGACGCCGTCGCGGAAGGACTCGGCGGTGTTGACCGCGTCCTGGCCGATCATCGCGTCGACGACGAAGAGGATCTCGTCGGGCGAGACGGCGTCGCGGATGTCCGCGGCCTGCTGCATCAGTTCCTGGTCGATACCCAGGCGGCCGGCGGTGTCCACGATCACGATGTCGTGGACCTTGGACTTCGCGAACTCGATGGAGTCCTTGGCGACCTTGACCGGGTCACCGACGCCGTTGCCCGGCTCGGGCGCGTAGACCGCGACACCGGCGCGCTCGGCGACGACGCTGAGCTGGTTGACGGCGTTGGGACGCTGGAGGTCGGCGGCGACGAGCAGCGGCGAGTGGCCCTGCTCCTTCAGCCAGTGGCCGAGCTTGCCTGCGAGGGTGGTCTTACCTGCACCCTGGAGACCCGCCAGCATGATCACGGTGGGCGGGTTCTTGGCGAACCGCAGCCGTCGGGTCTCGCCGCCGAGGATCGTGACGAGCTCCTCGTTCACGATCTTCAGGACCTGCTGCGCGGGGTTCAGCGCCCGCGAGACATCGGCACCGAGGGCACGCTCCTTGACGTTCTTGATGAACGTCCGGACGACAGGCAGGGCCACGTCCGCTTCCAGAAGGGCGATCCGGATCTCGCGCGCGGTGGCGTCGATGTCCGCCTCGGAGAGCCGTCCCTTGCCGCGCAGGTTCTTGAAAGTCGCTGAGAGGCGATCGGAAAGAGTATCGAACACGGCGCTCGCGGTCCTCGGGGTCGGTGGCAGCTGGGAATCGCCCTCCAGGGTATCCCGGCGACACACGTAGCCGGGATCCCCCGGTCAGCCCCGCAAGGTCTCCTCCAGCTTCCGGGCCACGGAAGCCGCTTCGCCGGCCCCTAGCGGGGCGCCCTTGCCGTCGGTGACGTAGAAGGCGTCCACCGCGTTGGCGCCCAGCGTCGACACGTGCGCGCTGCGCATCCGCACCCCGGCGTCCTCCAGCGCGCGCCCGATGCGGAACAGCAGTCCCGGGGCGTCCTGGGCCCGCACCTCGATCACCGTCGCATGCCGGGAGGCCGCCGGAGCGACCGTCACGCGGGCGGCGGGCGCGACGACACCCCGGCGCCTCGGATACGCGGCGTCGCGCTCGGCCAGACGCCCGGCGACGTCCAGCGAGCCGTCCAGGGCCCGTACGAGATCGGCGCGCAGCCGGGCAGCCTGGGGCAGCGAGCCGTACTGGGCGGCGACCCGCCAGTTCAGCAGGAGCACCGAGCCCTCGACACCGTCGGGCAGGTCCAGGGCCCGCAGCTCCGCCGTGCGGACGGTCAGCCGGTGCACGGCCAGCACCCCGGCGACCGCGGGCAGGACGCGCGGCTGGTCCGGTACGGCGATGAGGAGCTCCACGCCGAGCGGCTCGGGGTCGGCGGCGGGCTGGCCCTCCGTGAGAGTCGGCGGCTCGGTCTGCGCGCGCAGGGACAGCACCGGGCTGCCGGTCGCCACCGCCTCGATGGCGAGCCGCTCCTGCTCGGCGGTGGGCGCGGCGGCCTCCGGCTCCTCGAGGTCGTCCCCGGCGAGCACGGCGGCCACCCTCTTGACAAGGTCGGCGACGAGCGAGCCCCGCCAGGACGACCAGGCGGCCGGACCGGTGGCCAGGGCGTCCGCCTCGGTCAGCGCGTGGAGCAGCTCCAGCGTGCCCTGCGATCCGACCGCCTCGGCGACCGAGCGCACGGTGGCCGGGTCCTCCAGGTCACGCCGGGTGGCGGTGTCCACGAGCAGCAGGTGATGGCGTACGAGCGTCGCGAGTACGGCGACGTCGTCGCGGTCGAAGCCGATGCGCGCGGCGACGTCCTTCGCGATGATCTCGCCGGCCACCGAGTGGTCGCCGGGCCAGCCCTTGCCGATGTCGTGCAGCAGTGCGGCGACGAGCAGCAGGTCGGGACGGTGGACGCGCCTGGTGAACTCCGAGGCGCGGACGGCCGTCTCGATCAGGTGGCGGTCGACGGTCCAGATGTGCACGGCGTTGCGCTGGGGACGGCACCGCACCCGCTCCCAGTCGGGCAGCATCTGAGTGATCAGCCCCTCGGCCTCCAGCGCCTCCCAGACGTCGATGGTGGGCTGGCCCGAGCCGAGCAGGGTCACGAGCTGCTCGCGCGCCTCGGCGGGCCAGGGCGTGGGCAGCGGGCGCACTCCGGCCGCCATGCGCCGTACGGCGTGCAGGGAGAGCGGGAGTCCGGCCTGTGCGGCGGCGGCCGCGGCACGCAGCGGCAGCACGGGGTCGCGATCGGGGCGCGCGGCGCGGGCGAGCACCACCTCGCCGTCCTGCTCGACGACGCCCTCCGCCAGCGGCGACCTCTCTGGCGCCGGTTTGCCGCCCCCGAGCATGGCGCGCAGCCGTGGCCGCACGGCACGCGACCTGAGGACGCGTCCCACCTCGCGCCAGGTGACGTCACTGGCGTACGAGATGACCCGCGCGGCTTCGTAGACCTGCCGCAGCAGGGTGTCGGCGTCGAGCAGGCCGAGCTCGGCGGCGACCTGGTCCTGTTCCTGGAGCGCGAGCCGGTCGGTCGCGCGGCCCGTCGTCAGATGCAGGGCGTCCCGGACGTCGAGCAGTCGGCGCCGGGCGTCGTCGAGGCCCTCGCGCGGGGCGTCGGCCAGCCAGGAGGCGGCGACGGCACGCAGGGCGGTGGCGTCCCTCAGGCCGCCCCGGGCCTCTTTGAGATCGGGTTCGAGCAGGTACTGCAGTTCGCCCTGGCGCTCGGCGCGCTCGGCGCACAGTTCCTGGAGCTCGGGGAGGCGCTTGGGGGCCTGGTTGCGCCAGTCGGCGAGGACCGCCGTCCGCAGGCCCGCGGTCAGCCCCAGATCGCCGGCGATGTGGCGGGCGTCCAGGAGGCCGAGTTGGACTTTCAGATCCTCCGCGGCCGTCTTGCGGGCCTCCGCAGGCGTGCGCACGGAGTGGTCGAGGGCGAGACCGAGGTCCCACACGGGGTACCAGATGCGGTCGGCCAGCGCGGCGACCGCGCCGGAGTCGCTGCCGTCGTGCAGCAGAACCAGGTCCAGGTCGCTGCGCGGGGACAGCTCGCCGCGGCCGTAGCCGCCGACGGCGATCAGGGAGACCCCGCGCAGTGCCTCGGAGCCTGCGGTGAACAGCCCCGAGAGCCAGTCGTCCGTCAGGTCGGCGAGGGCCGAACGGCGCGGCGGCCCGGACCGCGCCCCCTCTTGGAGGAGGCGCAGCCGGGCCGCCGCGTAGCCGCTGGGTCCCGAGTCCTCTACGTCCTTGTGCACGTCCGTGCTCGTCACCCAGCAGCTCCAGTTCTGTTCTTCGGTCAGAGCGCGTCCGGGCCGCGCTCGCCCGTCCGGACCCGTACGGCGGTCTCGACCGGCAGGGACCAGACCTTGCCGTCACCGATCTTGCCGGTACGGGCCGCCTTGACGATGACGTCGATCAGCTGCTCGGCGTCGTCGTCCTCGGCGAGGACCTCGATGCGGATCTTCGGGACCAGGTCGACGGTGTACTCGGCACCGCGGTAGACCTCGGTGTGGCCCCGCTGACGACCGTAGCCGCTCGCCTCGGTGACCGTCAGGCCGTGGACCCCGAAGGCCTGGAGGGCTTCCTTGATCTCGTCGAGCCTGTGGGGCTTGACGACGGCGGTGATGAGCTTCATGCGTCCACCTTCTTGCCCGCGTCGTCGGCCGGGGCCGTGACGGAGGTCCGGGCGGCGCCGCCACCGGCACCGCTGAAGTCGTATGCGGTCTCGGCGTGCTCGGCCTGGTCGATGCCCGAGACCTCCTCGTCCTCAGTGACCCGCATGCCGATCGTCTTGTCGAGCAGGAAGGCCAGGATCGCGGAGGCGATCAGGGAGTAGGCGAGGACCGCGAAGACACCGGCGCACTGCTTCCAGAGCTGGTCCGCGTTGCCGCCGTAGAAGAGGCCCTTGACGTCGGACTGGCCCTTGCCGCTGGCGAAGAAGCCGATCAGCAGGGAGCCGATGACACCGCCGACCATGTGGACACCGACGACGTCCAGGGAGTCGTCGTAGTTGAACCGGTACTTCAGACCGACGGCCGCGGCGCAGGCGACACCGGCGATGGCGCCGATGCAGATCGCGCCGATCGGGGTGATCGCACCACCGGACGGGGTGATGGCGACCAGACCGGCGACCGCGCCGGAGGCGGCGCCCAGCGTGGTGAACGCGCCGTGGCGGATCTTCTCGTAGACGAGCCAGGCGAGCATGGCGGCCGCGGTGGCGATCTGCGTGTTGACGAACATCAGCGAGCCGACGCCGTCGTCGTTGCCGAGCCACGAGCCGGCGTTGAAGCCGAACCAGCCGAACCACAGCAGACCGGCGCCGAGCATGACCAGCGGAAGGCTGTGCGGGCGCATCGGGTCGCGCTTGAAGCCGACGCGCTTGCCGATGACCAGGATCACACCGAGCGCCGCGGCGCCCGCGTTGATGTGGACCGCGGTACCACCGGCGAAGTCGATCACACCGAGCTCGAAGGCCCAGCCGCCGGTGCCCCAGACCCAGTGGGCGACCGGGAAGTACACGACCGTCGCCCACAGCGCCACGAAGAGCGCCCAGGCGGAGAACTTCACGCGGTCGGCGATCGCACCGCTGATCAGGGCGGGCGTGATGATGGCGAACATCATCTGGAAGACGGCGAAGGCGAGGACCGGGATCGTGTACCCGGACCAGATGTCGCCCTTGTCGATGCCGGTCCATCCGAAGAAGTCGGATTCCCAGCCGATGAGCGAGCCGTGGTCCGTTCCGAACGCCATGGAGAAGCCGTACAGCACCCACAGGATCGTGACGATACCCATGCTGATGAAGCTCATCATCAGCATGTTGAGGGTGCTCTTGACGCGGACCATGCCTCCGTAGAAGAAGGCGAGACCCGGCGTCATGATCAGCACCAGGGCGGAACAGATCAACATGAAGCCTGTGTTGGCCACAGACAGCTTGTCTGCGGCGAGCGTGATGGCGGTTGGTGCCATCGGCGTCTCCTCGTCGTAGGTACGGCCCCGTGCGGGCGAAGCCAGAGCGGAATGAGGGGTGGGCCGGTTATGCGCCATGAGATTGACGCAGCGCGGTTTCGGTGGAAGCCCCTCGTTGTTTCGCCGCCGTGACGAAGACGCCTTGCGTGTTACGCGTCGATGAACTGGCAGATATGGGCCGCGTCGATCGTTATCGTGGCGCAACCTTCGCCCAAGGAGTCAAACCGACCGCGGTCGGCCTTCCGATGACCTGGCATGGGGGAGCCGAGTCGGGCAGTTCGGGAGGGCCGGCCGCGGCCGGGGTTCCGGGGATTCAGACGGCTTCCGCGGTCTCCGGGAGTTCCACGGCGAGCTTCTCGGTGAGATCCACGACCTCGGCGAGATCACCGAAATCGCGTACAGCCGTGTCGACCGTCTTTCGAATACGAGTGTTGACGCGCTCGGAGCGGACCTTCTTGGCGATGTGCATGGCCTGTTCCACCAGTACGGTGCTCTGTTCGGGCTCGCGCCGGAGCAGATGCACCGTGGCCATGCCGATGAGATTGAGTGCGTACGACCGCTGGTGCTCGTCGTCCTCGGAGAAGAGCCCCACCGCCCGCTGCATGAGGGGCTCGGCCAGGGAGGCGTAGGTCGGGCTGCGACCGGCCACGTAGGCCAGGTCCCGGTAGGAGTGGGAGTTCTCGCCGTACAGCTCGGCCTCCGAGAAGAACCGGATCCAGTCGGGGTCCGGCTCGTCCCACTCGTCGGCGTCGGCGAAAACGTCCTCGGCCATCCGGACGGCCCTTTTGCACTTGCCGGGCTGTCCCATGTTGGCGTAGGCGCGGGCCTCCATCGCATACAGCATCGACTGGGTGCGCGGGCTCGCGCAGTCCCGGCTGCCGTACTGCGCGAGGTGGATCAGCTCCAGGGCGTCCTCGGGCCGCCCGAGGTGGATCATCTGACGGCTCATGCTGGACAGGACGTAGGAGCCGAGCGGCTTGTCGCCGGCCTCCTTGGCCGCGTGCAGGGCGAGGACGAAGTACTTCTGCGCGGTGGGCTGCAGCCCCACGTCGTACGACATCCAGCCCGCGAGTTCCGCCAGTTCGGCGGCGACCTTGAACAGCTTGCGGGTGGTGGTCTCGGGCTGGGGCTCCTGGAGGAGGTCCGTCACCTCGTGCAGCTGGCCGACGACCGCCTTGCGGCGCAGGCCGCCGCCGCACTGGGCGTCCCACTGGCGGAACATCTCGGTCGTCGACTCGAGGAGGTCGAGCTCGGGCCTGGAGAGACGGCCGACGCGACGGGACGAGGCGGGGTCCGGTTCCCGGTGCGGGGTGGCGGCCGGCCCGGGGACGAGCCAGCGCTGCATGGGTTCGATGAGGGACGGGCCCGCGGACAGGACCAGCGAGGTCCCGAGGAAGCCGCGCCGCGCCAGCATGAGGTCGCTGCGCGAGAACTCGCTGAGCAGGGCCACGGTCTGCGGGCCCGTCCAGGGCAGGTCGACCCCGGTCGCGGACGGTGACTGGCGGGCGGCGCGCAGTCCGAGGTCCTCGACGGAGACGACGCATCCGAACCGCTCGGAGAACAGCTCGGACAGGATCCTGGGGATGGGTTCGCGGGGGTTCTCGCCGTCCAGCCAGCGGCGCACCCGCGAGGTGTCGGTGGAGATGTGGTTGGCCCCCAACTGGCGGGCCCTGCGGTTGACCTGGCGGGCGAGTTCGCCCTTCGACCAGCCGCTGCGCACGAACCAGGAGGTGAGCAGCTCGTTGGGGCGCTTGTCGGCCTGAGAGGAGCTCTGCGCGGCGCTCCCGGCGCCCGTCCCGCTTCCGCTGTTGCCGCCCACTGGAACGCCCCCATCCCTGAGACCACTTGTCGCCGAGTGCGCCAAGCCTTATCAGAATGCCGGTAAATACGGCCGTTCGTCCGGCAGTTGCCAGCCTTCGAACGAGGAGCCGACTTGCCTCCGGCATACCCACAAGTGCATGTGCCCCCAGGACTCGTGCACTCAAAGTAATCCTACGATCACGCGTCCAGCCATGGCGATCCCGGAAACGCCACCATTCGCCACCCCTTCGAATGAACTCACGGTCGCCTCCACACGATTCACTTGACATAGACCGAGCAGGGGTAGGCGGAGCGGTGCACTCAGGGGCGCACATGACCCAGCGCACCACCCGGGGCACCTCCGAGCGCCGATGTCGCCCGGAAGAAGCAACGGAGAGTGACTGGCCGCGTCCGTCGCGTAACCACCGGCGCGCTGGACCCGTTGGAGGGGGCATGGGCTTCACGATCGGCGGCATTCGGGAGATCCGTTCCGGTACCCGCAGGCGCGGCCGCTCCTCGGAGTGCACCACCGTCGCCGAGTTCACCGGACTCTGGGGCTGGGACGTCGTCCCGGGCGCGCGCGCTGCGGCCGGCGCCTGCTCCTGCGGCCGCGCGGACTGCCGTCGCCCCGGCGCCCACCCCCTCGACTTCGCACCTCCGGTCCCGGCCGGGGCCACGCTCGACGACGTGACCAAGGCGTGGTCCGAGTTCCCCGGCGCCTCGGTGATGCTGCCCGTCGGCCGCGCCTTCGACGTCATCGAGGTCGCCGAGCCGGCCGGCCGCCGCGCCCTGGTCCGCCTGGAGCGCATGGGCCTCCCCCTCGGCCCGGTGACCGCGACCCCCGAGGGCCGCGCCCAGTTCTTCGTCGCCCCCGGCGCCGCGTCCGACCTGGGCGAACTCCTCTACCGCATGGGCTGGGACGACGCCGCCTCCCTCGACCTGCGCGGCCTGGGCTCCGGCACCTGCATCACGGCTCCGCCGTCGGACCGGGGCGGCTTGGGGCCGGTGCAGTGGCTTCGGCCGCCTTCTCTGGACACCGCGACGAAGCCGCCGGCGGCCCGCCTGCTGCTGGGGACACTGGCTTACGTGGCACACCGGTCACAGGCGTAGACGTACACAGCGAAGCGCCCGCCCTCAACTGCACCTTGGGGGCGGGCGCTTCTTCGCGCTCACGGCTTCACCCGCCGCGGGTACGGCGGCTCAGTCGCCGATCAGCGCGTCCACGAACGCCGCCGGCTCGAACGGTGCCAGGTCGTCGGCACCCTCTCCGAGGCCGATCAGCTTGACCGGAACGCCCAGTTCACGCTGGACCGCGACCACGATGCCGCCCTTGGCCGTGCCGTCCAGCTTGGTCAGGACGATGCCGGTGATGTCGACGACCTCGGCGAAGACGCGGGCCTGCACCAGGCCGTTCTGCCCGGTGGTGGCGTCCAGGACCAGCAGCACCTCGTCGAGCGGGGCGTGCTTCTCGACGACCCGCTTGACCTTGCCGAGCTCGTCCATGAGACCGGTTTTGGTGTGCAGCCGCCCCGCGGTGTCGATGAGGACCACGTCGACCCCCATCTCCTTGCCCTCCTTCACCGCGTCGAAGGCGACGGAGGCGGGGTCGCCGCCCTCGGGTCCGCGCACGGTGTGGGCGCCCACCCGCTCGCCCCAGGTCTGGAGCTGGTCGGCGGCGGCGGCACGGAAGGTGTCCGCGGCGCCCAGAACCACGCTCCGTCCGTCGGCCACGAGCACGCGCGCGAGCTTGCCGGTGGTGGTGGTCTTGCCGGTGCCGTTGACGCCGACGACCATCACGATGCCCGGCTTGCGCTCCTCGGGCTCGGTCTTCACCGTGCGGTCGACCTCGGTGCCGACCAGCTTGAGCAGCTCCTCACGCAGCAGCCCGCGCAGCTCGTCCGGGGTGCGGGTGCCGAGCACCTTCACCCGCTCACGCAGCCCGTCGACCAGCTCCTGGGTGGGGGCCACGCCGACGTCGGCGGTGAGGAGGGTGTCCTCGATCTCCTCCCAGGTGTCGTCGTCGAGGTGCTCGCGCGACAGGAGCGTGAGCAGCCCCTTGCCCAGCGCGTTCTGCGAGCGGGAGAGCCGGGAGCGCAGCCGGACCAGGCGGCCGGCGGTGGGCTCCGGGACTTCGATCTCGGTCGGGGGGAGCTCTTCTACGACGGGCGGCGCCGAGCCGTCCGGGAGGTCCACCTCCTCTATGGTCCGGCGCGGTTCGTCGCGCGGCGTCTCGGCCTCGTCGCCGACGTGCGGCTCGGCCGGAGGGGCGGTGATGTCGGGCGCGGCGGGAGGTGGCGGGGGCAGCGGCTTCTTGCGCCGACTGCCGACGACGAGCCCGCCGAGCACACCGAGCACGACCACGGCGATGACTACAGCAAGGATGACGGTTTCCATAACGCACCCAGTATCGGCCATGCGTCACGACCGAACCCAGCTTGTGTTTTCACACGGGGAAAATAGCCACAAAATGGCTTTTAGTAGGCCTAATATACGATGGCTGCTCATGAGCGGTCTCGAAACCAGCAGATTGCCCCGCTGTCCGAACACCGCCCGGGACAGCGCCATGCCGGGTGCGCCGCCGCGCTTGCCGGCGATTCCGATCAGCCCGACCAGGCCGTACGACACGATCGGCGCGGTGGCGCCGACGACCAGGATCTGCCAGAAGTCGAGCCGTACGAGACGGACAGGCCCGCCCCCATGGTCAGGAGCAGGACGCTGATGTTGGCGGCGACCCAGGTGGGGAAGAGCTCACGTGTCTTCGCGGTGCGCTCGGCCTCGGGGATCTGTTCGAGGCCGTGGACATCCTCTTCGACGTCCGGAGCGGCACCGCGCTGATCGTCGTGACGCTGCTGCTCTTCGTGGTCGCGACCTTCGCGATCTCGGGTCTGGGGATCAACGCCGTGCAGAGGTGCGCCACGTGGGCTGCCTGGCTCTTCGGCGCCTTCTCCGTCCTGGTGCTCGCCCGTCTGATCGTCGACACGGACTGGGGTGAAGGTCTTCGGGCGGGGCGCGGGACCGGCGTCGGCGATGATCACGGCCATCGGTCTGATCGCCGCGGGCGGGATCAGCTGGGTGCCCTCCTCCCCCGACTTCACGCGCTATCTGCCGGGTACGGCCTCCTCGGCGGCGATCGTACGCAACACGGTGGGTGGCGCCGGCGTCGTGGTCCTGCCGCTGGTCCTCATGGGCATGGTCATGGCGTCCGCGACCCCGAGCCTGGCCTCCGCCCCGGACCCGGTCTCCTTTCTGGGCGAGATCCTTCCGCTCTGGCTCGCCGTCCCCTACCTCCTGATCGCCCTGGCCGGCACGCTGCTGATCAACTCGATGTCCATGTACTCCGCGGGCTTCACCGCGCAGACCCTCGGCTTCCGGGTCCCGCGGCACTGGGCGGTCTCGGTAAACGCGGTGATCTCACTGGTCCTCGGCGGCGTCCTCATGCTGGCCGCGACGAGCTTCCTGGATACGTTCACAGCCTTCCTCTCCCTTCTCGCGGTGGCCTTCTCGGCCTGGGCCGGGGTCTTCGGCGTAGACCTGCTGCACCGGACGTCGTACGACGGCGAGGCCCTGCTCGACACGACACGGACCAGCGCCTACTGGTATCGCGGCGGCTTCAGCCCGGCGGCGGTCACCGCATGGGCGGCCGGACTCGGTGCCGGGCTGCTGTTCACCACCTCCGACTGGTTCACCGGCCCGCTCGCCTCGAACAACCCGATCGGCGAGTACGGCCTCGGCTGGGCGGCGACGATCGTGATCTCCGGGCTGCTGTACGGGGTCCTGACGAAGCCGGCGGCCGTCGAACCGGCCGGGCGGACGACTGAAGGTGTCGACGCCATCATCTGATCCGGAACGCGCTCTCTCTACGGCCCGCGCGTGCCGCCTCCATAGAAATCTGATGCCTCGTCAGCTACCGTCCCCGCACCACCCGCCCGGTGAAGGGGGACCCCCATGCCCGTCACGGTCGTCCGTTTCAACCTCGTCGAGCCCGGCGCGACGCCCGCCTCCCTCAGCGCCCGCTACCGGGCCGCCCTGGACATGGCCGCGTACGCCGACGAGCACGGGATCACCACCGTGCAGACCGAGGAGCACCACGGCGTCGACAACAACTGGCTGCCGTCGCCGTTCGCCTTCGCGGGCGCGGTGTTCGGCGCGACGCGGAGGATCGCGGTCACCGTCTCCGCCGTGATCGGCCCCCTGCACGACCCGCTCCGCCTGGCCGAGGAGATCGCCGTACTGGATCTGCTGAGCGGCGGTCGGCTGGTGACGGTCGCCGGGATCGGGTACCGGCCCGAGGAGTACGCCCTGTTCGACGTGGAGTGGAGGCGGCGGGGCCGCCTGCAGGACGAGTTGCTGGAGACCCTGCTGAAGGCCTGGACCGGCGAGGAGTTCGAGTACCGGGGTCGTACGGTACGGATCACCCCGCGCCCCTTCACCGACCCGCACCCCCTCCTCTTGGTCGGCGGCTCCTCCAAGGCCGCCGCCCGCCGGGCCGCCCGCCTCGGCCTCCCCTTCTTCCCCAGCGCCCACCTTCCGGAACTGGAGGCGTACTACAAGGAGCGGCTCGTCGAGTACGGCACCGAGGGCTGGACCATGATGCCGACGGCCGAGACACCATTGCTGCACATCGCCGAGAACCCGGACGAGGCGTGGGCGCGTCACGGAGAGCACTTCCTCCACGAGGCCCGGACCTACGCCTCCTGGCAGTCCGGCGACATCCGCTCGGCGGTGCGGTCGGCCGCTGCGAGCGTGGAGGAGCTGCGCGCGGAGGGCGTGTACCGGATCCTGACCCCGGACGAGTGCGTGGAGCAGGGGCTCGACAATCTCGTCCTGCATCCGCTGGCGGGCGGGATGCCGGTGGAGGAGGGGTGGCGGAGTCTGCGGTTGTTCGCGCAGCGGGTGCTTCCGGCGCTGAACGGCTGAGCCGGGCGATATCCGGTGGTCGACGAGGACTCGGCGATGCTCCACTGAGCCCATGAGCTTGTTGGTGGAAGTGTTCGTCCGGGAGCCGGACGGCAAGCGGCGGATACTCGACGTGCCGGACGGCGTGTACCAGTCCGGCGGCTTCGAGTCGTGGCGTACGACGGTGTGGGGCTCGGAGTTCGTGCGCTCGCTCGGTGCGCGCTTCCTGCCTGTCTTGGCCGAGGGCGACCTCTATGTCGAGGCCGAGGAGGTACCCGAGTTCCAGCGCGAGGTCGCCCTGCTGCGCTCCCGCCTTGACGAGGCCGCCCACGGCACGCAGCGGCCACGGACCGTCGAGGAGCACCGGCACCAGATCGAGACTCGATTGCAGATCATCGAGGAGAGCATCCGCAAGGCCCTGGAGATCGGCGGCGGCGTCCTCATCTGGTGACCCACGCGGACAACACCGCCGCCCCCGGTCCAGACGGTTGCCGGACCGGGGGCGGCGGAGGGTGCGGGGAGAAGGGCAGCGGGGTGTTGGCCCCTCCCCCCGGGTTCGTAGGGGCCGTCAGCCCATCTCCTCCAGCGCCTTGCCCTTCGTCTCCTTGACGTACTTGAGGACGAACGGGATGGAGAGCGCGGCGAAGACCGTGTAGATCACGTAGGTCGCGGAGAGGTTCCAATCGGCCAGCGACGGGAAGCTCGCGGTGATGGCCCAGTTGGCGATCCACTGCGCGGACGCGGCCACACCGAGCGCGGCGGCGCGGATCCGGTTCGGGAACATCTCGCCGAGGAAGACCCAGACGACCACACCCCAGGACAGGGCGAAGAAGAGGACGAAGACGTGCGCGGCGATCAGCGCGGTCCAGCCCTGCGCGGCCGGCAGCTTGCCGTCGACCAGGTCGAAGGAGAACGCCCAGGCCTCCAGTGCGAGACCGATCACCATGCCGACCGAACCGATCAGGGCGAGCGGCCGGCGGCCGACGCGGTCCACGAAGATCATCGCGATCACGGTGCCGACGATGTTGATGATCGACGTCGTGAAGGAGTAGAGGAACGAGTCCGTCGGGTCGACGCCGACCGACTGCCACAGCGTCGAGGAGTAGTAGAACGCGACGTTGATGCCGACGAACTGCTGGAAGACCGAGAGACCGATGCCGACCCAGACGATCGGCTTGAAGAAGAAGCTCCCGCCGAGCAGGTCCTTGAAGGTCGACTTGTGCTCGCTCTTCATGGCGTTCTCGATCTCGGCCACGCGCGCGTCGAGGTCGATCCTGTCGCCCTCGACCTCCTCGAGGATCTCCCGGGCGCGCTCGTGCTTGCCGACGGAGATCAAGAAGCGCGGGGACTCCGGGATGGCGAAGGAGAGCAGGCCGTAGAGGACGGCCGGGATCACCATGACGCCGAGCATGACCTGCCAGGCCTCGAGACCCATCAGCTTGCCGCGCTGGTCACCGCCGGCCGCGTTCAGCAGGCCCCAGTTGACCAGCTGCGAGACGGCGATGCCGATGACGATCGCGGCCTGCTGGAAGGACCCGAGGCGACCGCGGTAGGCCGGTGGGGCGACCTCGGCGATGTAGGCGGGGCCGATGACCGAGGCCATACCGATGGCGAAGCCGCCGACGATCCGCCAGAAGGCCAGGTCGTACAGCGCGAAGGGCAGGGCCGAGCCGACGGCGCTGATCGTGAAGAGGACGGCCGAGATCTGCATGCACCGGATGCGGCCGATGCGGTCCGCGATACGTCCCGCGGTCGCCGCGCCGATCGCACAGCCGATCAGGGCGATGGCGATGACCTGCGCCAGGGCCGCGGAACCGATGTCGTAACGGCCCCGGATGGCCTCGACGGCGCCGTTGATCACGGAGCTGTCGTAGCCGAAGAGGAAACCGCCCATCGCGGCCGCCGCCGCGATGAAGATGACGTGCCCGAGATGATCGGGGTGAGCCGCCTGGGCTCCTGACTTGGACGCCTGCTCTGTGCTGGTCACGTGTACTCCTCGGGCCACCGGCAACGCTGCCGGCTGGGGGCGACCCTTCCAGATAGGTGGTACCTGAAGGTAAAAACAACATTGCCGAGACTATGCCTTCAAGTTTCGAAGTCAAGAGGGCAAGTGGTGTGAGATAGGAGGCACGGCGGAACAACTTGTGTTCAAGTCTTGAAGCATTGAGGGAGGGCTAGCGGAGGCGCTGTGAAATCACCTTCGACACACCGTCGCCCTGCATGGAGACGCCGTACAGCGCGTCGGCGACCTCCATGGTCCGCTTCTGGTGCGTGATCACGATGAGCTGCGAGGCCTCCTGCAGCTCCTGCATGATGCGGATCAGCCGCTGCAGGTTGGTGTCGTCGAGGGCGGCCTCGACCTCGTCCATGACGTAGAACGGGCTGGGCCGAGCCTTGAAGATCGACACCAGCAACGCCACGGCGGTGAGAGAGCGCTCGCCACCGGAGAGCAACGACAGCCGCTTGACCTTCTTGCCCGGCGGCCGCGCCTCGACGTCCACGCCGGTGGTGAGCATGTTGTCGGGGTCGGTCAGGATGAGCCGGCCCTCGCCGCCGGGGAAGAGCCGGCTGAAGACACCCTCGAACTCCCGGGCCGTGTCCCGGTAGGCCTCGGTGAAGACCTGCTCGACGCGTTCATCGACCTCCTTCACCACTTGAAGCAGGTCGGTGCGGGTCTTCTTCAGGTCCTCCAACTGCTCACTGAGGAACTTGTGCCGCTCCTCCAGCGCCGCGAACTCCTCCAGGGCGAGCGGATTGACCTTGCCGAGCTGCTGGTACGCCCGCTCGGCCGCCTTGAGCCGCTTCTCCTGCTCGGCCCGGTGGAACTGCTTCGGCTGGTTGCGCGGATGCTCCGGATCGTCGGGCAGCTCCTCGCCCTCGGCGGGCGGAGAGGGCGGTACCGGCTGGTGGGGGCCGTACTCATCGATGAGCCCCGCCGGTTCGACACCCAGTTCTTCCAGCGCCTTGGTCTCCAGCTGCTCGATCCGCATCCGCTTCTCGGCGCCGAGCACCTCGCCGCGGTGGACGGAGTCGGTCAGCTTGTCGAGCTCGGACTTGAGATCGCGGCCGGTGTTCCGCGCGGCGGTCAACTCCCGCTCCCTGAGCGCCTTGGCGGCGTCGGCGGCGGTCCGCTCCTCGTCCGCGCGCGCGAGGGACACCTCGACGTGGGCGAGCAGCTGCCGCGTACCGGAGGCGACGGCTTCGGCCACGGCGGCCTCGTGCCGCAGCCGGGCCCGCCGCTGTTCGGCACGCGCGCGTGCGTCTCGCTCCGCACGGGCGGCACGGTCGAGGGAGTCGGCCCGTCCGGCAAGCCCCTTGACCCGCTCCTCGTGGGTACGGACCTGGAGGCGGGCCTCCATCTCGGTCTGGCGGGCATTGGCGCCGTCGGCGGCGAGACGGTCCCGTACCGACGTGTCGGGCTCCTCCTCCACCGGCATCTCCTCGGCGACGGCGAGCCGTTCGGCGAGTTCCTCGACCTCTTCGAGCGCCTTCTCCAGGGCGTCCTGCGCTCGCGTGGCGGCCGCGGTGGACCGCTCCGCCTCGCCAGCGGCACCTTTCGCCTGGCCGGCGAGGCGGCCGAGCTGCTGGGCGACGGCTGACTTCTCCCGGTCAGCGGCGCGGCGGCGCTCTCCGAGCTCCTCCACTCGGGCCGTGCACTCCTTGCGGTGTGCCACCACCGCGTGCTGGGCCTCGCTGAGTTCCTCGCACTGCACGGCCAGCTCTTCGAGTTCGGCGGCGGCCTGGTCGACGGATGCCTGTACTTCGAGGAGGCTGGGGGCGCCCGCGGAGCCGCCGTGCGCGAAGTGGGCGCCGAGGAGGTCGCCTTCGGCGGTCACTGCGGTGAGGTGGGGGTTGGCGTAGACGAGGTCTTCGGCGTCTTCGAGAGTGCCGACGACGACGATGCCGTGGAGCAGGCGGCGGACGGCCGGCATGAGGTCGGACGGGCCGCGGACCAGATCTGCCGCGTGGTGCCGCGTGGCGTCCGCGGGCACGTCGTGGCTGGTCGCGCCCCCAAAGGGCGTATCTTCTGGGGCCCCTGCCAAGAGGAGTGACGCTCGGCCCGCGTCCTGTTTCCGCAGCAGCCTGATCGCGTCGGCCGCCGCCGAAGGCGAGGTCACCGCCAGGGAGTCCGCCGCCGCGCCGAACGCCGCGGCCAGTGCCACCTCGTGCCCCGGTCTCACCGTCAGCAACTCCGCCGCCGGACCCAGCAGTCCGGTGAGACGATCCTTCGCGCCGAGCAGCGCTCCCGTCCCGTCCTTCCTCCGCAGTCCCATTGCCAGCGCCTCGTGCCGGGCCTGCGTCGCCGCGCGTTTGCGTTCCGCCGCCGTGACCGCCTCTCGGGCCACCGTCAGTGCTGCCTCCGCCTCGGCAAGCTCTCGCTTCGCCGCGTCGTGCCGCTCCGCCAGTTCCGCGTCGCCCGCGTCCAGGCCGTCCACCTCGGCCTTCAGCGCCTCGTACTCCTCCTGCGCGGCGACCGCCCGCTCCTGGGACTCGTCCCGGGCGGCGGCGAGGCGGTCGATCTCGGCCTGGGCGGAGGCGGCGCGGGAACGGGCCGCGTTGACCTGGCCGCCCAGCCGGGCGAGGCCTTCGCGGCGGTCGGCGATGGCACGGGCGACGTCCTTCAGTCGCCGTTCCTCCTGGGTGAGTTCCCGCTCCAGGTCGGCGCGGTGCGCGACCGTGTCCTCCAGGGCGTGCTCGGCCGCCTCCAGCGCAGCCTCCAGCTCGGCCTCCTGCTCGCGGATGCGAGCGGCCTCGCGCTCCATGTCCTCGGGGTCACGGCCCCGCCGTTCCTCGGGCGGCGCCGAGGTCGCGCTCTTCACCCGCGCGTCGGCCAGCGAGACCGTGCCGCGCACCCGCTCGGCGAGCTGGGAGAGCTCGTACCAGGTCTGCTGGGCCCGCTGGAGCCGGGGCGTGAGCTGTCGGACCTCGTCCTCCAGCAGGGCCTCCCGCTGGAGGGCCTTCTTCAGCTCTAGCTCGGCGGCGTCCTTGCGTTCCTTCAGCGCGGCCTCGTCCGCGACCTCGGTCTGGAGCGCCTGCCGCAGTCGTACGAGATCGTCGGCGAGCAGCCGCAGGCGGGCGTCTCGCAGGTCGGCCTGGATGACGGCGGCCCGGCGGGCGACCGCGGCCTGGCGGCCGAGCGGCTTGAGCTGGCGCCGGAGTTCGTCGGTCAGGTCCTGCACGCGCGCGAGGTTGGCCTGCATCGCGTCGAGCTTGCGGAGGGCCTTCTCCTTGCGCTTGCGGTGCTTGAGGACTCCGGCGGCCTCCTCGATGAAGGCCCGGCGGCCCGTCGGGTCGGCGTGCAGGACGGAGTCGAGCTGGCCCTGGCCGACGATGACGTGCATCTCGCGGCCGATGCCGGAGTCGGAGAGCAGATCCTGGATGTCGAGGAGGCGGCAGGTGTCGCCGTTGATCTGGTACTCGCTGCCGCCGTTGCGGAACATGATCCGCGTGATGGTGACCTCGGCGTACTCGATGGGCAGGGCGCCGTCGGAGTTGTCGATGGTCAGGGACACCTCGGCGCGGCCCAGCGGCGGGCGGCCGGTGGTGCCGGCGAAGATGACGTCCTCCATCTTGCCGCCGCGCAGCGACTTGGCACCCTGCTCGCCCATGACCCAGCTGAGCGCGTCCACCACGTTGGACTTGCCTGAGCCGTTCGGCCCCACGACACACGTGATCCCCGGCTCGAACCGGAGCGTGGTCGCCGAGGCGAACGACTTGAACCCTCGGAGGGTCAGCGCCTTGAGGTGCACGCCGCTGGACTCTACCTTCCGGGGGTGTCTCACTCCATGAACGCGTTGTTGCCCGCGGTTTCACCGTTGAACGTGCAGGGCACACCAAACGTTAAGAGAGTGAAAGGATGCACGGGGGCAAGAAAGAAGGGACGCCGAAGCGTCCCTTGCAAACTCTGACAACTTAGCGGTTGATACAGGCCGCCCAACCACTGCGTGAGCTGTCGTGGAGCGATGCAGTGATCAGGTGAGCGCAGGCTCCGCCTGGTGTGCGTCGATGCTCTCCAGGAGACTTTCGTGAGAAGCGGCAGCCGCGAGCGCGTCGTTCTCGGCCTGAATCCGTACGAGCTCGGATTCCAGATCCTGTACGCGCTGCTGGAGCCGTCGCATCTCGGCGAGGAGTCGAGGGTCGGAGCCGCCGACGTAACCGAGAAGCGCCTTTGCCATGATGGATGGTCCTCCACACTGAGTGACCGACCGAAGCGGTGTGGGTCGTGAGGGATTCGCACCCGCGGTGCTTGACACTCTTGAGTTCATGTTGCTGTTCATCCATGCCAAACAGCCAAGGTGCGCGGGGTGCTTTCAGCGTCTCACCAAAAAGTTTGACGGTCAACACGATCACGCCCCGTATTGGCGGACAACCCGGTCCGGCGCGACCTGAGACGGCGGCGCTGCGGCTCCCTCGGGGCCCTCGGGACGTGACGATCAGTCTTAGCCGCGGAGCTTGCCACGGCACGGCCTTCTTGGCAACCACCAGCGACTTCCTGCTCCGGGCAGGTGCCAGTGGCATGTCCCTCCGCTTCCGCCTGGGCCGTTTTACAGAAACGGCTCATCGGATGGCGAAGCCGTCGTAACCCCCACGAGGTGTGTCCCAGATCTCGGTGACACCGTCTACGCGGCCGGGCGTGTCGTCACCCAGGAGCCAGTCGAGGAGTCCCTGGCATCCCTTTCGCGGGCCCTCCGCGACCACTTGCACGCGTCCGTCGCCCAAATTGAGAGCAAAACCACTCAGGCCACCGATCTCCAGGGCCTTGGCCCGCGTGAACCAGCGGAAACCCACACCTTGGACGCGTCCGCGCACCCAGGCGACCAGTCGTACATCCTCGCTCATGGGTGCAACCTAACCGGCCAATGTCTCTCTGGGCACTCCCTCCCCAGGCGCCATGCGGTACTGTCCGCTGCCAATGAATCTCATACGAAACTCACTCGATGGTGTGGGTTTTGTGACTTTGGTTGACCCGGGGGGACGCGTCGACCTCACGAACGAGGACTAGGAAGGCAAGCACATGGGACGCCACCGACGCTCCGCCGCCGGCCGCGCCGCCACGGGCCGCGCCACGGGGGTAACAGCGACACACGACTCCTACGGGAGCGGTTACGACCCACAGGACTCGTACAACTTCGCCTCGGCGGGCACCGCGACCTACCGAGGTCAGGAAGACCCCGACCCCTACGCGCGCAGTGACGCCTACCTGTTCGCGTCGGAGGAGGAGTACGCGCTCTACCGGGGCGAGGGCTACACGCCCGCCGACGGTTCCCGGCGCAGCGGGTCGCACCGCCGGCGCAAGAGGAACCTCGTGACGCCGGTCAAGACCGGGCTGCTCGGGGTCTCGGCGGCCGTCGCGATAGGCACGGTCGCGGTCGCCACCGGTGTGGTGCCCGGCCTGGACAACTACAAGCTCGGCGGCGGCAGCACCACCGGCGGCGATGTGCAGGCGGCGGGCTCGCCGACCAACTCCCCGGCCGAGCAGGGCGGCAACTCCGGCAGCGCCGACAGCCGTGAGGACGGCAGCTCGACGAGCCGGGACGCCGACCGCGCCTCCTCGCCCTCGTCCTCGCCGTCCCCCTCGACCTCGACGGCCACTCCGACCGAGAAGCCGACGAAGAAGCCGGCGGCCCCGCCGAGCAAGAAGCCGGAGACGACGCCTTCCCAGAAGGAGAAGGAGCCGGCGAAGAAGGAGACCACCGCGCCCGTGGAGGTCTCCAACGAGGCCGCCGCGGCGGCCGAGGTGCTCAGGCTCGTCAATGCCGAGCGGGCGAACGTCGGCTGCAGCCCGGTCGCCGCCAACAGCGCGCTGGCCGATCTCGCCGGGGCCTTCAGCAAGGCCATGGCCGACCAGGGGTTCTTCGACCACACCGACCCGAGCGGCGCCACGCCGTGGGACCGGGCCGCGCAGGCCGGGATAACCAGCCTCGGCGGCGAGAACATAGCCCGGGGCCAGTCCGACCCGGCGGCGGTCATGGAGGCCTGGATGAACAGCCCCGGCCACAAGGCCAACATACTGAACTGCGACTTCAAGACGCTGGGCGTGGGTGTGGTCTTCGGTTCGGGCGGCCCCTGGTGGACGCAGGACTTCGGCTACTAGAGGACACTGAGGCAGATTGCGCTAACTTATGGTTAGTGCAATCTGTTGGTTAGTACTGTCTTCCAGTACGCTCGTGATATGGACACCACGCAGCAGCCCCTGGAGGCGCGGGACCTCCCGTACGACGTCTTCGCCAAGGTCTGCCCCTCGCGCGGCACGCTGGAGCATGTGACGGGCCGCTGGGGCGGACTCACGCTCGGCGCCCTGTACGAGGGCTCGCTGCGCTTCAACGAGCTGCGCCGCCGGGTCGACGGCGTCAGCGAGAAGATGCTTTCCCAGACGCTCCAGGCGCTGGAGCGCGACGGCCTGGTGCACCGCGAGGCCCAGCCCACCAACCCGCCCCGGGTCGACTACGAACTGACCCCGCTGGGCCACGAGGTCGCCGAGCGGCTGCTGGGCCTCATCCACTTCGTCGAGGGCCGCATGGACGACGTCCTGGCCGCCCGCGAGCGTTACGACGTGACGCGCGGCGCCCGCTGACACCTCGGGCAGAAGTAGCTGGACCGGTTCATCCAGGGCCGTCGGCGCATCGGCGTACCGCACCGCTTGCACGGCAGCCCCTCCCGGCCGTACGCGTCGAGGGACCGGTCGAAGTAGCCGGACTCGCCGTTGACGTTGACGTACAGGCTGTCGAAGCTGGTGCCGCCGACCGCGAGGGCCTCGTTCATCACGTCCCGGACGTGGCCCAGGAGTTCGGCCGTGCGCGGGCGCGTGAAGTTCGCGGTGGGGCGCTCGTAGTGGATGCGGGAGCGCCAAAGGGCCTCGTCCGCGTAGATGTTGCCGACTCCGCTGATCAACGACTGGTCGAGCAGAGCCCGTTTGATGGTGCTGCGCTTGCGGCGCAGGGCCTGGTGGAAGGCCTCGTCGTCGAAGAGCGGGTCGAGAGGGTCGCGCGCGATGTGCGCGATGACGTCGGGCAGGCCGTCCGGGGTGTTGTCGTGCAACGACAGCCCGCCGAAGGTCCGTTGGTCGACGAAACGAAGCTCGGTGTCCACGTCGTCCGCGAACCTCACCCGGATCCTGAGGTGCTTCTCGTCGGGTGCCGCATGCGGCTGGACCAGCAGCTGGCCGCTCATGCCGAGGTGGGCCAGGATCGACTGGTCCGTGTCCTCCAGGGGCAGCCAGAGGTACTTCCCACGGCGGCTCGGGGTGCCGACGCGGCGGCCCTTGAGGCGGTGCGCGAAGTCGTCGGCACCGGCGAGGTGACGGCGGACCGCGCGCGGGTGCAGCACCTCGGCCTCGGCGACCGTACGGTGGGCGACCCACCGCGCCAGGCCCCGCCGTACGACCTCGACCTCGGGCAACTCGGGCATGGGCTCCCCCGTCACGGACCGGTGTATGAGCGAGCGCCCGCCCCGGTGTTCAGGGGCAGGCGCTCGAATGCGCTGTTCTTCCGGACGCGCTGGAGCTTCCAGGCGTCAGGCGGAGACGGACGACGGACCTTCATCGTCGTCCTTGGCGGCTTCGACGACCTCAACGGCCTCGACGGCCTTCTCGGCTACCGCCTTGGCGCGCTCGTCCGCGGCGGCCCGGATGGACCTCCAGGCGGACTCCGCGGCCTGCTGCTCCGCCTCCTTCTTGCTGCGGCCGGTGCCGGTGCCGTACGAGACGCCTCCGACGCGGGCGGCAGCAGTGAAGGTCTTCTCGTGATCGGGGCCGGTCTCCGTGACCAGGTACTCGGGCACGCCGAGCCCTTCGGTCGCGGTGAGCTCCTGGAGACTGGTCTTCCAGTCCAGGCCGGCACCGAGGTTGGAGGACTTCTCGATCAGCGGGTCGAACAGGCGGTGCACCAGTTCGGAGGCCGCTTCGAGGCCCTGGTCGAGATAGACCGCGCCGATCACCGCTTCCAGGGTGTCGGCGAGGATGGATGCCTTGTCCCGGCCGCCTGTGCCCTCTTCACCACGGCCGAGCCGGATGAAGGAGCCCAGGTCGAGCCCTCGGCTGACCTCCGCCAGTGCGCGTGAGTTGACCACCGCGGCCCGCAACTTGGCCAGTTGGCCTTCGGGCAGGTCGGGGTGGGTGGTGTACAGCGTGTCCGTGACCACGAGGCCGAGCACGGAGTCCCCGAGGAACTCCAGCCGCTCGTTGGTCGGCAGACCGCCGTTCTCGTACGCGTACGAACGGTGGGTCAGCGCACGCACCAGAAGGGCGGACTCGAGTTTGTACCCGAGCCGCCCTTCCAACAGCGTGTGGGACGAGGCCTGGTTGTCGCCCGCGTTCTTCTTCGGCGTGGACACAGTGCCTCTCACCAGCCGCTCAGACCTCGAGGACCTGGCGCTTGTTGTAGGTGCCGCAAGCCGGGCACGCGATGTGCTGCAGCTTGGGCTCGTGGCAGCGCTCGCACGCAACCAGGGTGGGGACCGCAGCCTTCCACTGCGACCGGCGGTGGCGCGTGTTGCTGCGCGACATCTTCCGCTTCGGAACAGCCACGGCTACTTCTCCTGCTTCTCGTCGACGCCAGGTTCGGCGCCGCTCATCTCGTCCTTCTCGCCGTCTTCGAGTGAACCGGCGAGTCCCTGCAGTGCCGCCCAACGGATGTCGACGGCGTCGTGGTGGTGGTCCGGGTCGTCCGTGAGCCGGGCTCCGCACTCGGAGCACAGGCCCAGACAGTCGTCCTGGCACACCGGCTGCATCGGCAGTGCGAGCACCACCGCATCGCGCAGCACGGGTTCGAGGTCGAACAGGCCGTCCTCGATGAAGAGCCTGTCCTCGTCTTCCTCGGCGTCGTCGGCCGGTTCCGCTTTCACGCGGCCACGGTCGTCGGCGTCAGGGTACGAGAACATCTCCTGGAAATCCGCTTCGAGCACCAGCTCAAGCGGCTCCAGACACCTTACGCACTCCCCCTCGGCCTGTGCACGGGCGGTGCCTGTGACAAGCACACCTTCCATGACCGACTCGAGGCGGAGCTCGAGCACGACCGGGGCGCCTTCCGGCACTCCGATCACTCCCTGGATACCGAGATCCTTGGGAGCGTCGATCTCACGGGTCAGGCGCTGCAGCGCGCCAGGACGCCGCCCCAGCTCGTGTGTGTCGAACACGAGAGGGTTGCGGTGGTCGAGGCGGGCGTTCAGGGCCATTCCTGCTTTCGATCTTCGAGCTCAAAGGGTCGCCGCCCTTTCGGTGCTCCCGGGCAGCGTTGATCGCGGACGTACGCGCGACCGAAGAGCCAGGATACTGGACCTTTCGCTCACGGCCCAATCCGGTGGTCTCTTACTGGCCGCGACCCTGCTCGTACGCCCTCAACTGCTCCGGCGTGATCATGCCCGTGTCGAAGAGGCTGGTCTCGTCCAGGGCGTAGCTCTGCTGCGACGGGTGGGCCTGCTCGACCTGCTGGGCCTGCTGGGCCTGGTTCGGGTCGTACTGCTGCTGGTCGTAGCCCTGGTAGGCATAGGGATCGGCCTGCTGGTAGCCGTACGGGTCCTGCTGGGCGTAGGGATCGGGCTGCTGCTGATAGGCGGCGTAGGCGTCGCTCTGCTGCTGGTAGCCGTATGCGTGCTGCTGGGCGTAGTCCGGCTGCTGGGCCGGCTGCTCGGACTGGCCGCGGGCCAGGGTCCGGGCGTCCTGCTCCGCGAGGGCGGTGAGGTCGGCGAGGTAGTCGGCGTCGCTGGAGTGCTGGACGGTGGAGGTGTCGTCGGCGAGGGCGCCGAGGTCGTCCGTGGCGATACGGCCGTGCAGCTTCTGGCGGCCGCGGCCGACGGCCTCCAGGGTCTTGGCGAGGACGGCCTCGAAGGCGCCGAGCTTGACGTCGACGTAGGAGTCGGCGTCCTTGCGCAGGGTCTCGGGGTCGTGGCTGCGCTCGGGGGCGTCCTCGTCCTCGTAGCCGTTCTCGTCGAGGCCCGGGCCGGTGCCGAGGAGCTTCTCGCGGCCGCGGCCGACCGAGCCGAGGGTCTTGGTGAGGACGACCTCGAAGTTGGCGAGCTTGGAGTCGACGTAGTCGTCGGCCTCCGCCCTGACCTCCTCGGCCTCCTGGCGGGCCTCGTTCAGGATCCGGTCGGCCTCGGCCTGGGAGCGGCGGGCGACCTCGGTGTCGGAGATCAGGGAGCCGCGCTCGGCATGCGCCTGCCCGATGATCCGCTCGGCCTCCTGGCGGGCCTGCTCGACCATCTGCTCGCGGTCGCCGATCAGTTCCTGGGCCTGCGCGAGGGAGCCGGGCAGGGCCTGGCGCACCTCTTCGAGCATCGCGAGCAGTTCGGCGCGGTTGACCATCACCGAGGCCGACATGGGCATCGACCGGGCACCGGAGACCGCGGAGACGATCTCGTCGAGCTTCTTCTGCACGTCCACCTGTGCTCGCCACTCTCTACAGCTGTGTTGGAGACGGACGGGACGACTGTAGTCCCATCAGTCCTTGCGCAGGCGCTTGTTGAGTGCCTCCAGGACCAGCGGCGGGACCAGGTGGGAGACGTCTCCGCCCCAGGTCGCGACCTCCTTGACGAGCGAGGAGGACAGGAAGCTGTAGGTGGGGTTGGTCGGGACGAAGAGGGTCTCGACGCCCGAGAGGCCGTTGTTCATCTGGGCCATCTGGAGCTCGTAGTCGAAGTCGCTGACCGCGCGCAGGCCCTTGACGATGGCCGGGATGTCGCGCTCCTTGCAGTAGTCGACGAGGAGGCCGTGGAAGGCCTCCACGATCACGTTGCCGTACTCGGCGGTGACCTCGCGGATCAGGTCGATCCGCTCGTCGATCTCGAAGAGGCCCTTCTTGGACTTGTTGATCATTACCGCGACGTAGACCTCGTCGTACAGACGGGAGGCGCGGGAGATGATGTCGAGATGTCCGTTGGTGATCGGGTCGAACGACCCGGGACAGACGGCGCGGCGCACTTGAGATCCCTCGCTCTCCGGTCCGGTCATCGTGCGTCTTCGCACGTAGAGGCGGCGCGACCGTACCAAAACGTTCCCTCGCCGTAGCGACGGGCCTTGACCGCGTCGAAACCGGGCGGCCACTGGAATTCTCCGCCTCTGGTGCTGCGCTCCACGGTGACCAGGGCCTCGGGCGCTAGCCAGTGTTCGGTGCGGAGTGTGAGGAGAATCTCGCGAAGATCGTGATCTGTGACTCGGTAGGGCGGGTCGAGGAAGACGAGGTCGTACGGCTCTGTCGGTGCCGGTTGTTGAATGATCTGTTCCGCTTTGCCTGCCCGTACCTCGGCGCCGGGGAGGCCGAGGCTCTTGACGTTCTCGCGGATCGTGCGGGCGGCTCTCGCGTCGGCCTCGACCAGGAGGGTGTGGCCCGCTCCGCGGGAGAGGGCTTCCAGGCCCACGGCACCTGAGCCTGCGTACAGGTCGAGGACCCGTTCGCCGTCCAGGGGGCCGCCGAGGAGGGACTGCCAGGTGGAGAAGAGACCTTCGCGCGCGCGGTCCGAGGTGGGACGGGTTCCGTTGCCCGGCGGGACAGCCAGGCGGCGTCCGCCGGCTCTGCCCGCGATCACGCGAGTCATCTTCGGTCCTTGTTCGGGGGATGGTTACGGGATCCAGTTTCTCAGCCCTTTTCCAAGTACTGCTCCCTCTCCTCGTCCAGGAGCGCGTCCAAGGCTGTGCGCAGGCCGGGAAGTCCCGTCAGCTCGGGATCGGCCTCCACCACCGCCGTCGCCTCCTGCCTCGCCTCCGCGATGATCTCCTCGTCCTCGATCACGGCGAGGACCCTCAAGGAGGTGCGGGCGCCGGACTGGGCCTGGCCGAGGACATCGCCCTCCCGGCGCTGCTCCAGGTCGATGCGGGAGAGTTCGAAGCCGTCGAGGGTGGCGGCGACCGCGTTGAGGCGTTGGCGGGCCGGGCTCGCCTCCGGCATCTCCGAGACCAGGAGACAGAGACCCGCCGCCGAACCGCGGCCCACCCGGCCGCGCAGCTGGTGGAGCTGGGAGACGCCGAAGCGGTCGGCGTCCATGATGACCATCGCCGTGGCGTTCGGGACGTTGACGCCGACCTCGATGACCGTGGTGGCGACCAGGACGTGGGTCTCGCCCGCGGCGAAGCGGCGCATGACCGCGTCCTTGTCGTCGGGGTGCATACGGCCGTGCAGCACCTCGACCCGCAGGCCGCTCAGGGGGCCCTTGGCGAGCTGGTCGGCGATGTCCAGGACGGCGAGCGGCGGGCGCTTCTCGGCCTCGTCCTCCGCGGACTTCCTGGCCTTCTTCGGGTCGTCCTCCTCGTCGCCGATGCGGGGGCAGACGACGTAGGCCTGGTGGCCGTTCTCCACCTCCTCGCGGACCCGCTCCCAGGCCCGGGCGAGGAAGTGGGGCTTGTCGGCGGCGGGGACGACATGGCTGGCGATGGGTGAGCGGCCGGCCGGGAGCTGGTCCAGGACGGAGGTCTCCAGGTCACCGAAGACCGTCATCGCGACCGTGCGCGGGATGGGCGTGGCCGTCATGACGAGGAGGTGGGGCGGCTGCTTGCCCTTGCCGCGCAGGGCGTCCCGCTGCTCGACCCCGAACCGGTGCTGCTCGTCGACCACGACCAGGCCCAGGTCGTGGAACTGCACCTTGTCCTCGATCAGCGCGTGCGTCCCGATCACGATCCCGGCTTCACCGGTGACCAGATCCAGCATGGCCTGCCTGCGCGCGGCCGTCCCCATCGAACCGGTGAGCAACGTGACTTTGGTGCCCTGCTCGGACCCGCCCAGCATGCCGCCCTCGGCCAGCTCCCCCATCATCTCCACGATCGACCGGTGGTGCTGCTGGGCGAGCACTTCGGTGGGGGCCAGCATGGCGGCCTGCCCGCCGGCGTCGACCACGGCGAGCATGGCGCGCAGGGCCACCAAGGTCTTTCCCGATCCGACCTCGCCCTGCAGCAGCCGGTGCATCGGATGGTCCGTCGCCAGGTCGTCGAAGATCTCCTTGGAGACCTTCTGCTGCCCGTCCGTGAGCGTGAAGGGCAGTCGGTCGTCGAAAGCCGAGAGGAGGCCGTCCGGAGCGGGTTTCCTCGGTACCGCCGGGAGTTGGGCGTCCGCGTGGCGGCGGCGGGCCAGGGCCACCTGGAGGACGAAGGCCTCGTCCCACTTGAGGCGGGCGTGGGCGTCGGCGATGTCGGCCTTGGTGTGCGGGCGGTGGATCTTGAGGAGTGCCTCGGGGAGGGGGACCAGGCCGCGCCCCTCGCGGAGTGACTCCGGGAGGGGGTCGACCGCCTCCTGGGCGCTCGGCAGCACCGTCTGGATCGCCTTGCCGATCTTCCAGGACTCCAGTTTGGCGGTGGCGGGATAGAGGGGGATCAGGGCGCCCGCCCAGGTCTCCACCGTCTCCTCAGCATCCCCACGAAGCAACTCGTAGGCCGGATGCGCCAGTTGGAGGCGGCGGTTGAAGAGGGAGACCTTGCCGGCGAACATCGCGCGGGTGCCCGGCAGGAGCTCCTTGTGGGGCTTGTGAACGCCGTGGCCGAAGAAGACCAGTTGGAGGCGGCCGCTGCCGTCCGTGATGGTGACCTCCAGGCGCTGTCCCTTGCCGCGCGGCGCCTTGGCGGAGGCGAAGGTGTGCAGACGGGCGTCGGCGACCTGGGCGACGACGGTGGCATGCTCGTCCATCGGCAGGTCGGCGAGGTGGGTCAGCTGCCCCCGCTCCTCGTATCTGCGCGGGTAGTGGTGCAGGAGGTCGCCGACGGAGTGCAGGCCGAGATGCTCGGCCATCACCTTCGCGGTGGCGGGGCCGAGCACCTTCTTCAACGGTTCTTCCAGTGCGGGCACGAGATCCATTGCACACCACACCACTGACATTGCCGTATACATACTGGGAAACCCCTGGTCAGACGGCTGGTTGGGGACTTAGGATGGCGCGCTCCGGCCATCCCCGCGGATCCCCGCCCCACCCGGGACCGCCCGACCCCGCGCCGCGCGAACGTTCCTCCCACCGGCGCTGCGACGATGGATTCCCAGACCTCACAGTCATCACAGACACCCCAGGTACCTCAGCAACCTCATACGTTTCAGGTCGACCTGCGCGGTCTGGTGGACCTCCTCTCCCATCACCTCTACTCCAGCCCGAAGGTCTATCTGCGCGAACTGCTCCAGAACGCGGTGGACGCGATCACGGCCCGGCGGGCCGAACAACCGGACGCCCCGGCCCTCGTGCGGTTGTACGCCGAGAACGGCGCCCTGAGGGTCGAGGACTCCGGGGTGGGGCTCACCGAGGCGGACGTGCACAGCCTGCTGGCCACCATCGGACGCAGCTCCAAGCGGGCCGAGGGACTTCAGGAGGCCCGCTCCGACTTCCTCGGCCAGTTCGGCATCGGTCTGCTCGCCTGTTTCGTGGTCGCCGAGCGGATCCGGGTGGTCAGCCGCAGCGCCCGTACGCCGGACGCGCCACCCGTGGAGTGGACGGCGAGCGACGACGGTTCGTACGAAGTGCGGACGCTGCCCCCCGAGGCCCGTCCGGAGCCGGGGACCACCGTGCACCTGGTCGCGCGGGCGGGCGCCGGCGAGTGGCTCACGCCGGAGCGGGTACTCCGGCTCGCGCGGGACTTCGGCTCCCTGCTGCCGTACGACGTCCGGGTCGGCGACGAGGCGGTCACCGACCTGCCCGCCCCCTGGGACCGGCCCCACCCCTCCCCCGCCACCCGCAGAGTGGCCCTGGCCCGGCACTGTCACGAGCTGTTCGGCTTCACCCCGCTGGACTCGATCGAGCTGAACGTGCCGCTCGCCGGGATCCGGGGCGTGGCCTACGTCCTGCCGTCGGCGGTCAGCCCCGCCCAGCGGGCGACTCACCGCGTCCATCTCAAGGGCATGCTGCTGACCGAGCGGGCCGAACAGCTGCTGCCGGACTGGGCGTTCTTCGTGCGCTGCGTCCTGGACACCGACAGCCTGCGTCCCACGGCCTCGCGCGAGTCGCTGTACGAGGACGAGACGCTGGCGGCCGTACGGGAGGCACTCGGGGAAAGGATCCGGTCCTGGCTGACGGGCCTCGCCGCAGGGGATCCGGAACCGCTCGCGGCCTTCCTGTCCGTGCACCACCTGGGCGTGAAGTCGCTCGCGCGGCACGACTCGGACATGCTGCGCACGATGCTGCCGTGGCTGCCCTTCGAGACGACCGACGGGCGGCTGTCGCTGGAGGAGTTCGCGCAGCGGCACCCGGTGGTGCACTTCACGCGGACCGTCGAGGAGTACCGGCAGGTCGCGCCGATCGCCTCGGCGCAGGGCGTCGGGGTGGTCAACGGCGGTTACACGTACGACAGCGACCTGGTCGAGGCGCTGCCCTCGGTGCGGCCGGGAACGGTCGTCTCCGAGTTGGACGCGGACACCGTCACCGCCCACATGGACCTGGTCGACCCGGCCGAGGAGCTGGCGCTGTCCGGTTTCCTGGCGGCCGCGCGGGCCAGGCTCGATCCGCTGGGCTGTGACGTGGTCCTGCGTGCGTTCCGGCCACTGTCCGTGCCCGCGCTGCACCTGGACGACCGGGACGCCCGGCACGAGCAGGCGCGTGCGGAGGCCGAGGACCGGGCCGACGACCTGTGGGCGGGCATCCTCGGCTCGCTGCGCGGCAGCGCCCCCCGCGCGCGTCTCGTGCTGAACCATCTCAACCCGCTGGTACGGCGGATCGGTGCGCTCGGCGATCCGGAACTGATCGGCACCGCCACCGAGTCCCTGTACGGGCAGGCCCTGCTGATGGCCCAGCGCCCGCTCAGGCCCGCGGACTCGGCCTTGCTGAACCGGGCCTTCATGGGCCTGCTGGAGTGGGCCACGAACGGCGAGGAGGGCCTGTGATGAGCGGGATCGACGGGATGGACGGCGACCACGGGGTCACGGGCTTCGACGCACTGCGCCGTGCGATGGCGGAGAACGCCGAGGAACCGGAGGGGCCCGCCCGCAACGCGCGCGCGGAGCAGCTGCTCGCCGAGGCCGAGAAGCTGAACATCCCGCTCGCGGTGATCGAGGCACTCGGACACCAGCTGAAGGTCTACAACTACAGCTCCGAGAAGGCCAAGATGTTCGTCCCCTTCGCGCGGCTGCTGCGCATGTGGGACGAGCGGCCCGAGGACTTCGACGAGTACGAGACGCACTCCCTGCACTGGGTCTTCAAGTGGATGACGACCGGCATGCTCGACCAGCCGCACATCCCGCTCGCCGCCATGGAGAAGTGGCTCGGCGAGATGGAGCACCGCTACCGGCTGGCCGGGCACTCCGAACGGGCCGTGCGCAGCGCCGAGTACAGCGTGGCCGCGCATGTCGGGGACCTGGCGCGGGCCGAGCGCGCGTACGCCGCGTGGCTGGCCGCCGACCGGGACGTCATGGCCGACTGTCACGCCTGCGAGCTGCACGAGCAGGGCTGGTGGCAGGCGCAGCGCGGGAGGGACGAGGAGGCGCTCGGGTTGTGGGCGCCGGTCCTGGAGGGCGAGTTCACCTGCGCCCACGAGCCGCACGCGGTCCTCGCGTCCTCGTTGACGCCGCTGCTGCGGCTGGGCCGCCTCGACGAGGCACGCGCCAACCATCTGCGGGGGTTCAGGCTCGTGCGGTCCATGGAGAGCATGCGCAGCGCCTACGCGGACCATGTCGAGTTCTGCGCCCTCAGCGGCAACGAGGCGCGCGGTCTGGAGCTGCTCGCGGAGCGTCCCGCGTACTTCACGGACGACGGTCATCCGCGCAGCAGGCTGGACTTCACGGCCGTGGTGGCCCTGCTCATGGACCGGCTGACCGAGCTGGGCCCGGGCGACCGGCCGGTGCCGGGACCCGCGGGCCGGTCCTGGACCGCGGCCGAACTCGCCGCCCACGCGCGCGCAGAGGCCCTCGCGCTGGCCGCCCGCTTCGACGAGCGCAACGGCACGGCCCATGTCAGCGAGCGGGCACGCGCGCGGATGGCCCGACGTCCGCTGGTGGAACGGCTGCCTCTGGGAGTGCGGGCGGTGCGGACGGCCGCCGCTGCCGCGGTCGTGCCACCGGCCCCGGTGACTGCCCAGGAGCCCGGTCTGCCCGCGCTGATCGCCGAGGCGCGGCGGCTGTCGGACACCCTTCAGCCGAACGCCGTCGAGGCGTGGGCGGCGGTCGCGCGGGCCGCGCAGGGCGTTGAGCTGGACCCGCGCGACCGGGCGGAGATCGCCGACCACGAGGCGATGGACCTGGGTCCCGGGGGAACCGAACTGTTCGAGCAGGCCGCCGAGTTGTACGCGGAGGCGGGCGATCCCGGCGAGTCGCTCGCGGCACGCGCGCGTGCCGCCTATGTACGCGCGCTGGCGAGCGAGGTGGACGAGGCGCTCACCGTGGTCGCCGGGCTGTACGACGAGGTCCTCGCCCTCTACTCCGTGGACGACACGGGCGTACGGCAGACGGCGTCGGTGCTGATGTCCCGGGCGCGCATCCTGATGCGGCGGGTGCACGAGGCCGAGGAGGACGCGGTCCTCCCGGAGGCGGAACAGGCCGTGCGGGAGGTGCTCGCCCTCGTCGAGGGACGGACCGGGGACGACGTGCGGCTCGCCGCGCGGGTCGCCGAGGCGCAGGCGATGCTGGCGGAGCTGGCCTCGCGGGCCGGGGACGTGGAGGCGGCCGCAGAGCTGTTCACATGGGCCGCGGCGGGGTTCGTGGAGGCGGGCCTGCCGTGGTTCGCGGTGGAGTACGAGGCCCGCCTTGCCGGGCTCATGCACCACCTGGGCGATCCGGCGGGGACCGAGCGGGCGCTGCGGGCGGCCCTGGAGCACGGCGGCCCGCACCTGGAGGCGATCGGGCGGGCCCAGCTGCGTCTCCAGCTCGCCGAGGTCGTCGGCGGCCGGGGTGACGACGAAGAGGCGGCCGAGCACGCCCTGGAGGCCGCTCACTGGGCCGACGAGGCCGGGGAGGGCCCGACGCTGGGTGCCCTGGCCCGGCACCAGCTGGGCGGGTTCCTGCTGCGGCAGGGCCGGTGGGCCGAGGCCGCCGAGGTGCTGGAGTCGGCGCTGCCCGACCTGAGCGCCGAGACGCACGGCGACGGGACGGTCGTACAGACGCAATGGTGGCTCGGTGACTGTCTGAGCGAGCTGGGCGAGCACCGGGAGGCGGCAGAACGACGCCTGCAGGCCGCCGAGATCGCCCGGCACTGGCCCGAGCAGCACGACCACGCGACGCTCGCCCACCTCGCCGCCGAGTCCCTCGGGGCCGCGGGTCTGCCCGTCGAGGCGGATCGGGCGTACGCGCGCGCGGGCGGCCTGTGGCGGGACCTCGGCAACGTCCACGGGCTGATCCGCTCCCTGCGCGCCCGCGCGTGGCTCGCGCTGCGTGCCGAGGACGGGGCGGACGCGGCACGGGAGCTGATGACGGAGGCGGTCCGGGAGTGCGAGGTCGCGCTGGGCGAGACGCAGGCCGAGGAGGAGGCGTGGCAGCGGCTCGTCGGCGAACTGGGGCACACCCACCGGCAGTTCGGGGACCTGCTGGCCCGTTCCGTGCCCGAGGACGCCGAGGACGACTCGATCCGGGCGGTGCTGGAGGAGTCGCTGGCCCAGGTGGTGGAGGCGATCGTGGTGTTCGCCTCGCTCGGGGACGACGCCCTGGACGCCCGGACCGGTGCCGAGCTCGCGGCGGGCTGGCTGGCGGCGGACCTGAGCCGGCCGGCGGAGGCGGCGGCACGCGCGCGTGCGGTGCTCGACGCCTATGGCGGCACGGACGGCTCCGGCGAGGTTCGCGACGACGAGACGGCGCGGGCCCGGCGGGCCGAGGCCGAGCAGATGCTGGGCCTCATGGAGGAGCAGGACAGCTGAGCGCCCAGGGGTGCTATTCGACCCCGATGAGCAGCACGGCTCCCTGCCGTCCGCCCCGGTACACCACCGTGTCGACGGCGAGGTACGACTCCCGTACGCGCGTCTCCAGGTGGTCGGCGACCGCCTCGGGGGCCTCGTCGCCGAGGACGAGGGTGACCAGCTCGCCGCCGGCCGAGAGCATGCGGTCGAGGACGGTCTCGGCCGTGACGGTGACGTCCGAACCGATCACGGCCACGTCCCCGTCGATGAGGCCGAGGACGTCACCGGCCTGGCAGATGCCGGCCATGGTCCAGGACTGGCGTTCGGCGACGGCGATCTCGGCGTAGCGGGTCGCGCCGGCCGCCGAGGTCATCTGGACGACGTCCTCGTCGAACCGGCGCTCCGGCTCGTGCACGGCGAGCGCCGCGATGCCCTGGACCGCGGAGCGCGTCGGGATCAGCGCGACGCGGATGCCCTCCGCGCGGGCCTGCTCGGCCGCGGCGGCCGCGGTGTGGCGCAGGTCGGCGTCATTGGGCAGCAGCACGACCTCGCGCGCGTGGGCACGCCGTACGGCCTCCACGAGCTCCCCGCTCGCGGGCGGCTCCCCGGGCCGGGCGAGCACGGTGGTCGCGCCGGCCTCGGTGTACAGCCCGGCCAGGCCCTCGCCGGGCACGACGGCGACGACGGCCCGCTGGGCGCGCTCGCGGGGCTGCCGTTCGGCGCCGGTGGTGTGCACGTCACCGAGCGCGAAGTGCGTGATGCGGATCCGGTACGGCCGCCCGGCCTCGATGCCCGCCTCCACGGCGGCGCCGGCGTCGTCGACGTGCACATGGACGTTCCACAGCCCGTCGCCGCCGACCACCACGAGCGAGTCCCCGAGCCCGTCGAGCCGCTCCCGCAGCCGCGCGACGGCCGTGTCGTCGGCCTCCAGGAGGTAGATCACCTCGAAGGCGGGGCCACCGGTGCCCGGGGCGTCGGCGCACCCGTCGGGGGAGGCCGTGGCGGCTTCGGAGGCGGCCGCGGAGACTTCGGTGGAACCTGCTTTCGGAAACGTCCCGCTCATCACCGGCACCGCCCTGGGCGCCTCGCCCGTGAACGTCTCCACCAGCGCCCCCAGCACCGCCACCAGTCCCCGCCCGCCGGCATCCACCACCCCGGCCCGCTCCAGGACGGCCAGCTGGCCGGGTGTCGCGGCGAGGGCGGCGCGCGCGCCGTCGTAGGCGGCCCGGGCCACCGTCCCGCAGTCGCCCTCCGCTGCCTCGGCGGCGTCGGCGGCGGCCGAGGCGACCGTGAGGACCGTGCCCTCGACCGGGTGGGCCACGGCCTGGCGGGCGGAGTCGGCCGCGTGCCGCAGGGCGAGCCGGAGTCCCTCGCCGTCCGTGTGAGCCGTCTCACCGTCGGCGGCCAGCACCTGGGCCATGCCCCGCAGCAGCTGGGCGAGGATCGTGCCCGAGTTGCCGCGGGCGCCTATGAGGGCTCCGTGCGCCATCGCGCGCGCGGCGTCGGCCAGCGCCGGTTTCCCCGAGCCGTGGGCGTCGTGACCGTCGAACACGGCTTCCACGGCCGCGGCCGCGGACTCCGCCGTCAGATACAGGTTCGTGCCGGTGTCCCCGTCGGCGACGGGGTAGACGTTGATCGCGTCGATCTCCTCGCGCGCCCGGCCCAGCGCCCGCAGCGCGAGACCGCACCAGGTGCGCACCGCGAGAGCATCGAAGAATGTCTGCGGCACGTGTGCCACCTGCGCCTCCTCGGGCTGCTGGACTGGACGCAGCGTAGACCCCGGGTGGGTGTCCACCGGAAGTGGGCCGGGAGCGAGTGCCTGGTCAGCCATGGTAGTTTCGTTCTACTGGCGCAGTCGTTGTATGCTGCTCCGGTTGCCCGATCTCGATCGGGCCATTCCCCCTGGCAGTGCCACTCAGATCTCTGATCCTACGATCTCGATCCCGGCTTGCCGGGATCCGACCGTAAGTGCATCTGAAGTCTTTGGAGTGACCCGTGGCTGCCAACTGCGACGTCTGCGGCAAGGGGCCGGGCTTCGGCAACAACATCTCGTTTTCGCACCGCCGTACGTCCCGTCGCTGGAACCCGAACATCCAGCGACGCCGTATCGTGGTCGGCGGGACGCCGAAGCGCGTGAACGCTTGCACCTCGTGCATCAAGGCCGGCAAGGTCTCGCGCTGACGCACAGCTAAGCGCGCGGCCACTGCTGGTTCGCTGCACTGAGCCGGTCCACCGAGAGGTGGGCCGGCTTTTTGCCGTGTCCACGCACTACGCGTCCACGCACTACGCGCCCTCGTACTGGCGGAACCGCCATCCATGATCCACGGGACCGATCCCGTCGCCGAGAGCGAAGCCGGCGGCGATCGCCCCGGTGACGTACTCCTTGGCGGCCGCCACCGCCTCCGGCACGGACTGTCCCTTCGCGAGCTGCGAGGCGATCGCGGAGGCCAGGGTGCAGCCCGTGCCGTGCGTGTGCCGGTTGTCGTAGCGGGGCGCGCGCAGCCAGTGCTCCTCACGGCCGTCGGTGAGCAGGTCGACGGCGTCGCCGGTCAGATGGCCGCCCTTGATGAGCACCCACTTCGGTCCGTACGACAGGACCGCCTCGGCGGCCTCTCGCATACCGGACTCCGACTCGACCCGGACGCCGGTGAGCTGCGCCACCTCGTCGAGGTTCGGGGTGGCGACGGTGGCGACCGGGAGCAGCCTCGTGCGTACGGACTCCAGGGCGGACTCGGCCAGCAGCGGGTCCCCGTGCTTGGAGACGCCGACCGGGTCGACCACGGCCGGTGCGTCCGTGGCTCCGAGCAACTCGGCCACCGCCTCGACGAGTTCGGCCGAGGCGAGCATCCCGGTCTTCACGGCCTGGACGCCGATGTCGTCCACGACACTGCGGTACTGGGCCCGCACCGCCTCGACGGGCAGCTCCCAGGCACCCTGTACGCCGAGGGAGTTCTGCGCGGTGACGGCCGTGACGACACTCATGCCGTGCACGCCGAGCGCGAGCATGGTCTTCAGATCGGCCTGGATTCCGGCGCCTCCGCCGGAGTCGGAGCCCGCCACCGTGAGCACCAGGGGCTTCACGACTCGATGTCCCCGCCGAAGTGGTCCCAGCCGCCCTTGCTCGTCCAGGGCGCCCCGTCGACCGTCACCTGGGGCAGCGCCGAGGGGTTGAGGACCTCGCCGATCACCTTCCAGCGGGCGGGGAGCTTCACGTCCGGTGAGAAGGTCGCCACGATCGCGTGGTCCTCTCCCCCGCTCAGCACCCACTGCATGGGGTCGACCCCGACGGCCTGCCCGATGTCGTTCATCTGGGTGGGGATGTCGATCGCGCCGGAACGGATGTCGATGCGGACCTTGCTGGCCTCGGCGATGTGTCCGAGGTCGGCGATCAGCCCGTCGCTCACGTCGCACATCGCGGTCGCGCCGAGCGCCGCGGCGGCCGGGCCCGCGTGGTACGGCGGCTCGGGGCGCCGGTGCGCCTCCACGAACGCGCGCGGCGAACGGAAGCCGCGGGCGAGCACCGCGTACCCGGCCGCGGACCAGCCCAGCCAGCCGGTCACCGCGACGAGGTCGCCGGGCTGGGCGCCGGCGCGGGTGACCGGCTCCTGGCCCCGCAGATCGCCGAGGGCGGTGATGGAGACCATGATCGTGTCTCCCCGTACGACATCCCCGCCGACCACCGACGCGCCCGCGACCTGGCACTCGTCGCGCAGGCCGTCCATGAGCTCCGAGGCCCAGGTGACGGGGAGTTCGGCGGGTACGACCAGGCCGAGCAGCAGGGCGGTCGGCACGGCACCCATGGCGGCGATGTCCGCGAGGTTCTGCGCGGCCGCCTTGCGGCCGACGTCGTAGGCCGTGGACCAGTCGCGGCGGAAGTGCCGACCCTCCAGAAGGATGTCGGTGCTCGCCACGACCCTGCGGTCGGGCGCGGCGACCACCGCGGCGTCGTCGCCGGGACCCACCCGGACCGCCGGGGTGGTGGTGAGACGGGAGGTGAGCTCCCTGATGAGCCCGAACTCACCGAGCTCACCAACAGTGCCCTTCATTGCCCTTACGCCCCTTCTGTGCCGTGCCGTGCCCGGTCGCGCGTCATCAGTGTCCTCGATACGGTCGAGGGGACCGTGAACTTCTGTCGTGTCCGCACCCCGGCGCGGGCGTCCACGCCCCCGCGGGTCTCCCCGCGACGAGCGGCGACGCGATACCGTGGCGTTCCTTTTCCCCACATGATCCTCGTGGCCGCCCTGGAGGTTCCGTGGTACAGGCGTACATCCTGATCCAGACGGAGGTCGGCAAAGCGTCGACCGTCGCCGAGACGATCAGCAAGATTCCTGGAGTCATCCAGGCCGAGGACGTGACAGGACCGTATGACGTGATCGTCCGTGCACAAGCCGACACCGTGGACGACCTGGGCCGCATGGTGGTCGCCAAGGTCCAGCAGGTGGATGGCATCACCCGTACCCTGACCTGCCCGGTCGTCCATCTGTAGCCCCCGTCTACCCTTGGCCGGTGAACTTCTTCCGTCACCGGCCTCTTGGTCTGCCCGCGCTCGCCCTGCTGATCACGGTCGCGGGCTGCTCCTCCGCAGACGACAGCGCGTCGGCGGCGGTTCCCTCGCCGGGGGCGGGCGTCACGAAGCTCTGCCGAGAACTGGACCGGGTACTGCCGTCCAAGGTCGACGACCAGGACCGTCGGGATCCCGAGCCCGCGTCCGCGCTGACCGCGGGCTGGGGTGACCCGGCGATCATACTGCGGTGCGGTGTCGAGCGGCCCTCGAAGATGGACGACCCGGAGGCCGACGGGATCGAGGTGAACGGGGTCGGCTGGCTGCTGGAGAAGCAGGACGACGGGTCGTTCCGGTTCACCACGACCCTGCGGAAGGCGTATGTCGAGGTGACGATCCCCAAGGACCGCACCGACGACGGCATGGCACCACTGGTGGATCTGGCACCCACCGTGAAGAAGGCGATCCCCGAGGGGATCGCCGACTAGCTGCCGTCCGGCTAGCGAAGCCCCGTCGACCTGCGCAGGGCCGCCTCGATCAACCTGCTCACCAGTTCCGGGTAACTGATCCCGCTCTTCTCCCACATCTGCGGGTACATCGAGATCGGCGTGAAGCCCGGCAGCGTGTTGATCTCGTTGATCACGAACTCGCCGTCCTCGGTGAGGAAGAAGTCCGCGCGGACCAGGCCCTCGCAGGAGGCCGCGTCGAAGGCGTCGACCGCGAGCCTCTGGACCTCGGCCGTCTCCTCGGGCGTGAGCGGCGCCGGCACGATCCCCGGGGTCGAGTCGATGTACTTCGCCTCGAAGTCGTAGTAGGCGTGCTCCTGCGGCGGGGGGATCTCGGCCGGGACCGACGCGCGCGGTCCGTCCTCGAACTCCAGGACACCGCACTCGATCTCGCGGCCCCGCAGCGCCGCCTCCACGAGGATCTTCGGGTCGTGGCTCTGTGCCTCGGCGATCGCCTCGTCCAGGCCGGACAGGTCGTCGACCTTGGTGATGCCGATCGACGAACCCGCGCGTGCGGGCTTCACGAACAGCGGCCAGCCGTGCTCGCCCGCGAAGTCGACGATCTTCGCACGGGCCGCGGACTCGTCCCGCTGCCACTCGCGCGGCCTGATCACCACGTACGGGCCGACCTTGAGCCCGAAGGAGGTGAACACCCGCTTCATGTACTCCTTGTCCTGGCCGACGGCCGAGGCGAGCACACCCGCGCCGACGTACGGGACGCCCGAGAGCTCCAGGAGGCCCTGCAGGGTGCCGTCCTCGCCGTAGGGGCCGTGCAGGACGGGGAAGACGACGTCGACCTCACCGAGCGCCTTGGGCACCGATCCCGGCTCGCTGTAGACGACTTCACGGTTCGCGGGGTCGACGGGGAGCACCACGCCGCCCTCGCTCGACTCGGCGAGTTCCTCGACACTCGGCGTACGGCGCTCGGTGATCGCCATGCGTTCCGGTTCGTCGGCGGTGAGCGCCCAACGGCCGTCCCGGGTGATGCCGATCGGCAGGACGTCGTACTTGCTCCGGTCGATGGCCCGCAGTACGGCGCCGGCGGTGACCACGGAGATCCCGTGTTCGGAGCTGCGTCCGCCGAACACGACGGCCACGCGCGGCTTGCGAGGCGGCTGCTGAGGGCTCTGGGGGAGGTTCTCGGTGCTCATATCGCGTTGAGAGTACCCGTTGGTAGTGCCCGGATACAGCGTGCGCCCCTGCGGCGAACGAGGCAAAAAACGAGGTCGTAGCTCAGCGTCGCTCGGGTTTCGCGCTGCGCGACATCAGCTCCTTGACGGCGACCACCGGGGCCTTGCCCTCGTGCACGATGCCGACGACGGTCTCGGTGATCGGCATGTCGACGCCGTGCCTGCGGGCCAGATCCAGCACGGACTCACAGGACTTGACGCCCTCCGCGGTCTGCTTGGTGACCGCGATGGTCTCCTGCAGGGTCATGCCCTTGCCGAGGTTGGTGCCGAAGGTGTGGTTGCGCGACAGCGGCGAGGAGCAGGTCGCCACCAGGTCGCCGAGACCGGCGAGTCCGGAGAACGTCAGCGGGTCGGCGCCCATGGCGAGTCCGAGCCGGGTCGTCTCCGCGAGACCGCGCGTGATGAGCGAGCCCTTGGCGTTGTCACCGAGGCCCATGCCGTCCGCGATACCGACGGCGAGGCCGATGACGTTCTTCACGGCGCCGCCGAGTTCGCAGCCCACCACGTCGGTGTTGGTGTACGGGCGGAAGTACGGCGTGTGGCAGGAGGACTGGAGACGCTGGGCGACCGCCTCGTCGGTGCAGGCGACCACGGCGGCGGCCGGCATCCGGGCGGCGATCTCCCGCGCGAGGTTGGGTCCGGTGACCACGGCGATGCGGTCGGCGCCGACCTTCGCGACGTCCTCGATCACTTCGCTCATCCGCATGGCGGAGCCGAGTTCGACGCCCTTCATGAGGGAGACGAGGACGGTGTCGGGCGCGAGCAGGGGGGTCCACTCGGCGAGGTTGGCGCGCAGGGTCTGCGAGGGGATCGCGAGAACGGTCAACTCCGCGTCGCGCGCGGCCTCCGCGGCGTCTGCCGTCGCCCGGAGGTTCTCCGGGAGTTCGACGCCGGGGAGGTAGTCCGGGTTCGTCCGCGTGGAGTTGACGGCTTCCGCGAGTTCGGGACGCCGCGCCCACAGGGTGACCTCGCACCCCGCGTCGGCGAGCACCATGCCGAACGCGGTGCCCCATGAACCGGTACCGAAGACGGCCGCCTTGACGGGCTTGCTCACTTGCTCTTCTCCCCCTCGTGGCCGTTCTGTGCCTGGGTCCGGCGCCGCTGCTCGATCCGCTCGCGGCGCGGGTCGTACGCCGTCTCGGGTGCCTTCTCGCCGCGGATCAGCTCCAGCTGGGCGGTGACGGCGGCCATGATGACCTCGGTGGCCTCCTTGAGGAGGTCCGGGGTCATGTCCTTGCCGTAGAACGGCGACAGGTCCACGGGCGGCCCCGCGAGGACGTACGAGGTCTTGCGCGGAAGCACATGGAGCTTCTTGGCGTACGGCGGCAGCAGTTCGTTGGCGCCCCACTGCGCGACGGGGATCACCGGGCACTTGGTCTGGAGGGCCACCCGCGCGGCACCGGTCTTGCCGATCATGGGCCACTGGTCGGGGTCCCGGGTGATGGTGCCCTCGGGGTAGAAGGCGACGCATTCGCCGCGGTCCACGGCGTCGATGGCGGCCCTGAAGGCGCTGAGCGCGTCCGTGGTCTCGCGGTAGACGGGAATCTGCCCCGTGCCGCGCATCATGGCGCCGATGAAGCCCTTGTTGAAAAGACCACTCTTCGCGAGGAATCGCGGAACGCGCCCGGTGTTGTACTGGAAGTGCGCGTACGCGAAGGGATCGATGTGCGAATTGTGGTTTACCGCGGTGATAAATCCGCCGTCGGCCGGAATATGCTCCATTCCGCGCCAGTCCCGCTTGATCAGAACCACGAGCGGCGGTTTGGCGATCACCGCTGCCAGGCGGTACCAGAAGCCGATTCTGCGGCGGGGCACGCGGACACCTTCCTCTAGGGCCTGGGGGGCCGCACAAGTGTCGCCCCAGGCCGCCGGTCTGTCGAGAACACCGTACGCCCCGCCACCGACACCGCCAGATGGGCCGCGTGACGACTGAGTGACAATGGCCGCCACCGGAGAAGGACGGAACACTCGTGCTGTGGACGTTGGTCATCCCGCTGAAGCCCTTGGCGCGGGCCAAGAGCAGGCTCTCGGACACCGCCGACGACGGGATGCGCCCGGGTCTGGCCCTCGCCTTCGCCCAGGACACCGTGGCGGCCGCGCTGGCCTGCCCCGCGGTCGGTGATGTGGCGGTAGTCACGGATGACGCCCTGGCGGGCCGTGAACTGGCGGCCCTCGGCGCCCGGATCGTCCCCGACGAGCCGCGGGGCGGCCTGAACGCGGCCCTGTCGCACGCGGCGGCCGTCGTGCGGTCCACGCGTCCCGAAAGCGCCCTCGCGGCCCTGAACGCCGATCTTCCGGCGCTACGGCCCCTGGAATTGGCCCGGGTCCTCGACGCTGCCGCGGAATTCCCGCGCGCTTTTCTCGCGGACGCCGCAGAAATCGGCACCACTCTGCTGGCGGCCCGGGAGGGCACGGAATTGCGCCCCGCCTTCGGCCGGGATTCCCGTGCACGACATCGCGCCTCGGGAGCGACGGAACTCCCCCTGACCGGGGTGGATTCCGTACGGCAGGACGTGGACACCGGCGAGGACCTGCGGGCCGCGCTCGCCCTCGGGGTGGGCCCCCGGACGGCCGCCGCCGCGGCGCGGTTGCTGATTCCCGGGCAGTAGGCTGCGGCCATGCAGGCGACCGCGTACACGTACGACCCCGAAAGCCGCAGCGGGCAGGTGCTTCTCGACGACGGCACCCCCGTCCCGTTCGACGCACCGGCGTTCGACGCGGGCGATCTGAGGCTGCTGCGTCCCGGGCAGCGCGTGCGCATCGAGATGGACGGGGACAAGGTCACCCTGGTGACCCTCCAGACCTTCTGAACCCCCTGTGCACACGCCGCGGGCCGGACTCCGATGTGGAGTCCGGCCCGGCGCGTGAGTGCCCTGTGCCCTTACCTCTTGCGGGCCGTGGCCTTCTTGGCGGTGGTGGTGCGAGCCGTCGACTTCCTGGCGGGGGCCTTCTTGGCGGTCGCCTTCTTCGCCGGGGCCTTCTTGGCCGTCGCCTTCTTGGCGGTGGTCTTCTTCGCGGCGGTGGTCTTGGCGGTCGCCGTGCTCTTGGCGGGCGCCTTCTTCGCCGTGGTCTTCTTCGCGGTGGCCGTCGTCTTCTTGGCCGTCGTCTTCCTCGCGGTGGTCTTCTTGGCCGCGGCGGTCTTGGCGGTGGCCTTCTTCGCGGCCGCCTTCTTGACCGTGGCCGAAGCCCCGCCGGTCAGGCTGCCCTTGGGCGCCTTCTTGACCGCGACGTCGTTCTTCGGGAGCTTCTTCGTGCCGCTCACCAGGTCCTTGAAGCCCTGGCCCGCGCGGAAGCGCGGAACGGAGGTCTTCTTGACCCGAACCCGCTCGCCCGTCTGGGGGTTACGGGCGTAACGGGCCGGCCGGTCGACCTTCTCGAACGAACCGAAGCCGGTGACCGAGACCCGGTCGCCCGCGACCGTCGCGCGGACGATGGCGTCCAGGACCGCGTCGACCGCGTCGGCGGCCTGCTGGCGGCCGCCGACCTTGTCGGCAATCGCTTCTACGAGCTGCGCCTTGTTCACGTCTTCCCCTTCGGAGACATTGCCAGAACGAAAGTGTTCAAGCTTTTTCGCACGTTAGGCAGATATATACCGCAAATCAAACACGAAACGGGCTTATCACCCTTGTGCCGCAACGAACTCGGCTGCTCTGGACGTGTTCAGCGTTCCTCTTCCGGGATTCGCCCCGCGTCGAGGTCGGCCATGAACCCCTCCAGACGCCTTGTCGCTTCGACGACGTCGTGCTTGGCCGCGGCCGTAATGACCAGCAGCTTCCGGGTCAGCGCCATCCGTACGCCCTCCGGGACTTGCAGTGCGCGCACCCTTGCGTGCGCTTCCTTGAGTTGGTCCGCGACTGCCGCATAGAGCTCGAGTTGGCCGTCGTGTTCCATGCACAGATTGTGCCATCTGGGGCGAGTTGTCGCCTGCTAGGGGTGCAACTGCCGCCTCAAACGGCCTTCCGGGCACATCCGGAAGCCACGGCTACAAGGGACGCGTACCCCGACAACACCCGCCGTAACGTGGGAAGTTGAACGGGCGTGTCGCACCGCGCGAGTCCGTACGGGCCCAGACACGGCCGTACCCCCGATCGGGCTGATCGGGGGTACGGCGGGGGTGTTGCGGTGGCCGAAACTCGACCTGTTCAGTTGCTCCGAAGGAGGGTTCCGGGTGGTCCGGCCGCCCTCGGGGTCAGCTCTGCAGCGTCCGCGGCTTGTACGAAGGTCGCTTGGCCTCGTACGCGGCGATGTCGGCCTCGTTCTGGAGGGTGATGGAGATGTCGTCCAGGCCGTTCAGCAGCCGCCAGCGGGAGTTCTCGTCCAGCTCGAAGGACGCGGTGATGCCCTCGGCACGCACCTCGCGGGCCTCCAGGTCGACCGTGATCTCGGCCGTGGGGTCCTTCTCCGTGAGCTCCTGCAGCGCGTCCACGATCTTCTGCTCCACGATCACCGTGAGCAGGCCGTTCTTGAGCGAGTTGCCGCGGAAGATGTCGGCGAAGCGGGACGAGATGACGGCCTTGAAGCCGTAGTTCTGCAGCGCCCACACCGCGTGCTCACGGGAGGATCCGGTGCCGAAGTCGGGGCCGGCGACCAGGACCGTGGCGCCCTTGCGCTCGGGCTGGTTGAGGATGAATTTCTCGTCCTTGCGCCAGGCCTCGAACAGTCCGTCCTCGAACCCGTCCCGTGTCACCTTCTTGAGCCAGTGAGCAGGGATGATCTGGTCGGTGTCGACGTTGGAACGGCGCAGCGGGACGGCCCGGCCGGTGTGCGTGGTGAATGCTTCCATGACTCTCAGACTCCAGCGGCGACAGGGGCGTCGGACAGGTCGGCGGGCGAAGCCAGGTGGCCCAGCACGGCGGTCGCGGCCGCGACCTGCGGCGACACCAGGTGCGTACGACCGCCCTTGCCCTGCCGGCCCTCGAAGTTGCGGTTGGAGGTGGACGCGGAGCGCTCACCGGGGGCCAGCTGGTCCGGGTTCATGCCCAGACACATCGAGCAGCCCGCGTGCCGCCATTCGGCGCCGGCCTCCTTGAAGACGACGTCCAGGCCCTCGGAGACGGCCTGCAGGCCCACGCGCGCGGAGCCGGGGACGACCAGCATCCGTACGCCGTCGGCGACTTTGCGGCCCTTGACGAGCTCGGCGGCGGCACGCAGGTCCTCGATACGGCCGTTGGTGCACGAACCTACGAAGACGGTGTCCACCTTGATGGAGCGCAGCGGCTGCCCGGCCTCCAACCCCATGTATTCCAGGGCCTTTTCGGCGGCGAGGCGCTCCGAAGCGTCTTCGTACGAAGCAGGATCGGGGACGTCCGCCGAAAGCGGCGCGCCCTGGCCGGGGTTGGTGCCCCAGGTGACGAACGGCGCCAGCTCGTCGGCCTTGATGACGACCTCGGCGTCGAACTCCGCGTCCTCGTCCGTCTTCAGCGTCTTCCAGTACGCGACGGCCGCGTCCCAGTCCTCGCCCTTGGGCGCGTGCGGGCGGCCCTCGAGGTAGTCGAAGGTGGTCTGGTCGGGGGCGATCATGCCCGCGCGGGCGCCGGCCTCGATCGACATGTTGCAGATGGTCATGCGGGCTTCCATCGAGAGCTTCTCGATGGCGGAGCCGCGGTACTCCAGGACGTAGCCCTGGCCGCCGCCGGTGCCGATCCTGGCGATGATCGCCAGGATCAGGTCCTTGGCGGTGACGCCGTCGGGCAGTTCGCCGTCGACCGTGATGGCCATGGTCTTCGGGCGGACCAGCGGCAGCGTCTGGGTGGCCAGGACGTGCTCGACCTGGGAGGTGCCGATGCCGAACGCCAGGCCGCCGAAGGCACCGTGCGTGGAGGTGTGGGAGTCGCCGCAGACCACGGTCATGCCGGGCTGGGTCAGTCCGAGCTGCGGACCCACCACGTGCACGACGCCCTGCTCGACGTCGCCCAGCGGGTGCAGGCGCACACCGAAGTCGGCGGCGTTCTTGCGCAGCGTCTCCAGCTGGATCCGGGAGACCGGGTCCGCGATGGGCTTGTCGATGTCGAGGGTCGGGGTGTTGTGGTCCTCGGTGGCGATGGTCAGGTCGAGCCGGCGCACCTGGCGACCGCTCTTGCGCAGACCGTCGAAGGCCTGCGGGCTGGTCACCTCGTGCAGCAGGTGCAGATCGATGAAGAGGAGGTCGGGCTCGCCCTCGGCGCGCCGGACGACATGGTCGTCCCAGACCTTCTCCGCGAGTGTCCTACCCATCGCTTTCCCTCCGGCCGGCAAACGTCCACCGGCCCAACTAGAGATCTTGAGGAGACGGCACCCGGCCCCAGTTCACGGGCGCCCGTCACCAGGCCCGTACGGTCACCGGGCCGCTGTGTCTACAAGGGTTGCGCGTCTCACGAAAAAAGGAACTTGCGTTTCACAGAGTGAGACGCGAGTATCGTTTCATGGACAACAGTAGCGGCGTCGGCGTTCTGGACAAGGCAGCCCTTGTCCTGAGCGCTCTGGAGTCCGGTCCGGCCACCCTCGCGGGCTTGGTCGCGGCGACCGGACTGGCACGACCCACGGCCCACCGGCTGGCCGTGGCTCTGGAACACCACCGCATGGTGGCACGCGACATGCAGGGCCGTTTCATTCTGGGCCCGCGCCTCGCCGAGCTGGCCGCGGCCGCCGGCGAGGACCGCCTCCTCGCGACAGCCGGGCCGGTGCTCACGCATCTGCGGGACATCACCGGCGAGAGCGCACAGCTCTACCGCCGCCAGGGCGACATGCGTATCTGCGTCGCCGCGGCTGAGCGCCTGTCGGGCCTCAGGGACACCGTCCCGGTCGGCTCGACGCTCACCATGAAGGCGGGCTCCTCGGCCCAGATCCTGATGGCCTGGGAGGAGCCGGAGCGCCTGCACCGCGGCCTCCAGGGCGCCCGCTTCACGGCCACGGCCCTGTCGGGCGTACGACGCCGCGGCTGGGCCCAGTCCATCGGCGAGCGCGAGCCGGGCGTCGCGTCCGTGTCCGCGCCCGTACGCGGTCCCTCCAACCGCGTGGTGGCCGCCGTCTCGGTCTCCGGCCCCATCGAGCGCCTGACCCGTCATCCGGGCCGCATGCACGCCCAGGCGGTCATCGACGCCGCCGCCCGCCTCTCCGAGGCACTGCGCCGTACGGGCTGAGCGGACTCCGTCGGAACGAGACCGGCCTCAACGCCGCGGCTAGGTCTTGGACCGACGGGAAGATGCCCGCCCAGGGGCGCTGGAGTGTATCGATCGTCCGCCCCGCCGTCGTGGCCGGTCGCGCAGTTCCCCGCGCCCCTAAGAGGTTGCACTCCCGGACTTGTATGCGAACCGTTCCCTCGCCGAACGTCCCCTGCGCTCCACCGGCACCTGCCCATGGGCCGCGGCCAGTCCGAACGCCGGCATGTCCGCGTAGATCGACTCGTAGGACCCCTCCGGCACCACATACGCCTCGTGCCACAGCCCCACGTGCCGCCGTGTCCTCCCCGCCTTCTCCTTGCGGTTGATGATCGCCCACGCCCGGTGGTGGAACATCTCCGGCGAGTGCGCGTAGGCGTACAGCTTCTCCTTCGACTCCCAGTACTGGACGACGTAGTACGTCCGCGGTGAGGCCGTCAGCAGTACATGCGAGAGCAGACCCCGCTCCGGAGCCTTCTGCAGTTCCCGCAGCATCCGCGGCATGGCCAGGAGGACCGGGACCCAGTGGTGCACGGCCCAGAAGCGGTTGATGCGCATCCCGATCAGCAGGACGACCACGTCCTTCTCCGCGGACGCGGTGGTGCGGCCTGCGGCGACCTTCTTCCCGATCATGGGACCCCCTCGTTGGCGAGCAGCACTATCCGACTGCGGCATGTTTGGATAGTGCCGGTATCCGAGAGGGGGTGCAAGAGATGCGGCTGGCCGAACTCAGCGAGCACAGCGGTGTGTCGACCGCGACGATCAAGTACTACCTGCGCGAAGGGCTGTTGCCGCCGGGCCGCCAGATCAATGCCACGACGGCCGAGTACGACGAGGAGCATCTGCGGCGACTGCGACTGGTACGCGCGATGATCCAGGTGGGCCGGGTGCCGGTGGCGAAGGTGCGCGAGGTCCTCGGACACGTGGACGACGACTCCCTGGGCCGCTCGATCCGTCTCGGCGCGGCGCTGTGGGCACTTCCGCAGGTGCCCGAGCCGGACGAGGACGACGAGTTCGTCCGGGCCGCGCACCAGGAGGTCACCACGCTCCTGGACCGGCTCGGCTGGGAGAACGCCAAGCAGCTCACGACCATCTCCCCCGCGTACCGCTCGCTGGTGGTGGCGGTGGCCGCGTTCCGCCGGCTCGGCTACGAGTGGGGGGCCGAACAGCTCGCGCCGTACGCCGAGTTGATGCACCGGACAGCCGTCCTCGACGTGGACAACCTGGAGACCCACCCGTCGGAGGCGGAGCGGGTCGAGTTCGCGATCCTGGGCGCGATCCTCAACGAGCCGCTGCTGCGGTCGCTGCACCGGCTGGCCCAGGAGGAGGAGTCGACGCGGCGGTACGGCTTCGAATGAGCCCCCGGACACGGCGAAGGCCCTCCACCGAAGTGAAGGGCCTTCCTCAACGTACCCCCGACCGGATTCGAACCGGCGCTACCGCCTTGAGAGGGCGGCGTGCTAGGCCGCTACACAACGGGGGCGTGGAGCCTGCGTTTCCGCAGGTCCGAGCTGGTCTACCTGGACTCGAACCAAGAATGACGGTACCAGAAACCGTAGTGTTGCCAATTACACCATAGACCAAGGTGATTTAGAGTAAATCGTACCCCCGACCGGATTCGAACCGGCGCTACCGCCTTGAGAGGGCGGCGTGCTAGGCCGCTACACAACGGGGGCCCTAGCGATCCTGCATGAGCGTCAGCGGGTGCGACCCTGACTGACCCTCCGGGAAGGATCTGTACCCCCGACCGGATTCGAACCGGCGCTACTGCCTTGAGAGGGCAGCGTGCTAGGCCGCTACACAACGGGGGCTTCGCGGAATTGATCTCCGCCTTTGCAGATGAGCTCTGCGAGCTGGCCTACCTGGACTCGAACCAAGACTAACTGAACCAGAATCAGTCGTGCTGCCAATTACACCATAGGCCACTGGAACTCAAGCCCCTACGGGGATCTTGTTCTAGTTTGCTCCTCCGGATCCCGGCCTTTCGGCCCGCTCCCCGGCGGCGCAGGAAGAACATTACCCGAAGGTGGACGGGGCTCCAAAACGACTATCCGCGCCGAGGATCGCGGGGAGTTCGGCGAGCGAGGCGATGCGCCGCGGTCCGGCGGGGGTGGGGACATGGGCGTGCACACCGCCGTCGCGGTCGATCCAGACCGACAGCAGTCCGGCCTCGGCGGCGCCCCGGCCGTCGATCTCCGGGTGGTCGCCGACGTACGCCACCTGGTGCGGGGCCAGCTCCAGGGCGTCGCAGGCCGCGAGGAAGGCTTCGGCCTCGGGCTTGGAGACGCCCAGTTCGGCGGCGCACAGGATGACCTCGAAGCGGTCGTGCACGCCGAGCACGCGCAGCTTGTGGTCCTGGACCTGGATGCTGGAGTTGGACAGCACCGCGTGCCGGTGGCTGGCGGCGAGGGCGTCCAGGGCGGGCAGCACGTCGGGGAAGAGGGTCCAGGCGGTCTCGTAGTGCGCGATGTACCGCTGGAACCAGGCGTCCGCCTCCGCGTCGGTCAGCTCCTCGCCCAGGAACACCCGCACCCGCTCCCGCCGCTGACCCTGGAAGTCGACCTCCCCCACCGAGAACCGCGCCCACTGGGTATCGGTGATGGCCCGCCACCGCACGATGGCCTGCTCGACGCTCTCGTACGCCTCGAGCAACCCCTCGGCCGTCAGATGCAGACGCATTCCGATGCGGTCGGCCCCCGTGTAGTCGAAGAGGGTGTCGTCCACGTCCCAGACCACGGCCCGAATGCTCATGATCCGACGGTAACCCGGCGTCCGGGGTGGCGTCCGGCGATTGGGGCCCTCAGGACTCGGGCGAGCGGCGCGGGGTGGACTGGCACACTGGGCTCATGACCGAGTACCGCGTCCAGTTCACCGTCGAGGCCCAGGCGACGTACGACGCTCTGCCCGGAGAGCGTCGAGCCCAGTTGGACAAGGCCGTGCGGATACTGGCTCGTGACCCGTTCCGCAAGACATCGACCGCGCAGCTCGGGCCCGATGAGCACCTGCGCAAGGCCTATGTGGCGCCCGGCGTGATGCTGGAGTACATGGTGGCCGGCGCGATCATGGTCGTCGTCGTGCTGGAGATCTTCGACGAGAGCGCCTACCTGATCGACGAGAGCGACGCGGTCTGAGAGCGGCAAAGGGGCGGCAGCCGGAGTTCCCGGTTGCCGCCCCTCACACGTGCGTGCGTTACGCCGTCAGCTTCTCCAGCGCCGCGTCGATGCGGGCCAGCGTCGTCTCCTTGCCCAGGATCTCCAGGGACTCGAAGAGGGGCAGGCCGACCGTGCGTCCGGTGACGGCCACGCGGACCGGGGCCTGGGCCTTGCCGAGCTTGAGGCCGTGGGTCTCGCCGGCGGCCAGTACGGCCTCCTTGAGGGACTCCGGCGAGGTCCAGTCCGCGGACTCCAGCTTCTCGCGGGCCGTACGCAGAAGGGCGTCCGAGCCCTCCTTCATCGCCTTGGTCCACGAGGGCTCGTCGAAGACCGGCTCCGGCAGGAACAGGAAGTCGACGTTGTCGGTGATCTCCGAGAGGACCTTCAGACGGGTCTGGGCGTGCGGAGCGATCGCCTGCCACTTCGTCTCGTCGAAGTCCTCCGGGGACCAGGGGGCGAAGGGAGCCTGCAGCCACGGGGCGCAGCGCTCCGTGAAGTCCTTCACGTCCAGGAGACGGATGTGGTCGGCGTTGATCGCCTCGCACTTCTTGAGGTCGAAGCGCGCCGGGTTGGGGTTCACGTCCGCGATGTCGAAGGCCGCGATCAGCTCGTCGGTGGTGAAGATGTCCTTGTCCGCCGAGAGCGACCAGCCCAGCAGGGACAGGTAGTTGAGCAGGCCCTCGGGCAGGAAGCCGCGCTCCCGGTAGAGGTTCAGCGAGGCCTGCGGGTCACGCTTGGAGAGCTTCTTGTTGCCCTCGCCCATCACGTACGGCAGGTGCCCGAAGGCGGGCACGGACTTCGCCACGCCCAGCTCGATCAGCGCCTTGTACAGGGCGACCTGGCGGGGGGTGGAGGACAGCAGGTCCTCGCCGCGCAGGACGTGCGTGATCTCCATCAGCGCGTCGTCGACCGGGTTCACGAGCGTGTAGAGGGGCGCCCCGTTGGCTCGTACGATCCCGTAGTCCGGCACGTTCTCCGGGGTGAACGTCAGCTCGCCGCGGACCAGGTCCGTGAAGGTGATCGTCTCGTCGGGCATACGGAAGCGGACGATGGGCGTACGGCCCTCGGCGACATACGTGGAGACCTGCTCGTCGGTCAGGTCGCGGCAGTGGCCGTCGTAGCCCGAGGGCTTGCCGGCCGCGCGAGCCGCCTCGCGACGGGTGTCCAGCTCCTCCTGGGAGCAGTAGCAGCGGTACGCGTGACCGGCGTCCAGGAGCTTGGCGGCGACGTCCTTGTAGAGGTCCATCCGCTGCGACTGCCGGTACGGGGCGTGCGGGCCGCCGACCTCGGGGCCCTCGTCCCAGTCGAAGCCCAGCCAGCGCATCGAGTCGAGCAGCTGGTTGTACGACTCCTCGGAGTCGCGGGCCGCGTCGGTGTCCTCGATGCGGAAGACGAGCGTGCCCTGGTGGTGCCGGGCGAACGCCCAGTTGAACAGGGCGGTGCGGACCAGGCCCACGTGGGGGTTACCGGTGGGCGAGGGGCAGAAACGTACGCGGACGGGTGCGCTAGCCACGCTTGACAACCTTGTTGGTGAGAGTGCCGATGCCTTCGATGGTGACGGCGACCTCGTCGCCGACGGTGAGCGGCCCGACGCCTGCCGGGGTGCCCGTGAGGATCACGTCGCCGGGGAGCAGCGTCATGGCCTCGGAGATGTTGACGATCAGATCCTCGATCGGGTGGATCATCTCGCTGGTTCGGCCGAGCTGGCGTTGTTCGCCGTTGACGGTGAGCTGGATCGTCAGGTCGGAGGCCGTCTCCAGGTCCAGGTCCGTCTCCACCCAGGGGCCCAGCGGGCAGGAGGTGTCGAAGCCCTTGGCCCGCGCCCACTGCTTCTCGCGCTTCTGGACGTCCCGGGCGGTGATGTCGTTCGCACAGGTGTAGCCGAAGATCACGTCCTTGACGCGCTCGCGCGGCACCTCGCGGCACATACGGCCGATGACGACGGCGAGTTCGGCCTCGTGGTGGACGTCCGCCGAGAAGGAGGGGTACTGGATCTCGTCGCCGGGGCCGATCACCGAGGTGGAGGGCTTGAAGAAGGCGAAGGGGACGTCCGGGACCTCGTTGCCGAGTTCCTTCGCGTGGTCGGCGTAGTTACGGCCGTACGCCACGACCTTGTTCGGGAGCACCGGGGGCAGCAGCCGGACCTTGCTGAGCGGGACCTTCGTACCGGAGAGCTCGAAGTCCGCGAACGGGATGCCCTTGATGATGTCGAGGACGAGCTCGTCCGGCCTGTCGCCCTCGACCGCGCCGAAGGCGACGTTCCCGTCGATGGAGAATCTGGCGATGCGCACGGGATCTGGGCGCCCCTCTACTCGGCCGGCTGGAGTCTGACGCTCCAGGCTAGCGCGGGGAGGGGTGCCCCGAGGCTCCGGGACAGGCCCGTGCCTCGTGTGATGCGCCCGGGACACCTGCCCACAGGGCGGTGATCCGGGCGCGCTACGGTTACTTGGCGGCGGAGACCGGGATCTCCATCAGGACCGTCCGCCGGGGGTTGGCGGTCTGGGCCGGGAGGGCGAGCGTGTGCTCCGGCTGCTCCGGGATCTGCAGTGCGTCGGCGTCCTCGAGGTGCGCCAGCGTCGTGCGCCGCGGGTTGGCAATGTTGCGGAACATCATCGTCGTCTTCACGGTTGTACTCGACCTCGACAGTGGTGGTTTGGACAGATGGAGCCTTCTTGTAAAGCGCCAGGCTAAACATGCCATTCCCCTCCGAAGCCGCGAAGACCTCATGATCGCTGTGTGAGTTTGCTCACTGACCTATGGGCAAACCGGACAATTCAGAGTCTTAACTCACCCCAACGAAACGGACATTGGCTCCCTGAAGCCATCATTCCGCTCCTGATCATGGCGACTGGGACACCTACCCCCGCAGGGTGACTCGCGGACTTATGTCCGTTATGGACGAGAACGCTTCCCACACCCGGTGACGTTGCCCTCACGTGGTGTCACGTAGGTCACGGTCTGACCCTCGGACCTTGTTGGAGATCCGGCACTGTGCTGGAATTCCACGGACCGCCGCGGGATCGAACCGGCGCACAGGGGGCGCAGAGAAGCGCCGAGCGGCGGTGAGAAGGGGGAGCAGCGCCGGTCACTCAGATCACCCGGGGTGCGCATTCAGGGCGCTCCCCACAACGCCGACACCGTGCTCCGCCGTCCTGCGGAGGAGCGCCTGGTCCAGAGGTTGCGACGCTAGTGCAGGGACGTTTCAAGAGGGATGGCAGCGCTTCGGCCGAGCCGGAGCAGCACGGCGGGACTGGCCCCAATGTCGGCAGTTCCTCCCCCCAGCACGCCCAGAACCCGGGCCCGGCCGTCGAGGGCGGTTCCGGCCCCGGGCGTCTCGGCACGTCGGCGTCCTCGGGCCCGGCGACCCCGGCCAAGCCGCCGGTGAAGCCCTCGAAGGGCACGAACGGCCCGGGGTCGCGCGTAGCCCTGCGCAACTGGCGCATCTCCACGCGCCTGGTGTCGCTGCTCGCGCTCCCCGTGGTGGCGGCCACCTCGCTGGGCGCGCTGCGCATCAACGACTCCATGGACGACATCCAGCAGCTCGACAACATGAAGCTGCTGACGGAGATGACGAAGCAGGCCACCGAGCTTGCCGCGGCCCTCCAGGAGGAGCGCGACCAGTCGGCCGGTCCGCTGGCGCACGACTCCACGGCGAGCAACATCACGGTCAAGGGCTACCGGGACAAGACGGACCGGGCCGCGACCAACTTCATCAACGCCGCCGAGGACATCGACACCGCCGGCAAGGACGGCAACCTCCAGGGCGTCCGCGACAGCCTCGTCGGCCTCGTCCGCGACCTGGACACGCTGAGCAAGATCCGCGGCGACGCCTACGAGACCAAGGGCAACGCGACACAGACGGTCGAGTCCTACCACCGCCTGATCACCCACCTGCTCGACCTCTCGCAGGACATGGCCCAGGCGACCAGCAACCCGGAGATGATCCAGAGCACGCGTGCCCTGGCGGCCTTCTCCTCCGCCAAGGAGTACGCGTCCAGCCAGCGCGCGATCCTCGCTGCGGCACTGCCCGCCAACAAGAGCACACTGGGCAGCCTCTCCGAGACCGACCGGCTGTACGGCCAGGGCGCGCTCGACAGTGAGGCGTCCGACCTCAACACCTTCCGGAGCATCTACGGCGACAACAACGCCGAGGAGCTCCTGCAGCCCATCGAGGACGGCAACTCGAACATCGAGGCCGCCGACCAGTACGCCGGCCGTGCCTTCGGCCGCCAGGGGGGCCTCGCCGACCTGGACAAGCGCTCCTACAAGGACTGGGTCGACGACAGCTCGACCAAGATCCAGGAGATGGGCCGCATCGAGCACACGCTGCTCGAGGACATGGAGCAGAAGGCCCGCGAGCTGCGCAGCGCCACCGAGCGCGACGCGATCATCGCCGGTGCCCTGATCCTGCTCGTGCTCGGTGTCTCCCTGGTCGGCGCGTTCGTCGTGGCCCGGTCCATGATCCGCTCGCTGCGCCGCCTCCAGGAGACCGCCACCAAGGTCGCCCAGGACCGGCTGCCCGAGCTGGTCAAGCAGCTGTCCGAGTCCGACCCGCAGGACGTCGACACGTCCGTGGAGTCGGTCGGTGTGCACTCCCGGGACGAGATCGGCCGGGTGGCCGCGGCCTTCGACGACGTGCACCGCGAGGCGGTCCGCCTCGCCGCCGAGCAGGCCCTGCTGCGGGGCAACGTCAACGCGATGTTCACCAACCTCTCGCGCCGCTCCCAGGGCCTCATCCAGCGTCAGCTCTCGCTCATCTCCGAACTGGAGTCCCGCGAGGCCGACCCGGACCAGCTGTCCTCGCTCTTCAAGCTCGACCACCTCGCGACCCGCATGCGCCGTAACGGTGAGAACCTCCTCGTCCTCGCGGGTGAGGAGCCCGGCCGCCGCTGGACCCGTCCGGTCCCGCTGGTCGACGTGCTGCGTGCCGCCGCGTCCGAGGTGGAGCAGTACGAGCGCATCGAACTGGCCTCCGTGCCGACCACCGAAGTGGCCGGCCGAGTGGTCAACGACCTCGTGCACCTGCTCGCCGAGCTGCTGGAGAACGCGACCTCGTTCTCCTCCCCGCAGACCAAGGTCAAGGTCACCGGTCACGCGCTGCCCGACGGCCGGGTGCTGATCGAGATCCACGACACCGGCATCGGCCTCTCCCCAGAGGACCTCGCCGCGATCAACGAGCGGCTCGCCTCGCCGCCCACCGTGGACGTCTCCGTCTCCCGACGCATGGGCCTGTTCGTGGTCGGCCGGCTGTCGCAGCGCCACGGCATCCGCATCCAGCTGCGCCCGTCCGACTCCGGTGGTACGACCGCGCTGGTCATGCTGCCCGTGGATGTCGCCCAGGGCGGCAAGAAGCCGCAGCCCAAGCCCGGCCAGGGCGCGCCCGGTATCCCCGCGGCTCAGGCCGCCGCCGGTGTGGCCGCGGCCCGTCGTGGCGGCGGGGGCGGCGGGGGCGGTGCCCTTGGCGGTGCGCCCGGTGGCGGTGGCGCTCTCGGTGCCGGTGCCCCCTCGGGCGGGCGGCTCAGCTCCGGTCAGGGACCACGGGCCGCACTGCCCGGCAGTGGCCAGGGCGGTCGTCCCGGTGCGCCGGGCGGATCGCGAGGACCGCAGGGTCCGGGTACGCCCCCGCAGGGCCGGCCCGCTCCCGCCGGTGCCGGGTTCGGCGGCCAGGCACCGGGTGCTCCGCAGGGCCTCCAGGCCGCGGGCACGGGGGGTCCGGGTCAGGACGCCTTCAACGGTCAGGACGCTTTCGGCGGCGGCCAGGACGCCTTCGGCGGCCGGGGGACCGTACCCCCGCAGTCGCAGGCCCCGAACGCCGGCCAGGCTCCCGAGTCCGGCGGCCGGCGCCGTCGGCCGCAGCTGCCGGGCCGCGGTGGTCCGCGGGCCGAGCTGCCGGGCGGCAACCAGCAGCCCCGCACGCCGAGCTGGAGCGACGAGAACGCGCAGCCGCCGGTGCCGCGCGCCTCGCTCGACGTCCCGCGCGGCCACGACGAGCAGGACCCGGCCGCCACCTCGCGGATGCCGCGGATCGACGACCACCGGGGTCCGGCGAGCACCTCGGAGTTCCCGCGGCCGGACTTCGACGCGCCGCAGAACACCGGCCAGTTCCCGAGGCCGGGTGCGAACGGTCCGCAGGGCGACTTCCCCCGCCCGGGTGCGTCCGGCCCGCAGAACACCGGCCAGTTCCCGCGGCCGGGATCCAACGGCCCCCAGGACACGGGCGAGTTCCCCCGCCCCGTCACGAACGACCCGCAGAACACGGGCCAGTTCGTCCGCACGGACGTCTTCGGTACTCCGCCCGGGCAGAACAGCGGTTCGCAGACCGGGCAGTTCGCGGCCCCGCAGGCGTACGACAGCGGCTCGACGGGCCAGTTCGCGATGCCGGGCTATGACGGCAGCTCCACCGGGCAGCATTCCCTGCCGGGCCGTCAGGACCCCGCGTCCACGGGCCAGTTCGAGCGACCCCAGGCCAACGGCGCCGACTTCGGCGCCCCGCGGCCGCCCATGCCGCCGCGTCCGCAGCAGCGGCCGGTCAGCCAGGAGCCGGAGGCGCTGCCGCCGGCGGGTCCCGGTGACGGCCGGACGCCGCTGTACGACACGCTGGAGACCAACTGGTTCCACGGCAGCCAGCAGCAGGGACAGGGGCAGCCGGCCAACGGCAACGGCTCCTCCCCGGCTCAGGCACCGCGGCAGCAGCAGGCTCCCGCGGCCCCACAGAGTTCTGCCGGCGCACCGCAACGGCCCGCGGCCTCCGCGGCCTGGCGCAGTTCGCCCAACGACGACCTCGTCCGGCAGGCGGAACGTGTCCGCCAGCCGGCCGCGGGCGGTGTCACCACCTCCGGTCTGCCGCGCCGGGTGCCCAGGGCGAACCTCGTCCCGGGTACCGCTCAGCAGCAACAGCACCAAAGCGGTCCGGCTGTCTCGCGTGCGCCTGACGACGTGCGCGGCCGGCTGACCAATCTCCGTCGGGGTATCGCGCAAGGTCGTCAGGTCGGCGGCAACGGCCAGACGGGCAGCTTCCCGAACCCCACTCACCAGCAGGAGCGTTAGTTGAGCCCGATGAGCCAGGCGGCACAGAACCTCAACTGGTTGATCACCAACTTCGTGGACAACACCCCAGGGGTGTCCCACACCGTCGTCGTGTCCGCCGACGGCCTCCTTCTGGCGATGTCCGAGGGCTTCCCACGCGACCGTGCCGATCAGCTGGCGGCCGTCGCTTCGGGGCTGACCTCGCTCACGGCGGGTGCCTCACGGATCTTCGAGGGCGGCAGCGTGGCACAGACCGTCGTGGAGATGGAACGGGGATTCCTCTTCCTCATGTCCGTCTCGGACGGTTCCTCGCTCGCGGTCCTCGCCCACCCGGAATGCGACATCGGCCTGGTCGGATACGAGATGGCACTGCTCGTCGACCGCGCGGGCGCAGTGCTCACGCCCGACCTGCGAGCCGAGCTCCAAGGCAGTCTGCTCCACTGACCCGCCCGGATCCACCCGTCTCACCAAATCACCGTCCGGCCGCCACAATCCCCCCACCGGCCTCTTCAGACGGCTTGCCCTACCGACTTGCTGTCCCGCCCGGAGGATTCATGACCCCGCCCACCGCCTCTCATGATCCGTACGCGGAGCCGTACGAGGATGAGGGCGACCAGCCGCTGGTACGTCCGTACGCGATGACCGGCGGCCGGACCCGGCCGCGCTACCAGCTCGCCATCGAGGCTCTGATCAGCACCACGGCCGACCCGGCGGCGCTGATGGGGCTCCTCCCCGAGCACCAGCGCATCTGCCACCTGTGCCGTGAGGTGAAGTCGGTCGCCGAGGTCTCGGCGCTGCTCGCCATGCCGCTCGGTGTGGCCAGGATCCTCGTCGCGGACCTCGCCGAGGCCGGACTGGTGGCCATCCACCAGCCGGGCGGCGACGAGAACAACGGCGGCGCTCCCGATGTGACGCTGCTCGAAAGGGTGCTCAGTGGACTTCGCAAGCTCTGACGCGGGGCGGGCCACCACCTCCGCGAAGATCGTGGTGGCGGGTGGCTTCGGCGTGGGCAAGACCACGTTCGTCGGCGCGGTCTCCGAGATCAACCCGCTGCGCACAGAGGCCGTCATGACGTCCGCGAGCGCGGGCATCGACGACCTCACCCACACCGGTGACAAGACGACCACCACGGTCGCCATGGACTTCGGCCGCATCACCCTGGACCAGGACCTGATCCTGTACCTCTTCGGTACGCCCGGTCAGGACCGCTTCTGGTTCATGTGGGACGACCTGGTCCGCGGTGCCATCGGCGCGGTGGTGCTGGTCGACACCCGGCGTCTGGCCGACTGCTTCCCCGCGGTCGACTACTTCGAGAACAGCGGTCTGCCCTTCGTCGTGGCCCTCAACGGCTTCGACGGACACCAGCCGTACGCTCCCGAGGAGGTGCGCGAGGCCCTGCAGATCGGGCCGGACGCACCGATCATCACGACGGACGCCCGGCACCGGTCGGACGCCAAGAGTGCCCTGATCACACTGGTCGAGCATGCCCTCATGGCACGTCTGCGGTAACGCCCCGAAGACGTGTCGATCAGCTCCCAAATCAAATGCGTCATACGGCAGTTGTCGTAGATGTCCCGGAGCCGGCTGTGGTCTTTGACACGGCCGGCCCCGGCGTTCATAACGTTTCGGCAGAGGAATCGGGTGGTACGGCCACGCGTGGTTGCCAACCGGTCTCGCTGCGCTCACAACGGCCCCGTCTTTTGACGGGGCTCGTTCTGTATGACCGTTTTATCTGGGGCTTACATCACGCGGAATCCGCGCGTACCACTGTTTGGTGGTGCGGAGGCCGTCGTGCTGGAATGCGTGAACTGCCCAATAGTCAAAGACGTACTCATCAGTCGATGGCACTGGGCTCTGAGAGACTGCGGCACAACGTAGGTGCCGACCCCTCCGAGAGGTTGTTGGTCGAGTGAGGCGAAGCAAGAACGGTCCCGAGCCGTCGGCCCGGGGCAACTTCACCCCGCCGCCGCGCGGAGCGGCGCCCGCCCCTGTGCCCGGTCCGGACTCGACGGCCGCGCCGTCGTCCAGCGGTGGCCGGTTCTCCCCGCGCAACTGGCGGGTGCCCACCCGGCTGAACGCGATCCTGCTCATACCCGTGATCGTCGGCCTCGTCATGGGCGGCTTCCAGGTCAAGAGCTCGATCGACACCTGGCGTGAGGCCGAGGACGCGGAGAACACCGCCCGTCTGGTGCGGGCCTCCCTCAGCTACGCCGACGCCCTCTACCAGGAGCGCGACAGCACCGCCGCCCCCTTGCTGAGCGGGGAGGGCCAGGACAACGCCACGGTCGTCGCCGCCCGCAAGAAGACCGACGAGGCCGCGGACGCCTTCGACGAGGCCGCCCAGAACATGCCGCAGAAGGCGGGCCTGCAGCGCCGCCTCACGCTGTTCCGGGACGGCGAGGGAGGGCTCCAGACGCTGCGCGCCGGCGCCTACACCTCCTCCAAGCTCACCGGCGTGAAGACCGAAGAGGGCTACACCCAGATCGCGCACCCGTTGACGGAGTTCGCCAACGAGCTCGGCCTGGGCACCGGCAACATCACCAGCTACGGCCGTACCGTCTACGCCATCGAGCTCACCAAGGCGGCCCTGTCGCTGCAGCGCTCCATCGGCATGCACCTGCTGATCAAGCCCGGCCCGGGGCTCAGCAGCTTCGCCAGCCAGAAGGTCGCCCTCTCCTCGTACGCGTACCTGGAGGGCATCGCCGTCGAGGAGTACGTCGGCGGTGGCACCGAGGCCGACGCGGCGAAGCTCGACACCGCGAAGAAGCAGATCCAGGCCGAGGGCGCGGCGCTCGCGAAGGAGGCCGCGGCCAAGAACCCGAACTACGTCCCGCCGCCGTCCGACCCCGTGGTCATGGTCTCCAGCCTCGCCCAGCTGCCGTCGATGGACGAGAGCGCCCGTGAGGCGCTCGGCAAGGACGGCATCACCGCCGAGAACTGGTGGGCGGTCAACACCCTCAAGTACAACGCGTACCGCCAGATCGAGACCGACCTGGCCGACACCGCGGTGAACGAGGCCGCGAGCATCGCCGACGACGCCAAGCGCGACGCGTTCATCGTGGGTGCCGCCGTCGTGGTCGCCCTGCTCCTCGCGTTCATCCTGGCCGGTGCGGTCGCCCGCCAGATGTCCCGCTCGATGCGCCAGCTGCGCAACGCCGCCTTCGGCATCGCCGAGCAGCGCCTGCCGATGCTGGTCGACCAGCTCTCGCGCACCGACCCCGGCCGCGTCGACACCCGGGTCGCCCCGATCCCGATCAACACCAAGGACGAGATCGGCGAGGTCGCCCGCGCCTTCGACCAGGTCCACCGCGAGGCCGTACGACTCGCCTCCGAGCAGGCCCTGCTGCGGGGCAACATCAACGCGATCTTCACCAACCTGTCCCGGCGCAACCAGTCGCTGATCGAGGGCCAGCTGACCCTGATCACCGACCTGGAGAACAACGAGGCCGACCCGGACCAGCTGGAGAACCTCTTCCGCCTGGACCACCTCGCGACCCGTATGCGCCGCAACGGCGAGAACCTCCTGGTCCTCGCCGGCGAGGAGCCCGGCCGCCGCTGGGACCAGCCGGTCCCGCTGGTCGACGTGCTGCGCGCCGCCTCCTCCGAGGTGGAGCAGTACGAGCGCATCGAGCTGTCCGGCGTCCCGGAGGCCGAGATCCACGGCCGCGCGGTCACCGACCTCGTGCACCTGCTCGCCGAGCTCCTGGAGAACGCCACCACCTTCTCCTCGCCGCAGACCAAGGTCCGCGTCACCGCGACCCGGCTGCCCGACGGCCGCATCATGATCGAGATCCACGACAAGGGCATCGGCCTGACCGCCGAGGACTTCGCGGACATCAACCACAAGCTGGCCAACCCGCCGACCGTGGACGCCGCGATCTCCCAGCGCATGGGCCTGTTCGTGGTCGGCCGGCTGTCGGACCGGCACGGCATCCGCGTCCAGCTGCGCCCCTCCGGGGAGCAGGCCGGCACCACCTCGCTGGTCATGCTGCCGGACGCGATCACCCACGGCGGCGGCGGCGAGCACCAGCCGAACCGTGACGAGTTCACGGTCTCGCAGATCATCCCGGAGCAGAACTTCGGCGGCGAGAACTTCAACAACGGCCTGCCGATGCGTACGGCCGCGGAGCTCGGCTTCGACGACAGCCGCTACTCCGAGGTCCCGGACGACATACGTGAGCTGGACCCGGTCGGCCGCTCCCTGATGCGCGAGGAGCGCCGCGCGGCCCTGGAGTCCCAGAACGGCGGCGAGCCGCCCGCTCTCCAGGGTCCGAACCCGTCGTACACCGACGCGTTCGACGCTCCCCAGAGCACCCCGCAGACCGGTTACGACAACGGCCGGGGCGGCTTCCCGGAACAGCAGCCCGCCGCGTACGACCAGCAGACGTCGTACGAGGAGGCGCAGCAGGCGCCGTACGAGGAGCAGCGGCAGACGGCGTACGAGGAGCCGAAGCGCCCGGCGTACGACGAGCCGTACTTCGCGCAGAACGGCGGCCTGCCGCAGAACGACACCTTCTCCCCCGGCGGCGGCTACCCGGAGCCCTCCTATGCGGAGCCGGTTCAGGAGGAGCCCGCGCCGGTGCACGCGGCCGCACCGGAGACCTTCTCGGGATTCGAGGAGCGCCGCTACCAGGACGACTGGCCGCAGCCGGACGGCTACCAGAACGGCTACCCGGACCAGTACGCTCCGGAAGCGGAATCTGTGCAGGCCGCTGACGTGAGTGAGCGCGACCGCGTAGGCTTCGAACGTCCGGGGCCGGCCCCCGCCACCGTGGGTCACGAGCTGACCGACGCCGGACTCCCCCGCCGTGGCTCCACCGGCAGCGGCGCCAACGGCTCGAACGGCACGCGGCACGCGACCCAGGAGCCGTCGGCCTCCGCGCCGGAGAGCAATGGCGGCGGCGAATCCTGGCGCTCGGCCAACGACGCGCGGTGGCAGCAGGCCTCCCAGCTCCGGAAGCCCAAGGCGGGCGGGGTCACCTCCTCCGGTCTGCCGCGGCGGGTGCCCAAGGCCAACCTGGTCGAGGGAGCCGCCGAATCCACCCCCCAGGGGGGCCCATCGGTCTCCCGTGCTCCCGAGGACGTCCGGGGCAGGCTGAGCAATCTGCGTCGCGGTGTCCAGCGGGGCCGCAACGCAGGCAGTGAAACGAACGGTCAGGGCTTCGGTTCTGACAGCACCTACAACCAGGAGCGTTAGTGTGAGCCCGATGAGCCAGGCGGCGCAGAACCTGAACTGGTTGATCACCAACTTCGTGGACAACACCCCGGGGGTGTCCCACACCGTGGTGGTCTCCGCCGACGGACTCCTTCTGGCGATGTCCGAAGGCTTTCCCCGCGACCGCGCCGACCAGCTTGCCGCCGTCGCCTCCGGTCTGACCTCGTTGACCGCGGGTGCCTCGCGCATCTTCGAGGGCGGCGCCGTGAATCAGACGGTTGTGGAGATGGAGCGGGGATTCCTGTTCCTCATGTCCGTATCCGACGGTTCCTCGCTCGCGGTCCTCGCGCACCCCGAGGCGGACATCGGCCTCATTGGGTACGAGATGGCCCTCCTGGTGGACCGAGCCGGTTCGGTCCTGACGCCCGATCTGCGTGCGGAGCTCCAGGGCAGCTTGCTCAACTGACAGACAGACGGTGCGTTTTGGCGTCCCGGGGCCGTAAGGTTTCGGGACGCGGCTCCACACAGCGTGATGGGTGCCCCGGCACAGTCGGAGGAGGAGAGAAAGTGGCAACACCCCCAGGTGGTTCATCTGGCAATTGGTCGTACGGCCCTGGCCAGGGTCAGAACGACGGTTCCCAGAACCCGAACCGCTACAACTTCCCCTCCGCACCCAGCCAGCGGCGTCAGCAGCCGTACGCGCCCCAGGGCCCGCAGGGTCCCGGGCCGTCGCCGTACGACCAGCCGCCCGCCCCGCGCATCCAGCCCGTGCAGCCGCATCGACGCACCCCCGAGCCTTCACCCGCGGGAGGCGCCAGCAATCCCCTGGTGCGCCCGTACGCCATGACGGGCGGCCGTACCCGCCCGCGCTACCAGCTCGCCATCGAGGCGCTGGTGCACACCACCGCGCAGCCGCACCAGATGCAGGGCCAGTTGCCCGAGCATCAGCGGATCTGCAACCTCTGCCGGGAGATCAAGTCGGTAGCCGAGATCTCGGCGTTGCTGACCATCCCCCTCGGCGTGGCCAGGATCCTCGTCGCCGACTTGGCGGAGGCGGGCCTGGTCGCCATCCATCAGCCCGGCGGCGACGAGAACGCCGGCGGCCAGCCAGACGTGACACTGCTCGAAAGGGTGCTCAGTGGACTTCGCAAGCTCTAGCGGAGGGCCTTCCCGCTCCACCACGTCCGCGAAGATCGTGGTGGCGGGCGGCTTCGGCGTGGGCAAGACCACGTTCGTCGGCGCCGTCTCGGAGATCAACCCGCTGCGCACCGAGGCCGTCATGACGTCCGCGAGCGCGGGCATCGACGACCTGACCCACACCGGGGACAAGACGACCACCACGGTCGCCATGGACTTCGGCCGCATCACCCTGGACCAGGACCTGATCCTGTACCTCTTCGGTACGCCCGGTCAGGACCGCTTCTGGTTCATGTGGGACGACCTGGTCCGCGGTGCCATCGGCGCGATCGTCCTCGTTGACACGAGGCGCCTTGCCGACTGCTTCCCGGCTGTCGACTACTTCGAGAACTCGGGGCTTCCTTTTGTGATCGCCCTGAACGGGTTCGACGGGAACCAGCCGTACAACCCGGACGAGGTCCGGGAGGCTCTGCAGATCGGTCCGGACACGCCGATCATCACGACGGACGCGCGGCACCGGTCGGACGCGAAGTCGGCGCTGATCACTCTTGTGGAGCACGCGTTGATGGCTCGCCTGCGGTAAGTGGTTCTGTTTGCGGCTACTGGGCTGCCTCGGACGGTCGTACGCCGTCTGCGGCAGCCCAGTGGCTTGTCGCGCCCACGCGGCGGAGCCGCACATCGATACAGCCCCGCGCCCCTAAAAGCCTGAGGGCCCCCTCTCTTTCGAGAGGGGGCCCTCAGGCGTCGTACGCGCTCAGTGCCAGCTGTGCGGGGCCCGGAAGCCGCCCTCGCGCTCCAGGCGGCGCCAGCCGGCCTTGGGGCGGACTCGGTGGGTCGGGGTGGACGACGGGGCGGCCGCCGCGCGAGCCAGGAGGATCGCCGTGATGGCGGCGACTTCCTCGGGCTCGGCGTGGCCCTTCTCGACGCGGATGTCAGGGGTGCTCATAGGTCACAGTCTCCGTGAGAGAGGTTTCCGCGAGGGTGTCGCGGAGGGTCCGCGGGGTTACTGCGGAGGGTTGCCGTGCTTACGGGAGGGCAGGTCGGCGTGCTTCGACTGGAGCATCGCCAGGGACCGGATCAGCACCTCGCGGGTTTCCGCCGGGTCGATCACGTCGTCCACCAGGCCGCGCTCCGCCGCGTAGTACGGGTGCATCAGCTCGGACTTGTACTCCTTGACCATGCGGGCCCGCATGGCCTCGGGGTCCTCGGCCTCGGCGATCTGACGCCTGAAGATGACATTGGCGGCACCTTCGGCACCCATCACCGCGATCTCGTTCGTCGGCCAGGCGTAGGTGAGGTCCGCGCCGATGGACTGGCTGTCCATGACGATGTAGGCCCCGCCGTACGCCTTGCGCAGGATCAGGGAGATCCTCGGCACGGTGGCGTTGCAGTACGCGTACAGCAGCTTGGCGCCGTGGCGGATGATTCCGCCGTGCTCCTGGTCGACACCCGGAAGGAACCCGGGGACGTCCAGGAAAGTGACGATCGGGATGTTAAAAGCGTCACACATCTGGACAAAGCGCGCAGCTTTTTCCGACGCCTCGATGTCCAGGACACCGGCGAGCGAGGAGGGCTGGTTGGCCACGATGCCGACGACCTGGCCGTCGAGCCGGGCCAGCGCGCAGATGATGTTGCGGGCCCAGCGCTCGTGGACCTCCAGGTAGTCGCCGTCGTCGACGATCTCCTCGATGACCTTGGTCATGTCGTACGGCCGGTTGCCGTCCGCCGGGACCAGGTCGAGCAGCACGTCGCCGCGCCGGTCCGCCACATCCGTGGACTCCACCCGCGGCGGGTTCTCCCGGTTGTTCTGCGGGAGCATCGACAGCAGGTAGCGCACCTCGGCGAGGCACGTCTCCTCGTCGTCGTAGGCGAAGTGGCAGACACCGGACGTCTCGGCGTGCACGTCCGCGCCGCCGAGGCCGTTCTGGGTGATCTCCTCGCCCGTCACCGCCTTCACCACGTCCGGTCCGGTGATGAACATCTGGGACGTCTCGCGGACCATGAAGACGAAGTCCGTCAGGGCGGGGCTGTAGGCCGCGCCGCCGGCGCACGGGCCGAGCATGACGCTGATCTGCGGGATGACGCCCGACGCCTTGGTGTTGCGCTGGAAGATGCCGCCGTAGCCGGCGAGGGCGGAGACGCCCTCCTGGATCCGGGCGCCCGCGCCGTCGTTCAGGGACACCAGAGGCGCGCCCGCCGCGATGGCCATGTCCATGATCTTGTGGATCTTGGTGGCGTGGGCCTCGCCCAGCGCGCCGCCGAAGATGCGGAAGTCGTGGGCGTAGACGAAGACCGTACGGCCCTCCACCGTGCCCCAGCCGGTGATGACACCGTCGGTGTACGGCTTCTTGGCCTCCAGGCCGAACCCGGTCGCCCGGTGCCGGCGCAGCTGCTCGACCTCCTGGAAGGAACCCGCGTCGAGGAGCAGCTCGATGCGCTCCCGTGCGGTCAGCTTGCCCTTGGCGTGCTGCGCCTCGGTCGCCTTCTCGCTGGGGCCGGCCAAGGCCGCCGCACGGATCCCGTGCAGTTCGGCCACCCGTCCGCGCGCGTCCGTCGGCTCACCCGTGGGCTCATCCGTCGTCTCACCCGGCGCCTCATCCAAAACGGTCATGTAGTGACCTTACGAAGCCCCGCGAGGAATGCGAGCCGTCGACTCCTCACAGTCTCCGGCCCGTTTTCCTGGTGCCACTGAACAGAACCCGGGAGGCATGCAGGCGTTCTGACTGCTCAGGGGGGCTGTCGCTTGTAGAGGTCTTACAAAGTCAGGGCGTGAGAGTCACCTCACATCCATGCGTGGCGCATGCCGTCCCCGGAGTGACACGGAGGTGCAGCAGGCGGCCCGTGGCGCGGATTTCCACCGTGTCGTCGGCGCGTACGACCGAGCGCACGGGGCGGTTCCAGATGATCTCCAGCGGTTCGCCCGAACGGGGTGGCTCGGCCACGGAGAGGGTAGCGGTACGACCGCTGCGGCGGACCAGCACGCTCGCCCCGGCCGACGCGGTGAGCGGACCCGCGGTGCCGGCCCGCCAGAAGTTCGCGGCGGTCAGGCCCAGGCGGTCGACGCGGACCGCCTGGCACACCCTGTCGTTGGCGAGGACCGACAGCCAGTGGTGGTCGGCGGCGCGGGCGGCGACGGCGTGACGGGAAGCCCCGGGCATCAGGACATAGGCGTACGAGGCGTCCACGGGGTCGGTGCCGTGGTCGAGCCAGAGGGTCTGCCAGCGCCGGGTGCGCTGTTCGGTCGTACTGGAGGCGTTGATGTCGGACCAGGCACCGGTGCGGTCCTCGCGCAGGGCGCGCAGGTCGCCGGGGACGAGCCAGCCGCCGTGCCCCTCCAGATGCACCCAGTCCCGTCCCCGTAGGAAGGACTGTGTCCCGCCCTCCCCCAGGTTGCGGTTGTCGACGACGGTCTCGACGGGGACGCCGTCGGTGCAGGTGATGCCCGCGCCGAGGCAGATCACCGCGTCCGCGACGCAGAACCACGACTTGCGGGCCTGAAGAGTCGACTCCAGTCCCTTCAGGTGCTGGCCGATCGCCGCGTACTCGCCGTCGGTCGTGCCGCCGACCCAGCGGACGTCCGGCTTGGGCTCGCCCCACTCACCGCCGGCCCGGTCGGGAAGACGTTTCGTGGAGGCGGTCGTGCCGGGAAGGCGGTACCAGTCGACGGTCGGCCAGTACCAGTCCGTGTACTGATCGGTCCGGCCGTCGGCCCACCAGGAGAGCATTCCGGCGCCGGTGTGCCAGCCGCGCGGGTTCTCGCCGTTGCCGCATTCGTAGGCGGCGATGCGGTCGCTGGCCATGGCGATGTTCGCGACGAATCCGGGGCGGCGGTGGACAGCCCTGTCCATGGCGGCGAACAGCGTGTGCCCGACGGGTTCGGGGATGGCGGGGACGGGTGACTCCGCCACCGCGTGCAGCCGGGCGAGGTCGGCCACGTCGAACTGGGGTGCCGTCAGGATCGGTGTGACGGTGTCCCGTTCGATCCAGCCCTTCACCAGGCCGTGCCAGCGAGACCGCTCCTCCTCGCTCGCCCCGCCCGCCAGCAGCGCGACGGCGGCGATGATTCCCTGGCCGTGGAAGTGGTCGCCGCGCATGACGTGGCGGTCGTCCCCCTTGAGGTGACCGCGGCTGATGGCACGGCCGTTGACGCTGTCCATCACCAGCCCGTCGTGGATCAGCGGGGCGTAGGCGTGCTCGACACTGTCGAGGACGGTCTGCCGGTGCGTGTCGGTCACCTCCCACTCGGACCCGGCGAGCAGGGCGAAGAGGCGACCGAGGCCGTCGAGCAGGACCTGGCCGTAGGTGCCGGAGTAGGCGACCCAGGTGTGCTGGACGAAGGAGCCGTCGGCGTAGAGGCCGTCGCCCTTCGTGACGTACGGGAAGACCGGCGAGAGGGCGTCGCGGGCGAGGGCGATCCGGTCGGGGGCTCTGCCGAGGATGCCGCGCAGCACGACGGAGCGGCACAGGTCGACACGATTGGCGCCGGTGGAGGTGCCGGAGTAGTCGGTGAGCATCGCGTCGGGGATGAAGTGGTCGACGGCGGCGCAGGCCGCGGTGACGCGGTCCGGGCCGAGGTGGTCGTACAGGGCGGCCGTGGTGTCCATGAGGAGGCGGGGGCTGCCGATCTGCCATTCCCACCAGTTGCCGTAACGGGTGGTGGAGGGGTTGTACACGGTGGCGGAGAGGTGGTCGAGGCCGCGGAGGACGTCCGCGAGGAGGGCCTCGTCGCCGGTGGAGCCGGTGCCCCGCTGAACGTAGGCCTGGGTCATCGTCCACAGGCGGCCGTAGCTCCGGGTGATGCCGGCCGGGGGGTCGTAGGGGTGGCCCGGCCACAGGGAGGTGGGAGTGGGGGCCATGGTGGCGCGGAAGCCGCGGGCGCGTTCGCCGGTCTCGGCGAGGCGGGCGGCGTACGGCTGCGCTGCCGGGTCGTAGCCGGTACCGAGGGCGATGTCGAGCCAGCGTCGGCGGAGGGTGTCGTAGGAGTCGGCCGCGGCGGCGCGGGCGGGCGGGGCGGCGGTGGCCAGGAGTGCCGCCGCGAGTAAGACGGCTCTGCGGGTGGGTCGCACGAGGGCTCTGCGCTGCGGGTTCATACCGGGGCATCTACCACCGCGGAGCGATCATGCCAACACTTCGCGGATGATGTTGAAACCTGTACGGAATAGGTCTACGGTCGTTCGCGTTGAGTGGTTCAACGTTCAACATCCTCACCTCAAGGAGCTACGTCATGACGAACACCGACCTGACCGCGCTGACCGGCGACTACACGATCGACGCCTCCCACTCCACGATCGGCTTCACCGTGCGTCACGCCATGGTCACCAACGTCAAGGGCAAGTTCGACGAGTTCAGCGGCTCGCTGCACCTGGACGGCGGTGACCCGTCCGCGTCGACGGCCTCCATCGACGTCAAGATGGACAGCATCGACACCGGGTCGGCGGACCGTGACGGGCACCTCAAGAGCGCGGACTTCTTCAAGATCGAGGAGTTCCCGACGATGACCTTCCGCTCCACCAAGGCGGAGGCGCTCGGCGACGAGGACTACCGCATCACCGGCGACCTGACGATCCTCGGCACCACCAAGCCGCTCACCATCGACCTCGAGTTCAACGGCGCCGCGAAGGACCCGTTCGGCAACGAGCGCGTGGGCTTCGAGGGCAAGGCGGAGATCAAGCGCTCCGAGTGGGGCCTGACCTGGAACGCGGCCCTGGAGACCGGCGGCGTCCTGATCTCCGACAAGATCAAGCTGAGCTTCGACATCTCCGCGATCAAGAACGCGTGACCCCGGCTCCGGGGGCGGACACCGGTCGCCGGTGTGGGTGAGTATGAGGCGTTGTGGCGGCTCGGGTCGCACCCGAGCCGGCCCTCCGCCGGGAAGCGGTACGCCCTCACCCGTCACGCGTCCTGAGCGGCACCGCTCCCGGACGGTCGCGCAAGTCGCTGATCGGTCCCGGCACTCGGCCGTACGGCTTCCGGTGCCGCCACCCGCCGCTTCGCCACCGGCAGGACCCACCACGCCGATGCCACCGTGAGCGCGGCGCCGACCGCGATCGCCGCGAGGCGGGTGGGCAGAAGACTCGTCGCGTCCTGGCCGAGCCGGCCGAGGAGGAGCGAGAGGACGGTGGTCATTCCGGCCGCCCAGTAGGCGTAGTTGAGGGGGCGCAGCCACAGGGCGATCGCCAGGACCGTGAACATCAGGGCCACCGAAGCCGGACCGGTGACCCCGGCCGTGGCGACACCGGCCGCCAGCAGTGTGCCCGCGCAGGCTCCCGCAAGGCGTTCGATTCCCTTGCGTACGACGTCCGTTCGGCCGCGGTTGCCGCTCGCTGCGACGTACGCCGTCAGGACCGCCCAGGGCCAGTGGTCGTCGAAGAGAAGCCGGCCGGCGACGAAGGCGGCGGCGATCGCGGCCGCCAGTTGCACCGCCATGCGGGTACTCGGGCGCGGCCGGAGAGGGGACGGGCGGCGGGGTGGGGGGTTCGCCGGCTCGGGATCGGGGCGCCAGGGGCCGTAGCGGTCCCCCAGCCCCTGCACCAACCACACGCAGGACACCGCCAGCACCCCGATCAGCGCGGCCCAGCCCCAACTCACCAGTGCGCCCTGCGCCTTGGGCGGCAGAGCCGGACCGGGGACGACCAGGAGGGCGATGAAGGGGAGGGTCATCAGGGTGCCCGCCTTCGTGGCGGCGCGGCCGTAGCGGCGGATCCAGACGGGGGCCGACATCCCGGCCGTGAAGACCACCGCGCCGATGACGTAGTGCGCGGCGATCAGCCGGCCGACCAGGATCGAGACCGCCGCCGTCGCGGGCAGCAGGGCCAGCGCGGTGAGACGGCGGCGGGTGTCCGCGGTGCGCTGGGTTCCGGCCAGGGTCAGGGTCAGGGCGACCGCGAGGACGAGGACGTCGGTGTGCAGTCCCGCGACCGCCTCCAGCCGGAGGGCGAGGGACCAGCAGAGCAGCACGGCTGTCATCGTCAGCCCGGATTCGTACGCGTTGCGTAGGAGTTTGTGCGCCATCCGACGAGAATATGGGCCGGATACGGATTGAGGTAGTAAGTATTCGCATACGATTGCCCCATGGACCCTCTCACCTCCGCGTCCCGCATTCGACGGGGCGTAGTGCGGCTGAACCGGCGGCTCCGGCAGGAGCGCGGCGACGGCAGCCTCCCCCCGAGCCAGCTGGAGGTGCTCGGGCATCTGCACCGGCACGGGTCGGCCACCCCCGGCGAGATCGCGGCGGCGCTGCGGCAGCGGCCGCAGTCGCTCACCCGGGTCTTCGCCGAACTGGAGGCGGAGGGGCTGATGGCCCGCGAGGCAGGGACCGTGGACCGGCGTCAGTCCGTGCTGTCCGTCACGGAATCGGGGCGGTTGGCGCTGGAGCGGGACATGGGCGAGCGGGACGCCTGGCTGGCGGGGGCGTTGGCGTCCTTGACCGCGACCGAGCGGGGGGTGCTGGAGCTGGCCGCGGAGTTGATGGAGCGGGTCGCCGACGCGGAGACACCCGCATCTGGCTGAATCGCACCCCTTGTGCGCGAGTTCACAGGATTCCCATAATCCATCAACAGATTTGACCAGCCCATGTCAGAACTTGGGCGTTTCTTTTGGCGCCCAGCTTGGCATGAACTCGTCAAAGCCACCCCCCACCTGGAAGAGGCATCACCTTGAAGAACCTCCTTACCGCACTCAAGAGATGTCTGGCGGTCGGAGCCGTCGCGCTCGCGATCGCCGGCCTCCAGCCCGTGTCGGCCGCGCAGGCCGCGCCCTCGCCCGTCGTCGGCGGCAGCCGTGCCGCGCAGGGCGAGTTCCCGTTCATGGTGCGCCTGTCCATGGGGTGCGGCGGGGCGCTGTACACCCAGCAGATCGTGCTCACCGCCGCGCACTGTGTGAACGGCACCGGAGCGAACACCAGCATCACCGCCACCGCAGGCGTCGCGGACCTCCAGTCCAGCAGCGGGCGGGTGCAGGTCAGGTCGACGTACGTGTATCGGGCGCCCGGGTACAACGGTGACGGCAAGGACTGGGCACTCATCAAGCTCGCCGCGCCGATCAACCTTCCTACGCTGAAGATCGCGACGACGACGCAGTACAACACCGGGACCTTCACGGTCGCGGGATGGGGTGCGGCCACCGAAGGCGGGGCTCAGCAGCGGTATCTGCTGAAGGCCACCGTGCCGTTCGTGAGCGACGCCACCTGCCGGGGATACAGCGGGTACAGCGGTCTCATCGCGAACGAGGAGATCTGCGCGGGGTATGCCGCGGGCGGGGTCGACACCTGCCAGGGGGACTCCGGTGGGCCCATGTTCCGGCGGGACTCGGCCAACGCGTGGATCCAGGTGGGCATCGTGAGCTGGGGCATAGGGTGCGCCCGGGCGAATGCGCCCGGGGTCTACACCGAGGTGTCCACGTTCGCCTCGGCGATCGCTTCGGCGGCCGCGTCACTGTGAGGTGAGGCGGGTCTCGTACGGTCTTCCGCGGGTCCGGTGCGTTGGGTGCCGGGCCTGCGGTTTTCGCCCCCGCCGCCCCCCTCGCCCTCGCCCGCCGGAGGGGCTGAATGAGCCAGAGCGGTCAGAAGCCGCCTCCGCCGAAGTCCCCTCCTCCACCGAAATCGCCACCGCCTCCGAAGTCCCCGCCACCCCCGAAGCCGCCGAAGTCCCCGGAGTCGAAGTCCGAGCCGGAGAGGTCGCCGCCCTCGTAACCGCTGCCGAAATCGCCGTAACCGGAGCCGTAGTCGGCCGCGTAGGCGGGGGCGGCCATCATGCTGCCGAGGACCGTGCCGACCAGCAGGCCGGGGAGGAGGCCGCCGCCGAAGTAACCGCCGGCCCAGGGGCCGTAGGCGGGGCCCGCGTCCCAGTAGGGGCGGCGGCCCTGATCGGTGTCGACCTCGCGCATCACCGGGTCCCGGCCGTCGGCCAGGCGGGTGGCGTCCGCGGCGCAGACCGGGACCTCGCGCGGGGCCCCGCCCGGCGGCGTCCAGCCGGCGTCCGTGACGGAGGGACCGTGGCGGGGGTCGAAGAAGCAGGGGACCCGGCGCTCGGGAAGCGCCCGGCCCTCGCGGCGCGCCGAGAGCTGGGCCAGCGAGAAGCGGCCGTCCTCCAGGGCCTGGGTGACCGCCCGCACGTCCTCGGGTCTCGTGGCCGCCCCCATGAGCGACTTCGCCTGCTCGTACGCGTCCAGGGCCCGCTCGTAGTCCGCGCGCATCGCGTCGTCGGCGCCCGCCTCGGCCGGGTGGAAGTCCAGCCGGTCCAGTTCCTCGCCGAACGCCGTGATGTCCTCGTCCACCACCACCCGCAGCTTCTCCAGCGCGGCCCGCTGCTCCTCCGCGTGCCGGCGCCGGTTGCGCCGCACCAGCGTGTACGCGCCCGCCCCACCGGCCACGAGCACCGCGCCGACCGTGATCAGTGCCGTGCTCGAGACCCCGCCCCCGTCGTCGGAGGTCCGCCAGGTCGACGGAGCCGAGCCGCCCATGTTGGTGACAGCGGCGGCGGTGAAGTCGGTCAGCTGGGCGCGGGTGTCCTCGCCCTCGACGGTCGTCACCAGGTTCCGTACGGCCGCGCCCGACAGGACCGAGGCGTCGGCGCGGGCGTCGAAGGCGTCGCCCAGGCGGACCGCGTACAGGCCGGTGATGCCGGTCGCGGTGCGCAGCTTCGTGAAGAGGTCCTGCTTCGGGTAGTCGGCGGGCAGCACCGCGACGAACAGCGGCTTGTCCGCCTTCGTGATCCGGTCCGCCAGGGCGTCCGCGTCCTTGGCGGACAGCTGGGCCGCGGCGGCCGGATCGACGTAGACGGGGTTCTCGCGGAGGGCCTGGCCGATGGCCGAGACGCTCGTGGCACTCGTCGTGGTTGTCGTGGTCGTCGTGGCGGAGACGGGCGGGGCGCCCGCCAGGACGCCCAGGACCGCGAGCACCAGGGCGAACAGCAGCCCTGGAAGGCTCCGGATCCGTACTACGGCCTGCGCGGCGGCCTTCATACTTCGACGCTACCCGAAACCTCCCGGAACGGACCTCTCAGGCGGTCGTCTCAGGCGGCCCGATACGCCTCCGTCAGCTTCCGCACCGCCTCTCCGTAGTGTCCGGTCAGCAGCAGGTGGTCGGCGTCGGCGAAGGGCTTGGCGAAGGCCGCGGTGATGCCCTTCCGCTGGACGATCAGCCGGGCCTGCCCGACGAGCGCGCGGCCCCTGTCGTCGGCACCGGCCCGCTCGGCCGCCCTGGCCGCGGCCCCGAGCGCCACGAGCGTGGCCGCCCCGCCCTCCGGGACCTTGGTGAGGGTGGTCAGGCCCCAGCCGTAGGGGAACTGCGGGTCGTACGCCGCGTCGCCGACGTTGATCGGCAGCTGGGCCTCCGACTTCGGCCAGGTGACGGGGAGCCTGCCGGTGAAGGCCCGCTTGCCGTACAGGACGTCCGCGACCCCGTCGCCCTCGGTGCCCGGCAGCCAGGAGGCGACCAGGGCGTCGATCTCACCGAGCCGGTCGCCGATGAGCTGGGGACGCCCGGAGACGATCAGCACGGCGCACTTCATGGCCGCGCACACCTTGTCGACGGCGGCCCGGTCGGCGGCGGACAGCTCCAGGTCATGGCCGTTGCCGACGTCTCCGACGCCCTCGGCGTACGGGGTCTCGCCGACGACGACCACACCGACGTCGTAGCCGGTCAGCGGCTCGGACGCGTCCTTGGAGTACGTCAGCCGCGCGGAGTTCCCGCGCATCGCCTCCAGGATCGTCGTGCCGGGGGTGATGTCACCGGAGGCCCCCTGCCAGGTGACCGTCCAGCCGCCGCTCTGGTTGCCGATGTCGTCGGCGTTGGACCCGGCGACGTACACCCTCTGCGACTTCCTCAGCGGCAGCACGCTCCCCAAGTTCTTCAGCAGCACCTGCGACTCGGCGGCCGCCTGGCGTGCCACGGCCCGGTGCCCGGCGGAACCGATCTTCGAGGCGCCGCTCGCGTCGGCGTACGGCTTCTCGAAGAGCCCGAGCCTGAACTTCTGCGTGAGGATGCGGGACACGGCGTCGTCGATCCGCTTCTCGCTGACGCGACCGGCCCGCACCTCCTGGACGAGCGCGGCGTGGAAGTCCTTGTAGGCGTAGGGGGCCATGACCATGTCGACGCCGGCGTTGACGGACGTACGGACGTCGCTCGCGTAGTCGCCGGGGATCTGGTCGATGCCGTTCCAGTCGCTGATGACGAAGCCGTCGAAGCCGAGCTTCTTCTTCAGGACTCCGTTGATCATGTCGGCGCGGGCGTGCATCCTGACCGGTCCGAGGCCGTCGCCGACGACGTCGAGCGAGGAGTACGACGGCATGACCGTGCCGACGCCGCGGTCCACCGCGGACTTGTACGGCGCGAGGTGGATCGCCTCCAGCTGCGCTCGCGTGGCCGTGGTGACGCCCTGGTCGATGGTGTAGGTGCCGGTGGTGGAGGAGCCGTACGCGGTACCGCCGTCGCCGACGAAGTGCTTGGCGGTGGCGAGGACCCTGTCGTCGTCCTTCAGGTCCCGTCCGTCGCGGGCGCCCTGGAGCCCCTGGACGACCGTCTCCATGGACTCGACGAGCGCCGGGTCCTCGCCGAAGGACTCGTAGGAACGGCCCCAGCGTTCGTCGCGGGTGACGCAGAGACAGGGCGCGAAGTCCCAGGGGATGCCGGTGGCACGGACCTCGGCGGCGGTCACGGCACCTGTCCTCTGGGCGAGGCCGGGATTCCGGGTCGCCCCGATGCCGATGTTGTGCGGCATGACCGTGGCGCCGACCAGGTTGTTGTGGCCGTGGACGGCGTCGACGCCGTAGACGATCGGGATCTGGAACCTGGTCGCCTGCGCCCGGAGTTGGAAGGAGTCGATCATCTTCGCCCAGGCCTCGGCGGTGTTGGGCGTGGGCGTGGAGCCGCCGCCGGAGAGCAGCGAGCCGAGGTCGTCGGCGGCGATGTCGGCCCCGGTCCCGACGGCTCCGCGCTCGGCCTGGGTCATCTGACCGGTCTTCTCCGCGAGGGACATCCGGGAGAGAAGGTCCGCGACCCGTTTCTTCACGGGGAGCTTGCTGTTCAGATACGGCAGCCCGTGCGCGTCGATGACGACCTGCGGGGTCTCGGCGGGGGCCTTGGCGCCGGTGACGGTGAGCTTGAGGGGGATGGTCTCGGCGGTCTCGGAGGCGGTCCTGTCCTTGCGGGTGACGACCTGGAGGGTGCGGGTGGTGCCGGATGCGGTGCCTGCGGGGAAGGTGAACTCGCCCTTCAGGGGCATGTAGTCCGCGTCCGAGGCCGTTCCGCCCGCCGTCTCGTAGGCGACCGTCACCGGCTCGTCGATCGGGGCGGAGCCGGTGGTGGCGACCGTGACCTCGACCGTCGCGGTCCTGCCTTGCGTGACCGGGTAGACGGCGGAGTCGGTGGTGACGGCGGCGCGCAGCGACTGGTCGGCCTTGCCGTACAACTCGACGCCGTCCATGGCGAATCGGCCCGGTGCACCGACGGGGAGCGTGACGCCGTACCCCCACATCTCCGTCAGCCCCAGGACGTGGTCGATGCCGCCGACGGGCTGGTAGTCGGTGCGGTAGGCGAAGTCCGTGAAGGGGATCTCGATCTGCTTCCAGCCGCTGAAGTCGTCGGTGAAGGACGTCGTCCACAGCTCGGAGGCCTCGCCGTTCGCTCCGCCGTCCTTGAGCTCGAAGGCGACCTTCTTGCCGTTGTTCTGCCCCTCCCACCAGAAGCGGATGCCCTGGTGGGCGGACCAGTCGTGGGCGGGCTCGGCGAAGGCGAAGTCGTGTGTGAAGCCGCCGTAGCCGCTGATGTCGTAGCTGCCGGTGAGGACCTGGTCTCCCTCGGGAGCGTCATCTCGGGGGCTCAGCCGGAGAGTTGGCGGGTCGTCGGTGTCGCTGCCCCAGGTGAAGATGCCGTTCTCCGGCGGGCTTGCGAAGGGCACTTCGCCCTCGAAGCGGTCGACGGCGACCGGGGGCGGGTCGTCGGCGGCCCGGGCGACGGCCAGGGGCAGCAGGGAGGTGAGCAGGGCGGCGGAGACGAGCAGGGCGGTTCTTCGCATGGACCTTCCCTCGGCTCTCAGGGTTCACACAGGACTTACCTCACGGCGTGAGTGAACTGAGAGCACGCAAATCCGTCAAGACACCACGTCGGCCATTGCGTCCCGGGCGAGTTGCCGGACCGCAACGCGACCGGTGCGCAACGGTGGTCGCGCGGCGGTCCGGCCCGTGATGTGCTCGCAGGGCTGCATGAAGGGGGCGGGGCGATGAGGCGGGGTGTCTTCGCGATGGCCGGTGTGGTCGTCGCCGTAGGGCTGTTGAGCGGGTGCGGGGCGGAGATCCTGCCGCTGGTCGCGGTGCGGGTGGACGACGGCGGGGCGCCGGAGGTCGTGCTGCGGCCGTGCGGTGACGATCTGGTGCAGGGGCTCTCGCTCGAAGGGGCCCCGGCCGGGGACGAGTCCGGGCGGAATCTGTCCGGGTGGCGGGTGCCCGGCAAACGGCGGGGCGGCGATGCCGAGTTCCCGCTCTTCTCGCCGCCGGCCACCTGGCACGCCCGAGCGGTCGGAGAGCAGCGGCCGGTGCCGTCGTACACCTATGAACTCGCCTTCGGGAAGGCCGAGTTCAACTACGAGTACACCGGCACGGTCACGTTTCGCGCGAGCGACCTCGCCGCCCTGGGACCCGGCCAGGTCTGGGCCGACGACCGGGCGATGAGCCTCGGCGAGTTCGAGGAGCTCGCCGAGGACTCGTGTTGAGCGGGGGCTACTCCGCCGGCTCCACCCCGGCCCGCAGCAGTCCGTACGTGTAGGCGTCCTCAAGGGCCTGCCACGACGCCGCGATCACGTTCTCCGCGACGCCCACCGTCGACCACTCCCCCGTGCCGTCCGACGTGGAGATCAGGACCCGGGTCGTGGAGGAGGTGCCGTGGACGCCCTCCAGGATGCGGACCTTGTAGTCGACGAGGTCGAGCTTGGCGAGCTGGGGGTAGATCTTCTCCAGGGCCACGCGCAGGGTGCGGTCGAGGGCGTTGACCGGGCCGTTGCCCTCCGCAGTGGCGACGATGCGCTCGCCCTTGGCGAAGAGCTTGACCGTGGCCTCGTTGGCGTGGGTGCCGTCGGGGCGGTCCTCCACGATCGCGCGCCAGGACTCGACCCCGAAGTACTTCAGGGGCTTGCCCTGGACCTCGGCGCGGAGGAGGAGTTCGAAGGAGGCGTCGGCGGCCTCGTACGTGTAGCCCTTGAGCTCGCGCTCCTTGACCCGCTCCACGACCCGGCCGACCAGCTCGCGGTCGCCGCCGAGGTCGATGCCGAGTTCCTTGCCCTTGAGCTCGATCGAGGCGCGGCCCGCCATGTCGGAGACCAGCATCCGCATGGTGTTGCCGACCTGCTCGGGGTCGATGTGCTGGTAGAGGTCCGGGTCGACCTTGATCGCGGAGGCGTGCAGGCCCGCCTTGTGGGCGAAGGCCGAGACGCCGACGTAGGGCTGGTGGGTGGAGGGGGTGAGGTTGACGACCTCGGCGATCGCGTGCGAGATACGGGTCATCTCGCGCAGCTTGCCGTCGGGGAGGACCTTCTTGCCGTACTTGAGCTCCAGGGCCGCGACGACCGGGAAGAGGTTGGCGTTGCCGACCCGCTCGCCGTAGCCGTTCGCCGTGCACTGGACGTGGGTCGCGCCCGCGTCCACGGCGGCGAGGGTGTTGGCGACCGCGCAGCCGGTGTCGTCCTGGGTGTGGATGCCGAGCCGGGCGCCGGTGTCGGCGAGGACGGTCGCGACGACCGCCTGGACCTGGGCCGGGAGCATGCCGCCGTTGGTGTCGCAGAGGATGACGACGGAGGCACCGGCCTCCGAGGCCGCCCGTACGACGGCCTTCGCGTACTCCGGGTTCGCGCGGTAGCCGTCGAAGAAGTGCTCGCAGTCGACGAAGACACGGCGGCCCTGGTCCTTCAGGAAGGACACCGTGTCGCGGACCATCTCCAGGTTCTCGTCCAAGGTCGTCCTGAGCGCCAGCTCGACGTGCCGGTCGTGCGACTTGGCGACCAGGGTGATCACGTCTGCGCCGGAGTCCAGGAGGGCCTTGACCTGCGGGTCCTCCGACGCCTTGGCGCCCGCCCGGCGGGTCGCACCGAATGCGACGAGCTGGGCGTGCCTGAAGTCGATCTCCTGGCGGGCGCGGGAGAAGAACTCGGTGTCCCGTGGGTTGGCGCCGGGCCAGCCGCCCTCGATGAAGCCCACGCCGAAGTCGTCCAGGTGCCGTGCGATGGCCAGCTTGTCCGCGACGGTGAGGTTGATGCCCTCCCGCTGGGCGCCGTCGCGCAGAGTGGTGTCGAAGACGTGGAACTGATCGTCGAGCTCGCTGGTTGCGGTCATGGTCTCAAGGCTCCTGTGGATTGGATCTCGGTCGTACCGGAATGACCGGCTCCACCGCCCCCACATACTCCCTCGCGCTCTCGCTTCCGGCTGCGGGTGGGCCAGAAAAAGCGAAAAACCCCTCGCGGGTGCGAGAGGTCTGCGCGCGGGTCGAGGACGACGGTGTCCGCCCGTACCTGGTCGTACGTGGCGGTCACTGCGGACCGGCGCGCCTGCTGCCAATAATCATGGCGAACGAGAGCACGGAGGCAGTCTGGCACAGACCGCCCCCGCGCTCACCCTCCGTCTCAGGATGCGAGCACTGTGCTGATCAGCGCAGGTGACGTACGAACACGTCCCGCTCCTCGTTGGTGTCCCCGCCCGGGATCAGCGTCCCGTCCCAGGAGACGTAGACGATCCGCCGGGCCCCGTCCGCGATGCCGCCCGGTCCGGCCTGGGCGGACACCGGGTCGCCGGTGGCGTCGGGGGTGACCAGGGTGGTCGCGCCCTTCTTCAGGTCCCGCAGGTACACGGGGTTGCGGGTGCCGCCGGGCAGTCCGTCGACCCGGCCCGTGAAGGTGACGTACCGGCCGTTCGCGCTGACGGCGGGGGCCCGGGTGGAGACGTGGGAGGGGGCGTCGCCGGGCGAGTGGAGGCGCTGGTTGGTGCCCGTGGCGAGGGTGTGCACGAACACGTTCCAGCTGCCGTCGGTGTCGTCCGGCACCAGATGGGTGTCCGCGGACTCGAAGACGACCGTCCGTCCGTCGCCGCTGATGGACGGCTGCGTCGACTCCCGCTGGGTCTGCGAGCCGTCCCGGGAGCGGTCGATCTGAGTGCGCTCGTGCGTGGTGCGGTCGTACATCCAGACGTCGCCCCAGTCGTCGCCGCGCGGGCCGTTCGCGTAGTTGTACTGGTAGACGACCCGCCTGCCGTCGTCGCTGATCGTCGGCCCGGAGGCGTCGCGCGGCTCCCAGGTGGGCTTCGGGTGGCTGATCCGCTCGGTGGTGCCCGCGATCCGGTCGCGCAGGAAGACCACGCCGCCCCCGCCGGTCTCCCGGAGCGTGAAGACGGCGTAGCGGGCGTCGGCGCTGACGGAGACCTGGCCGATCGGCCCTTCGAAGCCCTCGGGGATCCCGATGCCGAACTTCTCCTCCTTGCCCGTCCGCGAGTCGTGGAGCACGACGTCGTTCTGGTGGTAGACGTAGCGGCCGTCGTTCAGGACCGCCACGATGCTTCCGAAGCCCGAGAAACGGAGCTTCCCCGTGCTCAGGTCGCGGATGTACATGCCGCCGTGCGGGATGTTCGGGTCCAGGTCCTCGGCGGTCGAGTCGAAGCCGACGTAGCGGCCGTTGCGGCTGATGACGGCGTCGTACGAGGCGCCGCCTCCCGCCCTGCCCTCCGGTGTGACGCTGATCGGTTCGGTGTGCGGGGCCCTGGGGGCGGCGCTCACCGTGGGTGCGGTGAGCGCCGCCGCCGCGAGGGCGGCCGCGAGCACGAAGAATCGCTTGGTGCTGTGCATGGTGTTCCCCCGTTGTGGTGTTGCCTGTCATTCGTGGTGGTTGTCGCCTGCTACCGCACTGTCCGCAGGAAGATGTCCGTCACCCCGTTCGTGTCCCCTTCCACCAGATCGGGTGACGCCGACTCGAACGCGACGACCGTGCCGTCGGCGTTGACGGAGGGACGCTCCGCCGGAAGGTCGTTGCGGCCGCCCCAGCGGTCCACGCTGACCAACTGCCTCTTCCCCGTGCCGAGTTCGAGCAGATACACGGAACGGCCCGAGGTGTACGCGAACTCTGTGCCGTGCCCGGAGATCGAGGGCTGGGCGCCCCTGACCCGGGCCGTGGTGGTGCCGGTGTCGAGGTCCCGTACGGAGACGTACCGGCCCTGCTGGAAGGCGATCGTGCGGCCGTTCGCGCTGAGGGAGGGGGCCGAGGCGCCGTCCGCGACCTTCGACAGGTCGCCGGTGTCCAGGTCACGGACGTAGAGGTCGCCGTCCTGCTCGAAGGCGATGTACCGGCCGTCGTAGTCGATGGACGGGTTGCCCGCCGGACCGCCCGAGGGCGCGCTGACCACGTCCGTGGTGCCGCCGTCGAACTTGAAGCGGTAGACGCGGGGTTGCGGGTCCGGGTCGGCGTCGGTGGCGGGCAGGGTCGCCGCGTAGGTGATCCACTGGCAGGTGGGGCTGATCCGGGGCCGCCCCATCCAGGTGAAGCGGACGCCCTGGTAGGAGTCCAGGGTGGTGACCTTGCCGACGGAGCGGTTGCGGATGTGGATCTCCGGGGCGCCGTCGGCAGCGGACGGGACCGCATAGCCCACCATGCGTCCGCTGTAGCAGGGGGTGCTCTGCGACGACGGCTTCTCCGTGTCGGAGTTGACCTGGACGACGCGGACAGCCGCGTTGATGAAGACGTCTTCCTCCGAGGTGAAGGTGACGACCTTGTTCTCCCCCATCACCGGGTCGTGGGACGCCCCGGCCGGTCCGCCGATCCGTTCGGTGACGGACGGCATCGGGGCCGGGTTCTTCCTCAGTCCGCCCGAGAAGGCGAACACGTCCGACTCCCGGTTGGTGTCGCCCGGCACCAGATGGGACGCCGTCGAACTGAACGCCACCACACGCCCCTTGGCGGCCAGCGAGTGGCCCATCACCGTGGCGGTCCACGGCAGGGCGGCCCCTCGCAGCCCCGTCCGCAGGTCACGCACCCGCACGCCGTCCGCGCCCGTGACGACGGCGTACCGGCCGTCCGCCGTGGCCGAGGAGGCGGTTCCGTCGGCCACCCGTCGCGATGTGCCCGTGCTCAGGTCGTGGACGTACACCCCGGTGTTGGCGTTGAGGAGGACCCGGCGGCCGTCCTCCGTGATCCGGATCAGATGGGCGACACCGAGGTCCGCGTCGACGTGGATGCGCTCGCCCGTCGCCCGGTCCTTGACGAAGACGTCGTTCGGGTCGTCGCCCTCGACGTCCCCCCGGACCGAGTAGGCGACCCGCTCGCCGTCACCGCTCACCGAGGCCCCGTTCTTGTCGCCCTCCTCGGCGGGCGAGATCAGCTCGTCGGTGCCGGTCTCCGTGTCACGGACGTACAGCAGCCGCGCGGTCTGGCCTCCGTTGCGGTTGCCGACGGTGTACGCGACGTGCGTCCCGTCGGGGCTGATCGACTGGGCGCGGCCCAACTCGTCGAAGCCGGGCGGGTCTTCGGGCCACAGCCGCTCCGAACGGCCGGTGGCGCTGTCGTACAGGTAAGGAGCCTGGAAGCGGGTGCCGGCGGAGAAGGCGACACGGCTCCCGTCGGCGCTCGACATCGGCGCGTCGTAGGTGTGGCCGCTGCCGAGGTCGATCCTGGTGAGGCCGCCGTCGGCCAGGTCCTTCAGGAACAGGCACGGCGAGAAGCGCTCGCAGCCGAGGCTCGGCGCGGTGGACGTGAACGCGACCTGGCGGCCGTCGGCGCTGATCGCGGCCCCGCTCGACGGTCCGTCGGCCTGACTGCCGTCGGCGGCCGTGCTCACCCGCGCTGTCCGGGGCTCGTCGCGCCCCTGGGGACCCCGGTCCTGTGCGGCGGCCGCCGGCGTCCAGGCCAGCGCGATCGCGACTGCCGTGCCGAGCACGGCTCTTGAGGCGCGGAACATCAGCTTGACCTCCACTGGAAGACGTCGTACATGCCGTTGGTGTCACCGGGGACGACGTCAGCGTCCACCGTGGAGTACACGACGGAGCGGCCGTGGGCGGAGACCGAGCCCGCGGTGGCGCTGCCGTGTCCGACGGGGATCTCGCGTCCGCCGTACAGGCCGCGCAGGGTCAGGTTCGCGTCCGCGTCCCGCGTCAACAGCCGCCGCCCGTCCGGGCTGACGGCCAGGACGCGGATACCGGGGAAGTGCTGGACGCGGCCCGTGCGCAGGTCCCGTACGTAGGACCCGTCGGCCGAATCCATCGCCAGGAAACGGCCGTTGGCGCTCAGCTGGACCACGGTCGAGGGCGTGCCGTCGTCGGCCTCGGTCTGCGCGCCGGTGGCGCGGTCGGCGACCCACACGTCGCCGGTGCCGTTGTCCTGGTAGGCGACCCGGCGGCCGTCGCCGCTGATCGACGGCCTGTCCATGTCCCGGCTGGAGTCCTGCGGGCCCGCGCTGACGGTCTCGCGGGTGCCGGTCAGACGGTCGTAGAGGTCGATGCGGGTCGGGAACTCAGGGTGCCCGAGCCACCGGTAGGCGATGTAGCGACCGTCCTCGCTGATGGTCGGCGAGGACGCGGTGTCCCGGCCGTCGGGGGCCCCGACCCGGATTCTGGTGCCCGTGCTCAGGTCGGACAGAAAGACGTTGATGTTGCGGCTGCCCCAGTCGGTGTACGTGGCCCAGCGTCCGTCGGCGCTGAGCCGGGGCGTGCTCAGCGCCTGCTCGATCTTGGTGACCTCGCCGGTTGTCAGGTCACGGATGTAGGAGTAGGTGCCCGGGCGGCTGATCCCCTCGGGCACGAGGTTGGTGGCCGACGAACGGAACGCGATGTAGCGGCCGTTCGGCGTGGTGACGGCCGCACTGGAGGCGCCGTCGCCCTGGGTGCCGTCGGCGGCGGTGCTCACCCGCTCCACCCGTTCCGTCCGGGGCGCGTGCTGCGCGGCACCGGCGGTCGTTCCGGTGAACGCGAGCAGCAGCGCCGTGCCTAAGGAGACGCCGGACGCGGCTTTGGCTCTGCCGGACACGGTCACAGCTCTGCCGGACATGGCTGAAGCCTTGGACATGTTCCCCCTTGTGTTCCCCGTTGACGCATGACCCCCGGCCCCGCGCCGAGGGCTCCCTGCGAGGCAAACGCACCAGAGACCACAGGGTCAATCGTCCTTATTGCGTACAACCCGGACGGAAGGTCACGCGTCCGCGAGGAGACTCTCCTCCGGCAACTCCCGTACATGGCCGAGAATCGTCCCCTGGGGTGGGGTGCGATGACGGGTGGTCATGCGGTGGCCTCCGGACGTACGGCGTCCGGGAGGGGAACGCGGACGAGGGCCCGCCCGGAAGTCCTCCGAACGGGCCCGTGTGACGTCTGCGGGGATCAGCCCAGCTTGTGCATCCAGCCGTGCTTGTCCTCCCTGACACCGCGCTGGATACCGAGCAGCGCCTCGCGCAGCTTCAGGGTGACCTCGCCGGGCGTGCCGTCGCCGTGGGTCCAGGCGTCCGTCTTCGTCTTGACATGGCCGATCGGCGTGACGACCGCGGCGGTGCCGCAGGCGAAGACCTCGGTGAGGGCGCCGGACGCGGCGTCGGTGCGCCACTGGTCCAGGGTGATGACACCTTCCTCGGCGGTGTACCCGAGGTCGCGGGCGACCTGGAGGAGGGAGTCGCGGGTGATGCCCTCGAGGATCGAGCCGGTGAGAGACGGCGTGACGATCCGGTCGCCGTAGACGAAGGCGATGTTCATGGAGCCGGACTCCTCGACCTTGGTGCGGGTCACCGCGTCGAGGTAGACGACCTGGTCGCAGCCGTTCGCGGCGGCCTCGGCCTGCGGGAGGAGGGAGGCCGCGTAGTTGCCGCCGGTCTTCGCGTCGCCGGTGCCGCCGGGGACCGCGCGGACGTGATCCTCGGAGACCCAGATGGTGACCGGCTTGACCCCGCCGGCGAAGTACGCGCCGGACGGGGAGGCGATCAGCATGAAGAGGTACTCGTTGGCCGGGTGGACGCCGAGCGCGGCCTCCGTGGCGAACATGAAGGGCCGCAGGTAGAGGGACTCCTCGCCGCCGTGCGGCGGGACCCAGTCCGCGTCCTGGCCGATCAGCGCGTCGAGGGCCTCGATGAACAGCTCCTCGGGCAGCTCGGCCATCGCCATCCGACGGGCGGAGTTGCGGAAGCGCCGGGCGTTGGCCTCGGGCCGGAACACGGCGACCGAGCCGTCGCCCTGGCGGTAGGCCTTCAGGCCCTCGAAGATCTCCTGGCCGTAGTGCAGGACGTGGGTGGAGGGATCCAGGGAGATGGGGCCGTACGGGACGAGCTGCGCGTCGTGCCAGCCGCGGCCCTCGGTCCACTTGATCGTCACCATGTGGTCGGTGAAGTGGCGGCCGAACCCGGGATTGGCCAGGATCGCCGCGCGCTCCGCGTCGGAAAGTGGCGAGGCCGAGGGCTTGAGCTCGATCGTGGGCGTCGTCATGAGTGGTTGTCCTTCACCGGTTGTAGTGACGGGCCGCGCTCACGCCCTTTTACTGTCAGTGACCAGTGCTAGGACGTCCGAGCATTCCCTCACTCCGCGGCTCCGCGTTCGATTATCGCAAGCGGGGAGCCGAGGAAGAAACGGCGTGAAATGCGACCCAGGGGATGATGGTGGCACCCGGCGGGGGACATGCGAAAGCCGCCGGGTTCGAGTGACCCGGCGGCTTCGAATGGTTTTCGAGTGGCGCGCCCGGTCAGCCGGCTACTCGTACGGCGAGCGCGTCGCCGATCTCCGACGTGCTGCGGGCGGGCTTGCCGGTGCGCTCGGCGAGGTCGGCGGTGACCGCCTCGTCGATGCGGGCGGCCTCGGCCTCGAAGCCGAGGTGACGCAGGAGCAGGGCGACGGACAGGACCGTGGCGGTGGGGTCGGCCTTGCCCTGGCCGGCGATGTCCGGGGCCGAGCCGTGGACGGGCTCGAACATGGACGGGAACTCGCCGCTCGGGTTGATGTTCCCGGAGGCCGCGACGCCGATGCCGCCGGAGACGGCCGCGGCGAGGTCGGTGATGATGTCGCCGAAGAGGTTGTCGGTGACGATCACGTCGAACCGGGCCGGGTCGGTGACCAGGTAGATCGTGGCCGCGTCGACATGGATGTAGTCGGTGGTGACCTCGGGGAACTCCTCGGCCACCTTGTTGAAGATGTTCGTCCACAGGTGCCCGGCGAAGGTCAGCACGTTGTTCTTGTGGACCAGCGTGAGCTTCTTGCGGGGACGGGCCTGGGCGCGGGCGAAGGCGTCACGGACCACGCGCTCGACACCGAAGGCCGTGTTCACGGAGACCTCGGTGGCGACCTCGTGCTCGGTGCCCTTGCGGATGGTGCCGCCGTTGCCGGTGTACGGGCCCTCGGTGCCCTCGCGGACGACGACGAAGTCGATGGCCGGCTCGCCCTTGAGGGGCGTGTCGACACCCGGGAGCAGCTTCGACGGACGCAGGTTCACGTGGTGGTCGAAGGCGAAGCGGAGCTTGAGCAGGAAGCCGCGCTCCAGCACGCCGGAGGGGACCGACGGGTCGCCGATGGCGCCCAGCAGGATCGCGTCGTGCTTCTTCAGCGCGTCGAGGTCGGCGTCGGTGAGGGTCTCACCGGTGGCCTGGTAGCGACGGGCGCCGAAGTCGAAGTCCTTGGTCTCCAGCTTCACATCCTGCGGAAGGACGGCGGAGAGGACCTTCAGACCTTCGGCCACGACCTCCTGGCCGATGCCGTCACCGGGAATCACTGCGAGATTGATGCTGCGAGACATGCGGGAACCCTACTCCTCGTCCCATGGGATGACATGGCGTGTCCGCGATACGGACACGACAGCGCCCGCACGGACGGGCGTCAGCCCTTCGGCTCACGTTCACCTGGAGGTCTGGCGGCTGTTGGGGTGCGCTGGGAAGTTCACTGCCATGGACCTCCCCGACTTCGGCATTCCGCCCCAGCTCGCGCGCCGGATGACCATGGCCGAGCAGCACGAGTACCTGCGGACGAAGCTGTCCCGGCGCCGCACGCTGGTGACGGCGGGCGCGGTCGCGGGCGGCCTGCTGACCGGCTGCGCGGGCAACAGCCCTTCGAGCCCGGCCGCCGTCCCCTCCCCCACGGCCTCGGTGCCCGGCTCCGCCGTCGCCCCCTTCGGCCGCCATCTCGCCTTCGGCGCCGACCCGAGGACGCAGATGCGGATCTCGTGGCAGGTCCCGCTCGCGGTGAAGAAGCCGTACGTCCGCGTCGGCCTGCAACCCGACGACCTGAGCCGGAAGATCGAGGCGGAGCTGCGCGACCTGCACACCCCGGGGCAGACCGGCGTACGTCTCGCCCTCGACCAGTACTACCTGCACACGGCCCTGGACGGCCTGCGCCCCGGCACGACGTACTACTACGGCGTCGGCCACGACGGCTTCGACCCGGCGGACCCGAGCCGCCGCTCGACCATCAGCAGCTTCCGAACGGCCCCGGCGAGCCCCGAGAAGTTCGTCTTCACCGCCTTCGGCGACCAGGGCGTCGGCACCGCCGCGGCCGCCAACGACAACCTCCTGCTGCGCCAGAACCCCGCCTTCCACCTCCACGCCGGCGACATCTGCTACGCCGACGGCAACGGCCGGGGCCTGACGTCGGACGGTTACGACCCGGGCTTCTGGGATCTGTTCCTCAAGCAGAACGAGGGGGTCGCGCGGAGCGTGCCGTGGATGGTGACGACCGGCAACCACGACATGGAGGCCTGGTACTCGCCCGACGGCTACGGCGGCCAGCTCGCCCGCTGGTCCCTCCCGGACAGCGGCTTCGACCCGCGCTCGGCACCGGGCGTGTACTCCTTCGTCTACGGCAACGTCGGCGTGGTGGCGCTGGACGCGAACGACGTGTCGTACGAGATCCAGGCCAACTTCGGCCACACGGGCGGGAAGCAGACGAAGTGGCTGGAGAAGAGGCTGGCCGAGCTGCGCGCGGCCGAGGGGATCGACTTCGTCGTCGTCTACTTCCACCACTGCGCGTACTCGACGTCCTCGCACGCCTCCGACGGCGGGGTGCGCGCCGAGTGGCTGCCGGTGTTCGAGAAGCACCAGGTGGATCTGGTGATCAACGGGCACAACCACGTGTACGAGCGGACGGACGCGATCCGCGGCGGCGAGGTGGGCCGGCCGGTGCCGGTGGGCGGCGCCACGGATCCGACGCGGGACGGGATCGTGTACGTGACGGCCGGCGGGGGCGGCCGGGATCTGTACGGCTTCCCGGCGGGCGTGAAGGAGAGCTACGAGGGGCGCGTGCACGACCACGAGTCCGTCGAGACCTTCCAGTGGACGAAGTCCGAGCAGCCCCGGAAGGAGACGGTGGAGTGGTCGCGGGTGCGCTACCGCGGGTTCTCGCTGCTCTCGGTGGCGGCGGAGAGCGGGGCGCGGCCGCGGCTGACGGTGTCGGCGCTCGCGCAGAGCGGGGAGCGCATCGACCACTTCGAGGTGCGGCGCGGGGCCTGACGGGCCCGCGCCACACCTCGTTCGGGTGCGGCTCCCGGCTTCGAGGGGTCGGTCAGTGACCGGTCGAGCCGCCGTTGTCACGGCGGTCGAGGGCACGCTGCAGGGCTGCGGCGGCGTTCTTGCGGTCGGACTCGCTGGTCCGGGAGGTGTGACGGACTCGACGGCGGGCGGTCGTCTCGGCCATGAGAAATCGACTCCTTCGAATTTCCAGGGAAGGGGACAACGAGACGCCGGAGGGGGCGGGGAGCGACGGACCGCAGGGGTTGCCTGCATGGGGCCCGGCTCACGACCGCCATTCGCTTGATCGAGCGAGACGTTCGGCTCCTACAAAGCTAAGGGAGGACGGCCGGTCTGTCTCCACAATTACTCGGACTTCCTACTATCTGAGACGGCGGAGTGGATCACCCGCCACTGACCTGCGGTTTCACCGACGCCCTGAGCTCCCGCACGAGCGCCCGGACGGTCGCGGTGGCGGCGAGTTCCGGGGTGGTGACGTAGCCGACCCGGCGGGTGGGCCGCTCGGGTCCGAGGTCGGTGATCTCGGTGCCGGCCGGGGCCGCGGTGAGGGAGAGCGCGGGCATGATCGCCATACCGAGCCCGCTGCCCACCATCGACAGCACGGCACCGTCGTCCTCGGCGCGGACGGTCGCGGCAGGGATCCAGTCCTGCGCGGCCCACCACTGCCGGGTGTAGGAGGAGCAGTTCTCCGTCCAGTCCACCAGCGGCAGCGACCGCGGATCGGGATGCCCGGCCGGGTGCACGAGGGCGTACGGCTCCTCAAGGAGGACGTCCCCGACGAGCTGCGGCGGGATCGGCGAGCTGGTGCCGAGGCCGGCGATCCCGAGGTCGGCCCGCCCTTCGGCCACCTCCCCGGCCGTTCCGGGACCGACTTCCCGTACGACGGTGACGGTCGCCTCGATGCCCGGGTGCCGTGCGGACAGCCGCTCCAGTACGGGCGGCAGCAGGTGCAGGGCCGCGCTGCGGAACGCGGCGATGCGGAGCGGCCCGGCGATCTCGCCCGTAGGTGTGTCGCGTGCCTCCCTGACCAGGGTCTCCAGCATCCGCAGCACGCGGCGGGCGTGCGCCACCGTCCGCGCACCGGCCGGGGTGGGCCGGGCACCGAACCGCCCCCGCTCGAACAGCACGACGCCGACCTTGCGTTCGATGCCGCGCACGGCGTGCGAGACGCCCGATTGGGTCGTGCCGAGCCGGACCGCAGCCGCCGAGAAGGCGCCTTCTTCGGCGACCGCGACCAGGACACGAAGTTCCTGCGGAGCGAGATCGACAGCACTGCTCATTTCCGCCCCCCATGAGGGCGGCTCATGGATCCGCCCGTTCCATGAGCCCAACCCTCTGCCCGCACCCACGCATTCCTGCCTACCGTCCCGGTCATGACCGCGCTCACCGTGCACCAGACCGTCCGCCCGACCGGCTTCCCGGCCCCCGAGCACTTCCGCTTCGTGGAGTCCCGGGTTCCGGAGCCATCACGCGGCACGGCGCTCGTCGAGAACCTGTACTGGTCCGTAGACCCCTACCACCGCGAAATGATGGACGCCGACTTCGAGTTGAACGCCCCGCTGGAGGGCCGTGCGCTCGGCAGAATCGTCGCCTCGCGCGAACCGTCCCTGCCGGAGGGCGAGTTGGTCTTCCACCGGAAGGGCTGGCGGACCCACTCGGTGGTGACCCCGGCCGAGACCAGACGCCTGCCCCTCCATGACGGCGTACCGCTCTCCGCGTACCTGAGCGTTCTCGGCGGTACGGGCCTGACGGCGTACGTCGGCCTCACCCGCGTCGCCCGACTCCGGGAGGGCGACGACGTGTTCGTCTCCGCCGCGGCCGGCGGGGTCGGCACGGCGACGGGCCGCTTCGCACGGCTGCTGGGCGCGGGCAGGGTGATCGGAAGCGCGGGATCGCCGGCGAAGGTCAGACACCTGATCGAACAGGTCGGCTACGACGCCGCGTTCGACTACCGGTCCGGCCCGGTCGCGGACCTCCTCACGAAGGCCGCCCCCGACGGCATCGACGTGTTCGTCGACAACGTCGGCGGCGAGCACCTGGGCGCGGCGATCGGTGCGCTCAGGGAGCGCGGCCGAGTGGTCCGGATCGGCACGGTGGGCCAGTACAACACCCCGGACACGCCGCCGGTCGTCTTCAACCACGCGGACGTCGTGGAGAAGAGCCTGCGCATCGAGGGCTTCCTGGTGCGCGACTACGTGGACCTGCAGGAGGAGTTGTACGAGTTCGCCGTACCGCATCTGCTCACCGGGGCACTCGTTCCCGACGAGACGGTGGTGACCGGATTCGAGCGGATCGTGGAGGCGTTCCTGCTGATGCTGCGCGGCGGGAACACCGGGAAGATCCTGGTGAGGGCGGCCGGTCCGGGTGAGGTGGGCGGGGCGGGGTGATGTACAGCGGCCGCGGTCACCTCCGACCCGGCCTCGACGTACGGCCGAGCACGGTCTCCAGCTCGTCCCGGAAGCCCTCCGGGGCCTCCACCCACGGCAGATGACCAGCCTTCGGCAGCACCACCCGCCGTACTCGTGGCAATGCCTTCTCCAGCGAGTCCACCGCCGAACGCGGGCGGATGTCCTCGGCGCCGTCGATGATCAGGACGGGGACGTCCAGGGACGTGCAGGCGGTGCGCAGGACGGCGGTACCCCAGCTCCCCGCGGTCTCGGCATTCAGTGCCTTGTTGCACTCGTAGTTGATGTCGAACCAGGGGTCGGCCATCCGGCGGGCGTGCTCCAGGGCGTGCTCGTGGTCCGCGAAGTCGGCCGTCCACTGGAGGAGCGCGCGCTCCGGGTCCCTCTTCGGCAACTCCCGCCAGCGGGCGAGCCGTTCGGGATCCTCGCCGAGGCGCGCGGCGAGGTTGTCCGTGTAGGGGGCGTGCCAGTCCGACGCCGGCACGATGCCCGACCCGCTGACGTATATCAGCGTGCTCACCCGCTCAGGGTGGGCGAGGGTGTAGCTCAACGCCAGTTGCGCGCCCCAGGAGTGGCCGAACAACGTCATCCGGTCCAGGCCGAAGTGGCGTCGTACGACGTCCAGGTCGGCCACGAACCGGTCGGTCGTCCACGGTCCCGCGCACCGCTGCGAGCGGCCGCAGCCGCGCTGGTCCCAGCGGATCACCGAGGCCCGGTCGCCGAGCATCGCGGCCATGTCCCCGAACATGTCCCACAGTCCCGGCCCGCCGTGGCACAGGACCAGCGGGTCGCCCTCACCCGAACGCGAAGCCCACAGTCGTACGCCGTCCTCGGTGATCGCGGTCATGCCCGCATTGTGCGCGCACGAAGGGCCGGGCAACAGCCCGGCCCTTAACGATGGCTGACGGACGATCAGCCCATGTGCGGGTACCCGTACTCGGTGGGCGGGACCAGGGTCTCCTTGATGGCGCGGGTCAGGGTCCAGCGCTGGAGGTTCTGCGGGGCGCCGGCCTTGTCGTTGGTGCCGGAGGCGCGGCCGCCGCCGAAGGGCTGCTGGCCGACGACGGCGCCGGTGGACTTGTCGTTGATGTAGAAGTTGCCGGCCGCGTAGCGCAGCTTCTCCATCGTGTACGCCGCCGCCGCGCGGTCGGACGAGATCACCGAGCCCGTCAGCGCGTAGTCGGACGCCGACTCCATCTGGGTCAGCATCTCCTCGTACGTGTCGTCCTCGTAGACGTGCACCGCGAGGAAGGGGCCGAAGTACTCGGTGGTGAAGACCTCGTTCGCCGGGTCCGTGCACTGGACGACGGTCGGGCGGACGAAGTAGCCGACCGAGTCGTCGTAGGAACCGCCCGCGACGATCGTGCAGGTGGGGTCCGACTGCGCGCGGTCGATCGCCGCCTTGTTCTTGGCGAAGGCGCGCTCGTCGATGACCGCGCCGATGAAGTTGGACAGGTCGGTGACGTCACCCATGGCGATGCCGTCGATCTCGGCGGCGAACTCCTCACGGAAACCGTTGTTCCAGATCGACGCCGGGATGTACGCGCGAGAGGTCGCGGAACACTTCTGGCCCTGGTACTCGAAGGCACCGCGGGTCAGGGCGGTCTTGAGGATCGCGGGGTCGGCGCTCGGATGGGCGACGACGAAGTCCTTGCCGCCGGTCTCGCCGACCAGGCGCGGGTAGGTGCGGTACTTCTCGATGTTGGCGCCGACCGTCTTCCACAGGTGCTGGAAGGTCTTCGTCGAACCCGTGAAGTGGATGCCCGCGAGGTCCCGGTGCTCCAGAGCGACCTTGGAGACCTCGATGCCGTCACCGGTGACGAGGTTGATGACGCCCTTGGGCAGACCGGCCTCCTCGAGGAGCTGCATGAGCAGCACGGCGGCGTGGGTCTGGGTCGGGGACGGCTTCCAGACCACGACGTTGCCCATCAGCGCGGGCGCCGTCGGCAGGTTGCCCGCGATCGCCGTGAAGTTGAACGGCGTGATCGCGTAGACGAAGCCCTCGAGCGGGCGGTGGTCGAGGCGGTTCCAGACGCCGGGGGCGTTGGCCGGAGGCTGCTCGGCGAGCAGGTCACGGGCGTACTTGACGTTGAAGCGCCAGAAGTCGATCAGCTCGCAGGGCGTGTCGATCTCGGCCTGCTGGGCGGTCTTGGACTGGCCGAGCATGGTGGAGGCGGCCAGCGTCTCGCGCCAGGGGCCGGAGAGCAGTTCGGCGGCGCGCAGGATGATCGCGGCGCGGTCGTCGAAGGACATCGCGCGCCAGGCGGGGGCGGCGGCGAGCGCCGCGTCGATGGCGTCCTGGGCGTCCTGCTGGGTGGCGTTGCGGTAAGTGCCCAGCACGGCCTTGTGGTTGTGCGGCTGCACGACCTGGAAGGCCTCGCCGCCGCCCAGCCGCTTCTCACCGCCGATGGTCATCGGCAGGTCGACCGGGTTCTCGGCCAGCTCCTTGAGCCTGGCCTCCAGCCGGGCCCGCTCGGGCGAGCCGGGGGCGTAGCCGTGCACCGGCTCGTTGACGGGGGTGGGGACCTGGGTCACAGCGTCCATGGGTTCCGTAACTCCTTGCACTTGAGCGGGTGTTGGGGCTCAGCCCTTGCTGATCATGCTTCGCAGGAAGAAGCGCAGGTTCGCCGGCTTCTCCGCGAGCCGCCTCATGAAGTAGCCGTACCAGTCGGTGCCGTAGGCCGTGTAGACGCGCATGCGGTGGCCCTCGGCGGCGAGCCGCAGGTGTTCGTCGCCGCGGATGCCGTAGAGCATCTGGAACTCGTACTCGTCGGGCTTTCGGCCCGCCTGCCGGGCGAGTTCCTGGGCAACGGAGATCAGGCGCGGGTCGTGGGAGCCGACCATCGGGTATCCCTCGCCCTCCATGAGGATGCGCAGGACCCGGACGTACGCCTTGTCGATCTCATGTTTCTGCTGGTAGGCGACCTCGGCGGGCTCCTTGTACGCGCCCTTCACGAGCCGCACCCGGCTGCCCGCCCCGGCGAGCCGGCGGGCGTCGGCCTCGGTGCGGAAGAGGTAGGCCTGGATCACACAGCCGGTCTGCGGGAAGTCCTTCCGCAGCTCCTCGTGGATGGCGAACATCGAGTCGAGGGTGGTGTGGTCCTCGGCGTCGAGCGTGACGGTCGTACCGATGGCTGCGGCCGCCTCGACGACCGGCCGGACGTTCGCGAGGGCCAGCTCGTGACCCCCGGGCAGCGCCTGGCCGAACATCGACAGCTTCACCGACATCTCGGCCCTGGTACCCAGTTCGAGTGTCCTGAGCCGCTCGATGAGCGCCAGATAGGCGTCCCGGGCGGCTTCCGCCTGCTCCGGGGTGGTGATGTCCTCGCCGACGACGTCCATCGTCAGCTCCAGACCGCGGTCGGTCAGCTCGCGGACGATCGGCACGATCTCGTCGACCGTCTCGCCCGGGATGAAGCGGTCGACGACCCGCTTGGTCACCGGGGCCGCCGAGATCAGGCGTCGCATCCGGTCGCTGCGCGACGCGGCAAGAATCACGGGACCCAGCACGGGGCACCTCCACAAACCAGCAGATAGAACCACCGTGAAATCTAAGGATCCCCCCGATCGTCGGCCATCGACAGCTGTCACGCATCCGTGCCGCAGATCTCAGACAGATGTATGAAGGACCGCGGAATTGCGGGAGAATGCCCGGGTGACGTCCGATGCCGCATCCTTCAGCCGCGCAGGTGACTACCAGGAGCTGGTCGACGAGATCTCGGAGCTCCTGGGCGTGCCGGCGACCCTGGAGAACCGCGACTTCGAGCTGATCGCCTTCGGTGTGTACGACAGTGAGGGCGAGCTCGATCCGTCGGCGCTGGACCCCGTCCGCACCCGCTCGATCCTGACCCGGCGCTCCACGGCCGCGGTCCGGACGTGGTTCGAGGGCTTCGGCATCACCCGGGCGAGCGGGCCGGTGCGGATTCCGCCCACTCCGGAGGCGGGGGTCTATCGCGGGCGGATCTGTCTGCCCGTACGTCATCGGGGGGTCGTCCTCGGTTACGTCTGGCTCCTGGACTCCGACCCCGGCCCGACCGACCCGCAGCTGGACGCGGCGATGCGGGTGACGGCGCGTATCGGCGCACTGCTCGCGGACGAGGCGCAGCACGGGGCGGACCTGAGCCGGGAGCTGCGGGCGGTGTTGACCGCCGAGCGCGGCTGGCAGGGCGACATGGCGGTGGCCGCCCTGCGTACGGCGCTGGGTCCCCGCGCCGACGGCCCGTACACCGTGGTGTGCGTCGCCCCATGGCCGTCCGCCGACCCGGACGACGCCCCTTCGGCCCGTACGGTCCCGCACGCGACGGCGTTGTGCACGGTGCCGTGGGGTGTCACGGGCCAGGCCCTGGCGGTCCTGGTACGGCTACGGGCGACCGACACCCTGACACCGGCGAGCTCGGCGGCGGGGCGGTTGCTGGAGCGGGCGGCCCCGGGCGCGGTGGGCGACACGGCAGCCTCAGGCGCGAGCCGGGACACCGCAGCCCCGGGCACGACAGGCGGCACGGCATCCCAGGGTGCGGCGCGCGGTACGGAAGCCGCGGGAGTGACGCAGGGCACCGCACCCCCCGGCGCGGCACGGGACACCCCAGCCCTCGGCGCCGGGGTCGCCGGGGTCGCCGAGGCCCGTGTGGGCCTTGCCGAGCTGGCCCCCGCTTGGCAGGAGGCGTCGGCAGCGGCCCGCGCCGCGCTCGCGGAACCCCGGTTCGGGCCGGTCGCGGAGTGGTCGCGCATCGGCCCGTACCGTCTGCTCACCGCGCTGCCCCCGGAGACGGCCCACGACCCCGTCGTACGCCCCCTCCTCTCCCCCGCCCACCGTGAACTCGCCCGCACCGCCGAGGTCTACCTCGACTGCGCGGGCCAGGCCGGCCGCACCGCCGCGGAACTGGGTATCCACCGCCAGACCCTCTACTACCGCCTTTCCCGCGTCGAACAGCTCACCGGCCTGGACCTGGACGACGGCGAGGACCGGCTGCTGCTGCACATGGCGCTCAAGGGGGCGCGGCTGTAAGCGGCACCGTGATCGCCGCGTTCGGCGTGCGACCGGCGCGGGGAGACTGATCCCCGTGCCCCTACTGATGATCGACCTCGACAACACCCTCGTCGACCGGGACGCCGCCTTCCGTGCGGCCGCGACCGGCTTTCTCAGCGAACACGGCCTGCCCGAAGGGGACTTGGACTGGCTGATGACCCTCGACGCGAGCGGCCACACACCACGGCGGGAGGTCGCGCGGGCGCTGTCCGAGCGGTACGGCGGCATCGACGCCCAGGACTTCCTCGACCGGGGCGCGGCCGACCGGATCACCCTGTCCGACCCGGTCCGCGAGGCGCTCGTCGAGGCCCGCACCGCCGGCTGGTCCTGCGTGATCGTGACCAACGGGCGGACCGTCCAGCAGGAGACGAAGATCCGCAACTCCGGCCTCGACCGGCTCGTCCACGGCTGGGTGGTCTCCGAGGCGGCCGGGCACTGGAAGCCCGAGCCGGAGATCTTCCACGCGGCGGCCGCCGTCGCCGGAGCCGCGCTCGACGGCTCGTGGATGATCGGCGACTCGGCCCCCGCGGACATCCGAGGCGCGCTGGGCGTCGGAGCGCGGAGCGTATGGGTCTCGGCCGGCCGGCCGTGGACGGAACCGGACTACCGGCCCATCCTCACCACCCCGGACACCGCGTCCGCCGTCCGGCGCGTGACCAGCGGTCGGGACAATCATTGAAACTGATCGTGCGTGACCCGGACGCCGTGAACACGACCGATGTCGAGCCGAGGCTGCTGGTGCTGGACGAGTCGGAGTCGGCGCCGGGCCCTCCATCCGGGCCGGGATCAGGCGGACCCGTCAGCCCTTCGTAGCACCCTCGATCACGCGGCGCAGGCCCTCCGTGAGCTGGGCGGCGTCCGTCGCCGTCTCCGGGTTGAACAGCATCTGGACCATGAGTCCCTGGAGCAGGGTCTGGTAGAAGCGGCCCTCGGAGTCGACGGCGTCCTTGCCCTGCTCCTCCTCCGGGATGCCGTTGAACAGGGGCAGCAGCCCCGAGCGGCCCTGCTCCTCCGCCTCGACGAGCATCCGGCGCACCTCCGGCATCCGGTCGCCCTGCACGATCAGTTCGAAGCTGAGCAACCAGATCGCCCGCGACTCGCCCACCGCGTTCACGATGTGCGTCCACACCTCCTGGAAGCGCTCCAGCGATCCAGGAGCAGTCGCCAGGGCGCCCTCCCCCGCCCCGCCGGGGTCGAATCGGTCCCCCGTCGCCTCGACGAGCGAGACGTAGGCCTGCGCCAGGAGCGCGTCCTTCGAGCCGTAGTGATAGCCGATGGACGCCAGGTTCGTCCCGGACTCCTTGACGATGTCCCGCGCGGTCGTCCGCAGGAACCCCTTCTCCAGCAGGCAGCGCTTGGCGCCTTCGAGCAGATCCTCGCGATGTCCCATGCGCTCAGCCTATCTAGACAAGCGATTTATACAAGCGTCATAGACAAGCGTTTAAGACGCTCGTATAGTCACCGTCATGACGAACCCGACGAGCACCACCACCCCGTCCGGCCGCGCCGGCCGCCGTGAATGGACCGCCCTCGCCGTCCTGATGCTTCCGCTGCTCCTGGTCTCGATGGACGTCTCCGTCCTCTACTTCGCGATCCCGTCGATCAGCGCGGACCTGGAGCCGAGCGGCACCCAGCAACTGTGGATCTTCGACATCTACGCCTTCGTCCTGGCCGGCCTGCTGATGACGATGGGCTCCCTGGGCGACCGCATCGGCCGCCGCAGGCTCCTGCTGATCGGCGCCGTCGCCTTCGGCACCGCCTCGCTGATCGCCGCCTACGCGAACAGCGCGGAGACCCTCATCGCGGCCCGAGCGCTCCTCGGCATCGGCGGCGCGACCCTGATGCCGTCGACGATGGCGCTGATCCGCACGATGTTCACCGACCCCGGACAGCGCGCGAAGGCGATCGGCATGTGGTCCGGCGTGATGACGGCCGGGATCGCGCTCGGTTCGGTGATGAGCGGTGTGCTGGTCGAGTACTTCTGGTGGGGCTCGGTCTTCCTGGTCAACCTGCCCGCGATGGTGCTGCTCCTGGTCCTCGGCCCGATCCTGCTGCCCGAGTCGAAGGCCGCCTCGCCCGGCCGGTTCGACTGGCTGAGCGTCCCCCTGTCGATGGCCTCGGTGCTGCCCGTCGTCTACGGCCTGAAGGAGATTCCGTCCGAGGGCTGGAACGTCCGTTACGTCGTCTCGATCACCGTCGGTCTGCTCTTCGCGGTCCTCTTCGTGCACCGCCAGCGCACCACGGCCTCGCCGATGATCTCCCCGGCCCTGTTCCGCGGCCGCGGTTTCGCGCCCTCCGTCGCGCTCAATCTCATCTCCTCGTTCGCGATGATGGGCTCGGCCTACTTCACCACGCAGTATCTGCAGTCGGTGCTCGGCAAGAGCGCGCTGGAGGCGGCCCTGTGGGCGCTGTTGCCCTCGGTGCCGATCGGCGCCGCGGCCCCGCTCGCGACCTCCCTGGTCCAGAAGGGCGTCGACCGCGCCCACGTCGTCACCGCCGGCTTCACGATCGGCGCGGCCGGCTACGCGCTGCTGGCCTTCACCGGCACGGACTCGATGGCGCTGGTCCTGACCGCGTGCGGTGTCCTCGCCGTCGGCGTCGTCACCGTGATCTCGCAGATCACGGACCTCGCGATGAGCAGCGCCCCGGTGGAGCGGGCCGGTTCGGCGTCCTCCCTGATGGAGACCGGAGCGGAGTTCGGCGGCGCCCTCGGCATGGCGGTCCTCGGCTCCATCGGTACGGCGGTCTACCGCCACGAGATGCCGGATGCGGCGCCGGATGCGGCGCGGGAGACGCTGGGCGGGGCGCTCGCCGTGGCCGACCGGTTCCCGGGGCTCGCGACGACGGCCCGGGAGGCGTTCACCAGCGGAATGCAGGGCGCGGCGATCGCGGGGGCGGTGCTGCTGGTCGGAGCGGCGGGCCTGGCGGCGCTGACGCTGCGAGGAGTCGAGGTGCGCAAGGAGGCGGCGGAGCCGGAACCGGAACCGGAGAAGTCACTCGCATGAAAAACAGGCTGGGCGGACCGGGAACTCCCGGTCCGCCCAGCCTCCTGTCGTCAAGCGTCAGACCAGGTTCACCGCACGGGCCGATGTCGCCCCGATCTCCTCGGCCACCTCGGTCAGCACACCCGCGGGCACCGTGTCGTCGACGGTGAGGACCGCGAGCGCCTCGCCACCGGCGATCGCCCGCGACACCTGCATACCGGCGATGTTGATACCGGCCTCGCCGAAGATACGGCCGACCGTGCCGACGACGCCGGGACGGTCCTCGTACTTGAGGACGACCATGTGGTCGGCGAGGGCCAGGTCGACGTCGTACTCACCGACCGCGACGATCTTCTGGAGGTGCTTGGGACCGGCCAGCGTGCCGGAGACCGACACCTCCTCGCCGCTGCCGAGCGTGCCGCGCACGGTGACGACGTTGCGGTGGTCGGCCGACTCCGAGCTGGTCGTCAGTCGCACCTCGACGCCGCGCTCCTGGGCGAACAGCGGGGCGTTGACGTACGACACCGTCTCGGCGACGACGTCCTCGAAGACACCCTTGAGAGCGGACAGCTCCAGCACCTTCACGTCGTGCTGGGTGATCTCGCCGTACACCTCGACGTCGAGGCGGACCGCGACCTCACCGGCGAGCGCGGTGAAGATGCGGCCGAGGCGCTCGGCGAGGGGCAGGCCCGGCTTGACGTCCTCGGCGATGACGCCGCCCTGGACGTTCACCGCGTCGGGCACCAGCTCACCGGCGAGGGCGAGGCGCACCGAGCGGGCGACGGCGATACCGGCCTTCTCCTGGGCCTCGTCGGTGGAGGCACCGAGGTGCGGGGTGGCGACGACCTGGTCGAACTCGAAGAGCGGGGAGTCCGTGCAGGGCTCCTTCGCGTACACGTCGAGACCGGCACCGGCGACCCGGCCCTCCTTGAGGGCGGAGTACAGCGCCTCCTCGTCGACGATCCCGCCGCGCGCGGCGTTGACGATCCGCACGCTCGGCTTGACCTTGCGCAGCGCCTCGTCGCCGATGAGGCCGACGGTCTCGGGGGTCTTGGGCAGGTGGACGGTGATGAAGTCGGAGACCTCGAGCAGCTCGTCCAGGGACAGCACCTTGACGCCCATCTGGGCGGCGCGGGCGGGCTGGATGTAGGGGTCGTAGGCGACGACCTTCATGCCGAAGCCGGACATGCGCTGGGCGACCAGCGCACCGATCCGGCCCAGACCCACGACACCGAGGGTCTTCTCGGCGAGCTCCACGCCCGTGTACTTGCTGCGCTTCCACTCGCCGTTCTTCAGCGCGGCGTTGGCCTGCGGAATGTGGCGGGCGGTGGCGACGAGGAGACCGCAGGCCAGTTCGGCGGCGGTCACGATGTTCGAGGTGGGGGCGTTGACGACCATCACGCCGGCCTTGGTGGCGGCGGAGACGTCGACGTTGTCCAGGCCGACGCCGGCTCGTGCGACGACCTTCAGCTTGTTCGCGGCGGCGATCGCCTCGGCGTCCACCTTGGTGGCGGAGCGGATCAGGATCGCGTCGACCTCGGCGATGGCCGGGAGCAGTTCGGCGCGGTCCGCTCCGTTGCAGTGCCGGATCTCGAAGTCGGGGCCAAGCGCGTCCACAGTCGCGGGCGACAGCTCTTCAGCGATGAGTACGACGGGTTTCGAGCTCACGTGAGTCCTCACAAGTCCAATGCGGACGGCCGTCCCGACGGCCGCAGGCGGTGGAGGGGTGCTTGCCGCGTTGGAGACGCACGACGCTGTGGGCCTGACGCGTATGTAATACGGCAGTGTAGTGGCGCCAGGACGGTCGCCCCGCGCCTCTGCGGAAGGATCACCCGTCCGTGATGCGACGGGTTGGACAACGGGGCCGGAGCTGGTCTGCTCCGGCCCCGTGGCCTGAGGCTTACGCCTCCTCGTCGACCCAGCTCATCAGCTTGCGCAGCTGCTTGCCGGTGGTCTCCAGCAGGTGCTCGGAGTCCGCGGTCTTGTACTCGTTGTACTTCTTCAGACCGCCGTGGTACTCGGCCATCCACTCACGGGCGAAGGTGCCGTCCTGGATCTCGGCGAGGACCTTCTTCATCTCGGCCTTGGTGGCGTCCGTGATGATCCGCGGGCCGGTGACGTAGTCGCCCCACTCGGCGGTCTCGGAGATCGACCAGCGCATCTTCTCCAGGCCGCCCTCGTACATGAGGTCGACGATGAGCTTCAGCTCGTGCAGGCACTCGAAGTACGCGATCTCCGGCTGGTAGCCGGCCTCGGTCAGCGTCTCGAAACCGGCCTTGACCAGCGCGGCCGTACCACCGCAGAGAACGGCCTGCTCACCGAACAGGTCGGTCTCGGTCTCCTCGGTGAAGGTCGTCTTGATGACGCCGGCGCGGGTGCCGCCGATGCCCTTGGCGTACGACAGCGCGAGCGCGAAGGCGTTGCCGGTCGCGTCCTGCTCGACGGCCGCGATACACGGAACGCCGCGGCCCTCCTCGTACTGGCGACGGACGAGGTGGCCCGGGCCCTTGGGGGCGACCATGCAGACGTCGACGCCGGCCGGGGGCTTGATGAAGTCGAAGCGGATGTTCAGGCCGTGGCCGAAGAACAGCGCGTCGCCGTCGTTCAGGTTGTCCTTGATGGACTCCTCGTAGACCTGGGCCTGGAGGGGGTCCGGGACCAGGATCATGATGACGTCGGCCTCGGCGGCGGCCTCGGACGGCGTCACCACGCGCAGGCCCTGCTCCTCGGCCTTGGCCTTGGACTTGGAGCCCTCGTGCAGACCGACACGCACGTCGACACCCGAGTCACGGAGCGACAGCGCGTGGGCGTGGCCCTGGCTGCCGTAACCGATGACCGCGACCTTGCGGCCCTGGATGATGGACAGGTCGGCGTCGGCGTCGTAGAACAGCTCGGCCACTTTGGGTTCTCTCCTTGGTCTGCAGGTGTTGCGTCCCACCGTATGACGGCGGGCTGAGATGAAGTTTCCGGGTCTCGGTATACGGGCGGCCGGAGCCGCCCGTACCCGGCCCTATGCGCTGCGGTCGAGCGCGCGCAGCGAGCGGTCCGTGATCGAACGGGCGCCGCGGCCGATCGCGATGGTGCCCGACTGGACCAGCTCCTTGATGCCGAAGGGCTCCAGCATCTTCAGCATCGCGGACAGCTTCTCGCCGCTGCCGGTGGCCTCGATCGTGACGGCCTCCGGGGAGACGTCGACGGTCTTGGCGCGGAACAGCTGGACGATCTCGACGATCTGGGAGCGCGTCTCGTTGTCGGCGCGCACCTTCACCAGAACGAGTTCGCGCTGAACGGCCGAGCCGGGTTCCAGCTCGACGATCTTCAGCACGTTGACGAGCTTGTTGAGCTGCTTGGTCACCTGCTCCAGCGGCAGTTCCTCGACCACGGTGACCACGATGGTGATCCGGGAGATCTCGGGGTGCTCGGTGACACCGACCGCGAGCGAGTCGATGTTGAAGCCGCGGCGGGAGAACAGGGCGGCGATCCGGGCGAGGATGCCGGGGGTGTTCTCCACCAGGACGGAGAGCGTGTGCTTGGACATGATCTTTTACGTCTCTCTCGCTCAGTCGTCTTCGTTGTCGCCGAAGTCGGGGCGGACGTCCCGGGCGGCCAGGATCGTGTCGTTCGAGGTGCCGGCGGCGACCATCGGCCACACCATCGCGTCCTCGTGGACGATGAAATCGACGACGACGGGACGGTCGTTGATGGAGTTCGCCTCTTCGATGACCTTGTCCAGGTCCTCCGGGCGCTCACAACGCAGGCCCACGCAGCCCATCGCCTCGGACAGCTTCACGAAGTCCGGCACGCGCGTGCCCTTGGCGTCCGGGTTGATGTCCTCGGGACCGCTGTGCAGCACGGTGTTGGAGTACCGCTGGTTGTAGAAGAGGGTCTGCCACTGGCGGACCATCCCGAGGGCGCCGTTGTTGATGATGGCGACCTTGATCGGGATGTTGTTCAGGGCGCAGGTGGTCAGTTCCTGGTTGGTCATCTGGAAGCAGCCGTCGCCGTCGATCGCCCAGACCGTGTTGCCCGGCATTCCGGCCTTGGCGCCCATCGCGGCCGGGACCGCGTAGCCCATGGTTCCGGCGCCGCCGGAGTTCAGCCAGGTGGCGGGCTTCTCGTACTGGATGAAGTGCGCGGACCACATCTGGTGCTGGCCGACGCCCGCCGCGAAGATCGTGCCCTCGGGGGCGAGCTGTCCGACCCGCTCGATCACCTGCTGCGGGGAGAGCGAGCCGTCGGCGGGCAGGTCGTAGCCGAGCGGGTAGTTCTCGCGCCAGCGGGACAGGTCCTTCCACCAGGCGCTGTAGTCGCCCTGGTGGCCCTCGCTGTGTTCCTTCTGGACGGCCTGGACCAGGTCGGCGATGACCTCGCGGGCGTCCCCGACGATCGGCACGTCGGCGGCACGGTTCTTGCCGATCTCGGCAGGGTCGATGTCGGCGTGGACGATCTTGGCGTGCGGGGCGAAGCTGTCCAGCTTGCCGGTGACGCGGTCGTCGAAGCGGGTACCGAGGGCGACGATCAGGTCGGCCTTCTGAAGCGCGGTGACGGCGGTGACCGAACCGTGCATGCCCGGCATTCCCACGTGCAGCGGGTGGCTGTCGGGGAATGCGCCGAGCCCCATCAGGGTGGTGGTGACGGGGGCTCCGGTGAGTTCTGCGAGGACCTTCAGCTCGGCGGTGGCGCCGGCCTTGATGACACCGCCACCGACGTAGAGGACGGGCCGCTTGGCCTGGGTGATCAGCTTGGCGCCTTCGCGGATCTGCTTGGCGTGCGGCTTTGTCACCGGGCGGTAGCCGGGCAGGTCCATGACCGGCGGCCAGGAGAAGGTCGTCTTCGCCTGGAGGGCGTCCTTGGCGATGTCGACCAGGACCGGGCCGGGGCGGCCGGTGGAGGCGATGTGGAAGGCCTGCGCGATGACGCGCGGGATGTCCTCGGCCTTGGTGACGAGGAAGTTGTGCTTGGTGATCGGCATGGTGATGCCGACGATGTCCGCCTCCTGGAAGGCGTCCGTGCCGATCGCCTTGGAGGCCACCTGCCCGGTGATCGCCACGAGCGGCACCGAGTCCATGTGGGCGTCCGCGATCGGGGTGACCAGGTTGGTGGCACCGGGGCCCGAGGTCGCCATGCAGACGCCGACCTTGCCGGTGGCCTGCGCGTAACCGGTGGCCGCGTGGCCCGCGCCCTGCTCGTGACGGACCAGGACGTGCCGGACCCGGGTGGAGTCCATCAGCGGGTCGTACGCCGGAAGGATGGCACCGCCGGGAATGCCGAATACCGTCTCGGCGCCGACCTCCTCGAGAGAGCGGATGAGGGACTGCGCGCCCGTGACGTGCTCGGGGGCGGACTGCTGTCCTCCGGATCGGGGCCGCGGCTGCGGATGGGCCCCGGTGGCCTGCTCGGTCATCGTCATTCTCTTCTCGATGCTGAGGGTTTTTGCGAAGTTTGTGCGGTGTTCGACTGGTGCTGGTGCAACAAAAAACCCCTCGTGCCATAAGGCAAGCGAGGGGAGCGCGCCGGGTGGGGTCGCTGAGCGATCGAGGGCTCAGCGTCAGCCGACGCGCTTTCCAAGTACGAGAATTCGGGTGCGCATGGCACTGACCCTCCCCCCGGCACGCATGTGGTGTCAAGTGGGTGGGACGGGAGTCTCATTATGTGAGCGGAGGGCCGTGCCGCCTCCGAGGACCGCGGTCACCCCACTGGTGTACACCTCCGCGCCGCTCCCCGCGAACGCGGGCTCGGCGGGGCCGTGCGGCACCGGATAGTGGCCCGAGGCCAGCGCCCTGCGCAGCCTGTACTCGTCCAGCGGTCCGGAGAAGGCCATGCCCTGCCCGTGGGTGCAGCCCATCGCCCGCAGGGCGACGACCTGTTCCGGGAGGTCCACGCCGTCGGCCACGGACTGAAGGCCGAGGTCTCCGGCGATCCTCAGCAGACCGCTGGTGATCTTGTGCAGTCTGGCGGACTCCACGACGCCCTCGACCAGGCTGCGGTCGAGCTTCAGTACGTCCACGGGGAGTCTGCGCAGCGCGGTGATCGCCGCGTAGCCGCTGCCGAAGCCGTCCAGGGCGATCCGGACACCGACGCGGCGGATGGCGGTCAGCCGGCGCTCCAGCTCGTCCAGGGAGACCCGGGGATCGGTGTCGGAGAGCTCGATGACCAGGGAGCCCGACGGCAGCCCGTGCCGGGTCAGCAGCGCCTCCACCGAGCCCAGGGGCAGTGAGCGGTCCAGCAGCCGCTGGGCGCTCATCCGGACCGCCACGGGCACGGTCAGCCCGGTCGCGGCCCGCTCTGCGGCCTGTTCGAGGGCCTCCTCCAGGATCCAGCGGCCCAGCTCCTGCGCACGGTCGCTGTCCTCGGCCACCCGCAGGAACTCGGCCGGCGTGAACAGCACCCCCTGGGAGGAGCGCCAGCGTGCCTGGGCGGAGACCGAGGTGATCCGGCCGTCCTCCAGACAGACGACGGGCTGGTGCAGCAGGGCGAACTCGCCGTCGTGCAGCGCGGCACGCAGGCGCGTGGCCAGCTCCGCCTTCCGTACGACGTCCTGCTGCATCTGGGGCGCGTAGAGCTCGACGCGGCCCTTGCCGCCCGCCTTGGCGCGGTACATCGCGAGGTCCGCGTTGCGCAGGAGCTCGCCCGCCCCGAGGCCGGGGTCGGCGAAGGCGACGCCGATGGAGGCGGCGACCCGGACATCGTTGCCGTCGATGAGGTACGGCTGCGAGAGCGTGACCCTGAGGCGGTCGGCGAGCTCCAGGATGTGGCCCTCGCGGGCGGTGCGGTCGCGGGTGCCGTCCCCGACGATCAGCGCGGCGAACTCGTCCCCGCCGAGGCGGGAGGCGGTGTCCCCGTAGCGGACCGCGTCCTGGAGTCTGCGGGCGGCCTGGACGAGCAGCTCGTCCCCGGCCTGGTGCCCGATCGTGTCGTTGACGGCCTTGAAGCCGTCCAGGTCGATGAAGAGGACGGCCGTGCCGCGGTCGGAGGAACGGCGGCCGGACAGGGCCTGCTGGACGCGCCGGGTGAACAGGGCGCGGTTGGGCAGGTCGGTCAGCGGGTCGTGCTCGGCGTTGTGCTGGAGCTGCGCCTGCAGGCGCACTCTTTCGGTCACGTCCCGGCTGTTGAAGATGAGGCCGCCGTGGTGACGGTTGACGGTGGACTCGACGTTGAGCCAGCCGCCGTCGCCGGACCGGAAACGGCACTCGATGCGGGTGGTGGGCTCTTCGAGAGGGCTGGCGGCGAGGAAACGGCGCACCTCGTGCACCACGCAGCCCAGATCCTCCGGGTGGATGAGACCGGCCAGTTCCGTACCCACGAGCTCCTCGGCGGAGCGGCCGTAGACCCCTGCGGCGGCCGGGGAGACGTACCGGAGGATGCCGTTGGGTGCGGCGATCATGATGACGTCGCTCGAGCCCTGCACCAGGGAGCGGAAGTGGTTCTCCTTCTGCGCGAGTTCCTGGGTGAGGGTGATGTTGTCGAGCAGCATGATGCCCTGACGCACCACGAGGGCGAGCACGACGGTGCCGCCGGTGAGGAGCACCACGCGGTCCACGCTGCGGCCGTTGAGGACGTTGTAGAGGATCCCCAGCGTGCAGACGGCGGCCGCGAGATACGGGGTGAGGGCGGCCAGCGACCCGGTGATGGGCCGGGTGACCGGATACCGGCTGTGGTCACCGCCCTGCGCGCCCTGCACTCCCTGCACTCCCTGCGCGGACGGGTGGCGCTGGATCCCGAAGCGCGGCCTGGGCAGGTGTTCGTGCACCACGCGCGTGCGCCCGGTCGGTCGGCGCCGGTCGCCGTCCGGTTGCCGGGGCGCGGCCCAGGGGGCGTAGGCGAGGAGCAGGGAGCCGGCGAACCATCCGGCGTCCAGCAACTGGCCGGAGCGGTAGTTGTTGTGGAGCAGTGGCGAGGTGAACAGGGCGTCGCACATCACGGTCAGAGCGAGCGCGCCGATCGCGGTGTTCACCGCGGTGCGGTTGACCGCCGAGCGCCGGAAGTGCAGCGCGAGGACCATGCTGACCAGGGCGATGTCCAGCAGCGGATAGGCCAGGGACAGTGCGGTGTGCGCGACGCTGGGCCCCTCCGACTTGGCCGCCTGGGCGAGAGCCAGGCTCCATGAGAGCGTGAGGAGCGAGCCGCCGATCAGCCAGGAGTCCAGGCCGAGACAGACCCAGCCCGCCTTCGTCACCGGGCGCTTGGCGAGGACCAGCAGACCCACGATGGCGGGCGGCGCGAAGCACAGGAAGAACAGGTCGGCATAGCTGGGGCTGGGCACCTCCCGGCCCAGGACGACCTCGTACCACCCCCAGATCAGGTTGCCCAGCGACGCCATGAGCGAGGAGAGCGCGAAGAGCAGCCAGGCCTGCCGGAAGCGGACCCGGCGGTCGCGGGCGTGGAGGAAGCACGACACGGCGGCGGCGCCCGCCGCGGCGCTCAGCCCGAAGTCGCCCATGATCAGGGCGACTTCGCGCGAGCCCCAGCCGAGCGCGGAACCGATGGCGTATCCCGCGCACACCAGGGCGAGGAGGAGTTGGTGGACCAGGCTCGACCCGCCACGGAGGACCGGCGGCCGGGAGGGCAGCAGCGCCCCCCTCGCGGGCCGGGCGCGCAGCGCTCCGTCGAGGGTCGTCGTGGGAGAGGGGGGCGAGCTCACCGGGTCCTCCCGGTCCGCGCCGCTCCGGGGTCCCAGGGGTCCGGGTGCGCCGGGTGCGCATGCCTCCTGCGGCTGCTGTGCCTGCGGTGTTGAGGGCTGTGGTGACCGCCGTGACCGGCGTGGTGGCCGCGTCTGCGCGCGGCTGTGTGCCAGGGTCGGAGCCGGCGGCCCCGCCGCGTCGGATCGTTGGTCCATAGGCCGTACATCGCCCGTCGCCCCCCTCACAGTCTGCAATGTCCATCCCCGGCGCCGAACGGTGCGCGGCGCTGCCCCTGTCGGGACGATACACCAGTCTCGTCACTCAGGGACATAGTTCCTCTACGCTCCGTGACGACCAGCGGCGATGTGAGCACGGCCCGCGTCCGGAAGGTTGCGGAGGGTACAGGAAGCGGATTGCGCGCCTGTTGCTCCGTGTGTCTAAGCGTTCTCGGAACCCGTCGTAAGGATCACGTTGCGCAAGGGTTCCTGGTTCACATAGCGGGTCAACTGGTCCACCAACAGGCGCTTGGCGCGCGGCAGGAACGCGGAGGTGGGTCCTCCGACATGGGGACTGATGAGTACGCCCGGCGCCTGCCACAAGGGGTGTCCCAGGGGCAGCGGCTCGGGGTCGGTGACGTCGAGGGCGGCGGTGATGCGGCCGGTCTCCAGTTCGGCGAGCAGCGCCTTGGTGTCGACGACCGGTCCGCGGGCGACGTTCACGAGGAGCGCGCCGTCCTTCATACGGGCCAGGAAGTCGGCGTCGGCCAGGTGACGCGTGGTCTCGTCGAGGGGCGTGGACAGGATGACGACGTCCGCCTCGGGGAGCAGGGCGGGCAGTTCGGTGAGCGGGTGCACCGGCCCGCGCTCCGTGGTGCGCGCGGAGCGCGCGACGCGCGCCACCCGCGCGACCTCGAACGGTACGAGCCGGTCCTCGATGGCGGAGCCGATCGAGCCGTAGCCGACGATGAGGACGTTCTTGTCGGCGAGCGAGGGCCGGAACCCGCCGCGCCACTCCCCCTTGTCCTGGGCCCGTACGAAGTCGGGGATCCCGCGCAGCGAGGCGAGGACCAGGGTGAGCGTGAGCTCGGCGGTGCTCGCCTCGTGCACACCGCGCGCGTTGCACAACCGCACGCCGGGACGCAGATGCCTCAGGCCCGGTGCCACGTTGTCGACGCCGGCCGACAGCGTCTGTACGACCTCGACGGAGCTCAGGTGGGGCATCGGCCGCAGGACGACATCGAGCGGCTTCATGTAGGGGACGACGTAGTACACGCAGTCGGCCGGGTCCGCCGGGAAGTCCTCCTCGCCGTTCCAGAAGTGATAGCCGGGGCCCTCGGGGAGTCCCTCGATGTCGTCGGGCGGGATGGGAAGCCACACGTCAGCACTCATGCTCAGGAGGCTATGTCAGGCGCCCGGGAGCCCAGAGGTTAGGTTGGGGGCCGGAAGAGGGAGGGTCACGAGCAGGTGGAGCGCAGGAAGATCGGCGCGGCGGCGCTCGCGGTGGGAGCCGTCGGACTCGGGTGCATGCCGATGAGCTGGGCCTACAGCGGGTCGCGGCAGCGGGGCGACGAGTCGGTCAGGGCCGTGCACCGGGCGCTCGATCTGGGCTCGACGCTGCTGGACACGGCCGACATGTACGGCCCGTTCACCAACGAGCTACTGCTCGGCCGGGTGTTGAAGGAGCGGCGCGAGGACGCCTTCGTGTCGACGAAGGTCGGCCTGCTGGTGGGCGAACAGCACATCGTGGCCAACGGCCGCCCTGGCTATGTGAAACGGGCCTGTGACGCCTCCCTGCGGCGGCTCCAGACCGATGTGATCGACCTCTACCAGCTGCACCGCGAGGACCCCGAGGTGCCGGTCGAGGAGACGTGGGGCGCGATGGCGGAGCTCGTACAGGCCGGAAAGGTACGGTCGTTGGGGCTCTGCGCGATGGGAGCGCGAGGCGGGCGCCGCTCCGGCAGGCGGCTGTACGACGCGACGATCCGGCAGTTGCAGCGGGTCCAGCAGGTCTTCCCGGTGAGCGCGGTGGAGGCGGAGCTGTCGGTGTGGTCGCCGGAGGCGCTGAAGACGCTGCTGCCGTGGTGCGCGGCACGCGGCATCGGCTTCCTGGCGGCGATGCCCCTCGGCAACGGCTTCCTGACCGGCACCCTTATCCCCGGCGAGGGCTTCGAACCGGACGACGTCCGCGCCCGCCATCCCCGCTTCACGGCCGAGATGATGGCCGCGAACCAGCCGATCGTCTCCGGCCTGCGCCGCGTCGCGGCCCGGCACGGGGAGGGCTTCACCCCGGCGCAGGTGGCGCTGGCTTGGGTGCTGGCCCAGGGCACTCACGTGGTCCCGGTGCCCGGGACCAAGCAGGAGCGGTGGGTGGCGGAGAACGCGGCGGCGTCCGGCCTCCGTCTGACCGGCCAGGACCTCACCGAGGTGGCGGCACTGCCGGCGGCACAGGGGTCGTGGGACTGACGGACCCGCCGACGGGCCACGGACCAGCAGCCCCGGCGGCGGCACCCGACCTGCGGACCAGCAAGCCTGCCGACTGCGCAGGGACCCGTAGCACCGGCAGACCCTCGGACGGCGTCCGCGCCACGATCCGTGGGACGAGCAGGCCCCTGGCCGACACCCGCACCACGAACCAGCCTGCCGACAGCACACGGGCCACAAGCCGGCAGACCCAGCGGCGGCGCACAGGCCACGGACCAGCAAACCCGCCAACTGCCCAGGGGCCCGTGGGACCGGCAGACCCACCGGCCCGTTAGGCGCCGCAAGGCCGGCAGACCCACCAACGCCGGCGCCCCAGCCGCGGACCAGCAGCCCCCAGCGGCACCCGAGCCGCGGACCAGCAGGCCTCCGACTGCGCAGGGACCCGCAGCACCGGCAGACCCTCGGACCGCGTCCGCGCCGCGGACCGATGCCTGCCGACCGCACACGAGCCGTGGGCCGGCAGACCCACCGACCGCACACGCGCCGCGGAACTGGCGGGAGCGGGTGCGCGCATTGGGTCCGGGAGATCGGGAACCTGGGAGGCGCGAGCGGTGTATGACAGGTAGAACCCGCCGCTTCGAAGGGACCATGATCGTGCATCGTCGAGCTGTGACGGCCGTGCTGGCCGCGACCACGCTCCTGCTGACGGCCGGCTGCTCCTCCGACGGCGGAGGAGGGGGCGGCGGCTCGCCCGACGGCGGCGACAGCGCCTCGTCGAGCGGTCCGGCCTCGGGGTCCTCCCCCACCCAGCAGGCCGCGGAGGCAACCCCGCCGGCGAAGGGCTCGGTGAAGGTGGTGCGCACGGTCGCCGAGGACCTCAAGACCCCCTGGGGCCTCGCCCCGCTCCCCGACGGCGACCTGCTCGTCTCCTCACGGGACGACGGCACGATCACCCGGGTCGACGGACAGTCCGGCAAGAAGACGGAGCTGGGGCAGGTCTCCGGGGTCTCCGCGGCCGGCGAAGGCGGCCTCCTGGGCATCGCGCTGTCCCCGGACTACGCCTCGGACCACATGGTCTACGCCTACTTCACCTCCGACTCGGACAACCGCGTCGTGCGCATGGTCTACGACGAGCAGAAGGCCTCCGGTGAGCAACTGGGCGCACCCGACACCGTCTTCAAGGGCATACCGAAGGGCTTCATCCACAACGGCGGCCGGATCGCGTTCGGCCCGGACGGCATGCTGTACGCGGGCACGGGCGAGAGCGGCAACACCGGCCTGTCCCAGGACCGCAAGTCCCTCGGCGGCAAGATCCTTCGCCTGACCCCGGAGGGCGACCCGGCCCCGGGCAACCCGTTCCCGGACTCCCCCGTGTACTCCTACGGCCACCGCAATGTGCAGGGCCTCGCCTGGGACTCCAAACAGCGTTTGTTCGCCTCGGAGTTCGGCCAGGACACCTGGGACGAGCTGAACGCGATCAAGCCGGGCGACAACTACGGCTGGCCGACCGCCGAGGGCAAGTCCGACGACAAGAACTTCCACAACCCGATAGCCCAGTGGCACACCGACGACGCCTCCCCCAGCGGTATCGCCTACGCCGAGGGCTCCGTCTGGATGGCCGGGCTGAAGGGCCAGCGCCTGTGGCGCATCCCGTTGAACGGCACGGCGGCCTCCGCCGACCCGCAGTCCTTCCTGAAGGGGGAGTACGGCCGGCTGCGCACGGTGGTCTCGGCAGGCGGCGACAAGCTGTGGCTCGTCACCAGCAACACCGACGGCCGCGGCAGCCCCAAGGACGGGGACGACAAGATCCTGGAGATACAGGTCAGCTAGCCGGAGCCGTCATTCCGGCGCGCTCTGCGAGGGATCCTCGGTGTCGTCGTCCGGCCTGGACCGGCGGACGACGACCTTCCCGGACGTGAGATCTATCGGTCCGCGTCCGGGGTCGCCGTCGCCGACGTCCTCGCGGGTCAGCTCCAGCCGGTTCTGCTCGTCACGGGTGTGCTTACGGCCGGGTGCGAACAGTTCCTCGAACATGTTGAACATGCAGTCTCCCCTGCCGGTCTCCTACACCGTACGCCTCACTCTGTGATCGGCGCGTGGAGAGCCTCCGCCGGGAACAGCCCCAGCCGGTGCGCCACCGCCGCCGCCTCGCCCCGTCCGGAGACGCCGAGCTTGGCCAGGATGTTGGAGACATGGACGCTGGCCGTCTTCGGGGAGATGAAGAGTTCCTCGGCGATCAGGCGGTTGGTGCGGCCGAGGGCGACCAGGCGCAGGACATCGCGTTCGCGGCCGGTGAGGCCGAGGGAGCGGACCGGGTCCTCCCGGCCGGGGGCCGGCGCAGCGGTCAGGGTGAGGCGGGCGCGCTGGGCGAGGAGGGTGACGGCGTCGGCGAGGGGCCGGGCGCCTAGGTGGTCGGCGGCGGCGTGGGCGAGGCGCAGGAGTTCGGTGGCCCGGTCGCGCTCGGGCTGCTCGGCGCCCCCGGGTGCCGACAGCAGGGCTTGGGCTAGCCGGTGGCGGACGCGGGCGAGGTCGTAGGGGCGTTCCAAGGGCTCGAGGGCGGTGACGGCCTCGTACCAGTGGTCCGGGGTGTCGGCGCTCTCGGCGCGCAGCAGTTCGGCGCGGACCCAGCGTTCGTGGGCCAGCCAGACGGGTGCGTTGGTGGCGAGGGGCCTGGCGGCCTCCCTGATGCGGTGGAGGATCTTCGCGCGACCCTGTTCGGCGACGGGCAGGCCGAGGGCGTCGGCCTCCATGGTGGCGGCGGTGAGCAGCAGGGGCCACGCATAGCGCTGGGTGCCGGGCGGGAAGCCGGCGTCCAGGACGCGTTCGAGTTCGGCGCGGGCGTCGAGGAGGCGGCCCTCGGCGGCGGCGATGCCGATGGCCAGTTCGGTGAGGGGGAGTTCGTGCTGAGGGGTTCTGTCATGGGTACCGAAGTAGCCGCGCGCGGCGGTGAGTTGGCGTGCCGCCTCGGACAGGTCGCCGCGGGCGAGGGCGAGTGCCGCGCGGTTGCCGGCGTGGAAGCCGCGGGGCTGGGCGCTCCTGCCGACGAGTTCGGCCCTCGTGGCGGATTCCGCGGCCCGGTCCCAGTGGCCCAGCGAATAGAGGGACTCGGCGAGGTTGCCCCAGATCCAGGCCTCCTTGTCGGACAGGCCGAACTTCCGGGCGTAGCCGAGCCCCTCCTCCAGGATCGGCACGGCTTCCCGGGAGCGCCCGATGGCTTCGAGGGCGTTCGGCAGATTCACGTAGACACGGCTGGCGACGGCGGAGATGCCGTCCTCGATGGTCTGCCGCAGGATCTCGAACATCTCGGCGAGCCCGGTCTCGACGCCACCGGACTCGACGATGAGACCCGCGTGGGTGAGCCGGGCGTTCATCTCGATTTCGCGGGCGCCGACCATGCGCGCGTACTCCACGGCACTTTCGGCGGCCGTGATGGCCTCGGGGCCGGGAACGTGAACCATGGACCAGTGGGCGACGTTCGCCAGGACATCGGCATGCACCTCGGAGGGCGGCAGACCGCAGACGAGATCCTTGGCGGTCGCCAGTTCGGTCCAGCCGTCGCCGCGGGCCAGCCCCTGGACGAGATGGGAGCGCTGGACCCAGAACCAGGCGGCGCGCAGGGGGTCCCCGTCGTCCTCCAGGAGGTGCAGGGCCCGCCTGGTGATCTTCAGGGCGCGTTCGCGTTCGCCGCCCAGGCGGCCGGCGACGGCGGCCTCGGCCATCAGGTCGAGGTAGCGCAGCGCGGTGGTGGCCGGGTCGCAGCCGCAGGGAGGGTAGACCTCGGTGTAGTCGACGGGGCGCAGGGCGGCCCTGACGTCCTCGGGGGTGGTGTCCCACAGCTCCATCGCGCGTTCCAGGAGCCGGAGTTGTTCGGAGTAGGCGTGCCGGCGGCGGGCGGTGACGGAGGCGTCCAGGACGGCGGGCAGGGCCTTGGCCGCGTCGTGGGCGTGGTACCAGTAACTGGCCAGACGCATGACTCGCCCGTCGGCCGGGACGAGCGTGGGGTCGGCCTCCAGGGCTTCGGCGTAGCGGCGGTTGAGGCGGGAGCGTTCGCCGGGCAGCAGATCGTCGGCGACGGCCTCGCGGACCAGGGAGTGCCGGAAGCGGTAGCCGTCGCCGTCGGGGGCCGGAAGGAGGATGTTGGCGTTCACCGCGACCCGCAGCGCCTCGATGAGGTCGTCCTCGGCGAGCCGGGTGACGGCGGCGAGCAGCCGGTACTCCACGGTGGAGCCGCCCTCGGCGACGACCCGGGCGACCCGCTGGGTGCTCTCGGGCAGCCCCTCGACGCGGACGAGGAGCACATCGCGCAAGGAGTCGGTGAGGCCGGTGCCACAGCCCTCGGTGGCGCAGACGGCGAGTTCCTCGACGAAGAAGGCGTTGCCGTCGGAGCGTTCGAAGATGTCGTCGACCTGGGCGGGGTTCGGTTCGGTGGCGAGGATCCCGGCTATCTGGCGGCTGACCTCGTCCCGGTTGAAGCGGCCGAGTTCGATCCGGCGGACCGTGCGCAGCCGGTCGAGTTCGGCGAGCAGGGGGCGCAGCGGGTGGCGGCGATGGATGTCGTCGGCGCGGTAGGTGGCGAGGACGACCAGGCGGCCGGTGCGCAGGGTGCGGAAGAGGTAGGCCAAAAGGTGGCGGGTGGAGGCGTCGGCCCAGTGGAGGTCCTCCAGGGCGACGACGACGGTGCGCTCGGCGGCGACGCGCTCCAGGAGGCGGGCGGTCAGTTCGAAGAGGCGGGCCAGGCTCTCCTCGTCGTGCCGGCCGGTGCCCCGGGCGGGGAGGGCCTCGCCGACCTCGGGCAGCAGCCTGGCCAGTTCCTCCTCCTGGCCCGCGGCCGCGGCGGCCAGTTCGTCGGGCAGGGCGCGGCGCAGCGCGCGCAGGGCGGTGGAGAAGGGGGCGAAGGGCAGGCCGTCGGCGCCGATCTCGACGCAGCCGCCGAGGGCGACGACCGCGCCCTGACGGCAGGCGGCGGTGGCGAACTCCTCGACGAGCCGGGTCTTGCCGACACCGGCCTCGCCGCCGAGCAGCAACGCCTGAGGCTCGCCCGCGGTGGCGCGGGCGAGCGCTTCGTTCAGGCTGTTCAGCTCTTCGGTGCGGCCGACGAACACGGGACTGACGGACCTGGTCTCCACAGGCCCGAGCATTACACGCGGGTCCGACAGCGCGGCACTCGTTTTCGGGGCGGGTCCGGTTCCCCAACTGGCCCTGGTTGCCGGGAGGACGGCCGCGGTGATGACCGCGGGGACGGGCAGAGCCGTACGGCCGTCCTCCCTGCCGGCGCTCACGCCGTGCGGAGGAACCGGTGCCGCCGGGGGCGGCCGGTATGCGAATCGCTCTCCGCGGTGCGCTCGGCGGCTTCGCGACGGGCGGCGCGGCGGCCGCGCAGGGTCTCGCGGACGAGGCGCTCGTGCTCGGCCTGGCGGCGCAGTTCGGCGGAGCGGTACTGGGAGATCTCGTATGCGGAGTACATGGTGTCGTCCTTGTCGGAGTCGGTTTCGGGCTTCGCTTTCTGCGATGCCTCTACCTTCGTCTCCGAGGGGGGTCCGCCACATCGGGAGAGTTCCGCATCTTCGCGGGCCGCGGGGGCCTTAGACGCGCTAGAGGGGTCTTATCGCCTCCGTAAGGTACCTACGGCTGTCCTAAGACCCCTCGTGAGCTGCCATGACTCAGCTTGCGGCGGGCAGGCTGACCAACACGTCGCTGTACCTGAGGACGGCGATCAGCAGTCCGATGACAGCGAGCGTGACGCCTGCCCAGGAGACCGACTTGATCCAGACGGCCTGCGGCTTGCCGGGCGCTCCGAAAGCCGGACGGACCAGAACGACGACGCCGACGATCAGTGCGACCAGGGCAAAGATCCCGCCGTACAGTGCCTGGACGTTCCAGACATCGCCGTAGCCCTCCTTCAGCAGCGTGGAGACGTTCGAAGTCTGCGAGTTGTGCATCTGGCTCAGCAGGCTTTCCTTCTGGGCGGCGATGGTGCCGACCCAGCTGCCGGTGAGCGAGACGAGGCCGAGCGCCGCGGAGACGACGGCGCCCGCGCCCTGGCCGACCCCGGTGGGGCCCTCCTCCCGGGCGGACTCGGGCAGGTCGTCCTCGTCGTCGATCTCGTCGGCGGCGGTGTCCTCGGCCGAGGTGTCCTCGGCCTCCGTCACCGCGTCGGTCTTGGCGACGTTCACCTTCTCCTCGGTCGTGGCCTCTGCGCTCGTCTCGGCGCCGGTCTCGTCAGCTGTCTTCGTTCCCATGTCGGGCACCGTACGGATCCTGTCTGAGAGGGTTCTTAATGATCGTTCCGGGCTGCACGCGCGCGTGCTTCACGCCACTCGGGGGCGAGAATCGACCACACCTCGAGGTCGTGCCGTACGCCACGATAGGGGTGGGCCTCACGGCGGACTCCGTCGCGGGTCATTCCCAGGCGCCGGGCGACGTTGATGCTGGCCGTGTTTCCCGACGCGGCGACCCACTCGACCCGGTGGACACCACGTTCCTCGACCACCCAGTCGATCAGTATCCGCATGGCCCGGGTGATCAGTCCGCGGCCGGTCGCGGCGGGCTCCAGCCAGCAGCCGACCTCGCAGTTTCCCTGCTCGGCGTCGAAGTTGAGGGTGAGCACTCCGCCGACGAGTTTTCCGTCGAGCCAGATGCCGTGGTAGCCGCCGGTGTCGTCGGCACGCATCCGGGCGTACCGCTGGAGTGTCTCGCGCGCGGAGGCCACGTCGACGGCCTGGGAACCGAAGGGGATGAACTGCCCGATGAACTCCCGGCCCCGCTCCAGATTGGCCAGGAACTCCTCCGCGTGCCACGGCTCCAGGGGCCGCAGTTCGGCCCCGTCGTCACCCAGGGATATCGCGTACATCCTCGTCCCGCTCCCTCTCCATCTGCTCCACGACGTCCTGCTCCACGACATCGGTGAGCCTCTCATGCGCGGCGCGGCGCTCGGGAGGTTCGATGCTGATGCGGGGCATCCGGCGGTCCAGCCAGCCCGGCAGCCACCAGTTGGCACCGCCGAGCAGGTGCATGAGGGCGGGGACGAGGAGGGTGCGCAGGACGAAGGCGTCGAGGGCGACGGCGGCGGCGAGCGCAATGCCGAACATGGCGATCACACGGTCGCCGCTGAGGACGAAGGCGAGGAAGACGGAGATCATGATGACCGCGGCGGAGTTGATCACCCGGCTGGTCTCGGCGAGGCCGACCCGGACGGCCCGCCGGTTGTCGCGGGTCTCCAGCCATTCCTCGTACATCCGGCTGACCAGGAAGACCTGGTAGTCCATGGAGAGTCCGAAGAGCACGGACACCATGATCACGGGGAGGAAGGGCTCGATCGGGCCCGCGCGGCCGAGGCCGAGCAGCTCGCTCCCCCAGCCCCACTGGAAGATCGCCACGACCACTCCGAAGGAGGCGGCGACGGCGGCCACGTTCATCGCGGCCGCCTTCAGCGGGATGCCGACGGAACGGAAGGCGAGCAGGAGCAGCAGACAGCCCAGGCCGATGACCACGCCGACGAACAGCGGCAGCTTTCCGACGATGACGTCCGCGAAGTCGTCGTACGACGCCGTCGTCCCGCCGACCTGGATGTCGAGTGACGTGCCGGTCTCCGCGCGCGGCAGCACCTCGGTGCGCAGCCGGTCCACGAGCTCGCTGGTCTGCTGGGACTGCGGGGCGGACTCGGGGACGATCGTGAAGTAGGCGAGGTCGCCGCCTGTGTCGTAGGTCACCGGGGTGGTGGACGCGATGCCCTCGGTGGTGCGAATGGTGGCGTCGAGGTTGTCGAGGAGCAGCTTGTCCTCGGCTCCGTCGACACGAGTCACCAGCGTGAGCGGGCCGTTGACCCCGGGGCCGAAGCCGTCCGCGAGGAGGTCGTAGGCCTGCCGGGTGGTCGCGGACCGTGGGTCGTTGCCCTGGTCGGAGGTGCCGAGGCGCAGGCCCAGCGTGGGCAGCGCGAGGACGGTGATGACCAGCAGGGCGATGGCGCCGAGCAGCTTGGGGTGCCGTTCCACGAACGCGGACCAGCGGTGGGCGAACCCGGTCGGCAGCTCCGGCTCGGGCCCGTGCTCGGCGAGGCGGCGCCGCTCCCGCCGGCTCAGGGCGCGCATGCCGATGAGGGAGAGCAGGGCCGGCAGCAGGGTCACGGAGGCGGCGACCGTCAGGACGACGGTCAGGGAGGCGGCTATCGCGACGCCGTTGAGGAAGCCGAGCCGGAGGATCAGCATCCCCAGCAGGGCGATGCAAACCGTGGCACCCGCGAAGACGACGGCGCGCCCGGTGGTGCTGACGGCGTTCTCGACGGAGTCGGCGACGCTGAGCCCGCGTTTGAGGCCGCGCCGGTGTCTGGTGACGATGAAGAGGGCGTAGTCGATGCCGACGCCGAGCCCGATCAGCATGCCGAGCATGGGCGCGAAGTCGGCGACGGTCATGGCATGCCCGAGCAGCCCGATCCCGGCGTACGCGGTGCCCACACCGACCAGGGCGGTGGCGATGGGCAGCAGCGAGGCGGCGAGCGAGCCGAAGGCCAGGAACAGCACGACGGCGGCGACGAGCACTCCGACGATCTCGGCGACATGCCCGCCCGAGGACTCGGTGAGGGCGACGGCGCTGCCGCCCAGCTCCACCTGGAGCCCGTCGGCCTCTGCGTCCTTGGCGGTGTCCACCACGGCCTTCGCCTCGGAGGCGTCGATGTCCTCGGCCGAGTCGGCGAAGGTGACGGTGGCGTACGCGGTGTGTCCGTCGGCGCTGACCCGGCCGGCGCCCGCGTCGTCGTACGGGCTGACGACGGCGGCCACTCCGGGCAGGTCCTCGATCTTGTCCAGGGTCGCGGTCATCGTCTGCTCGACGTCGGCGTCCCGGACCGAGCCGGATGTGAGGTGCCAGACGACCGTGTCGCTGTCGCCTCCGAGGTGCGGGAAGCCGTCCTGGAGCAGCTGGGTGGCGCGGCCGGACTCGGTGCCGGGGACCTCGTAGTCGTTCGAGTACGCGGAGCCGGTGACGGCGGCGGCCGCGCTCACTCCGCCGAGGGCGAGGAGCCACAGGAGAACGACGACCAGACGTCGTCGTACACACCAGCGTGCAAGGGCTGCCACGAACGTGCTCCCGGGGAGGTGAATTGTGGATCTTTGTCCGGGAACAGTCCTTCATGTGTGAACAGCCCGCAAAGAACGCATGAGCAATGCGTGGACCACTCTTGCAGGGGAAAGTGATCGTTTATCGCGATCGTGCGTTTATTCACAAGAGTGGGAGACAGATCACAGGACAGTAACGGTGACTCTGTCACGTCAGTCGAACTGGTCGCCCAGCGCCATCACCATCACGCCGGCGATCAGCAGCCACAGAGCCCAGCGGGTGCGCCCGCGGGAGCCCAGGACCGCGGCAAGCGCGCACACCCCGGCGCCGAATGCGTAGGCCGCCGGGACCAGCGCGGGAGCGGAGCCGCTCAACCGGAGCGCCGCCGCGGCCAGACCGGCGAGGGCCAGCAGCGCGCCGGTGCCGGAGGCCGTCCAGCGGGCCCGCCGGGCGTCCAGCACCTGGCCGTCGTACTCCTCCTGTATGTCGGATGGCTCGGAATTCGCAGGACCGTTCATGGCGGGCGAGCGTAGCGTGTTCCGCTGAGAGACTCCGGGCCCGTCCGGCCCCCGACCGAAGCAGGTGCGTTGTTTGAGCGTCCGACCGAGCTCCTCCGTATCCCTTTCCGTTTCCCCGGACTCAAGGAGCCCGTTCACCGATGCCAGACGACATCACCCCGTCCATGACAGGGACCTCGAGTGAGGACCTCACCCGGCGGCTGACCCAGGCCCGCTACCCGCGCAGCAACAGCTACGACGCCCGCTGGGTCATCGAGAACCAGATGGGCCCGAACGCGCTGTGGCTGCTGGAGTGGCTCGCGCCCGCCCTGGGCCTGGACACCCTCCGGCCCTGCGCCCGCGTGCTCGACCTGGGCTGCGGCCGGGCGATGACCTCGGTCTTCCTGGCCAGGGAGTACGACGTCCAGGTCACCGCGGCCGACCTGTGGGTCAAACCCGACGAGAACGCGAAGCGCATCGCCGAGGCCGGTTTCGCCGACCGGGTGCTGCCCGTGCACACCGAGGCACACGACCTGCCCTTCGCCGAAGGCAGCTTCGATGCGATCGTGAGCATCGACGCGTACCAGTACTTCGGCACCAACGACCTCTATCTGCCCACGCTGACCCGGTTGTTGAAGCCGGGTGGGCGGATCGGGATCGTCGTACCGGCGCTCAGGGAGGAGATCGAGGGCACCGAACCGCCGGAGCACCTCAAGCCCTTCTGGGACCCCGGGTTCTGGGCGTTCCACTCCGCCGCCTGGTGGCGGCGCCAGTGGACGCGCACGGGGGCCGTCGAGGTCGAGACCGCCGAATGGCAGCCCGACGGCTGGAAGGACTGGCTGCTGTGGAGCGAGGTCTGCGCCGAGGAGAGCCCCTACGCGTGGATGGCCGACATGGCCCGCGACTCGGTGGATCTGGTGCGCGCCGACGAAGGCCGGACACTGGGCTTCGTACGGCTCGTAGGACGCCGTAAGTAGACGTACGGCCCCGGAGGACATGTCCTCCGGGGCCGTACCCCACGCTCTGGCTCAGCCCTCGCCGACGCCCAGCTTCTCCAGGATCAGCTCCTTGACGCGAGCCGCGTCGGCCTGACCGCGGGTCGCCTTCATGACCGCGCCGACCAGGGCGCCGGCCGCGGCGACCTTGCCGGAGCGGATCTTGTCGGCGATGCCCGGGTTGCCGGCGATGGCCTCGTCGACGGCGGCACCCAGGGCGCCCTCGTCGGAGACGACCTTCAGACCGCGCTTGTCGACGACCTCGTCCGGGGTGCCTTCGCCCGCGAGGACGCCTTCGATGACCTGGCGGGCCAGCTTGTCGTTCAGGTCACCCTTGGAGACCAGCTCGGTGACCCGGGCGACCTGCTCCGGCGTGATGGCCAGCTCGTCCAGCGCCGTGCCGGACTCATTGGCGCTGCGGGCGAGTTCGCCCATCCACCACTTGCGGGCGGAGGCCGCGTCGGCACCGGCGTCGATCGTGGCGACGATCGGGTCCAGGGCGCCGGCGTTGAGGATCGCCTGCATGTCGAGAGCCGTGATGCCCCACTCGGCGACGAGCCGGTTGCGGCGGACCAGCGGCAGCTCGGGGAGCGCCGCCCTGATCTCCTCGACCCACTCGCGCGAGGGGGCCACCGGAACGAGGTCCGGCTCGGGGAAGTACCGGTAGTCCTCGGCCTCTTCCTTCACGCGGCCCGAGGTCGTGGACCCCGTGTCCTCGTGGAAGTGCCGGGTCTCCTGGATGATCGTCCCGCCACTGCTCAGGACGGCCGCGTGCCGCTGGATCTCGAAACGGGCCGCGCGCTCCACGGACCGCAGCGAGTTGACGTTCTTCGTCTCGGAACGCGTGCCGAACTTCTCCGTGCCGTTGGGGCGCAGCGACAGGTTCACGTCGCAGCGCATCTGCCCCATCTCCATGCGGGCTTCCGACACACCGAGCGCCTTGATGACCTCGCGCAGCTCACGGACGTACGCCTTCGCCACCTCGGGAGCGCGCTCGCCCGCGCCCTCGATCGGCTTGGTGACGATCTCGATGAGCGGGATGCCGGCCCGGTTGTAGTCGAGGAGCGAGTGCGAGGCGCCGTGGATACGGCCCGTCGCGCCGCCCACGTGGGTCGACTTGCCGGTGTCCTCCTCCATGTGGGCGCGCTCGATCTCCACGCGGAAGGTCTCGCCGTCCTCCAGCTGGACGTCGAGGTAGCCGTTGAAGGCGATCGGCTCGTCGTACTGGGAGGTCTGGAAGTTCTTCGGCATGTCCGGATAGAAGTAGTTCTTCCGGGCGAAGCGGCACCACTCGGCGATCTCGCAGTTCAGCGCGAGACCGATCTTGATGGCCGACTCGATGCCGATCGCGTTGACGACCGGGAGCGCGCCGGGCAGGCCGAGGCAGGTGGGACAGGTCTGCGTGTTGGCGTCCTGACCGAGCTCGGTCGAACAGCCGCAGAACATCTTGGTCTTGGTGCCGAGTTCGACATGGACCTCGAGGCCCATGACGGGGTCGTACGACGCGAGAGCGTCCTCGTACGACACCAGGTCGGTCGTGGTGGTCACGGTGAAACTTCCCTCTCAGCCCAGCAGGACGTCGTCGTCGCCCAGCCGCTTCAGCTCGCGGTACAGGATGGCGAGGCCGGTGACGATGGCGACGGCGGACACGGTGGCGTCGATCAGGACGAGCGTGTCCTTCTCGGCGCGGGCCTTCTTGAGCCGCTTGGCGACGCCGATCGCGCCGAACGCGGTCCCGGCGATGGACAGGTACGTGCCGGACTTGGACTTCTTGAAGTCCTTCGCCTTGGTCAGCTTGCTCACAGCGACGGTGCCTCCTCGAGGAGCGGGTGCCCCCACCTTTCCACGAAGGCGGCCTCGACGGCTGCGCCGACCTTGTAAAGGCGGTCGTCCTTCAGGGCCGGGGCGATGATCTGGAGACCGACGGGCAGGTTGTCCTCGGGCGCCAGACCGCACGGCAGCGACATGGCCGCGTTGCCCGCGAGGTTGGTCGGGATGGTGCAGAGGTCGGCCAGGTACATCGCCATCGGGTCGTCGGCGCGCTCGCCGATCGGGAAGGCGGTGGTCGGGGTCGTCGGGGAGACGATCACGTCGACCTGCTCGAAGGCCTTCTCGAAGTCGCGCGTGATGAGCGTGCGGACCTTCTGCGCCGAGCCGTAGTAGGCGTCGTAGTAACCGCTCGACAGGGCGTAGGTGCCGAGCATTATCCGGCGCTTGACCTCGGGGCCGAAGCCCGCCTCACGGGTGAGGGAGGTGACCTCCTCCGCCGAGTGGCTGCCGTCGTCGCCGGTCCGCAGGCCGTAGCGCAGGCCGTCGAAGCGGGCGAGGTTGGACGAGCACTCGGACGGTGCGATCAGGTAGTACGCCGACAGGGCGAGGTCGAAGGACGGACAGTCCAGTTCGACGATCTCGGCGCCCAGCTCCTTGAGGAGGGCGACCGACTCGTCGAAGCGCTGGATGACACCGGCCTGGTAGCCCTCGCCGCGGAACTGCTTCACGACACCGACGCGCATGCCCTCGACGCTGCCGTTGCGGGCGGCCTCGACGACCGCCGGGACCGGGGCGTCGATCGAGGTGGAGTCGAGCGGGTCGTGCCCGGCGATGACCTCGTGCAGCAGGGCCGCGTCCAGGACCGTACGGGCGCAGGGGCCGCCCTGGTCGAGGGAGGAGGAGAAGGCGACCATGCCGTAGCGGGAGACCGCGCCGTACGTCGGCTTCACGCCGACCGTGCCGGTGACGGAGGCCGGCTGGCGGATGGAACCGCCGGTGTCGGTGCCGATGGCGAGGGGCGCCATGTGCGCGGCCAGCGCGGCGGAGGAACCGCCGCCGGAACCGCCGGGGATCCTGGTGAGGTCCCAGGGGTTGCCGGTGGGTCCGTAGGCGCTGTTCTCCGTCGACGACCCCATGGCGAACTCGTCCATGTTGGTCTTGCCGAGGATGACGACGTCGGCGGCCTTCAGCCGCTTGGTGAGGGTGGCGTCGTACGGCGGGATCCAGCCCTCGAGGATCTTCGAACCGACGGTCGTCGGGATGCCCTCGGTGGTGAAGATGTCCTTCAGCGCGAGCGGGACGCCGGCGAGCGGGCCGAGCTTCTCGCCCTTGGCCCGCTTCTCGTCGACGGCACGGGCCTGCGCGAGGGCGCCCTCGCGGTCGACGTGCAGGAAGGCGTGCACCTTCTCGTCGACGGCCTCGATACGGGCGAGGTGGGCCTCGGTGACCTGCACGGCCGTGAGCTCACCGGAAGCGATCCTCGCGGCGGTCTCGGCGGCGGTGAGCTTGATGATGTCCGTCATGGCGATTAGTCCTCCCCCAGGATCTGCGGCACCTTGAAACGCTGCTGCTCCTGGGCCGGGGCGCCGGAGAGCGCCTGCTCGGGGGTGAGCGACGGACGGACCTCGTCCGCGCGCATGACGTTCGTCAGCGGGAGCGGGTGCGAGGTCGGCGGTACGTCTTGGTCGGCGACCTCACTGACGCGTGCGACCGCGCCGATGATGTCGTCCAGCTGTCCCGCGAAGTGCTCGAGCTCTTCGGGCTTCAGCTCCAGACGCGCCAGCCGTGCGAGGTGGGCGACCTCCTCGCGCGTGATGCCAGGCATGCAGCGATCCTCTGGGGTGAGTGCGTGTGGTTTGGGGCCAATCCTATGGGGCGGGGGCCTCCGGCCGTTAAACGGTTTCCCTCGCAGCTGGTTCGGCCGTCTGCCGTCCGCGGCTCCGCGGTGGCTGATCGCGCAGTTCCCCGCGCCCCTGACGGGGCGCTGTCGCCCTCCTGGGCTGCGACGTCACTCCGCTGCCGGCAGCGCTGCCCTCGGCCTCTGCCAGCCCCTCGATCCCCTGGCCAGGAGCCACGCCGTCGTCTCCTCCGGGGGCATCGCGGCTGCGACCAGCCAGCCCTGTACGGCGTCGCAGCCCATGTCGCGCAACCTCTCCCAGGTCTCGTCGTCCTCCACGCCCTCCGCCACGACCAGGAGGCCCAGGGAGTGCGCGAGGTCGACCGTGCAGCGGACGATCTCCGCGTCCTCGGTGTCCACGGCCAGCTTGGCCACGAACGAGCGGTCGATCTTCAGTTCGCTGACGGGGAGGCGGCGCAGGTGGACCAGGGAGGAGTAGCCCGTGCCGAAGTCGTCCAGGGACATCTTCACGCCGTGCCCGGTCAGTGCGGCGAGAGTGTCCGCGGCCCGCGAGGGGTCCTCGAGGAGGACGTGTTCGGTGATCTCCAGCTGCAGGGCTCCCGCGGGGACGCCGTGCCGGGCCAGGCGCGCGGCCACCGAGCCGGCGAAGCCCGGGGTGTGGACGTCACGCGGGGAGACGTTGACCGCCACCGGGACGAACAGGCCGTGCGCCCGCCACTCGGCGACCTGGGCGAGAGCCGTGTCGAGGACGTACTCGGTGAGGTAAGGCATCAGTCCGGACGACTCGGCGATCGCGATGAACTCGTCCGGCGGTACCTTCCCGCGCTCCGGATGCACCCAGCGCACCAGAGCCTCCAGACCGGCGACCTGTCCGTCGAAGCGGACCTTGGGCTGGTAGTGCAGCTGCACCTCGTGCGCGTCCAGCGCCCGGCGCAGATCACCGAGCAGCCCGAGCCGGTCCGGGGTGTTGGAGTCCCGCTTGGACTCGTACACCTCTACGCCCGTCCGGTCCCGCTTGGCCTGGTACATCGCCACGTCCGCCCGCCGCAGCAGCCCCTCGGCGTCCACGGCGTGGTCGGGGAAGACGGCGACCCCGGCACTGGCCTCCAGGACGAGGGTCAGCCCGTCGAGATCGAGCGGGGAGCTGAGGGCCGCGACCAGGTTGCGGGCGACCCGGGTCGCGGAGGTCGTGGAGTCGGCGACCGGCAGTAAGACGGCGAACTCGTCGCCGCCGAGCCGCGCCGCCTCCGCCCCGCGCGGCAGCGCGATCCGCAGCCGGTCGGCGATCTGGAGGAGCAGCCGGTCACCGGCGAGGTGCCCCAGGGTGTCGTTGACCGAGCGGAAGCGGTCGAGGTCGATGAGCATCAGGGCGGACCGGGCGCCGATGCGCTCGGCGTCGTCCAGGGCGGTCCAGATGCGCTCCAGGAGCCACTGCCGGTTGGGCAGTCCGGTCAGCGGGTCGCGCAGTTGCTCCTCGGCACGGGCCCGGGCCATCCACAGCGTGGAGTCGAGGGCGATGAGGGGGATCGCGAACAGCGGGAGCAGCACGGGCTTGGCGGCGGCGACCACGCAGACCAGGGGTGCGATGCCGAGCAGCGCGACCGCGACCAGGCCCTGTCTGACCAGGGCGGTGCGGGCCACGGTGGGCAGACCGGCGTGCCGGGAGGAGTGCAGATACCAGCCCAGGGCCCGGGTGACCGCGAGGTAGGCGATGGCGACCAGGACCACCTCGGGGCCGGTGTAGAAGGTCCAGGTGTCGGGGTTCCAGGGGGTCTCGACGGACGGCGACTGACCGAACGCGGCGATGACCAGGGCGCCGGTGGCTATGCCGAGCATGTCCACCGCGCCGTGCAGGATGCCCTGCCGCCAGCGGTGGCGCCGGGCTATGCCGACCAGCAGGACGACGGTGAGGCTGACCATCCCGGCGGGCACCCAGCCGTACAGCAGCAGGACGGCGAGGGTCAGGGCGGCGCCCGAACCGGTGCCGCCCCACCAGCGGGCGCGGCCGAGGGCGACCAGATGGCCGACGATGACGCCGGTCAGCACGGCCAGCGACCAGCCGACGGTGCCGGACGGGAAGAGGGCGTGGCCGCCGGTGAACGCCCGGTAGAAGCCCGCGCCCAGCACGAATCCGGCCGCCGAGACGACCGCCGTGGGCAGGGCGGGCCAGGACAGCTGTCGGTCGGGGTCGGAGTCCGGCATGCCGGGGGCGCGCTCGGCCGTGAGCTGTGCGGCACCGGAGCCGCCGGCCGCGGTGTACTGTCCAGCGGCGCGCCCCTCCGCACCCGGACGCTCCGAAGGCCGCCCGGCCCAGCGGCTCGACCGCCATGCGCCGGTGAGCCGGCGCATGCGCAGCCGTGTGTCCGGGGCGGCGCTCTCGGTCGGTTCCATTCCCGTCCCTCTCACAGCCGGCGGTGCCCACGCCACGCGGCTCGTTCGCCCGACAAAACTCTCGACGGCGCCGCGTTGGAAAAACCTTCCCCTTGCTCTTCAGGAGCAAGGGGATGCCCCGACCGCAGCTGGGCACGGCAGGCGCACGTCTCAACAGTAGGCCGCAGAAGGCTTCCACGGGCAGCGGTCGTCGACGGTTGCCCGAATGCGCCCCGGCCACCCGTATGCATCTGGTATGCGCCGATCGGGTGGCCTTCAACCGCCGCTGCTCGCTACTCCTCCGTGGGAAGTGCCACATCCGTGGCCGCCTCGGGGCCCTGTTCCAGCAGCACGTCGAAGCCGTCCTCGTTCAGAACAGGCACCTTGAGTTGCATCGCTTTGTCGTACTTAGAACCCGGATTGTCACCTACGACGACGAAAGACGTCTTCTTCGAAACCGAACCGGTGACTTTCGCCCCTCTGGTCTGCAACGCCTCTTTGGCACCGTCGCGAGTGAAGCGCTCCAGGGTGCCGGTGACGACGACGGTGAGCCCTTCGAGGGGACGCGGCCCCTCGTCCTCCCCCGAGCCCTCCTCCTCGGTGCGCACCCCCGCGGCCTTCCACTTGCGCAGGATCTCCTGGTGCCAGTCCTCCGCGAACCATTCCTTGAGGGACCTGGCGATGATCGACCCGACGCCGTCGGTGTTCGCCAGTTCCTCCTCGCTCGCCTGCTCGATGCGGTCGATCGAGCGGAAGTTGCGCGCCAGCGCCTCGGCGGCGACCGGGCCGACATGGCGGATCGACAGACCGGTGAGGACGCGGGCGAGCGGACGCTCCTTGGCGGCCGCGATGTTCTCCAGCATGGCGACGGCGTTCTTCTTGGGCTCGCCCTGCTGATTGGCGAAGACGGTGGCGATCTTCTCCTCGCCGGTCTTCGGGTCACGCTTGGGCAGACCGCTGTCCTGGTCGAGGACGTACGCCTTGATGGGCAGCAGCTGCTCGATGGTGAGGTCGAACAGGTCGCCCTCGTCGGTCAGCGGCGGGTCCGAGGGTTCCAGCGGCTTGGTCAGGGCCGCGGCCGCGACGTACCCGAAGTGCTCGATGTCCAGCGACTTGCGGCCCGCGAGGTAGAACAGGCGTTCGCGCAGCTGGGCCGGGCAGGTCCGGGCGTTGGGGCAGCGCAGGTCGACGTCCCCCTCCTTCATGGGGCGCAGGCCCGTACCGCACTCCGGGCACTCGCTCGGCATCACGAACTCGCGCTCGCTGCCGTCGCGCAGGTCGACCACCGGGCCGAGGATCTCCGGGATGACGTCACCGGCCTTGCGCAGCACCACGGTGTCGCCGATGAGCACGCCCTTGGCCTTGACGACGTCCTGGTTGTGAAGGGTGGCGAACTCGACCTCCGAGCCGGCCACCGTCACCGGCTCGACCTGGGCGTACGGCGTGACCCGGCCCGTACGGCCCACGCCCACGCGGATGTTGATGAGCTTGGTGTTGACCTCTTCGGGCGCGTACTTGTACGCGATCGCCCAGCGGGGGGCTCGGGAGGTGGAGCCGAGGCGGCCCTGAAGGGGGATCTCGTCGAGCTTGACGACGACCCCGTCGATCTCGTGCTCCACGGAGTGGCGGTTCTCGCCGAAGTACGCGATGAACTCGCGTACACCGTCGAGGTCGTCGACCACCTTGTTGTGCTTGGCGGTGGGCAGGCCCCAGGACTTGAGGAGGTCGTAGCCCTGGGAGAGGCGGGTCATGCCGGTGAAGCCCTCCAGGACGCCGATGCCGTGGACGACCATGTGGAGGGGCCGGGTGGCGGTGACGCGCGGGTCCTTCTGGCGCAGCGAACCGGCCGCCGCGTTGCGCGGGTTGGCGAAGGGCTTGTCGCCGGCCTCGACCAGGCGGGCGTTGAGCTCCTCGAACTTCTCCATCGGGAAGTAGACCTCGCCGCGGATCTCCACGAGGTCGGGGACCTTGTCGCCGGTGAGGCGGTCCGGGATCTCGGCGATCGTGCGGACGTTGGGCGTGATGTCCTCGCCGGTGCGGCCGTCGCCGCGGGTCGCCGCGCGGGTGAGGCGGCCGTGCTCGTAGGTGAGGTTGACGGCGAGGCCGTCGACCTTGAGCTCGCACAGCAGGTGGTAGTCGGTGGTGCCGACGTCCTTGGCGACCCGCTCGGCCCAGGCCGCCAACTCCTCGTCGCTGAAGGCGTTGTCGAGGGAGAGCATGCGAGAGCGGTGCTGGACGGACGTGAAGTCGGTCTCGTACGCCCCCGCGACCTTCTGGGTCGGCGAGTCGGGGGTGCGCAGCTCGGGGTACTCGTCCTCGAGGGCTTCGAGGGAGCGCAGGAGCTTGTCGAAGTCGGCGTCGCTGATGACCGGGGCGTCGTTCACGTAGTACCGGAAGCGGTGCTCCTCGATCTGCTCAGCGAGCTGCGCGTGCTTCTCCCGTGCCTCGGCGGGCACCGTCGTCTCCGCTTGCTTGTCGCCGGCCACCGTGTTGTCCTCCCGTTACTCTGGGTTGTCCGCGAGGGACCTCGCCGCCTGGGCGCAGTGGGCGAGAGCCTTGCGCGCGTACTCGGGGGAGGCCCCCGCGAGCCCGCACGACGGAGTGACCGTGACCGCCTCCGCGAGAAGTCCCGGATGCAGCCCCAGCCTGCGCCACAGCGTCCTGACACCCATGACGCTACCGGCAGGGTCTGACAATGCCGTGTCCGTCCCGGGCACGACACCGGCGAAGAGCCGCGTCCCCCCTTCCACCGCCTCGCCGATCGCATCGTCGTCACGCTCGGTGAGGAGCGAGAAGTCGAAGGAGACCGCCGCCGCGCCCGCCCTCCGCAGCAGGGCGAAGGGGACGTCCGGTGCGCACGAGTGGACCACGACGGGACCACCCGCGTGAACCCCGACGACGTCGCGCAGGCCGGCCTCGACGACCTGACGGTCGACGGCACGGTGGGTGCGGTACCCGCTGGCGCTCCTCACCTGCCCGCGCAGGACGCCGATGAGGGACGGCTCGTCGAGCTGGAGCACGATCTGCGCCCCGGGGATACGCCTTCGGACCTCCTCCAGGTGGAGGCGCAGTCCCTCGGCCAGCGAGCCGGCGAGGTCCCGGCACGCGCCGGGGTCGGAGAGGGCGACCTCGCCGTTGCGCAGTTCCAGCGTGGCGGCCAGCGTCCAGGGACCGACGGCCTGCACCTTCAGCTGCCCCTCGTACCCCTGGGTGAACTCCTCCAGCGCGTCGAGGTCCTCCCCCAGCCAGGACCGCGCCCGCTTGGTGTCCCGCCCGGGCCGGTCCCCGATCCGCCACCCGCTGGGCTCCACGCGCGCGTACAGCTCGACGAGCATTCCGGCGGTACGGCCGATCATGTCGGCGCCGGGGCCCCGGGCGGGCAGTTCGGGCAGGAACGGGAAGTCCTCGAAGGAGCCGGTGGCGGTCCTGGCGGCCTCACGGGCGTCGCCGCCGGGGAGGGAGCCGATGCCGGTGGCGGGGGCGAAGCGAAGGTCTGCGGTCACGTGTGAAGCCTACGTAGGTGACCGGCGTGGTTCTCGCATGGTTCTCGCCCCCACGGAACCGTCAGCGACCGGGGCGGACCGTCAGGTCATTGATCTCCGCATCCCGCGGCAGGTCGATCGCCGTCAGGATCGTCGTGGCGACCGACTCGGGGTCGATCCATCGCGTGGGGTCGTAGTCCTTGCCCTCCTGCTGGTGGACCTTGGCCTGCATGGGGCTCGCCGTGCGGCCGGGGTAGACCGAGGTGACGCGGACGCCGTTCGGGTGCTCCTCGTGGCGCAGGGAGTCCGCCAGGGCCTTGAGGCCGTACTTTGAGGCGGCGTACGCGGACCAGTCGGCGTGCGCGTTGAGCCCCGCGCCCGAGTTCACGAACACCACATGGCCTCGGGTCGCCCGGAGCTGGGGCAGGAAGTGGCGGGTCAGCTCGGCCGGAGCGATCAGGTTGACGTTCAGCTGGTGGCGCCAGGTCTTCGGGGTCAGCTCGCCGACCGGGCCGAGGTCGACCACACCCGCGATGTGCAGCAGGGAGTCCACCCGGTCCGGCAGCGACTGGTGCGAGAAGGCCCAGCTCAGCTTGTCGGGGTCGGCCAGATCCCCGACCAGGGTCCGCGCCCCGGGGAACTCCGCCGCGAGCTCCTTGGCCCGGCCCGCGTCACGCGCGTGCAGCACGAGTTCGTCCCCGCGCGCGTGCAGACGGCGGGTCACCGCCGCACCGATGCCGGAGCCCGCTCCGGTGATCACATGTGTAGCCATGCCGCCATGCTCGCATCAGGGCGTCAGCGCGTACCGAGCGACTCCTCCAGGTACGCCAGCGCCCCCACCGGCTCCTCCGCGAAGAACACCAGGTCGGTGAGCGGACGGGGCAGGAATCCCTCGTCCTCCATGCGGCGGAACTGCTCCTTCAACCCGTCGTAGAAGCCCGCCGTGTTCAGCAGCACCACCGGCTTCTCGGTGTGCCCGTGCTTATTCAGCTCCAGGATCTCGGTCGCCTCGTCGAGCGTGCCCGTGCCACCCACCATGATCACCACGGCGTCGGCCTTGTCCAGGAGCAGTTTCTTCCGTTCGGCGAGGTCCTTCGCGATCACCATCTCGTCGACGCCCGGGCGGACCTTGGCGGCCAGGAACTCCACGGAGACCCCGACAAGCCGTCCGCCCGCCTCCTGCACCCCGTCGGCGACCACCTTCATGAGGCCCACGTCCGAGCCGCCCCACACCAGCGTGTGGCCGCCCTTGCCCAGCAGCTTCGCGAACTCCCGCGCGGGGCGCGTGTAGCGGTCGTCGAGGTCGGCGGCGGAGAGGAAGACGCAGATTCGCATGAGGTCACCGTACGCGGGAAGAACCGGGGGCCCGCGAGCGCTTTTCTCTGTATGGCCGAAGGACACACGATCACCATCGAGCAAGCCGACCAGCACGTGCGCGTGGTGCACGGCGACCAGGTCCTCGCGGAGAGCGAACGGCCCCTCGTGCTGCGCGAGACGGGCTCTCCCGTGCGGTACTACCTCCCCGCCGAGGACGTACGACTCGACCTGCTGACCCCCTCCGACACCCACACCTACTGTCCCTTCAAGGGCACCGCGTCCTACTGGTCCCTGCCGGACGCGCCCGACCTGGTGTGGTCCTATCCCGAGCCGAAGCCCGCCGTCGCCGAGATCAAGGACCACCTCTGTTTCTACGAGGTCGACGTGTCCTGACCGATGATTTCCGTGCGGTGCGGCAGTCTCCACAGGCATGGACAAGAAGACCCTCTCGCGCGACGGCACGCCCATCGCGTACGAACGCACCGGACACGGCCCGGCGGTCATCCTCGTCAGCGGCGCGATGTCCACCGGCGGCACGGTCGCGCCCCTGGCCGTGCCGCTGTCCGAGCGGTTCGACGTGCTCGTGTACGACCGCCGGGGCCGCGGTGCGAGCGGCGACACGGCCCCCTACGCGGTGGCCCGTGAGGTCGAGGACCTCGCCGCCCTCATCGAGGCGGCGGGCGGTGAGGCGTGCCTGTGCGGCATCTCGTCCGGCGGTGCGCTGGTCCTGGAGGCCGCGGCGAGCGGACTGCCGGTGCGCCGGGTCGCCGTCTACGAGACGCCGTACGCCGACTTCCTGGACGGCGGCGCGGAGCGGAACGCCGAGTACACCGAGAAGCTGACGGCAGCGCTCGCCGAGGGCCGGCGCGGGGACGCGGTGGAGCACTTCCTGCGGCTCACCGGCATGGGCGAGGGGATGATCCAGGGCGCCCGCCAGTCCCCCATGTGGCCCGGCATGGAGTCGGTCGCCCCGACGCTCGCCTACGACAACTCGGTCATGGCCGGCGGTCTGGTGCCCCGGGACCGGCTGGCCTCGATCACGGTCCCGTTGCTGGCGGTCGCGGGCGGCGCGAGCCCCGAGTGGATGCGCGAAGGCACCAGGGCGGTCGCGGAGGCGGCGCCGAACGGCTCGTACCGCGTCCTGGAGGGCCAGACCCACATGGTGGACCCGACGGCCCTCGGACCCGTCCTGGCGCAGTTCTTCGCGGCCTGACCACCCAGCACCACGGGGTGGCGGAACACGCCCGTACGCGCGGGCCCGCGGCGACCGCGCGGGCCCGGCACCGGCGGACGACCCGCCAGGGGCTGCGGCCACGCGCGCGTGCCCCGCTGATACACCCCGCGGCCGAACGCACGCGCCAACACCGACGAACGACTCGCCAGGGGCTGCGGCCACGCGCGCGTGGCCCGCTGACACAGCCCACGGCCATACCCACCGGCCGACACCCCGGACTCTCCGCCCGACACCCAGCAGACACCCGCGCGTGCGACCCCTGACACAGCCCACGGCCGTACCCACCCCGCCAACACCCCCGGACCACCCACCCAGCGGCCTGCGAGCACCCGCGCGCGGCACCCCCGACACACCCCACAGCCATACCCACCCCGCCAACACCCCCGGACCACCCACCCAGTGGCCGCGCGCGGAGTTCCCTCGTGGGCCCGTAGCCGTCGGGGGTCTCAGGCCACGTCCGCCGTCACCCGCACCGTGGACGCGATCGTCGCCGAACCCACCACGCGCGTGCCGTCGTACAGCACGATCGCCTGGCCGGGGGCCACCCCGCGGACGGGCTCCCCGAACGACACCCGCAACTCGCCGTCCACCAGCTCCGCGGTGACCTCGGTCTCGCCGCCGTGGGCGCGGAGCTGGGCCGTGTAGGTGCCGGGGCCCGTCGGGGCCGCGCCGCACCAGCGGGGCTTGATCGCGGTCAGGGCGTTCACGTCCAGCGCGGCGGCCGGGCCGACCGTCACCGTGTTGTTCACCGGCGAGATGTCGAGGACATAGCGCGGCTTGCCGTCGGCGGCCGGGGTGCCGATCCTGAGGCCCTTGCGCTGGCCGATGGTGAAGCCGTACGCACCCTCGTGGGAGCCGATCTTCGCGCCCGACTCGTCGACGATGTCGCCCTCCGCCCTGCCGAGGCGCGAGGCGAGGAAACCCTGGGTGTCGCCGTCGGCGATGAAGCAGATGTCGTGCGAGTCGGGCTTCTTGGCGACCGCGAGACCCCGGCGCTCGGCCTCGGCGCGGATCTCGTCCTTGGTGGTGACCGTGTCCCCGAGCGGAAACAGGGCGTGCGCCAGCTGCTTCTCGTCCAGGACACCGAGGACGTACGACTGGTCCTTCGCCATGTCGGAGGCGCGGTGCAGCTCCCGGGAGCCGTCCGCGAGCATGACGACCTTCGCGTAGTGGCCGGTGCAGACCGCGTCGAAGCCCAGCGCGAGTGCCTTGTCGAGGAGGGCGGCGAACTTGATCTTCTCGTTGCAGCGCAGGCAGGGGTTGGGGGTGCGGCCGGCCTCGTACTCGGCGACGAAGTCCTCGACCACGTCCTCGCGGAAGCGGTCGGCGAGGTCCCAGACGTAGAACGGGATGCCGATGACGTCGGCGGCGCGGCGGGCGTCGCGCGAGTCCTCGATGGTGCAACAGCCACGCGCGCCCGTGCGGAACGATTGAGGGTTCGCGGAGAGCGCGAGATGGACGCCGGTCACATCATGGCCGGCTTCGGCGGCGCGGGCGGCGGCGACGGCGGAGTCGACTCCTCCGGACATGGCGGCGAGTACACGAAGAGGGCGCGGCGTGGTGTCAGTCATAACCCCTCAAGGGTACGGGGACGCGGGAACCGAAGCCCACGAGTATCCGTTGACGATCACATGGGGGAGAAACAGGCATCCGCGGACGGCGACCGGCGCATCGGGCGCCGAGCCCTGCTCATCGGCGGGACGGCGGCGGCCGTGGGCTCGGCGGTGCTGGCCCGCGACGAGTTGGCGCGGCTGTGGTGGCGGGCGCCGGGTGTGGAGAAACCGCGTGTCCAGGGCGCGGTCGACTTCCGCGGCGCGCAGTGGGTGGCGGCCTCCGACGCGAACTGGCGGCGGGCGGACCGGCCCGACGACTACGGCATAGACATGGTGGTCATCCATGTCACCCAGGGCAGCTTCGCCAGCGCGGTGAAGGTGTTCCAGGACCCGGGGCACGGCGCGGCCGCGCACTACATCGTCCGCAAGGACGGACACATCACCCAGATGATCCGCGAGCTGGACGTGGCGTACCACGCGGGCAACCGCGCCTACAACGAACGCAGTGTGGGCATCGAGCACGAGGGATTCGTCGACCGGCCCGAGGACTTCACGGACGAGATGTACGCGGCTTCGGCGCGGCTCACGGCGGGGATATGCGCGCGGTACGCGATACCCGTCGACCGCGAGCACATCATCGGCCATGTGGAGGTGCCGGGCACGGATCACACCGACCCGGGCGAGCACTGGGACTGGGAGCGGTACATGCGGCTGGTGCGGAAGGTGCCGAGTGCCTCCGCCTAGCCACGAACATCCCACCCAGCGACGAACATCCCGCTTGGTTATGAACATTCGGCCAAGACCGCACGCCCGACATGTCCCGCATCCCGATCATGACCTGCGGACCGTCAACTTGGCTTTTTTTCAATGGAGTTGACCCAGGCCCCGCCCTCACAGCTTCCCGAGCCCGCACCTAGCTTCACCCCAGTCCTCACACAGCCCTTACGTCGAGGCTCCCCGGCCATGACACACACCACAGACGGCCTGGGGGCCAAGCCCGAGCACTCCAAGGAGAGCAGAGGCCACAAGAAGGGTCTGCACCGGCGGAAGTTCCTCGGCGGGATGGCCGGGGTGGGCCTCGGAGCCGTGGGGGCGGCAGGCGCCGCATTCTCCCTGCTGACCGAGGGCACCCGCAGCAAGGCGGCCGCCGCGACGGACGGCACCCTCACCATTCCGGACCTGCTGGAGGGCACCACCTCCGACGGCACCACCACCTTCACCCTGGCGGCACAGACCGGCACCGCCGTGGTGCTCAGCGGCGTCACCAGCAGCACCGCGGGTTACAACCAGTCGTTCCTCGGCCCCACCCTGAAGTGGACCAAGGGCGACACCGTGCTGCTGAACATCACCAACGGCCTCGCCGAGGACACCACCGTCCACTTCCACGGCGCCCACGTCCCGCCCACGATGGACGGCGGCCCGCAGAACGCCTTCTCCGCCGGGACGACCTGGTCCCCCACCTTCACGGTCCTGGACGAGGCCAAGACCCTCTGGTACCACCCGCACGCCCTGGGCACCACGGCCAAGCAGGCCACCCACGGCCTGGCCGGGATGATCATCGTCGAGGACGACTCCGACACGTCCGCCGCACTGCCCGGCGACTACGGCGTCGACGACATCCCGCTCGTCTTCCAGTGCCTGGCCGTGGACAGCGCCGGCGACATCAAGTACGACCAGAGCGGCTATCTCAGCTCCGGTCTCAGCTTCCCGCTGCTGGTGAACGGCGAGAACGTCGACGACACCACGCTCGCCTTCGCCGCCACCAGGACCCGCACCCGCTTCCGTGCGCTCAACGCCTCGCCGTCGGACATCATCACCCTCCAGCGCAGCGACGGCGGCACGCTGACCCGGATCGCCACGGACCAGGGCTATCTGACGGAGGCGGCCGAGGTGACCACCATCCGTCTGGTGGCCGGCGCCCGCGCCGAGTTCGTCATGGACGTCAGCGAGGACGTCACGCTCCAGGCCGTCATCACGACGGGCTGGATCCGCGGCGGCTCCGGTACGTACGACTTCCTCACCGTCACGGCGGGCGGCACCGACACCCCGGACGACCTGCCGAGCACGCTCAACACCATCGAGCGGTACGACACCTCCGACTTCACGGCGCGCGCCATCACCCTCAGCAACACGGGAGCGACCATGAAGATCAACGGTTCGGCCGGGCTCACCATGTCCAGCATGACCATGATCAGCACCACGCTGGGCGCGAAGGAGATATGGACGATCACCAACGCCAGCCAGCTGGAGCACTCGTTCCATCTGCACGACGTGCCCTACCAGCTCGTCTCGATCAACGGTGAGGAGCCGACCGGGGTCGATCTCGGCTGGTACGACACGTTCGAGGTCGTCGGCGGCGGGGAGATCGTGATCGCGATGGAGTTCACCGACTTCGCCGACGACACGTACATGTACATGCTCCACTGCCATCTGCTCCAGCACGAGGACGAGGGAATGATGGCCTCCCTCATGGTCACGGAGAGCTGACCGGAACAGATGGTCGCTCAAGACCCGTCAGCGGGCTGCCGCCGGCAGTGGACGTGCCGGCGGCAGACTCGAGCGGCGGCGTTACGTCAGCCCCGCCGCGCGGGCGCGCTCCACCGCCGGGCCGATGGCCTTCGCGACCGCCTCGATGTCCGCCTCGGTGGAGGTGTGACCGAGGGAGAAGCGCAGGGTGCCGCGGGCCAGGTCGGGCTCGGTGCCGGTGGCCAGCAGGACGTGGCTGGGCTGGGCGACGCCCGCGGTGCAGGCGGAGCCGGTGGAGCACTCGATGCCCTGGGCGTCCAGGAGCAGCAGCAGGGAGTCGCCCTCGCAGCCGGGGAAGGTGAAGTGGGCGTTGGCCGGAAGACGGCCCCCCGGCGCCGGGTCGCCGCCGAGGATCGCGTCCGGGACCGCCGTACGGACCGCCTCGACCAGGGCGTCGCGCAGGGCGCCGATCTCGAGCTCGAACCACTCGCGCTGCTCGGCGGCGAGGTGGCCGGCCACCGCGAAGGAGGCGATGGCGGGGACGTCGAGGGTGCCGGAGCGGACGTGGCGCTCCTGGCCGCCGCCGTGCAGGACGGGGACGGGGGTCCACTCACGGCCGAGGACCAGGGCGCCGATGCCGTACGGGCCGCCGATCTTGTGACCGGAGACCGTCATCGCGGCGAGGCCGGAGGCGGCGAAGTCGACGGGGACCTGGCCGAAGGCCTGGACGGCGTCGGCGTGCAGCGGGACGCCGAACTCCGCGGTGACGTCGGCGAGTTCGCGGACCGGCAGGACCGTGCCGATCTCGTTGTTGGCCCACATGACCGTGGCCAGGGCGACGTCGTCGGGGTCGCGGGCGATCGCCGCGCGCAGGGCGTCGGGGTGGACCCGGCCGTACGAGTCGACGGGGAGGTACTCGACCGTGGCGCCCTCGTGTTCGCCGAGCCAGTGGACGGCGTCGAGGACGGCGTGGTGTTCGACGGGGCTCGCGAGAACCCGCGTCCTTGCGGGGTCCGCGTCGCGCCGGGACCAGTACAGGCCCTTCACGGCGAGGTTGTCGGCCTCCGTCCCGCCGGAGGTGAAGACGATCTCACTGGGCCGGGCGCCGAGCGCCTCCGCGAGGGTCTCGCGGGATTCCTCGACCGTGCGGCGGGCCCTGCGGCCGGATGCGTGGAGGGAAGAGGCGTTCCCGGTGGCGCCGAGGTGCGCGGTGAGTGCCTCGACCGCCTCGGGGAGCATCGGGGTGGTCGCGGCGTGGTCGAGGTATGCCATGGTGACGCCGATTCTACGGGTCGCATGTGAGCACCCTCAGGCCAGGACCGGCCGCTGCCGGAGGTCTCAGAGGTTCCAGGACACCGTGCTGTCGAACTGCATGAACGCCACCAGGACCAGCAGGTCGGCCACTCCGAGACCGAGACCCAGGTAGGCACGGCCGCGGCGGGCGGTGCCGCGCCACAGGGCCACCGAGGCCAGGACGATGGCGATCGGGCCGAGGAAGACGTTGAGGACGAGAAGGCCGAGGAGGCCGAGGATGAAGGACGCCACGGCCATGCCGTCGGCATCGTGGGCGCCGGTGCGGGAGGTGGCCTGCGCGGTGAGCTGCATGGTGATCAGTGCTCCTGGGGACGGTGGGGCGGGGGTCAGTGGGCCGAGGTGCGGCGGCGGGCGTGGCGCTCGCGGAGCGCGAAGATGCCCAGCCAGACGGCGATCACCACGGCGGCGACGGCGGTGAAGGTGAGCGGCGCGTGGGCGACGGTGCCCAGGACGACGCCGAGCAGCATGAGTGCGGCGACGAGGAACAGCATGGGACGGATCCCCCTCCGAGATGGCTGTCGTTACGTTTGGGTGAACAGTTGTAGTTACAGTTGTTCACTGACTCCAGAGTCTAGCGCGTCACACGGCTTTCCAATTACGGAGAACAGTTGTTAACTGGATGACATGAGTCACACCCTCGGCATCCGGCAGGCACAGAAGCAGAAGACCCGACAGGCGCTCCTGGACGCGGCGTTGGCCCTGCTGGAGGAGCAGAGCCTGAGCAGCCTGGGCCTGCGCGAGGTCACGCGCGCCGTCGGCGTCGCCCCGACCGCCTTCTACCGGCACTTCCGCTCCATCGCGGATCTCGGCGCGGCTCTGGTCGAGGAGGCGCTGGGCAGCCTGCACCCGATGATCCGGACGACGGTGTCCGCGTCCGACGACCACGCTCAACGCATCGAGCGCGCCATCGAGTTGATCGCCGGCCATGTAGACGCGTACCCCGCTCATGTCCGTTTTATCGCCCGGGAGCGACATGGCGGAGTCCAGCCTGTCCGGGAGGCCATCCGGGAGCAACTCGCCCGGTTCGGCCAGGAGGTGAAGGACGAGCTGGCCAAGGACCCGGTGTCCGAAGGCTGGAGCGAGGACGACCTGCTAATGCTGGCCAACCTCTACGTCGACCAGATGCTGATCACGGCCTCACTGTTCCTGGAGGCCCTGGAGGCGTCCCCGGAGGAGCGGGAGCGCGTCTGCCAGGTGGCGGAGCGCCAGATGCGCCTGATCAGCATCGGCCGCGAACACTGGCTGGACTAGGGCCCGTCCACCTACACCCCGTCCGGGCAACGCACAGGGGCGGCACCCCCGTTCACCGGGAGCACCGCCCCTGTCGTACGACGTCGGGGTCAGCTCTTCGTCGCCGCCGCGCTCGGCGCTCCGCTGGGCGCACCGCTCGGGGCCGTGCCGCCGCCGGGTCCACCGCAGCCGCCCATGCCGCCGCCGGGGCCGCCCTGACCACCCTGGCCGCCGCCGGGACCGCCGCTCGGCATCCCGGAGGGGTTGCCGCTGGGCGCGCCCGACGGCCGTGCGGTGGCGTTGCCGGTGGGGGCGCCCGAGGGGGCACCGCTCGGCATGCCGGACGCGTTGCCGGTGGGCGCCTGGCAGTTCTGCTGCCCGCCCGAGTTGCCGTTGTTCGAGGTCGACGACGAGTCGCCCGAGCCACAGGCCACCAGGGCGAGGGGCGAGAGCGCCAACAGGGCCACGGCGGGGAGAAGACGCACACGCTTCATGAGAGACAGCTCCAGGGAGGATGAGGAAGTCCTGAGGTCGGGAACTCTCGCAACGGCCCCTGAGCCTTCATTGAGTCCGGCCTGTCCCCCGCCTGTGCGCAAGGCAAAGCGCGGCTAAAGCACCCTGTCCGACCTGGACTTCTCCTCCGGCCTTCGGCCTACTCGCTGGTACAAGCCCGTGACAGAAGCGGCCGCGCGGGCCACCTCCGCACGCACCTCGGGCGGCGCGAGCACCTCCACCCGGTCCGAGAACTGCAGGAGTTGACGGGCCTCGCCGACCACGCCGAGGGACAGCCGGGCCGTCACCCACGCGCTCTCGCCGTCGTCGTCGGGGAGTTCGGCGAGATACGGGGCCATCAGCCGCAGAAACAGGTCGAGTCGGTCGCGGCGGACCCGGACGGTGACATCGATGCCGCCGGGACGCTCCTCGACCTGGCGCCGCAACACCTCCCAGACGTCGGCGAGTTCGACACCGGGCCGGCGCTTCACGGGGTCGTCCAGAAGAGCCGCGGAGTGCACCCGGTCCGCCCGGAACAGCCGCGGCAGGCCCCGCCGGTCGGCGACCAGGTACCAGACGCCCGCCTTGGCGACGAGGCCGTACGGGTCGACGGTGTACGCGCGGGTCTCCCGCTCGCCGCTGTGCCGGTAGCGCAGCCGCAGCCGCCGGTCGGCGAGGACCGCGTCCTGGAGGGTCGCCAGGTCGACGGACCGCTGTGGTCCGCCCTTCCAGCGGGTGGCGTCGACCAGGATGCGGCGTGCGGTGGCCTCGGCGGCCGGGCGGTGCGGGGCGGGCAGCGCGGCCATCACCTTGCGCAGCGCCGAGCCGAGGGCGGAGTCCAGGCCGAGGGCCGCGTGGGCGCCCTGGGCGGCCAGGATGAACAGGGCGCGGGACTCGTCGGCGGTCAGGCCGGTGACGTCCGTACGGAAGCCGGCGAGGAGTTCGATGCCGCCGTGTCGCCCGCGCTCGGCGTAGACCGGGACACCTGAGGTGGAGAGGGCTTCGATGTCCCGGTAGATGGTGCGGACGGAGACCTCCAGCCGGGCGGCGAGTTCGGAGGCGGTCACGCGGCCGCGGGTCTGGAGCAGGAGCAGGATCGACAGGAGACGGTCGGACTTCACCGGGACAGGATCTCGCGTGACCGATCGAAGCAGTCCCGCGCCCATGGGTGGGTCAGGGCAACCTGACCCTGGCAAGCTGACGCGACTGGGCCACCAACCTGTCCGCGCTGTCCCAGACCTCCGCGTCCTCCTCCAGGAAGCCGCCGGCGAGGTTGCGGGTGGTGATGGAGACGCGCAGCGGACCCGGTGCCGGGCGGCAGCGGATGTGGACGGTGAGCTCCACCGTGGGCACCCAGCCCTTGATGCCGATCTCGAAGGCGGTGGGCGGGAGCGCGTCCACCGCGAGGAGCAGCGAGAAGGGGTCGGCGTCGCGGCCGTCGGCGAGCCCGAACCAGGACCGCATCTCGCCCTTGCCGGACGGGGCACCGAGGGCCCAGCCCAGGGTCGAGGGGTCCAGCTTGAGCATCAGCCGGTCGGTGATGGCGGAGCTGCCCTCGACGGGAGCAGGGCCGTCCTGGGGGCCGAAACACTGGTCCATCGGCGGGATCACCGGCGGCTCGGCCATCGTACGGACGTCGTCGGGGAGGGAGTCGAGGTCGCCGTAGGAGGCGAGGACGCGGATTCGCTCGACCTCCTTGCCCTCCTCGTCGTACTGGAAGAGCGAGGCCTGGCCGGTGGAGAGGGTACGGCCGGTGCGGACCACGTCCGTGCGGATCACCGCCGGTCCGGGCTGGGACGCGGTCAGGTAGTGCGCGGAGATCGTGAACGGGTCGGCGTGCGGCAGGGCGTCCGCGAGAGCGCGGCCCAGGACCGCCAGCAGGTAGCCGCCGTTGACGGCGCTGATGATCGTCCAGCCCGCGGAGAGGTCGATGTCGTAGACGCCGGGTGCACGGCGGGTGACCGCGGTGTCCCGGTCGAACTCGCTGTCGCCGATGGTGGCACGCGTGACGGAGGCTGCTTCTGGCATGCCTGAACGGTACAACAACCAACTACTAAGCGGTAGCTTTTCTCGCGTCACCGACAGGCCGGTCCAGGTGAGACGAGGGCAATTCTTCGGTAAGTGTCCGTACTCGTCCGTAAACCCAGGTCCCGGCATCCCCCTCTACAGGGACATGAGCCTCACCGGGACCGCGTTCCTCTACACACTGATCGTGCTGTCCGTCGTCGCCCTCGTGCTGCCGCTCGCCCTGTGGTCGCGACTGCGGGGCCCCCGGATCGCACGCGCCGCCGCCCGCGTACTGATGGTGCTGTTCGCCCAGGGCACGGCCGTCGGCCTCGTCTTCGCGGTGGTCAACAACCAGAACAACCTGTACGACAACTGGGCCGACCTGCTCGGCACCGGCAACCACGTCCAGCAGGCCGCGAACCTGGGCGCCGACGGCACCGGCGGCATCTCGCTGAAACGGTTGCCCAGGGTCGAGCAGCACTTCACGAAGGCCACCGGACCCGGCATGCACGGCGTACGGGTGACCCAGCTCAAGGGCCGGGTCTCGGGCGTGAACGCCGAGGTCTACGTCTGGCTGCCGCCGCAGTACGGCACACCCGCCTACCGGCACCACAAGTTCCCCGTGGTGGAGCTGCTGTCGGGCTATCCGGGCTCGGCGAAGGCCTGGTTCGGGTCACTGCACGCGGTGAACCAGCTGCGGCCGCTGATGCGGCAGGGCCGGGTGGCGCCCTTCATCCTGGTCGCCCCGCGTATGAACCTGCTGGCCGGGGTGGACACCGGCTGCGCCAACATCACGGGCACGGTGAACGCCGACACCTGGCTCAGCGTCGACGTGCCGAAGATGGTCACCGACAACTTCCGCGCCCAGGCCGGTCCCGCGGGCTGGGCGGTGGCCGGGTACTCGGCGGGCGGGCACTGTGCGACGAAGCTCGCCGTCGCCCACCCCGACCGCTACCGGGCCGCGGTCAGCATGTCGGGCTACAACGACCCGATCGCCGAACACAACTCGCTGGCCACCGAGACCCCCGCCCTGCGCCGCGCCAACAACCCCTACCTGCTGCTGCGCGAGGCCCGTACCCCACCCGCGATCGCGCTCTACCAGTCCGGCCAGCCGGGCGACGGCTACGAGGCGGCCACCGGTCTCGAACAGATCGCGAAGGCGCCGACCACCGTGCACGTCGTCTACATCCCGAAGAGCGCGGGCGGCCACAACATGGCGTTGTGGCAGCCGCAGGTGGTCCCGGCGTTCCAGTGGCTGACCGAGGAGATGGGGCTGCTGCACGGCCGGGCGGGCACTACTCCTCACGCACGGTCGATCGCCGGTTCCACGCCCGCGGAGCTCGCCAGTGGAACCGCATCGCGAGCAGGCGCAGTACGAAGGCGGTGAGGGCCGCGAGCCCGCTGGTGAACGGAGAGAGCGCGTCGTAACGGATGCACAGGGCGACCATGGTGGCGCCGACGATCGCCGGGACCGCGTACAGGTCGCGGTCCCACCGCAGCAGCGAGGGAACCTCGTTGGCGAGCACGTCCCGCAGGACACCGCCGCCGACGGCGGTGGCGAGACCGAGGGTGACGGACTGGGTGAGGCCGAGCCCGTACTCGTACGCCTTCGTCGTCCCGGCGACGCAGAACAGTCCGAGGCCGGCCGCGTCGAAGACGTTCACACCGGCCTGGATGCGCTCCACGTGCGGGTGCAGGAAGAAGACCAGCAGGGCGGCGAGCAGCGGGGTGACGAAGTAGCCCAGGTCCGTGAAGGCGGCGGGCGGTACCGCGCCGATGATCAGGTCCCGGAACAGCCCTCCGCCCAGCGCGGTGACCTCGGCGAGCACGGCGATGCCGAAGACGTCGAAGTTCTTGCGGACGGCCAGCAGCGCGCCGGAGATGGCGAACACGAAGATGCCGACGAGGTCGAGCGTGTGCTGGACGGAGGGGCTGAACAGTTGCTGGAGCACACCACATTCTTGCGCAGGGGCTTTTACCGGGCCGGTTTGCCCGTCGTGAAGAGCCAGGTGCGGAACAGGTCGTCCAATTGCTGTCCGCTGACCTTCTCCGCGAGCCGGATGAAGTCGGCGGTGTCGGCGTTGCCGTAGCGGTGGAGCTTGGTCCAGGCCGGCAGCAGCTTGAAGAACGCCTTGTCGCCGATCCGTTCGCGCAGCACCTGGAGGGTCATCGCGCCCCGCTGGTACACCGCGGACGCGAACATCGTGTCGCGCTGCGGGTCGCCGACGGTGATCTGCCAGAACGGGTTGTCGGCGGGGCGGGCGTCGTAGCCGGCGAGGAAGGAGTCGTGGGCGCTGCGGGTGCCCTTGTGCTCGGCCCACAGCCACTGGGAGTAGGTGGCGAAGCCCTCGTTGAGCCAGATGTCCTTCCAGTGCGCGACGGAGACCGAGTCACCGAACCACTGGTGCGCGAGCTCGTGCACGATCGTGGTCTCGTTGCGCACCGCCGAGTACACCGGCTTCGACTGCACCTCCAGCGAGAACCCCGCCTGCGGCATGTCGTCGACGATCGCGCCGGTCTCCTCGAAGGGGTACGGCCCGAAGACCTGCGACCAGTAGTCGGTGGCCTCGGCGGTCACGCCGTACACGTCGACGTTGTTGCTGTTCTCCAGCACCGGGTCGATGGCGGTGTAGATGGGGATGCCGCCGGGGGTCTTCCCGGTGCGTACGTCGAACTTCCCGATGGTGGCGGTCGCGAGGTAGGTCGCCATCGGCTTCTTCTCGCGCCAGTGGGTGTACGTCGAGCCGCCCTTGTCGTACGTCGACACGAGCCGGCCGTTGGAGACCGCGGTCAGGCCCTTGGGGGTCCTGATGCGGATGTCGTAGGTGGCCTTGTCGGAAGGGTGGTCGCTGGACGGGAACCAGGTGGACGCGGCGTTGGGTTCACAGGCGACGAAGACGCCGTCGGGGGTCTTCATCCAGCCGTAGTCGGAGCCGAAGACGATGGGGCCGCTGAGGGGTTCGGGGACGCCGCCGTAGGTGACGGCGACCGTGAAGTCGTGGCCCTTGCGCAGGGATTGGCGCGGCGTGATGCGGATCTCGTCGCCGTCGCGGGTGAACTGGGCGCGTCTGCCGTTCACTTCGACTCTCGTGACCTCGAGTTTCTGGAGGTCCAGGTCGAAGGAGGAGAGGTTCTGGGTGGCGCGGGCGGTGAGTGTCGTACGGCCGTCCAGACGGTCGGTGTCCGGGTTGTACGCCACGTCGAGGGTGTAGTGGCGGGCGTCGAAGCCGCCGTTGCCGAGGAGCGGGAAGTATGGGTCACCGATGCCGGGGGCGCCGGCGGCGGGGCCTGGGGAGGCCGCGATGACAAAGAAGGAAGCCGCCGCGGTCGCGACGGCTCCTAAGCGTGCCGAACGGGAGAGTCCCATCGTGTCGTCCCTCCGAGCCTGTGCCGATAAGTCGGACACGGACGACTCTTCACTCTCCCGTTCGGGCATGTGCATGACTTTGCCAACTCGTCATGCGTTACTTGTCGGTTGACTCCTGACCGTCGTCTTCCGCTTCCTGGACGCCGGTGGCGGGCGTGGTCCTCGCTCCCGGGCCGGTCTTCGCGGACGTGGCTTCGGCGTCGGCCGTGGCCTCGGCCGCGGGCTTCTCGGCCGAGGTCTCGGAAGGCTCTGCCTCCTGGGAGCCCTCCACCACCGCCGCGACCGCCGCCGACGTCTCCGCCGACTCAGCCAGGACCTCCTCGGCGACCAGCGCGGCCGCCTCCTTGGCCACCGACAGGAGCACGGTGTCCTGCGGGGCCTGGTCCTCGAAGTTCTCCGGGTGGTGGCAGGCCACCCGCTGGCCGGGGCGCAGCTCGATCAGCTGGGGCTCCGTCGTCTTGCAGATCTCCGTGGCCTTCCAGCACCTGGTGTGGAAGCGGCAGCCCGAGGGCGGGGAGATCGGGGACGGGACGTCGCCGCGCAGCAGGATGCGTTCCGACTTGGTGCCGCGGCGCTTCGGGTCCGGCACCGGGACCGCCGACATCAGGGCCTTGGTGTACGGGTGCATCGGCGCCTCGTACAGCGAGGTGCGGTCGGCGAGTTCGACGATCTTGCCGAGGTACATCACCGCGATGCGGTCCGAGACATGCCGTACGACGGACAGGTCGTGCGCGATGATCACGTACGTGAGGCCGAGCTCCTCCTGGAGGTCGTCCATCAGGTTCACGACCTGCGCCTGGATCGACACGTCCAGCGCGGACACCGGCTCGTCCGCCACCACCAGCTTCGGCTTCAACGCGAGCGCGCGGGCGATGCCGATGCGCTGACGCTGGCCGCCGGAGAACTCGTGCGGGTAGCGGTTGAAGTGCTCGGGGCTCAGGCCCACCAGCTCCAGCAGGCGCTGGACCTCCCTCTTCACCCCGCCCTCGGGCTCCACGCCCTGGAGCCGGAACGGCGCCGAGACGATTCCGCCGATGGTGTGCCGGGGGTTCAGGGAGCCGTACGGGTCCTGGAAGATCATCTGGATGTCCCGCCGCAGCGGACGCATCCCGGCCGCGTTCAGCCGCGTGATGTCCTGGCCCTCGAAGTGGATCGAACCGCCGGTCGGCTCCTGGAGGCGGGTGATGACCCGGCCCATGGTCGACTTGCCGCAGCCCGACTCGCCGACCACGCCGAGGGTCTCGCCCTTGCGCACCTCGAAGTCGATGCCGTCGACCGCCTTGACCGCACCGACCTGGCGCTGGAGGACGCCCTTGCGGATCGGGAAGTGCTTCTGGAGGCCCTCGACCTTGAGCAGTATCTCGCGCTCGTCGGGGGCGGCCGTCACGTCCGCGTCCGTCTTCTTCGTCTCACTCACAGCTTCGGCGCAATCTCTTCGGTCCAGATCCGCGTGCGGTCCTCCGGCGAGAGGTGGCACGCGGAGAAGTGCCCGCCGCCGACCTGCTGGAGCTCCGGGCGCACGGTACGGGTGACATCGCCCTTGGGGATGTCCGCGTACGGGCAGCGGGGGTGGAAGGCGCAGCCCGAGGGGACGTTGATGAGGCTCGGCGGCTGGCCCTTGACGGGGATGAGCCGCTCGGAGGTCTCCCGGTCGATGCGCGGCATCGAGCCGAGCAGACCCCAGGTGTACGGGTGCTGCGGCCGCTCGAAGACGTCGTCGACGCTGCCCCGCTCCACGCACCGGCCGCCGTACATCACCAGGACGTCGTCGGCGATCTCGGCGACCACACCCAGATCGTGGGTGATGAGGACGACCGCGGAGCCGAACTCCTTCTGCAGATCCCGGATGAGGTCGAGGATCTGCGCCTGGACGGTGACGTCGAGGGCGGTCGTCGGCTCGTCCGCGATGAGCAGTTCGGGGTTGTTGACGAGCGCCATGGCGATCATCGCGCGCTGGCGCATACCGCCGGAGAACTCGTGCGGGTAACCGTCCACGCGCTTGTCCGGCTCGGGGATGCCGACCCGGTCGAGCATCTCGATCGCCCGCTTGCGAGCGGTCTTCTTGTTGACGTCCTGGTGGACGCGGTACGCCTCCACGATCTGACTGCCGATCGTGTAGTACGGGTGCATCGCGGACAGCGGGTCCTGGAAGATCATCGCCATCTCGCGGCCGCGCAGCCGGCGCACCTCGTCCGGGTCGGCGGAGACCAGTTCCTTGCCGTCCAGCCAGATCTCGCCGGACATCTGGACGTTCTTGCCACGTGCCCCGAGCCGGTGCAGGCCCATGATCGCCAGCGAGGTGACGGACTTGCCGGAGCCCGACTCGCCCACTATGCAGAGGGTCTTGCCCTTCTCCACCTGGAAGCTGAGCCCGTCGACGGACTTGACCAGGCCGTCGTCGGTCGGGAAGTGCACCTTGAGGTCGCGGACCGCGAGGAAGGCGTCGGGAGCGTTTCCGGGAGCCGGCTCGCCCAGGGCGGCACCGGTCTTGGAGAGTTCGGTCACGAGAGCCTCACCCGCGGGTCGGCGGCGGCGTACAACAGGTCCACCAGGAGATTTGCGATCACGACGAAGAAGGCGGCGAGCAGGGTGACGCCGAGGATCGGGGGCAGGTCGTTGTCGGTGATGCCCTGCACCGCGTACTGGCCGATGCCGGGCAGCGAGAACACCGTCTCGGTGATCACGGCGCCGCCGAGCAGCAGGCCCAGGTCCATGCCGAAGACGGTGATGATCGGGGTCAGCGCGGCCCGCAGCCCGTGCCGGGCCACCACCTTGCGCTCCCGCAGGCCCTTGGCGCGGGCCGTGCGGATGAAGTCCTCGTTCATCGTCTCCAGCATGCCCGAGCGGGTCAGCCGCGCGTAGATGGCGGAGTACAGCAGCGCCAGCGAGCACCAGGCCGGGAAGAGTGTGTTGGCCCACTGGGCCGGATTCTCGGTGAACGGTACGTAGGTTCGCCCGAAGATCGGCCACTGGTAGGTGAAGAGCAGCAGCGCCAGGTTGCCCGTGAAGAACATGGGCAGCGAGACACCGGCGAGCGCGACGCCCATGAAGGCGCGGTCGAAGAAGCTGCGGGGCTTGAGCGCGGAGATCACGCCGATCACCACACCGGACACCAGCCACATCACGGCGGCACCGGCGGCCAGCGAGACGGTCACCGGAAGGCGCGAGGTGAGCTGCGGCCACACCGCGACGTGGTTCTTGAAGGAGTAGCCGAAGCACGGCGCGTCACAGTGCGCCGTCGTGGGGCCCAGGTTGTAGGTGGCGCCGGACACGATCCCCTTGATGAAGTGCCAGTACTGGGCATACAGGGGCTCGTCCAGACCGAGGTTCTGCTTGACCGCGGCGATGTCGGCCTTCGTCGGACTCTTTCCGATGTACTGCTGCGCGAGCTGGTCGGCGGTCTGGCCGGCCATCCGCGGCAGCAGGAAGAAGATCGCGAAGGTGACCGCGGTGACGACCAGCAGCAGGATCACTGCCGCGAACGTCCGACGGAGGATGTACGAGATCACGGGGACCGGCGCTGGTGCCCGCGGGCCGCGAGGCCCACGGGCACCAATGCCTTCACCTGCCTTCCGGGGCTACTTCTTGGTCGTGCCGATGTTGAGGTAGTCGTACTGACCGCTGAAGGCCGACGAGGACACCAGGTTGGTGAAGTTGTCCGGGCGGTACAGCAGGACCTTGAAGTAGGTCAGCGGAACGAGCGCCGCCAGGTCCATCGCACGCTTGTCGATCGCGGCGTACTGGGCGTTGCGCGCGGTCTCGTCCTCGGTGGCGATGGCCTTCGCCAGCGCCTCGTTGATCTGCTTGTCGTCGAGGTACGAGAGGTTGGTGTTACCGGACGTGCCGATCGCGCCACCGTTCAGGATCTGCTGGAGGAAGCCGTAGCCGCCCGGCCAGTCGGCACCCCACTGCATCATGTGCAGACCGATGTTCTGCTTCTTGTCGAACGTCGGCACACCCGCGTAGTCGGTGAAGTACTTGCCCGACGGGTACTGCTTCAGGGTGGCGTTGATGCCGACCTTCTTCAGCGAGGCGATGATCGCGGTGGCCGCGTCGATCTCCTGCGGACGGTCGCTGCGCGCGGAGATGTTGGTACTGATCGCCGTCTTGCCGCAGGCCTTCAGCTGCTCCTTGGCCTTGGCGACGTCACCCTTGTTGCCGGTGGTGGCGTAGACGTCCGCCTTCTGGTAGCCGGGGATGTCCGGCGGCAGAACGGTGGTGGCGATGTCACCGCGGATCGGGCCGCCCTCGGCGGTCTGCACGGAGACCTTGTCGACGGCGTACTCGACGGCCTTGCGGCAGGCGACGTTGGTGAACGGGGCGACCTGGTTGTTGATCGCCAAGTAGACCAGACGGCCACCGTATGCGTTGTCGGTGTTGGCCTTCAGCGAGGCGTCGTTGACGACCTTCGCCTGAGTCGCGGCCTGGACACCCGTACCGGCGAGCTCGATCGCGTCACCGGCCTGGACGTCCTGGTCGATGGTCTCCGGGTTGACCTTCAGCTTGACGACGATCTTGTCCGGATACTGCTTGCGCAGCGGGTCGGTCTTCGCGTCCCAGTTCTCGTTGCGGACGAGGACGGCCTGCTTGCCCTCGTCGTAGCTCTGGAACTTGTACGAGCCCGAGGACACGATGCTCTTGATGTAGTCGATGCCGGTGTCCTTGGCCTGCGGGACCGGCGCCGTCTGCGGCGTCGCGACCAGGTAGTCGAACTCCTGGAAGGCGGTGTTGAGCTTGAAGACGATCGTGGTGTCGTCCGGCGTCTCGATGGACTTCAGGCCCTCGGCGCTCTTGTCCTTGTAGGGGCCCTTGTAGTCCTTGCCGCCCACCAGGAACTGCTGGAAGTAGTTCGGACCGAGGGAGAGCACGTCACGAGCGAAGTTGGAGCGCTCGACGGCGTACTTGACGTCCTTCGAGGTGATCGCCGTGCCGTCCTGGTACTTCAGGCCCGAACGCAGCTTGTACGTCCAGGTCTTGCCGCCGTCGCTCGGCTGGCCCGCGCTCGCTGCGAGGTCCGGGACCAGCTTGTTGCCCTCCTCGCCCGGACCGGGCTGGAAGGTCATCAGCGGGCGGGCGTACAGCCGGCTGAGGTTGTACATGTAGGCGTAGTACGTGTTGCCCGGGTCGAAGGAGTCCGGAACGTCGGTGAGCTCGTACGTGACCGTCCCACCCTTCTGGGTGGAGGCATTGACGACGCCCTTGGTCGCTGCGTTGGCCCCAGCCGACTTGTTCCCGTCTCCACCGTCGTTGTCATCGGCTTTGCTGCAAGCCGAGAGCAACAGGCTCGCACTGCCGATGGCCGCCACTGCGGCCAGCGCTGACCTTCGCATGATGGTCTGCTTCCCCTTCAATTGTCGGAAATCTGGTGGACTCTCACCGCGGTCGCGGGTCAGCGGCTGCGCGGGTCGAGAGCGTCGCGGAGACCGTCGCCGAGCAGGTTGAACGCCAGGACGGTCACGAAGATGGCCAGACCAGGCACGATCATGAACTGCGGGTCGACCTGGTAGAAGTCGACGGCCTGGTTGAGCATGCCGCCCCAGGAGGCCTGGGGAGGCTGGATGCCGACGCCGAGGAAGCTCAGCGACGCCTCGAAGAGGATGTTGGTCGGAATGAGCAGCGTCGAGTAGACGATGATCGGGCCGACGAGGTTCGGCAGCAGCTCCCGGAAGAGGATGTACGGCCCCCTGGCCCCCATCCCGCGCGAGGCGTCGACGAACTCCCGCTCGCGCAGGGCCAGCGTCTGACCTCGCACGATGCGGCCCAGGTAGGGCCAGTTGAAGAAGCCGATCACGAAGATCAGCACGCTGATGTGCAGCGGCAGACCCTCGAGCCCGAAGGCACCGCCCTGGAGTGTGGCCGAGATGGCGATGGCGAACAGCAGCAGCGGGAACGCCAGGAAGGTGTCCATCAGCCGGCTGATGATCGTGTCGACCCGTCCGCCGTAGTAGCCGGCGACCACGCCGAGCACGGCGCCGATCGTGTTGGACAGGATCGTGGCGCCGAAGGCGACGACCAGCGAGACCCAGGAGCCCTCGAGGATGCGGGTGGCGATGTCGCGGCCGAACTTCGGCTCCACGCCGAGCGGGTGGTCCCAGCTCATGCCGCCGAAGTTGCCCTTGGGCAGCGAGGTGTTGGGGTCGATCAGATCCTGGTGCAGGGCGTTCGGGTCGAGGCCGAACATGGCCTGGATGGGCCGGGAGAGCACCGCGAGGAGGACCAGCAGGATGACGATCACGCCACCGGCGACCGCCACCTTGTCCTTCTTGAACCGGGACCAGGCGATCTGCCCCAGGGAACGGCCCTCGATCTGCCCCTTGTCGACGCCGACGAGGACAGCCTCCGGCTGCGCCTCGGCCTGCGCCCCGGTGGTCTCGATCGGTGCGGTCACAGTGACCCGACCCCTCTCGCCGGTGGTGACCGGCCTACACCTGCCGTGGATTACGGCTTTGTCGACTTGCTCAGCTCGCAGGGAACGTCTGATCCTGCGTCTGCCTGGGGAGTCTTCAGCTTCGCTGCGATCACCCGCCAGGCCTGGCGAAGAAAGTATGCGTAACCGTGATGCAGTACGAGGGATTCCGTTATCCGAACAACGGGTAACGCCTCTCGGACGCATGTTAGTTGGGACAGAACGGTACAATAGGCGACTTTCGTGATGACCTGCCGCTATCTACGCGCGAAGAAACGTGGCCGTTACGTAAACGAGTCGAACAGGTAGTCGTAGCTCTCAGTAACCGCCACGGGTCGGCGGGTAGCCGTACCCGGCGGCCGGCGCCTGCGCGGGGGACCCGTGGGCCTCGCGGTCGTAGAAGGGACGGGCACCGGCGCGCATCCACAGCGCCACCGGGTCGTACTCGTCGGACATCGCCACGGTCGACACCGGGAGCCCGTCCGGGACGGCGCCGATGGACTGCTGCATCATCGCGCGCACCGAGTCCACGGCCGAGGGGCTGGTGTCGTACACGTCCAGACCGATCGCGAGATACGGCGCCCCGAGCGCCGGCTGCACCCAGGCGCGGCGCAGTGAGCGGACCGCCGGGGTGCGGTGGGCGTTCTGCACGAGCTGCGCGTAGAACTGGGGGATCTCGATGCCGGGTTCCGACAGCCTGAGCGGCCCCGCGGGCTGGCGCTCGAGGCCGGTGGCGATGCGGCGCAGATCGAGCCAGGGGATGCCGAGGCCGCCGCCGGGGGCGTGCGGGTTGAGCCAAAGCCCGTACTGGTCGGGGTAGAGGGTGCGGGCCACATCGATGCCGTCGACCACTTCGTACGAGCGGTTCCAGCCGCTGGCGCTGAGCTCCTGGGCCGAGGTCACACAGGGGGCGTAGCCGTAGCCGTCGACCTCCATGTTTCCGTACTGGGCGTCCGGGGAGCCGGCCTGGCCGTGCCACAGGAGCATCCAGATCTGGCCGGAGTTCGGGGTCGCCAGGGCGCGCAGCAGTGCCTCGTAGGCGTCGTAGCGCCCGGGGGTCACCTGGCGCAGCATGTGCTCGACCTGGTCGGTCGTGGTGGCGCTCACCCTGTATCGCCCCTTCTTGAAAGTTGCCCCGAGTAGGAAACCAGCTTAAGCGCCCACGAGCTCGGGATCTGTGCGCCGTCAGCCCTGTGTATAGAAGGGGCGCACCTGTTCGCGCATCCAGTGGCCCACCGGGTCGTCCGCCACGTCCAGCAGAACCAGGTTGACCGGCCAGGGGACCGGAGTCGTCCCCAGGGCCCTGCCGAGGGCGTCCATCGGGAGAGTGCGCAGATCGCCCTCCCACTGGGAGAGTTCGACGCCCACGAACATCACCGGGTCGGCCGTTTCGATCGCGGCCAGGCAGCGGCGGGCCGTGAGGACCACTCCGGTGGCCGCGAACTCGGCCGACGCGGCTGCCAGGAAGTCGACCGGGTCGTCCTGCCAGTCCGGCTCGTAGAGCTTGACCCGGCCACCGGTGTTGGGGCCGTCCAGCGGGGTGCGGCCCACGCGGCAGAGATCCGCGACCGCGGCGGGCGGGAGGGGCACGCCGACCACTCCGTCGGGGTTCACCGCGATGCCCACGTGCGGGGGCAGACCACGGGCGAACTCGACCGCCGGGGCGATGGTGTACGACAGATGGCTGCCGACGACCTGGCGGAGCTGCTCCTCGGAGCTGAAGACCGGGACGAAGGCCTGGCCCGCGATCTCCAGGGAGGGCAGGTCGAGGGGGCCGCTGTGCGGACCGCCGCCGTTCGGCAGGGGGACCCAGACGAAGCTGCGGCCGAGCACCTCGATGATCCGGCCGCCCGCCGAGGGCATGCCGAGGGAGGCCGAGAGCACCTCCTCCAGTTCGTTGCCGGGCCATCCGCCATGCGGATGAGGGTGCGGGTGTGCCGGTGCTGGAAAGTCCGCGGGAAGATCCGCCGGGAAGTCCATCTGTCTGACCGCCTGCTGTGAACCTACTGATGTGGCTGAAAGGCTAGCGGGTGCGACGGAAAGGTGGCTCAGCCCGTGAAACCGATCCGCCGCAGCACGTCCGCGGCGTCCCGGTCGATCAGCACCGCCGAACCGCAACCCTGGGGCAGGTCACCGCGCTCCACGGAGCGGATCAGCCGGGAGGCCGCGCCCCGGTGCCGCAGGAAGGCGTACCGCGAGACGCCCCGGCCGCGCTCGCGCTGGCCCTCCAGCGCGGTGTCCGCCGTGACGTCGAGCAGCAGCAGATGCAGGGTGCCGCCCCGACGCCGGGCCTCGCGGGCCAGCCACCCGCGCACCCAGGCCTGCGTCCCGCAGTCGTGGACCACGACTCCCTCGCCGGAGCGCAGGGCGCTGCGCAGTCCGGCGTAGTGCGCGAGCCGGACCAGGGGGCGGTAGACGGCGTACGGCAGTAAGCCGGACAGCCGGCCGTCCCAGCGGTCGCGGGTGTCCTGCGAGTCGATCCGGATCCCGCCCACCGCACGCTTCATCAGCGTGGACTTGCCGCTGCCCGGCAGGCCGGTGATGACGACGAGGTCCCTGGGGCCGAAGAGCAGGGCGTGCGGACTGCGGCCCGCGCGATCGCGCAGGTCGCGGACGACCGGGGCGTGCCGTGCGCCGCGGAGCTCGACGGCCGGGGCCGCGGGCTGCTCCGGCAGCGCGATGCCCGAGGTCGTCGCGTACGCCGTGGTCCTGTCCACCGTCATCGTCCTCCTCCGGGGTCGGGGTTCCCCTCCCCACCGAGCGTAAAGAGAAGGTAATGGACGATCTCTCGCTTTTCTGTAGTCGTACCGCCACAAGCTGGTTACAGACGCCGCCCTGCCGGACGCGTGCGCGGCGTGCAATGATGTCCGCGCCAACTGCATACCGGCCGCTTGAATCCGCGCGGGAGAGTCCTGGGTACGTGTACCCGGGCGCCGAAGGAGCAAGTCCCTCCCTTGAATCTCTCAGGCCCCGTTACCGCGCGGGCGAGGCACATCTGAAAAGCGGGCCGCCGACTCGAAGGCGGCTCCACCCACGGTGCAAGCCCGGATCATTTCGTGATCAGGGCGAACCTCTCAGGTTCCGATGACAGATGGGGAGGAAAGCCCTCGCCCGTCATGCCTTGGATCCTTGGGAGACGACCGTCCGATGAGCAGTACCGAATCCCGTCGTACCGCGCTCGACGCCCTGCACCGCTCGCTGGGCGCGACCATGACCGACTTCGCCGGCTGGGACATGCCCCTGCGCTACGGCTCCGAGCGCGACGAGCACAACGCCGTGCGCACGAAGGCCGGGCTCTTCGACCTCTCCCACATGGGCGAGATCACCGTGACCGGGCCGCAGGCGGCCGAGCTGCTGAACTTCGCCCTCGTCGGCAACATCGCGTCCGTGGGTGTCGGCCGCGCCCGCTACACCATGATCTGCCAGGCCGACGGCGGCATCCTGGACGACCTGATCGTCTACCGGCTCGCGGAGACCGAGTACATGGTGGTCGCCAACGCCTCCAACGCCCAGGTCGTGCTGGACGCGCTCACCGAGCGCGCGGCCGGCTTCGACGCCGAGGTGCGTGACGACCGGGACGCCTATGCGCTGATCGCCGTACAGGGACCTCAGGCGCCCGGGATCCTCGCCTCCCTGACCGACGCCGACCTCGACGGCCTGAAGTACTACGCCGGTCTGCCCGGCACGGTCGCCGGGGTGCCCGCGCTGATCGCCCGCACCGGGTACACCGGCGAGGACGGTTTCGAGCTGTTCGTCGCGCCGTCCGACGCGGAAGCGCTGTGGCAGGCCCTGACCAAGGCGGGCGAGCCGGCCGGCCTGGTCCCCTGTGGCCTGTCCTGCCGGGACACGCTGCGCCTCGAGGCGGGCATGCCGCTGTACGGGCACGAGCTCTCGCGGGAGCTGACGCCCTTCGACGCCGGGCTCGGGCGGGTCGTGAAGTTCGAGAAGGAGGGTGACTTCGTCGGGCGGGAGGCGCTGGCCGAGGCGGCCACCCGTGCCGCGGAGAACCCGCCACGCGTCCTCGTCGGACTCGTCGCCGAGGGCCGTCGGGTCCCGCGTGCCGGGTACGCGGTCGTCGCGGGCGGCGAGGTGATCGGCGAGGTCACCTCCGGTGCCCCCTCCCCCACGCTGGGCAGGCCGATCGCGATGGCGTACGTCGACCCCGCGCACGCGACGCCGGGCACGGCGGGTGTCGGTGTGGACATCCGGGGCAGTCACGAGCCGTACGAGGTCGTGGCGCTGCCGTTCTACAAGCGTCAGAAGTAGCCGTCGTAGGTGATGCTGAGCACAGAGTCGCTGCTCACGCACGCCTTCCGCAGTCCCCCATTCATCAGCACTCCCCCGCGTACAGGAGAATTCAGACCATGAGCAACCCGCAGCAGCTGCGCTACAGCAAGGAGCACGAGTGGCTGTCGGGCGCCGAGGACGGCGTCTCGACGGTCGGCATCACCGAGCACGCGGCCAACGCGCTCGGCGATGTCGTCTTCGTCCAGCTCCCGGAGGTCGGTGACACGGTGACCGCGGGCGAGACCTGCGGCGAGCTGGAGTCGACCAAGTCGGTCAGCGACCTGTACTCCCCGGTCTCCGGTGAGGTCACCGAGGTCAACGAGGACGTCGTGAGCGACCCGGCGCTGGTGAACTCCGCCCCCTTCGAGGGCGGCTGGCTGTTCAAGGTACGCGTCGCCGAGGAGCCGGCCGACCTGCTCTCCGCCGACGAGTACACCGCCTTTTCCGCCGGCTGAGGAGTCCGCACCCGATGTCCGCACTGAACACGCCCCTGCACGAGCTCGACCCGGAGATCGCCGCCGCGGTCGACGCCGAGCTGGACCGTCAGCAGTCCACCCTCGAGATGATCGCGTCGGAGAACTTCGCTCCGCTCGCCGTCATGGAGGCGCAGGGCTCGGTCCTCACCAACAAGTACGCCGAGGGCTATCCCGGCCGTCGCTACTACGGCGGCTGCGAGCACGTCGACGTGGCCGAGCAGATCGCGATCGACCGGGTCAAGGAGCTGTTCGGAGCCGAGTACGCCAACGTCCAGCCCCACTCCGGTGCCTCCGCGAACCAGGCCGCCCTGTTCGCGCTGGCGCAGCCCGGTGACACGATCCTGGGTCTGGACCTGGCGCACGGCGGTCACCTCACCCACGGGATGCGGCTGAACTTCTCCGGCAAGCAGTTCGACGTGGTCGCGTACCACGTGGACGAGGCGGGTCTCGTCGACATGGCCGAGCTGGAGAAGCTCGCCAAGGAGCACCGGCCCAAGGTGATCATCGCCGGATGGTCGGCGTACCCGCGGCAGCTGGACTTCGCGGAGTTCCGCCGGATCGCCGACGAGGTCGGGGCGTATCTGTGGGTCGACATGGCCCACTTCGCGGGCCTGGTGGCGGCGGGGCTGCACCCGAACCCCGTCGAGTACGCGGACGTGGTCACCTCCACCACCCACAAGACGCTGGGCGGACCGCGCGGCGGGATCATCCTGGCGAAGAAGGAGTTCGCGAAGAAGCTGAACTCCTCAGTCTTCCCGGGCTTCCAGGGCGGTCCCCTGGAGCACGTGATCGCGGCGAAGGCGGTGTCCTTCAAGGTGGCGGCCTCGGAGGAGTTCAAGGAGCGCCAGCGGCGTACCGTGGACGGTGCGCGCATCCTCGCCGAGCGTCTGACGGCCGACGACGCCCGGGAGGCCGGGGTCGACGTGCTCTCCGGCGGCACCGACGTCCACCTCATCCTCGTCGACCTGCGCGAGTCCGAACTGGACGGCCGGCAGGCCGAGGACCGCCTCCACGAGGTCGGCATCACGGTCAACCGCAACGCCGTCCCCAACGACCCGCGCCCGCCGATGGTGACGTCGGGGCTGCGGATCGGCACGCCCGCCCTGGCCACCCGCGGCTTCACGACCGAGGACTTCACCGAGGTCGCGGACGTCATCGCTTCGGCGCTGAAGCCCTCGTACGACCTGAAGTCGCTCAAGGCCCGGGTGAAGGCCCTTGCCGACAAGCACCCGCTGTACCCCGGCCTGAACAAGTAGTTCCACGGTGGGGGCACCCGACGACGTGTGCCCCCACCCTTTTTGAAGGAGTGCCCGTGGCCATCTCGGTCTTCGACCTGTTCTCGATCGGCATCGGCCCGTCCAGCTCCCACACGGTCGGCCCGATGCGCGCGGCCCGTATGTTCGCCCGCCGCCTGCGCAACGAGGAGCTGCTGTCCTCCGTCGCCTCGGTGCGCTGCGAGCTCTACGGCTCCCTGGGCGCGACCGGTCACGGCCACGGCACCCCGAAGGCGGTGCTGCTCGGCCTGGAGGGTGCCTCCCCGCGCACGGTGGACGTGGAGAACGCGGACGACCGGGTGGCGGAGATCAAGGCCGCGGGCGTCCTGAAGCTGCTCGGCGAGCGCGAGATCCCCTTCTCCTTCGACGACGACCTGGTACTGCACCGCCGCAAGACACTCCCGTACCACGCGAACGGCATGACGGTGTGGGCGTACGACGCCTCGGGCGCCGAGCTCATGTCGAAGACGTACTACTCGGTGGGCGGCGGGTTCGTCGTCGACGAGGACGCGGTGGGCGCGGACCGGATCAAGCTCGACGACGCAGTGCTGAAGTACCCCTTCCGCACCGGCGACGAGCTGCTGCGGCTGACGAGGGAGACCGGACTGTCGATCTCCGCCCTGATGCTGGAGAACGAACGCGCCTGGCGCACCGAGGACGAGATCCGCACCGGGCTGCTGGAGATCTGGGAGGTCATGCGGGCCTGCGTGTCGCGGGGCATGTCCCGTGAGGGCATCCTGCCCGGCGGGCTCAAGGTGCGCCGCAGGGCCGCCGTCACAGCCCGCCAACTCCGCGCCGAGGGCGATCCGTTGGCGCACTCCATGGAGTGGATCACGCTGTACGCGATGGCGGTGAACGAGGAGAACGCGGCGGGCGGCCGGGTGGTGACCGCCCCGACCAACGGGGCCGCAGGCATCATCCCCGCGGTGCTCCACTACTACATGAACTTCGTGCCCGGCGCCGACGAGGAGGGCGTCGTCCGGTTCATGCTGGCCGCCGGTGCCATCGGCATGCTCTTCAAGGAGAACGCGTCCATCTCCGGCGCCGAGGTCGGCTGCCAGGGCGAGGTCGGCTCGGCCTGCTCGATGGCCGCGGGCGCTCTCGCCGAGGTCCTCGGCGGTTCCCCCGAACAGGTCGAGAACGCCGCCGAGATCGGCATGGAACACAACCTGGGTCTGACGTGCGACCCGGTCGGCGGGCTGGTCCAGATCCCCTGCATCGAACGCAACGGCATGGCCGCGGTCAAGGCGGTCACGGCGGCGAAGATGGCCCTGCGGGGAGACGGCTCGCACAAGGTGTCCCTCGACAAGGTCATCAAGACGATGAAGGAGACCGGGGCCGACATGAGCGTGAAGTACAAGGAGACGGCGCGGGGCGGGCTGGCGGTGAACATCATCGAGTGCTGAGGTGACAGGCCCTGACCAGCGTGTTCGTGTCTTTCAGCGCTGTCGGGGCCTTCCCTGCTTACGCGGCGGAAAGTCCCCGGAATGTCCCTGTGACAGACGTGAAAGTCCCCGAAAAGTCCCCAGGAAATCCCACGGGATGGGCGTCCGACCTGGGGGTTCGTGACATCCGCGATCTCTCTTCCAATCCGCCCTGACCGTCGACTGTCGTCAAGATGTATCAAATCGATCCCTTGAGACTGACAGAGGGGTACCATTCGATACATGAGTGCTGCGGACAACTCGCGCCTGGAGCAGCGGCTGGCCGACCTGCCCCCCACGTTCACGACGGCGCAGGCACGTCAGGCCCTGCTCTCCTCCCGTGATCTGGCGTCCTTGATGGCGGAGGGGGAGATAGACGAACTGTCCCGTGGGGTGTACCGGCGGGCAGACGCCCCGGAGACCGCACATTCAGACCTACTGGCCGTGTGCGCGCGGGCTCCTCACGCTGCCGTGTGTGGTGAGTCCGCCCTGGCCCTGCACGAGCTGATCGACGACATCCCCGCGGCAGTGCACATCGCCGTGCCGCGCGGTACACGCCGCCCCACGATTTCCTACCCGCCGACCGTGGTGGCGCAGTACGCCCCGAAGACCTTCGCCCTCGGAGTCGAGCGGTTCGAAGCAGCCCCGGGTGAGACCATCCCCGTGTACAACGCAGCCCGCAGCGTCGTCGACGCGATGCGCCACCGCAACCGTGTCGGCGAGACCCTCGCCCTGTCGGCGCTCGGCCGCTACCTGCGCCGAGACGGACGCAGCGGGGTCGGCGAACTCCAGCACATCGCGCGCGAGTTGGATGCCCTCTCCGTCATCCGTCCCGCCGTAGAGGCGGTGCTCGCCTGATGGCCAACCCCGCGCGTGACACCACAGCCGGCCGCGTCTACAACGACCTGCGCAACCTGGCTCGCCGCAACAGCCGGTCCACAGACGAGATCATGGTCGAGTACGTCCTCGAACGATTCCTCTACCGCTTGGCCGTTTCGCCTCTTGGCCGGGAACACTTCGTCCTCAAGGGCGGCCTGCTGCTGGCCCAGTTCGGCGCACGTCGAATGACCCGCGACATCGACATCCTCGGCCGCTCGTTCCCAGGCACGGAAACCGAGATCGTCCGCAGGATCGCGGTGATCGCCGCCACCGAGATCGACGACGGAGTCGCGTTCGATCCCGCGACGCTCAAGACCGTCCCCATCCGCGAGGAGGACGAGTACCACGGCGTACGCCTGTCCATGGCCGCCTCCATCGCCCGGGCCCGGCTCAAGCTCCAGTTGGATGTCAGCTTCGGCGACCCTGTCACCCCCGGCCCTCAAATCATCGACTACCCACAGCAGCTCACGACGGAAAACTTCCAGATTCTCGGCTACCCCCTCGCCACCGTCATCGCCGAAAAACTCTCCACCGCTGTCTCCCTCGGCGACCTCAACACCCGCGACCGCGACTACGGAGACCTCTACCGCCTACTCACCCTCAACGACCTCGACGGCCAGGAACTCACGACGGCGCTCACCGCCACCGCCGTACACCGCGGCATCACCCTGAAACCCCTCAGCACCGCAATCACCGACCTCGCCGAGCGGCGCCAGACCTCCTACACCGCCTGGCGCCGACGACAGGGTTCCGCCGCAACCGGCTACCCCGAACGCTTCACCGACGTCATCCGGCAGGTCACCGCCTTCGCCGACACACTCCTCGATGGTGGCGCCGTCACCCTCACATGGAATGCAGCGGCCCTCACGTGGTCATGAACCAGACCTGAAAAACCGACCAAGTCTTCGGGACGCAAACCCGAGACGTATGCATTACGAGACCGTGAGCGTTCGTGCTGCGTGGTGCCTGGTCGTGCTACTGAGTGACGTTCTGCCTGATCAGAGCACGTGCAATAGATTGACCCGTGCCACCCAATGCTGCACCGTCCAAAGGCGTCCGGCCACCGGCTGGCCACCGGGAAGGCCACCACTGGTGACAAGAAGCAGGGACACCGAGACTGTCGGCCTCCCACATACCCTTCGTACGCGTGCCGGGTCTCCCGCGGGTCGCTCCAGAGAAGGCCCCTTCCAACGTGGCCGGTGCAGACCTCGCCGGTTGGCTGTTTCCCGAGACCGTCCTTCAAGTCCGTTCCTGACCCACTGATCAGCACGTCCCGCACGCCGGGGTGCCTCTGTGTTTTGTCAAGTCGCTTGAGGCAGCGGGTGTTTGGACCTGCGCTCGTCGGCGATCATGACGCGCCACACATGGTCGGCGAGACGGCGCTTCAGGCAGCGCTTGGCTTCCCGTGGTGTCTTTCCTTCGGAGAGTTCCCGCTGGTAGTAGGCATGTCCTGGGGCGCTCGGCATCCTGATCTGAGTGATGGCGATGGTGTGGAGGACGGAGTTGAGCTGGCGGTCGCCGGAGCGTGAGAGCCGGTGGCGGGCCTTGTCCGCGCTGGCGATCTCGACCGGAGCGACGCCTGTGTAGTTCGCGAACGCCGCCGCAGTGGCGAACCGGCTGGCGCGTCCGACACGGCCGACGAGCCGTGCCGCCAGCACCGGCCCGACGCCGGGCGTGTTCATCAGCCTGCTGCCCGAGGACTCGACCAGTTCCTCCATGCGTACGGCGTTCTCCGCCAGCCGCTTGTCCAGCGCCCGGATCTCCGTGACCAGGTCGCGGGCAAGGTCCTTGCGGACCTTTTCGGCGTCGCCGGCGGGGCGGACCGTGCGCAGCAGCGCGGCGGCCTGGTCCGCCAACAGCTGAGGCGGAGCCCCGCCGGGCAGCAGATCACGCAGCACAGCGTGCAGCTGGTTGACGGTCCGGACCCGGGCCTGGGCGAGGTTGACGCGTCGTTCGTCGAGCAGGGCCAGGGCCGTGGAGTGGTCGTCCATGTTCACCTCACGCCCGTCTCCGTGGATGTGGGCCGTGGCCGCGGCCGCGGCGGCAGCGTCGATCCGGTCGTTCTTGCGGCCGCCGCCACGGGTGAGTTGACGGACGCGGCTGGTCGCCGAGGCGGGTACATCGATGACGGTCTCGCCGCGGGCGACGAGCCACTGGGCCAGGTGGCGGCCGAGCCCGTTGGCGTTCTCCACCACCCACCTGCGCTGCGGCCACCGGCGACCCCAGGTCAAGAGCCGCCGGTACTCCGCCAGGCTCGCCTCGATCCTCAGCGAACCGGCCTGCTGATTTGAGACAGGGTCGACGGCGGTAGCGGTGTGAGTGGACTTGTGCGGGTCAACACCGAGCAATATCACAGGAGTTCGTTCCTCACGACCGGACGACAGGACGTCCACGGCCGACACGCCGACTTCCGGAACCGCTGCCGGGACACGCCTCTGTTGAGTCAGACCGTGACCGGACACCGGGTCGGCGGCACACCCCGAGCGGGCCAGCCCCAACGGGCGGCAGGAACCTCACGAGCCATCCAGCCCAGCGTCCTACGGAACACTACGAGCGGCCAACCCGACCGCGCTCCGCTACAGCCAATACAAGTCGGGAACCTCACTGGTTGAGCAGCCTCCGCTATTGGGTGCCGCGCACGTCGGCCACGTAGACCGGCTCCGGCGCGGACTCGGCCGTGAGGACATCCAGGGACAATCAAGCCAACTCTGCCCTCACCAGGCTCCGCACCCTGCCGAGTGTGCCTTCGCCGAACTCGGGCGCTGGCAGGTGCTCGGCTTGCTGCGAGTCAGCCCGAACCGCATTACCGCCGCGCTCCCGCCCTCCTCGTGATCACACAAAAGCGGTCTTCACTCGCAAGAGGGTAGATCGGAGACGCTCAGTACAAGCGCCGCGGTGAGGATCTGCGGTGGCTTGGTCGACATCAGCTGCTGCTGGTCGAGCAGTGCGAGACGTTTCCGAAGCCGTACGTCGAGCTCGACGGCCTTGCGGTGGAGGCTCTCGGAGGACTCCTTGGGCTTCTCGCCCCTCCGTTCCTTCTCGGAGGCTGCCGCAGCATCGCGGAGCAGCCGCTCGCTCTCCGAGGTCAGGCGCTTGGTCACCAGTTCCCGGGTCTTGATCAACTCTGCCAGGCGACGGGGCTGGACCTCGGCCAGGTATTCGGGAAGCTGGTTGGCGATGATCCAGCTGGTTGCCTTGTCTTCGGCGTCTGCGAGCCAGGGAAGTCCGCATGCGATGTCGGTCGCCGCGCCGTTGGGCGCCGCGGCGCAGTCGAGGTAGGGCGCGGGGCCGGCCGGGTGCACGGTGCCGTGGCTGTCGATGTAGGCGTAGGCGAACCGTCGGGCCACCGACTCACCAGTGGCGTCCGCGACCTCTTCGACGACCCCGACGAGGAGGTGCGGTTCTTCGAGGGTGGCCGAGACGAGGACGGTGCCCTGGTTGAGGGCGCCCCCGAAGTTCCGGATGGTTTCGTCCATGACGGCGTCGTGCAGCGGGTGGCCGGGGGCGAGCAGGTCGGCGCGGGCGCGGTCGTCAGGCTGGACGTGGCTGAGGTCGAAGGTGATGCGATCGTACTTGGTGGCAATCGGTCCGTTGCCTGCTGAGCGGATGTGCTGGGGCACGTTGGCTATCTCGTAACGCCCCTGTTCGCGCTTGACGATCCGGCCACCGAGCCGGGTGAAGGCGTCCTTGAAGGTCGATTCGATGTAGTGCGGCTGAAGACGTCGGGCGCGGGCTTCGTCCATCGTGACGCGCAGGGCGCGAAGATCGGCATCTGAGAGGTGCTCCGAAGCGAGCGCACGCTCGTCCAGGAGGCCCTTGAGGCCGTCTCCGACGGTGCTGTCGATGACCTCGTACATCCTGTTCTTGACGTCTGGCTGCTCACCGTACTGGATGGCATCGAGCAGCAAGTCTCGCAGCGGGGTCTCGGCGAACGCCTCTCCCAGGACATCGAAGACCTTCCCGCCGTACGTCTCGCGCATCTGGTCGAGCTTCTCCAGCAGGCGCGTGAAAACCTCGCCCTCGCGGGTGTTGGAGGCGACGAGGTTCCAGAGCCGGCAGACCTCCTCCTGGCCGATGCGGTGGATGCGGCCGAAGCGCTGCTCGATGCGGTTGGGGTTCCAGGGCAGGTCGTAGTTGACCATCAGGTGTGCGGCCTGCAGGTTGAGTCCCTCGCCGGCGGCGTCGGTGGCCAGCAGGATCTGAACGTCGCGGTTCTTGGTGAACTCCTCGGTGATCTGTCGGCGTTCGCTCCGGCGTACGCCGCCGTGAATAGCCTTGACGGCGTCGGGCTTGCTCAGAAGCGACCCGATCTTGCCCTGCAGATAGTGGAGGGTGTCGCGGTGCTCGGTGAAGATGATGAGTTTCCGAGGTCGGCCATTGGCGTCTGTCACCAGCGCGTGGTCCCGGAGGAGGGCGGACAGCTCGGTCCATTTGCGGTCCGTACCTGCCTCGCGGACCCGCTGCGCCGTCTTCACCAACGCCCTCAGCTCGGCGAGTTCGGCGTTGAGCTCGTCGACCGTCTGCGCCGCCGTCGCGGCATCGAGCAGTTCCTCCTCGATCTCCTCGATCTCTTCGGCATTGAGGTCGCTATCGTCGAAGTCGGCAAGGTCGATGGTGGGCATGCTCTCGCGCCAGGTACCGTTAAGGATCTCCTGCTTCTTGCGCTCCAGGCGCTCGGTACGCCGCACGAGGCTCTTGTAGATCGCCTCGGGGCTGGAGGCCAGGCGTCGCTGCAGAACGGTAAGCGCGAAACCGACAGTGTTCTTGCGTTTGCCACCGATGCGGTCGGCGCGGTTCATCCCCTCGCGGACATAGTGGGTGACGTCCTCGTAGAGGTCGTACTCGAGTGCCGTGAGTTCGTAGGGGACGGTCTCCGCAATGCGCTCCGGGAAGAGCTTCCTGCCCTCGAAGGTAAGCAGGTCTTCCTTGATCATGCGCCGCATGATCCCGCTGACGTCGACGCTCCTCTTCTGCCTGCCCTCGAACCGGTCACGGTCCAGCAGGGTGAGGAAGAGCTGGAAGTCCTCCTCCTTTCCCGAGTGCGGGGTCGCTGTCATCAGGAGCAGGTGGCGAGTGATCTCGCCGAGCATCTCGCCAAGCTGGAACCGTTTGGTCTTCTCCACCTTGCCACCGAAGTAGTGGCCCCCCATGCGGTGCGCCTCGTCAACGACGATCAGGTCCCACTCCGTCTCCTGGAGCTGCGCCTTCAGGTGCTCGTTACGAGAGAGCTGGTCCATGCGGGCGATCAGAAGCGGGTTGGTCTCGAAGACGTTGAGATGGAGCTGGGAGTCGATGAGCTGGTTCGTGAGCAGGTCGAAGCGGAGGCCGAACTTGAAGAAGAGCTCATCCTGCCACTGATCGACCAAGCCTCCCGGAGCCACGATGAGACACCGCTTGACGTCATCGCGCAGCAGGAGCTCCTTGATGTAGAGCCCAGCCATGATCGTCTTTCCCGCGCCCGGATCGTCCGCAAGCAGGAAGCGCAACGGTGTACGGGGCATGAGCTCGCCGTACACGGCGCGGATCTGGTGCGGGAGCGGCTGAACGTCACTGGTCGCCACGGCGAGCATAGGGTCGAACAGACCAGCCAGTGAGATCCGCTGAGCCTCGGCGACCAGCTTGAAGTCACTTGTGTTCGCGTCGAAGGCGCGGCTGCCGCCGCGGGCGACGCTCAGCTTGTCCTCGTCCTTGCGGAAGACGACCCGCTGGTCGAGGCCGCCTGCGGCGGTCTTGTAGGTCAGTTCGAGCGCGTTCGCACCGTGCCACTGGGCGGCGATGACCGTGACTGCCTCCGCCGGTATGAGTCCGTCGATCCGCAGCCCCGGCTTGAGCTCCTCGAGCAGCACGTACACAACCTCCTGCTTGGCGGCCTGCGAACGCTACTCGGACGTTCCGGCGATTTCCTGATCCCGTCGACTTCGTCAACCGGGGTCGCTAATCTTCCCAGAGGTCATGCGAGTCGGCGGGGGCAATGGAGCGAGAAGCACGTCAGCACCTGCGTGGTGTGGTGGAGGAGATCAGCGGGTGGCGCAAGCTCGCGGTGGGGATCGTCGAGCAACGTGAGACCGTCGAGGCAGCGGCGGAAGACGCCGCCAGGCAGTTCCTCGGCCGCGTGGCCTCACTCGGGACCGGGACCACCACCGCATGGCGCGTACTTCAGGTCTCACCGTCCGATGTCGCCCTGGTGACCTCCCTGGCCTGCCGTCAGGCTCTTCCGACGCTCACGACGAATGCCCAGCAGGGCATCCAGCAGTTGACCAACGACGTCGGCCCAGCGTTGACGGCCGTCCGGGCGCTGTTCGGTGCCCGCCGGATATTGTCGGGCAAAGGCCGCAAGGATGAAGCAGAGCAAGCTGCGGCATACCTGATATCCCTCCACGGGCGGGCTACGAGCACCCCACTCGTAACCGAGTTGGAAAGCCTGGCAGCCTGGGACAGGAAGGCTGTCCCCGCAATCGGGCCCTCGGCCATCCTCGATGACACGGTCGGCTTCGCCCAACTCCTCGGCGGCCGAGCCGAACTCGTCGGGCGGCATGAACTGGATGTCGCCAAGACCGCGATCAGCGCGATCGATCAGGCCCTGCAGCGCGAGGACCAGTTCAGAACGGCCGTCAATGCCGCCGGCAATACCGTCCGACAGGCCGAGGCTCGCAAACTGGTCGCCGAAATGCCCGTCGAGCGGCTCAAGGACGCAACCAGCGGCCAACTGCGCATCACGGCGCTGACCGATGCCGGGATCAGGAACGTGCAGCAGGTCCTCGACCAGAAATCACGGATTCGATCGCTCCCCGGCGTCGGTGAGACGACGGGCAACCGGATGGTCGGCGCCGCACGGACCATCTGGCAGACCACGCTGGACGAGATGCCGGTCCGAATCGACATCAGGAACCGATCCCGCGACACCACGAAGCTCCTCAAGGCGATGCGGGCTTGGGACACGGCACGCTCGATCCGCAGCGCGACAGCCGACCTCACTGCCGCCGACGCGGTTCGGCCGCTCCTCCAAAGCCTTGATTCCAAGACCTCCCACGTGGTTCTCGTCCCCCAGGCTCGAACCGTCGCCGAGTTGCGTACCGCGCTGGCGGCCGTCGAGCGCCGCGGGGCGAAGCTCAGCGGCGGGGACGACGCCGCAGGCGGTGATCCTTGGGAGGATTTCATCGCCCGCCCGGCCGACTACTACGCGATGCTCGCGGAGCTCGGATTCCTGGCCGACGACGCCGAGAAGAGTCACGGCGACCTACCGACCGAAATCGTCGAGGCGGTCAGGGAGCTCAAGCTCGACACCAGCCATCTGAAGGCGTCCCTTCGTGGATACCAGTCGTTCGGTGCCCGCTTCGCAATCGTGCAACGGAAGGTCATCATCGGCGACGAGATGGGGCTGGGAAAGACGGTCGAGTCACTCGCCGTACTCGCCCACTTGCGCGCCAAGGGCTCCTCCCACTTCCTGGTCGTGTGCCCAGCCGCTGTCGTGACCAACTGGGTGCGCGAAGTCCAGGCCAAGTCCGATCTGCGCGCGTATCGCCTGCACGGGCCCGGTCGCGACGACGCGCTGAAGTCCTGGATCCGCAATGGTGGAGTCGCGGTCACCACCTACGACATCCTCGGTTGGCTGGAAGGTCGGATCCCCGAACGCGCCGAACTTGCGTGCCTGGTGTTCGACGAAGCGCACTACATCAAGAATCCGGACGCCCAGCGAACCCGGCGATCCACGGCCCTGATCAAGAGCTCGGAGCGAGCGATCCTACTGACCGGCACCCCGCTGGAGAACCGGATCGAGGAGTTCCGCAATCTCGTCGGCTACCTCCGGCCAGACCTGTCGATCAGTGCCTCGGAAATCGCTCCTCGCCAGTTCCGGAAGCAGGTGGCACCGGCCTACCTGCGGCGCAATCAGGAAGACGTCCTCACCGAGCTCCCGGAGCGGTTCGAAGTCGACGAGTGGATGCCGATGTCCAGCGCCGACGAGCAGCACTACCGAGCGGCTGTCATCGAAGGCAACTTCATGGCCATGCGCCAGGCCGCGCTACGCGCCGGCGCGAAGTCCGAGAAGATGCAGCGCCTCGTCGACATCGTCCAGGAGGCAGAGGACAACGAGCGCAAGGTGCTGGTCTTCTCGTACTTCCGTGACGTCCTCGATGCAGTGGCGTCGGTCCTTCCGGGGAAGGTGTTCGGGCCCCTTACCGGCTCCGTTCCCGCCGCGAAGCGACAGAGCATGGTTGATGAATTCTCCCAAGCCCGCCACGGGGCAGTCCTCGTCGCACAGATCGTGGCAGGCGGCGTCGGTCTGAACATTCAGTCGGCATCGGTCGTCGTGATCTGCGAGCCCCAGCTCAAGCCGACGACCGAATGGCAAGCCATCGGCCGCTCCCACAGGATGGGGCAGCTGGAGTCGGTACAAGTGCACCGCCTGCTCTCCGAAGAAGGCGTCGACCAGCGCATCATTGAGATCCTGGCGCGCAAGAACCAACTCTTCGCGGAGTTTGCCCGCGTCTCCGAAACCGCCGACAGCGCCCCGGAAGCATTCGACATCACGGATGCTGAGCTGGCTCGCGAGATCGTGGCGGCCGAGCGCGAACGCCTACTCACGGGCGGCTGACGGACGTAAGACGCGGAGGCGCCGAAGTGCGTGAAGCCGGGGGCGACCTCAGGTTCGCGGATGGCCAGGCGCCGGACTCCCGTGTCCTCGGCGGAGGCGGCAACTGCCTGCAGGTATGCGGCCTCCACCGGTCCGTGGTCGCTGACCGGGTCCTCCGCACCGGTGTAGCCACCCCGCGCGTCGCGGTCCACGGGATCGTACTTGGTGATCCGGTAGACGTAGGGCGGCACGTCACAGTCCCACGGCGCGTGACGTGGCTGCCGTGGTCTGGTGGCATTCCGGGGCCCGGCAGACGCGTATGTCGAATTCCAGTACCAAGATGCGACCGCACTTGAAGTGATCCCCGGAGCCGCCGCTGAGGCGAGAACCCGTGAGGACACGGTGTCCGGCCGAACGACGCCTGCCGTCCAAGAGGCGCGCTGCCGTATGCGCTGCACTATGGCGTGGTGCACCGAGAGCTGTGAGCGCCGCTTCCACAACTGCAGGAGCATCCGCCGGCAGTTCCGCGTCGTTCAAGACCGGCAGCAGGATCAGCAGGCGTTCCGAGGGATCGTGCACGCCAGCTGCCGTCAGATCCGGTGAAACGACGATGCGCTTGAGGTCACGCCAGACAAGTCCCAGCCCCGACCAGTCTCCGTCGAATCTATTAGCCACGGCCTCCGCACCTGTCCCATCGGGGTGGGCGAGCAGGTAGTCGATTCCGTAGTCGCCGACGAGATTGCGGTAGACCACCACAGCTGAGTGGCAGGCGTCCAACGGAATCCGGAAAGCAGGCCACGCCTGGGCGTCCAGCAGGATCTCGGACGTCGCGTCGGTGTCGGCACTATCGTCGCCGAACCATTCAGGCGCTGGCCTGACGTCGCCGGAGGCGGGCCAGCAGAGGCCGAGAAGGTGGTTGGACCAGAAGCCAGCATGCTCCAGCAACGGCCCGCCAGGCACCACGGGGCCGCACTCGTATCCGCTGATCTCGCACAGGACGACAGTCTGCCAGTGCCCGGCAACCGCCCAAGCGAGAGGCAGTTGGAACGCGCGATTATCGGGTTGGCACAACAGCTGTTCCCCTTTATGCCTCCAGTTGCGCGGCTGAGCAGGAGCCGGTCTGCACGGTGCCTGCACACTTGGCCACCAAATGGCCACCACGTCATTCCGAACAGGCCGAGGTGGACCGATAGCGAGCGACAAAAGGCCAGTTCACAGCCTTGCAGGGCAGAATCACCACCGACCGTCAACCTCGGACCTACGCATTACGATGCATAGGCCTTGAGTGTCCGATTAGCCCGAATCTCAAGGTCAACAAAACGAAGAAACCCCAGGTCATAGGCCTGACCCGGGGCTCACCATGGAGCCACCTTCGGGATTCGAACCCGAGACCTACGCATTACGAGTACAGAGGCCGACGAAGCGAACGGACGGCCGCGCTGAACCAAAAGACCCACTCCCACCGCCATCTCACACCCCGTCGGATACCTTGTAGGCAGCCCTGGGCAAGAAAGTCCCCGAAAAGTCCCCGACGCGACTCAAGGTGACCCATCCCAGAGCAAATCCGCAGGCCAGCCCCATGATCAGAAGCCGCCGACATATCCGTGAAGTACAAGGAGACGGCGCGGGGCGGGCTCGCGGTGAACATCATCGAGTGCTGAGCGGGAGGCGACATGTCGTTCCCATCGACAATTCGCTCCGCTCCGGGCATGACAGACCTGTACGGCGTGTCCCCCGCATTCTTCTCCGCCGATCCTGCGGATGCGGAGGTCGGCGCAGGTTGCCGTGCCGCCCGGACCTGCGCCCGCGCGCAGCCGAGGTTCCTCCGCCGCCATGTGGGGCATCATCAACTCCCGTCCCCCCAACCACACTTCAGGGAGCCCCCACATGCTCCGCGGCATCGATGTCAGCGCCTACCAGTCGTCCACCTACAGCACGGAGGGTCTCTCCTTCGTCTTCATCAAGGCGACAGAAGGCCGCTCCTACACCAACCCGAAACTCTCCGCGCAGACCAAGCACGCCCGTGACGCCGGACTGGTCGTCGGCTTCTACCACTTCCTCTGGCCCGGCAATCTCACCGCCCAGGCCGAGTACTTCGTCAAACACGCCCCCGAGAAGGGGGGCGACATCCTCGCGGTCGACTGGGAGACGACGGGCGACGGCACCCACGCGAGCAACGCGGAGAAGGACAGCTTCATCCGCAAGGTGAAGCAGCTCCGCCCGAACAACCGGGTCGTCCTCTACTGCAACCGGCACTACTGGTTGGACGTGGACAACACGTCGTACGCCGGCGACGGCCTCTGGATCGCCGACTACGTCACGGCCGGCAAGCCCCGCATCAAGGCCAAGTGGCGCTTCCACCAGTACACCGACGACCCCGTGGACAAGAACGTCGCCGACTTCGCGAGCAAGGCGGCCCTGCGCGAGTGGGCGACCGACGCCTGACCGGCGCCCTGATCGTAAGCTGTCCTCATGGGCGGGAAGATCGCTGCGGTCAGCAGCAACGGGACGTACTCCTTCACCAAGCCGAACCGCGAGAGCATCACGCTGCTCGCCGGGTTCGGCGTGGAGGGGGATGTGCATGGCGGGGCGACGGTCAAGCACCGTTTCCGGATGAAGAAGGACCCTTCGCAGCCGAACCTCCGGCAGGTGCATCTGATGCACGAGGAGTTGTTCGAGGAGCTCCGCGTGGCCGGGTTCGAGGTCGGCGCCGGGCAGCTCGGGGAGAACGTGACGACCAGGGGCGTCGACCTGCTGGGGCTCTCCGTGGGGACCCTGCTGCGTCTGGGCGACGAGGCCGTCGTCGAGGTGACCGGCCTGCGGAATCCGTGTGCGCAGATCGACGGCTTCCGCAAGGGCCTGCTGAAGGAGGTCGTCGGACGGGGTCCGGACGGGAGCGCCCGCTTCAGGTCCGGGATCATGGGTGTCGTCGTGGCGGGAGGTGTGGTGCGTCCCGGTGACACCGTCGGGATCGAGCCGCCGGACGGGCCGCACCGGCCGCTCGACATCGTGTGATCGCGCGGGGGCGGGTACGTCGGTTGCTGCCCGCCGCTCAGCCCGCGAACGGATCTTCCAGCTCCGCCCGCAGAATCTCCGCCGCCCTCTCCGCGTCCCCGTCCGCCACCGCCCGGACCAGTGCCGCGTGGGCCTCGTCCGCGGTGTTGGGGTCGTCGTCGCGCAGGGCGGTCAGGGCCAGCAACTCGACCAGGCCCTCGCGCAGGACGGGGGTGAACTCCCTGAACAGGTCGGCGAGTACGGGGTTGTGCGCGGCCGCGACCACCGCTGCGTGGAAGGTGATGTCCGCGTCGACGAAGGCCGCGTCGGAGGACGCGGAGGCGGCCCGCCGGCCCTCCAGCGCGCGTTCCATCGCCGTCACGTCCTCGGGGGTACGACGGCGCGCGGCGAGGCGGGCCGCGTGGACCTCCACCGCCATGCGGACCTCGTAGACGTCCGTGACCGCGGCCCGGCGCAGACGTGTGGGCCAGTCCTCCACCGTCCGCGTCGCGGTGACGAAGACCCCCGCGCCCTGTCTCGGCTGCACCAGCCCCGCCCCGGCCAGCACCCGCAGGGCCTCGCGGACCGTGGAGCGGCCGACGCCCAGTTCCTTCGCGAGCGTGGTCTCACCGGGCAGCTTGGTGCCCACGGGCCAGTGGCCCGCGGTGATCTGCTCACGCAGCCGCTCGGCGGCCTGTTCGACCAGGGGACTGGGGCGGACGGGGCCAAGCGGCATCTGCGGTTCACCAACTCGTGCGGGGCAAAGGACGGTACTCGGTGATTCTCACTTGTCTGAGGACCTGAGGGGTGGCTAGCCTACCGGCATGACGCTCAGCGGTCTCCTTCTTCTCGGCTGCCGCGGCGGGGCCTGACGCGACCGGCACCCCGCCGCGGGACGCCGTGCTGCCGGTCTCCGTCGACCGAGCCGAAGGAAACACCGTGACCACCGTCTGGAATGCGCAGCGGCCCAGCCCCATGCCCTTCCACCGCTACCGCCCCTTCGAGGACCGCGTGAACGTACCGGTCAGCGACCGGAGTTGGCCCTCCGCCCGCATCGAGCACGCTCCCCTCTGGGTCCCCGTCGATCTGCGCGACGGCAACCAGGCCCTCGCCGAGCCGATGGACACCGCCCGCAAGAGCCGCTTCTTCGACCTGCTGGTGCGCACCGGCTTCAAGGAGATCGAGGTCGGCTATCCCTCCGCGAGCCGCGCCGACTTCGACTTCGTACGGCATCTGGTGACGGGCGGGGCCGTCCCCGACGACGTCACTCCCGTCGTCTTCACCCCGGCCCGCACCGACCTGATCGACCGGACCTTCGACTCGATCGCCGGACTGCCGCGTGCCGTCGTCCACCTGTACATCGCGACCTCACCGGTGTGGCGGGACGTCGTCCTGGGCCGGGACCGGAGGGAGGTGTGGCGGACCGTTCGGGAGGCGGCCGAGCACATGGCGCGGCGGGCCGAGGCCCTCAAGGGCACAGCCGTGCGCTTCCAGTTCTCCCCCGAGACCTTCAACCTCACCGAGCCGGACTTCGTGCTGGAGCTGTGCGACGGACTGACGGAACTGTGGGACGCGAGCCCTGACCGCCCGGTCACCCACAACCTGCCCGCGACCGTGGAGATCGCCACCCCGAACGTCTACGCCGACCAGATCGAGTACGTCCACCGCCACCTGGCCCGCCGCGACTGTGTGATCCTCTCCGTCCACCCGCACAACGACCGCGGCACCGGCGTCGCCTGCGCCGAACTCGCCGTGCTGGCCGGCGCCCAGCGGGTGGAGGGCTGTCTGTTCGGCAACGGCGAGCGCACCGGCAACGTCGACCTGGTGACCCTCGCGATGAACCTGTACGCCCAAGGGGTGGACCCCATGGTCGACTTCGGCGACATCGACGCCGTCCGCGAGACGGTCGAGCACTGCAACCGGCTGCCCGTGCACCCCCGCCACCCGTACGCCGGCGAGCTCGTCCACACCGCCTTCTCCGGCACCCACCAGGACGCCATCAGCAAGGGCCTCGCGCACCGGGTCGGGCACCCGGACGAGCCCTGGCAGGTCCCGTACCTGCCCATCGACCCGGCCGACATCGGGCGGACGTACGAGGCGGTGATCCGCGTCAACTCCCAGTCCGGCAAGGGCGGGACGGCGTATCTGCTGCGCACGCACCACGGCATCGACCTGCCCGCGCGCATGCGCGCCGACTTCTCCCGGGTCGTCCAGGCGGCCACCGACACGAGCGGGCGGGAGATGAGCCCCAAGGAGCTGTACGAGCTGTTCAGGGCCACCTATCTCATGGAGGGCGAGGTCCGGCTGCACGACGGGACGGCGTACGAGGAGGCGCCCGGCGTCCACCGCTTCGTCGGCACGCTGGAGTGCGACGAGCGCGTCGGCGACCACGAGGGCACGGGCACCAGTCCGCTCTCGGCCTTCGTGGACGCGCTCGCCGGTGCCGGGTACGGCGTCGAGGTCGTCGACTTCGCCGAGGACGGCACGGCGTCCTATGCCGAGTGCCGCGTCAACGGCCGTACGACGGCCTGGGGCGCCGGCGTGGGTCCGGCCGCCGCCGTCCAGGCCGTGCTGTCCGCGCTGAACCGGGCGATGCGATGACGGAGGTCCTGCGCGCCGAGGACGTGCACGTCGTCCGGGACGGGAGGCCGATCCTCCAGGAGGTCTCCCTGACCGTCCGGGCGGGTGAGCACTGGGCGCTCCTGGGCGCCAACGGCGCGGGCAAGTCCACCCTGCTCAGTCTGTGCGGTGCCCTGGTCCACCCCACCCGCGGCACGGTCGAGGTGCTGGGCCGCCGGCTCGGCCGGGTCGACCTGCGGGAGCTGCGCGCCCACGTCGGTCACGTCGACCCGCGTCATCCGCTCACCGCGCCCCTGCGGGTCCGGGACATCGTCCTGACCGGGCTGACCAACTCCGTCGCCCCGCTCCCTCGTTGGCGGCCGACGCAGGGGCAACGGGACAGGGCCGCCCGGCTCATCGGCACCCTCGGCCTCGCCGACCTCGGCGACGCCCGCTGGCCGACGCTCTCGCAGGGTCAGCGCGGCCGTACGCTCATCGCCCGCGCGCTGATGCCCGAGCCGCGGCTGCTCCTTCTCGACGAACCGGCGACCGGCCTCGACCTCCCGGGCCGCGAGCGGCTGATCGAGGCCCTGGGCGCCCTGCGCCGGGAGCATCCGGCACTGGCGACGGTCCTGGTCACCCACCATCTGGAGGAGCTCCCGGCCGGCACGACCCACGCGATGCTGCTGCGCGAGGGCCGGGTCCTCGCGCAGGGTCCGGCGTCGTACGTCCTGACCGGTGACCAGGTCGGCAAGTGCTTCGACCTGCCGTTGGTCCTGGAGCGCCACGACGGCCGCTGGACGGTACGGATCCGGCGCCGGGGCCAGGACGGGGCATGACGAAGGGGGCGCCCGTCGAGGCGCCCCCCTCACCGTCGGCTCTACTTGTTCAGGAAGGCCCAGAACTCGTCGAACGACAGGAGCTTGTCGCCGTTCAGGTCGCGGCTCTTGATGATCGCCTCGGCGACCGACTCGGTCACGTTCCAGTCGCCGCCCTGGGCCAGGGCGGACTTGAACTCGGCGGCGGTGATGGTGCCGTCTCCGTCCGCATCGATCCGCTCGAACTGCTTGCGTGCTTCCTCGATGTCGATGTGCGCCACCGGTCCGCCCCTTTTCTTGCCTTCGTCGTGTCCTGCCGGCTTACTGCCGCAGGTCAGATTAGCCGCCCACCCCGACGTCCGGTGCGGCGACCACCCGGGGAAAACCGCGGTGCCGTCCTCGATCATGTCTGCGAGTGTGGGCATTGCAGTGGGTGGCGACTCGAGGAGCGGTGTGATGGAGACCTTGCGGGACATACTCGACGCGGCGGCCCGCGGTGTCTTCCCGCCCGCGGACGGCGGCACGACGGTCGTACCGCAGGAGTGCCACCGGGACGCGGGCGTGCTGTCCTTCACGGCACACTCGGTCGTCTTCACCGACGAGGACCCCGAGTGGGTCCACGCCACCCTGCGCGGCCTGGACTGCGACGCGCTGGCCGCGACGCTGAACCCGCGGTTCCTGGCCGCCTTCCTGGACCGGACCGGGCGCAGGTCCGAGACCATCGACGCGATGCTGGTCGCCGACCCGCTGCCGGGTAAACCGCCGCTCGCGCTGACGGAGATCGAGGACGCGAACCATCCCCGGGTCGCCTACGCCCGCAGGCGGCGCGACGACATCCGTGCCTGGACGGCCAAGGGCGGGGTGCTGGTGACGGGGCGCGGGGTCGGCGGCCGTCTGGAGGTCTCGGTGGAGGTGGACGAGGACGTACGGCACCGGGGGCTGGGGCGTGCGCTGGTGATCGCGGCCAGGCAGCTGGTCACGGAACCGCTGTGGGCCCAGGTCTCACCGGGGAACGCCCGCAGCATGCGGGCGTTCCAGGCGGCCGGTTACCGTCCGGTGGGCGCGGAGGCGGTGCTGCTCGCCACGGCCCCGCGGGTGCTCGGCGGTTCAGCGGAAGATGCCGGTGTGACCGAGTGAGTACCGCCCCGGCTGCGGATACACGGCGAGCCCGTGCGGGCCGCTGCCGACCTTGACGCGGGCCAGCTGCGCGCCGGTGCGGGTGTCGATGGCGTAGACCTCGGAGTTGTAGCGGCCGGACAGCCACAGGACCTTGCCGTCGGCCGAGACGCCGCCCATGTCGGGGCTGCCGCCGTGGGGGAGCTGCCACTTCTTGGTGAGCCTGTTCTGGGTGAAGTCGAAGACGGAGACGGTCCCTTCGCCACGGTTGGAGACATACATCTCGCGCGAGTCGCGGCTGACGTAGAGACCGTGGGTGCCCTTGCCGGTGGGCAGCAGCGTCGGCCTGCCGAAGGTGTCGCCGTCCAGGACCCACATCCCGTCGGCCATCATGTCCGCGACGTAGAACCGCTTCCCGTCCGGCGAGACCTTGACGTCCTGCGGCATGGCCCCGTCGAAGGGGAGTTTCTGCTGCCCGATCACCTTCATCTTCTCGGTGTCGACCTTCAGGAGTTCACCGCTGAACTCGCAGGACACGATGAAGTACCTCCCGTCCAGGGAGAAGTCGGCATGGTTGACGCCGTAGCAGCTGACCGGCACGGTCTTGACCCGCTCCATGGTGTGCGGGTCGCGGAAGACGAGCTCGCGGTCGAGGGAGGCCATCACGACCGCGTACTTGCCGTTCGGTGTGAAGTAGAGGTTGTACGGGTCGTGCACGTCGACCGGCTTGCCCGCCTTCCCGGTCCTCGGGTCGATCGGCGTGAGGGTGTGCCCGCGGTTGTTGTTGACCCAGAGGGTCTTCAGGTCCCAGGAGGGCACGACGTGCTGGGGCTGCCGTCCCACGTGGATCGTCTCGATGATCTCGTACGTCTTCGGGTCGATGACGGAGACCGTGTCGGACTCGGTGTTGGGCACATAGACCCGCGACGGGAAGTCCTTGACCACCGGCGACAGCTTGTTCGGCCGGTCGGCCGCGTACACGTCCTTCGGATCGAGGACGGGCGGCATCCCGGGCAGCCCCTGAGCGGGCTTCTGCACCGGCTTCACGGGAGCGGGGACGGCCGCCTTGGTGCCCAGGCCCTCGTTCGGGCCGTCCTTGGACTCGGTGCCGCAGGCGGCGAGGGCGACGAACGCGGCGCCCGCGATCAGGGCGCTCTTCACGAGGTGGCGCTTCATGGGTGTGGGGCGCATCAGCTGAACAGCTCCGTGGTGGTCACCGCGGCCAGGCCGCGCCGGTCGAGTTCTTCCAGTACGACGGGGAGAGCGGCGATCGTGTCGGCGTACCCGAAGTGCAGGCTCACCACGGACCCTTCGCGGATCTCGGCGAGAACCTTGCGGGCGACGACGGGGGCGCCGGGCGAGGTGAAGTCGAGGGAGTCGACGTCGTAGGAGAGGACGTGGGAGTAGCCGGCCTCTCGGGCCAGCCGCGTGACGAGGGGTGTGGCGACGGGCGTACGGGAGGGCCGGAACCAGGTCCCGATCGACCCGGTGAGCCGCTTCAGCCGCTCCGCGCACCCGGTGATCTCTTCTCTGGCCTCGGTCTCGGACATCGCGTTGATGTCGAGGTGGCGCAGGGTGTGATTGCCGAGGTCGTGGCCGCCGTCGAGGATCCGGCGGGCGAGGTCGGGGTGCGCGTCGAGCCATGTGCCCACGGCGAGGACAGTGACCCGGGCGCCGTACTTCTCGGCTTCGGTGAGCAGGGTGCGGGCGGTCGCGGGATCACCGTCACCGTGAAAGGTGAGGGCGACACGGGGGCGGTCGCGGGGGCCGTGGGTGAGCTGGGCGGGGAGAGCGGGAGCTCCGCTGGGGGAACCATCTGGAGGGGCGACGGCACCACTGCTGCTCGCACATCCCGCGGCCAACGCAAGCCCGGCGGTGGCGAGCAGCACTGCCCGACGATCGGTAGCGGTCACCCGCCCCATTTAAGTGGTTATGTCAGAGAATCACGGTGATCGACCCACCGACTACCTGTCAGCCACGCGCATCTCGAACCAGGTTGTCTTCCCACGAGGCAGCAGGTCCACGCCCCACCGGTCCGAGAGCTTGTCCACGAGGAACAGCCCTCGCCCGCTGACATCCATCTCCTGCACCGGCATCAGACAGGGCAGCCCCCGGGACGGATCGCGCACCTCTATCCGGATCCACCCCCGACGACGCCGCATCCGGAGGCCGAACACCCGCGCGCCCGTATGCCGCACCGCGTTTCCCACCAGCTCGGACACGAGTAACACCGCGTCCTCGGTCATCTTCGGAGTGAGCCCCCAGTGCCGAAGAACGATCACCTGGGTCAGGCGCCGTGCGGTCGCCGCGGACTCCGGTCGGGACGGCAACGGAACCTCGGCCTCGGTAGGATTCCCGAACAGTTCGAGCGCCTTCAGTGCGTGCTCGTCCTCGACCGCCGGAGACCAGCGCGCCGCCGTCGTACGGCCGTCTCCCCGCGGCTGTTCGAAACCCTCCAGCCCCGCCATGCCCCCATCATGGCCGCCCAAAGCGCCCTCCGGGGCCGTTCCTGACGAATACGCCCCCCGGAATGCGTCGTTCCGACGGAGTCGATCGGCATATGCCAACGGCACTTCGGCGCCTTTGAAAGCCCTGCTGACCTGCGGCGGAGGCTCGCTGGGAGGCAATCGACGGACTCCCTCGACAAGGCAGACTTAAGGTTGCGTTAAGGCTCCCATAAACCGCCCCATCGAGGGACCCGGATCAGACATCGCGTCAATTGCAAGCGGTTCAGAGGAATTTCGCCTTGCCGGGGCCCTCCTCGACGAAGCTCTTCATGCCGCGTTCGCGGTCCTCCGTGGCGAACAGACCGGCGAACCAGTTCCGTTCCACCGCGAGGCCCGTCTCGATGTCGGTCTCCAGCCCCGTGTCGATCGACTCCTTCGCCGCGCGCAGGGCGATCGCCGGTCCCTGGGCGAGCCTGGCCGCCCAGGCGTGCGCCTCGGCGTACACCTCGTCGGCGGGCACGACCCGGTCCACGAGGCCCAGTGTCAGCGCCTCGTCGGCCTTGACCATACGGCCCGTGAAGATCAGGTCCTTGGCCTTGGACGGGCCGACCAGCCGGGCGAGCCGCTGGGTGCCGCCCGCGCCGGGGATCAGGCCGAGCAGGATCTCCGGCTGCCCCAGCTTGGCGTTCTCCGCGGCGATCCGGAAGTCCGCGCACAGCGCGAGCTCGCAACCGCCGCCCAGGGCGTAGCCGGTGACGGCCGCGACGACCGGCTTGGGAATGCGGGCCACGGCCGTGAACGCCTCCTGCAGGGCGCGGGCGCGCAGGACCATCGCGGTGTGGTCCATGTTCTGCATCTCCTTGATGTCCGCGCCGGCCGCGAACACCTTCTCCCCGCCGTACAGGATCACGGCGCGCACGTCCTCGCGCCGGGTCGCCTCCTCGGCGAGCTCCTTCAACCGGTCCTGGGTGGCCACGTCCAGCGCGTTCATGGGCGGGCGGTCGAGACGGATGGTGCCGACACCTTCGGCGACTTCGAGATTCACGGTCATGCCAGCAGGTTAAGGGGGGCCAACGCAGCGACCCCGGTGCCGTAGCTCACACCGGGGCCGCTGATCGTCGTACGGACTACGCCTTCCACTTCTCCCACGACATGTTCCAGCCGTTGAGGCCGTTCTCCGGTGCGACCGTCGCGTCGTCGGAGTTCTTGACCACGACCACGTCGCCGATCAGCGAGTGGTTGAAGAACCAGGCGGCCGGGACACCGCTGTCGTAACCGCCCTTGACGTCACGCAGGCCCACGCAGCCGTGGCTGGCGTTGTAGTTGCCGAAGGCGTCGCCGCCCCAGTAGTTGCCGTGGATGAAGGTGCCGGAGTCGGTCAGCCGGGCGGCGTGCGGGACGTCCTTGATGTCGTACTCGCCGCCGTAGCCGACGGTCTCGCCGTTCATCCGGGTCACCGCGAGCTTCTCGCTGATGACCATCTGGCCGTTCCAGGTGTCGTAGCCGGGCTTGCCGGTGGTGACCTTGATGGTCCTGATGGTCTTGCCGTCCTGGGTGACCTTCATCGTGTGCTTCTTGGCGTCCACTTCGGAGACCTGGTTGCGGCCGATGGTGAAGGAGACGGTCTTGTCCTGCTTGCCGTAGACGCCGTCGCGGCCCTCGACCCCGTTCAGGTTGAGGTCGACGGTGACCTTGGTGCCTTCCTTCCAGTACTGCTCGGGACGGAAGTCCAGGCGGTCGTTGCCGAACCAGTGGCCCTCGACGTCGACCGCGGGCGAGGTCTTGATCGTGATGGCCTTCTCGACGTCCGCGGGGCTGGTGATGCCCCGGGTGAAGCGGATGGAGAACGGCATTCCGACGCCGACGGTAGAACCGTCCTCGGGCGTGAACGTACCGGTGAAGGTGTTCTTCGGGGTCAGGGTGGTGAAGCTGGAGTCCTCGGCCGCCGTACGGCCCTTGGCGTCCTTCGCGACCGCGTGCACGGTGTAGGCGGTGCCGGAGGCGAGGTGGGTGGACGGCGTCCAGGAGGCGCCGTCGCCGGTTATCTTCCCTGCTATCGCGGTGCCCTTGGCGTCCTTGACCTGGACCTCGGTCAACTTGCCCTGGGTGGCACCGACCTTGAGGGCGCCGCTGGTGTCGACGGCCTTCGCCCCGTCCTTCGGGGTGATGGAGACGACCGCCTCGGACTGCTTGGTCTCGGTGGCGGCCGAGTCGCCCTTCTCGGCCTTGGCGTCACCGGATCCCGAATCTCCCCCGCCGCAGGCGGTGACGGCCAGCAGCAGAACGCCGAGTATCAGCGCCAGCAGCCCCTTGGTCCCGCGCCCCCGCGCGTCAACCGACGCCCCCGATATCGGTCGCACGTTCAAGTCTTTCTCCCCTCGAAGGGCCTGGTCAGGCCCGCTCCCCAGCGCGTTCCACGAACGCGTCGGCGAATATTAACCGCAGAGTTTTGAGCATCGTGTGAGCCCAAGGTCACCATTCCGTCCCAACTTCAACGGAAAGTTGGGCCGACCCACCCCCCTGTCGGGTTACTTCACCGCACTGCCCGCCTTCCACTCCTTCCAGCCCATATTCCATCCTCCGAGTCCATTGTCAGGAGCGACCTTTTTGTCATTGCTGTGGACGACCTCGACGACGTCCCCGACCAGGCTCCGGTCGAAGAACCAGCCCGCGGGCGTGTCCGAGCTGCCGCCCTTCACATCCCTGAGGCCCACACAGCCGTGGCTGACATTGACCCTGCCGGGGGCGGTGGGCGCCCAGTAGTTGCCGTGCAGGAAGGTGCCGGAGTCGGTCAGACGCAGGGCGTGCGGGACGTCCGGGATGTCGTACTCGCCGCCGAAGCCGACCGTGCGGCTGTTCATCCGGGTCACTTCGAGCATCTCGGTGATGACCATCTTGCCGTTGTACGTGGTCGTCTTCGGGGCGCCCGCGGTGATCGGCACGGTCGCGAGGAGTTCACCCTCCCGCCTGACCTCCATGGTGTGCCGGGCCGCGTCGACGAGGGAGACCTGGCTGCGGCCGACGGTGAAGGAGAAGGTCCGGTGCTGGAGGCCGTAGACGCCCGACGCCCCTTCCACGTCACGGAGTCGGAGCGCGACCGTCACACGGGTGCCGGGCGTCCAGTAGTGCTCGGGGCGGAAGTCGAGGCGGCCGTTGCCGAACCAGTGCGGGCGGATCTCGACGGGCGGCTTCGAGGTGACGTGTACGGCGCGTTCGACGGCGGAGCGGTCCTCGATCTCCCGGTTGAACTCCAGGGAGACGATCATCCCGGTGCCGACGGTGGAGCGGTTCTCGGGGCTGACGTACCCGATGAAACGTTCCTCGGGGACATAGGTGGTGAACGTCGTGTGCCGGGCCGAGCGGCGGCCGTGCCCGTCCAGGGCGACCGCGTCGACGGTGTACTTGGCGGCCAGCGCCAGCTGTGCCTCGTCGGGTTCCCAGCGCAGGCCGTCCTCGGAGATGCGCCCGGGCACCGGGAAGTCCTGCGCGTCCTGGGACTTGACGACGGTCACCGACTCGAGGCGTCCGCTGGGGACCCGGATCCGCAGCCTCTCCTCGGGCGGCACGCCCTTGGTGCCGTCGTCGGGCGCGACCCTGATCACGTCCTCGGGCGCGGGAGGCTTCCCGAATCCGCCGACCCCGCCGATCCCGCCACCCCCGTCCGTCGTACAGCCGGCGACTCCGGCCAGCAGTCCTGCCCATGTCATGACGGCGGCCAGAACGGCCCCCGCGCGCCGAGCGCGCCCTTGTCCATGCCTCACGAGGAACCCAACGACCGGCCCCGCCCCGGGGAAACGTGAGTACGAGCCCGTTCGTGCACCGGCCTCACGAACGCCGGGAACGCGGCCACGAGCCCCGCTCTTCACCCTCCCCACTCACAGTCCGCCCACCGGCCCTGCCGGGGAAACGTGAGTGCGAGGCAAGCGCTGGGCAGAACAGTGGGGAGAACGACGCGAGGGGGTGTCGCGGCCGGGACGCCGTGCGCCCTTTTCCGCGTTGCTCCATGAGCCGTGGGAGGCCGACCGGTGTCCAGCGCAGCCGAGCAGGAGGCGGTGACCGAAGCCGCCGAGGAGCGCCCCGCCGCGCTGGTGAACGGCGCGCAGCGCAAGGTGCCCGCCGTGCCGGTGTGGCCCGGTGCGCCGACGCCGCTGGGCGCCCGGTTCCGGGTCGGCCCGGACGGGGTGGCGGGGACCAACTTCGCGCTGTGGGCGGGCGGGGCCGAGGCGGTCGAGCTGTGTCTGTTCGACGCGGACGGCAAGGAGACCCGGGCCCGGCTCACCGAGCTCACCCACGAGATCTGGCACGGCTTCGTGCCCGGTGTCATGCCCGGCCAGCGCTACGGCTTCCGGGTGCACGGCCGCTGGGACCCGTGGACCGGTGCCCGATGGAACCCCTCGAAGCTGCTCCTCGACCCGTACGCCCGCGCGGTGGACGGCGACTTCAGCCTGCCGCCCGAGGTGTACGGCCATGTCCGCGACTGGCCCCAGCAGCAGGTCGCGGACACCGTACGGGACGACCGGGACTCGGCGCCGTACGTCCCGAAGGGCGTGGTCGTCCACGATGACGACGACTGGGCCGAGGACCGCCGCCCGAAGACCCCGTGGGCCGACTCGGTGATCTACGAGGTGCATGTGCGGGGGTTCACCGCGCTGCACCCCGGCATCCCCGAGGAGATGCGCGGGACGTACGCCGGGCTGGCGCACCCGGCCGCGATCGAGCACCTCGTGAAACTCGGCGTCACGGCCGTCGAGCTGCTCCCCGTCCACCAGTTCGCGCACGAGGACCACCTGCTGCGGCGCGGCCTCAAGAACTACTGGGGCTACAACTCCATCGGCTACTTCGCGCCCCACGCGGCCTACGCCGCCTCCGGTACGACGGGCCAGCAGGTCGGCGAGTTCAAGCGCATGGTGCGCGCGCTGCACGAGGCCGGGATCGAGGTCATCCTCGACGTGGTCTACAACCACACGGCGGAGGCGGGCGAGCTGGGCCCCACGCTGTCCCTGAAGGGCATCGACAACCGGGGGTACTACCGGTTGCAGTCCGACGCCCGGCGCTACGCGGACTACACGGGCTGCGGCAACACCCTGCACGTGGTCCAGCCGCATGTCCTGCGGCTGATCACCGACTCCCTGCGCTACTGGGTGACGGAGATGGGCGTGGACGGCTTCCGCTTCGACCTGGCCGCCGCGCTGGCCCGTTCCATGCACGACGTCGACATGCTGTCCCCGTTCCTCGCGGTCATCGCCCAGGACCCGGTGCTGCGGCGCGTGAAGCTGATCGCCGAGCCCTGGGACGTGGGCTCCGGGGGCTATCAGGTGGGCGCCTTCCCGCCCCTGTGGACGGAGTGGAACGACCGCTATCGCAACGCCGTACGGGACTTCTGGCGGGGCGCCCTGCCGGACGTACGGGATCTCGGGTACCGCCTCTCCGGTTCCAGCGACCTGTACGCCTGGGGCGGGCGCCGGCCGTACGCCTCGGTCAACTTCATCACCGCGCACGACGGTTTCACCCTGCGGGACCTGGTGTCGTACGAGCGGAAGCACAACGAGGCGAACGGCGAGGGCAACCGGGACGGCACGGACGACAACCGGGCCTGGAACTGCGGGACGGAGGGGGAGACGGACGACGAGCGCGTACGGGCGCTCAGGCGGCGGCAGTTGCGGAACCTGCTCACCACGCTGCTGCTGTCGACGGGTGTGCCGATGCTGGTCGCCGGCGACGAGCTGGGTCGCACCCAGCGCGGCAACAACAACGCGTACTGCCAGGACAACGAGATCAGCTGGGTGGACTGGGGTCTGCTGGAGGACCCCGGCTGGAAGGCCCTGTTCGACCTCACCGCCCGGCTGATCGAACTACGCCATCGGCACCCGGTGCTCAGGCGCCGGGCGTTCTTCTCGGGGCGGGCCCACTCCGCGGACGGGCTGCGCGACCTGGCCTGGTTCACGGCTCGCGGCGCGGAGATGACGGAGCGGGACTGGTACGCCCCCGCCGGGACGCTCGGCATGTATCTGTCGGGGCGGGACATCCCCGGCCGGGACGAACGCGGTGCGCCGATCGTGGACGACAGCTTCCTCGCCGTCCTGCACGCCGGGGACCGGCCGGCGAGCTTCCTGCTGCCGGGGCCGCCGTGGGCGGAGCGCTACGAGGTGGTCGTCGACACGTCGAGGGAGGAGCAGGAGGAGGCGCCGGGCGTGGTGCACCGGGCGGGGGCGTCGATCACGGTTCCGGCGCGGGCGGTGCTGCTGCTGCGGGTGGCCGGCTGAGACGACGTTGCCGCGCCGGTTAGCCGAGGATGCCCCGCTCGTACGCCGTCGCGACCGCCGCCGCGCGGTCCTTCACGCCCAACTTGGCGTACAGGTGGGTGAGATGGGTCTTCACGGTCGCCTCGCTGATGAACAGCTCGCGGGCGATCTCGCGGTTGGACGTGCCTTTGGCGACCAGGGCCAGCACCTCGCGCTCACGGGCGGAGAGGGGTTCGTTGCCGGGGGCCCTGGGGGCGCGGACCGCGGAGACCAGGCGGGAGGCGACGGCCGGGGACAGGACCGTACGGCCCGCCGCCGCGGCCCGCACGGCCGTGAACAGTTCGTCGCGCGGGGCGTCCTTGAGGAGGTAGCCGGTCGCACCCGCCTCGATGGCGGGCAGGGTGTCGGAGTCCGTGTCGTACGTCGTCAGGACGAGGACCTTCGCGCGGGCCCGGGCGCGGGTCAGCTCGCGGATGGCGTCCACCCCGCCCCCGCCCGGCATCCGCAGGTCCATCAGGATCACGTCGGGATCGAGAGCGGTCGCCCGCTCGACGGCCTCGACGCCGTCGGACGCCTCGCCGAGGACGGTGAAGCCGGGTGCGGACTCGAACATGCCGCGCAGACCGTCCCGTACGACGGGATGGTCGTCGACGATCAGCACCGAGATGTCACTGGTCATGGCGGACCAACGGTACGCGAGCCGACAGCGCGGTGCCGTGGCCCGGTTCGGACTCGACGGTGAGGGAGCCCGCGATGCGTTCGGCGCGGGCCCGCATGCCGTCGAGTCCGAAGCCGCCGGTGCGGGAGCGGGGCGGTACGGCGAGGGGGTCGAAGCCGACTCCGTCGTCGCGGATGTCGAGGATGACGTCGTCGCCCAGGAAGGTCAGGGTGACGCCGAGGCGTCCGGCCCGGGCGTGCCGGGAGGCGTTGGAGAGGGCTTCCTGGGCGATGCGCAGCAGGGTGGCCGAGAGCTCGTCGTGAAGGTGCTCGGTGGTTCCGGCGACGGTGAACTCGGCGCGGATTCCGGTCCGTTCGCCCCAGTCGGCGACCGTGTTCTTCAGGGCCTGGGGCAGCCCGTCGTGCTCCAGCGCGACGGGGGCGAGGTTGTGCACCGAGCGGCGGGCCTCGCCGAGGCTGTGCCGGGCGAGGTCCATGGCGCGGTGGACGTGCTCGCGGGCCTGGCCCTCGTCGGGCGTGTTCGCGACCACCTGGAGCTGGGCGATGATGCCGGTCAGGCCCTGGGCGAGGGTGTCGTGGATCTCGGCGGCGAGCCGCCGTCGCTCGTCCGCGACACCCGCTTCCCGTGCCTGGACGAGGAGTTGGGCGTGAAGGGCGGCGTTCTCGTCGAGCGCCTGTTGCAGGGCCTCGATGGTCGAGGTGCGCTCGCGGGAGCGCTGCTCCTCCTGCTCGGTGATGTGGGCGACCACCGACTGCAGACCGAAGTTGGCGGCCAGGAGCGCGGCGAACCCGAGCCACTGGGCCGTACTGTCCGGCATCAGCCCGCCGGCCTGCGCGCCCGCCACGGTGACCGCGCTCGCGAACAGTCCGAGCCGCCGCCACAGGCCCGGGATCAGCTCGTCGGCGTCCATGTAGCCGGTGGCGGCGTAGAACGCGAAGAACGGGTTGATCCAGGTCAGCACGAAGGCGATGGCCCAGCGCACGGCGTAGTACGCGGTGCCGGCCCGGGAGGGGCTGCGGCCGCGCCTGACGCGGCGGTACCGGGTGCCGTGCCACCACGCCTGGAGAACGATCGCGGCGACGACCAGGGCCCCCATGAGATACCAGTCGACGGGGCCGTCCACGATGCCCGCGGAGACGACCGCGAGGACGATGCTGGTGCCGAGCAGCCCGTACGGCCCCCAGACGTGCAGCCGCTCCCAGTACCGGTCGATCCTGGCGTCCGACGCGTTCATCTCCCCAGTCTGCACGGCCCGTCCCTCACTCCCAGCGGAACCAGCACGACGCGGCGGCCGTGAGCAGCACCGTCCAGGCGACGAGCACGCCCAGGTGGGTCCAGCCCGGCCAGCCGCCGGCCGCGGCCCGGTTCAGAGCCTCGGCGGCCGCGCCGAACGGGGTGTACCCGACGATCCGGGCGAGGACGTCCGGCATGGTCTGCACCGGCGCCCACACGCCCGCGCAGAACATCGCCGGGAAGAACACGGCGGACCCGATGGCACCGGCGATCTTCGTCGTCCGGGACAGCGCGGAGACCACCGCGCCCAGCGCGAGGGCGGCCAGCACGGCCAGCACCAGGGCCAGCAGGTATCCGACCAGTTGCTCGGGCAGTCGTACGGCGAAGGCGAACCGCCCGACGAGGAGGGCCAGCAGCGCGGACGCCAGGGCGGCGCCGCCGTAGACGGTCATCTGCGCGGTGAGCAGGGCGGTCGGGCGGACCGGGGTGGTGGACATGCGGCGCAGGATGCCGCGCTCGCGGTAGCCGGTGAGGGTCTGCGGCATGGACTGCAGACCGCCGACGATCAGACCGAGGAGCACGGCCACCGGGACGTAGACGTCGATGGTCCTGAGGCCGCCGAGGTCGGCCTCGTGGTTCCGGAAGGACGGGATCGAGCCGAGGATCACCAGGAGCAGGGTCGGGAACAGCAGGATCCAGAAGAGGGCGCCGGGTTCGCGGCGGAAGAGTCGGACCTCGGTCCGCAGTACGGCGGTGTTCATGCCGTGGCCTCCTGGGTCAGGTCGAGGAAGGCGTCGTCGAGGGTGGCGTCGACGACCCGGAGCTGGTGGGCGGTGACGTGCCGGCGGGCGAGCAGGGTGATCACGGCGTTCACGGTCTCGTCGGTGCCGGACAGGGTGAGGCGGCCGTCCCGGTCCTCGATCGAGGCGAGGGCGGGCAGCGTGTTCAGTTCGTGTGCGTCGAGCGGGGCGGACGGGGTGAAGCTGATGACGGTGGCGCCCGCCGAGCGGTGGATGAGGCCCGCCGGGGTGTCCAGGGCGGCGATCCGGCCCTTGTCGATCACGGCGATCCGGTCGCAGAGCCGCTGCGCCTCCTCCATGAAGTGCGTGACGAGCAGGACGGTGACGCCGTTCGCGCGGATGTCCTCGATGAGCTCCCAGGTGTCGCGGCGGGCACGCGGATCGAGGCCGGTGGTCAGCTCGTCCAGGACGACGACCCGGGGGTTGCCGACGAGCGCGAGCGCGATGAACAGGCGCTGCTTCTGGCCACCGGAGAGCTTGCCGAACCGGGTGGTGAGCTTCTGGGTGAGCCCCAGGCGCTCGGCGAGCGGGCGCCAGTCGAGGGGCTCGTCATGGAACGCGGTGTACAGCTCCAGGGCCTCGCGGACGGTGAGCTTGGCCTGGAGTTCGCTCTCCTGGAGCTGGGCGCCGAGGACGCGGGCCACGCGCGCGTGGTCGGCGACGGGGTCGAGACCGGTGACCCGCACGCGGCCCGCGTCGGGAATCCGCAGACCCTCGACGCACTCGACGGTGGTGGTCTTCCCGGCGCCGTTCGGGCCAAGAATTCCAAAAATCTCGCCCTCCTCGACGGCGAAGGAGACACCGTCGACGACGGCCCGGCCGCCGTAGGACTTGCGCAGTTCGCTGACTTCGATGACGGACATGGCATCAGCGTCCCGGGACGGACCCCGCCGCCACATCGCCCGTCGCGCTCGAACCGGCATCAACCGATCGGCGGATGCGGCCGTACGACCCCTCGAACATGCAGGTCGTAGGACCAACGGCCGATTCCGGTCCGGCCAAAACTAGGTGGGCGTTGTCAGTGCCGGTCCGTAGGCTCGCAGCTGATGTCCACGACACGTGCAACCACCAAGGACCGATCGGCGGCAACCACCCTGCTGCGCCTGTGGCCGTATGTCCGGCCGGCCCGCGCGCGGCTGTTCACCGCCGCGTTCGTGGCGATCCTCGCCTCCTGTACGGGGCTGGTGATCCCCCTCGTCCTGAAGTGGATGGTGGACGGCCCGGTCGCCGACGGGGACACCGCGGGCGTATGGCTCGGCGCGCTGTACCTGCTGCTGCTCGGGTTCGCGGAGGCACTGCTGTTCGGGCTGCGGCGATGGCTGGTGGCGAGACCGCTCTCCCATGTCGAGGCGGAGATGCGGGCGGGCCTGTACCGGCACCTCCAGCGCCTCCCGGTGGCCTTCCACGACCGCTGGGCGTCCGGCCAGCTGCTGTCCCGGGCCACCACGGACCTCATGCTCCTGCGCATGTTCCTCGCCTTCCCGCTGACGTTCCTGCTGGTCAACAGCGTGACGATCACCGTCGGCGTGATCATCATGCTGATCCAGGACTGGACGCTCGGGCTGGTGATCCTGGGTCCGGCCATCCCCGTGGTGATCACGTGCATGGTCTTCGAGAAGCGGTACCACCGTGTGGCGCGGCTCGCCCAGGACCAGGTCGGCGACCTCACGACGGTCGTCGAGGAGAGCGTGCTCGGCATCCGGATCATCAAGGGCTTCGGACGCCACCGTTCCCAGGCGCGGGCGTTCCGTGAACTGTCCGGGAAGCTGCGGGGAACCGAGCTGCGCAAGGCGGGGTTGCTGGCCACGATCTGGGGGGTCATCACCACCCTCCCCGAGGTGGCCATCGGGGCCGCACTGGTCCTGGGCTGCGTGCAGGTGGCCGACGGGGAGTTGTCGGCGGGCACGTTGGTCGCCTTCCTGTCGACAGCGCTTGCGCTCAGGTGGCCGGTGGAATCCATCGGCTTCTTGCTGGCGATGACCCAGGAAGCGGCAACGGCGACTGAGCGCTATTTCGAAGTGATCAATGAAGTGCCGGAAGAGGAGGCCTACTCAAGGGGCGCGGGGAACGGCGCGCCCAGCCCCCACGAACCCGCAGCCGACGAGCAAGGCCTCCGGTTCCGCAACGTCCGGTTCCGCTACCCCGACGCCCCCGAGGACTCCCCACCCATCCTCGACCTCATCGACCTCCACATCCGCCCCGGCGAATCCATGGCCCTGGTCGGCACGACGGGCAGCGGCAAGACGACTCTCACCGCCCTCGTCCCCCGCCTCCACGAGGTGACATCCGGCCACATCACCCTGGACGGCGAGGACATCACCGCCATGTCCAGAGAAGAGCTGCGCTCAAGAGTGGCTGTCGCCTTCGAGGAACCCACCCTCTTCTCGGCCAGCGTCAAGGACAACGTCCTGCTGGGCATGGACGAAGAGGAACTGGACCGCGCCCTGTCCGTCGCGCAGGCGGACTTCGCACACGCCCTCCCCCACGGCACCGACACCCAGGTCGGCGAACAGGGCCTCAGCCTCTCCGGCGGCCAGCGCCAACGCCTCGCCCTCGCACGGGCCGTGGTCGGCAAGCCCAGGTTCCTCGTCCTCGACGACCCCCTGTCCGCGCTGGACGTGCACACCGAGGCGGCCGTGGAGGCCGCGCTGCGCGACGTCCTCGCGGACACCACCGCGCTCATCGTGGCGCACCGCCCCTCGACCGTGCTGCTCGCCGACCGCGTCGCGCTGCTGTCCGACGGCCGCATCACCGCCGTGGGCACCCACCACGAACTGCTGCGCACCAACGCCGAGTACGCCCACCTCATGTCCGGCACCGGGGAAGCGAAGGACGACGACCGATGACGGCCCCCACCACCAACGCCCCCACCGCGGACGACGAACCGGAGCTCCCCCGTCACGAGGACGCGGTGGACGCCTTCGACCGCGACCGCCTGCCCACTCCCCCGCGCGCCACCTCCCTCCTGCTGCGCTCCCTGCTCGCCCCGATGAAAGCGCGGGTCACCCTCACCACGTTCCTGCTGCTGCTCCAGCAGGCGGCCGTGCAGGCGGGCCCGCTGCTGGTCGCGTACGCCATCGACCGCGCGGTTCCGGCGTTCCGGGACCACGACAACGGCCCGCTGATCGCGGTCGGCGCCGGCTATCTGCTGTCCGCGCTGGCCTCAGGCGGACTCCAGTACGCGTTCATCCTGGTCTCCGCCCGCGTCAACCAGGACGTGCTGCTCGACCTGCGCGGCCGGATCTTCCGGCACGCGCAGGCGCTGAGCATCGACTTCCACGAGCGCTACACCTCGGGCCGTCTCATCTCCCGTTCGACGACGGACGTGGAGTCGCTGCGCGAACTGCTCAATGAGGGCCTGCAGGAACTCGTCACCGTCATCCTGTCCTTCCTCTACATCTCCGCCCTGCTGCTCTGGCTGGATCTCGCCCTCGGCGCGGTCGCGGTGGCGTCCTTCGTGCCGCTGTACCTGCTCGTGCGGGGCTACCGGCGGCGCGCGGGCCGGGTGTACCGGAAGCGGTCGACCGCGATCGCCGCCGTGATCGTCAAGTTCGTGGAGACGATGAACGGCATCCGGCCGGTCCGCGCGTTCCGCCGCGAGGCCGCCAACGACGCCGACTTCGCCGTACTGAACAAGCGGCACGAGCGGGTCAACGGCGACGCGCTGCTGGAGATGGCCCGCTATGTCGTCAGTTCCCGGCTGGTCGCCAACACGGCCGTCGCGGGGATCGTGCTGTGGGGCGCCTACCGGGTGGCGCAGGACTCGCTGGAGCTGGGTGTACTGGCGGCGGCGGTGCTGTATCTGCGGCGGCTGTACGACCCGATCGACCGGCTCGGAATGTTCCTGAACTCCTACCAGTCGGCGGCGGCCTCCCTGGAGAAGATCGCGGGCCTGCTCGCCCAGACCCCGACCGTGCCCGAGCCGGTGACACCCAGGCAGCTCCCGGCCCTCGAGTCGCAGCACCCGGGTCGCGAGGTCGTCTTCGACGGCGTCCGCTTCGCCTACCGCACCGGCGGCGAGGTGCTCCCCCGCTTCGATCTGACCCTGCCCGCCGGGCAGACGGTCGCGGTGGTCGGCTCGACCGGCGCCGGAAAGTCGACGCTCGCCAAGCTCCTCGCCCGTTTCTACGACCCCTCGGACGGCCGCGTCCTTCTGGACGGCGTCGACCTCCGCGAGCTCGCCGTGCCCGAACTGCGGCGGGGTGTGGTCATGGTGACGCAGGAGGCGTTCCTGTTCTCCGGCACGGTCGCCGAGAACATCGCGATCGGCCGGCCGGACGCCACCCGCGAGGACATCGAGCAGGCGGCGAAGGCGATCGGCGCGCACGACTTCATCAGCGCCCTGCCCGACGGCTACGACACGGACGTACGCAAGCGCGGCGGCCGTATCTCGGCGGGCCAGCGCCAACTCGTGGCGTTCGCACGGGCGTTGCTCGCCGATCCGGCGGTGCTGATCCTGGACGAGGCGACCAGTTCGCTCGACATCCCGGGCGAGCGGGCCGTGCAGCGCGCGATGACGACGGTCCTGAAGGGCCGTACGGCCGTGGTGATCGCGCACCGGCTGTCCACCGTGGAGATCGCCGACCGGGTGCTGGTCATGGAGCACGGCAGGATCGTCGAGGACGGCACACCGGCCGACCTCGTCGCGGGCACGGGCCGGTTCGCGGATCTGCACCGGGCCTGGCGGGACAGCCTGGCGTGAATCGACAGGGGGACAGGTGATCGACGCGTACGAGGACCCCGGCACGCCCGACGTCCGGGGCGGCTGGCGGTATCTGTGGTGGCTGGTCCGCTGCCAGCCCGGGCGGTCCGTCGCCGGGGCGCTGCTGGGCAGCTCCTGGATGGTGCTGCTGGCGGCGACGCCGTATCTGATGGCGAAGGCGATCGACGAGGGCCTGGAACCGGGCGACTGGGCGGCGCTCGCCGGCTGGTGCTCCGCCCTGTTCGCGGTCGGCTCCTTCAACGCCTGGCTGAGCATCATGCGGCACCGCACGATGACCCGGGTGCGGATGGACGCCAACTTCCGCACGGTCAAGGTGGTCGTCGGACAGGCGGTCCGCCTCGGCGCCGCCCTCTCGCGCCGGACCGGGGCCGGGGAGGTCGTCACGATCGGCGTGGGGGACGTGCAGACGATCGCCCAGGCCCTGACCGTCGTCGGCCCGGGCGTCGGCGCGTGCGTCGCCTATCTGACGGTGGCCGCCCTGCTGGTGTCGGTCTCCCCGCTCCTCGCGGCCGTGGTCCTCCTCGGCATCCCGGCGATCGTCCTCCTCGTGGGCCCCTTCCTGTCCCGCCTCCAGGGCGCCGAGACGGAGTACCGCGACCGCCAGGGCGTCCTCACCTCCCGCATCGCCGACCTCGCGGGCGGCCTGCGTGTCCTCAACGGCCTCGGCGGCAAGGGCCTGGTCGCCGACGCCTTCCACCGCGACAGCCGGCACCTGCAAGCCCAGGGCTACCGGGTCGGCGCGGTCACCAGCTGGGTCCAGGCCCTCGGCGTGGGCCTGCCCACGCTGTTCCTCGCCGTGGTCACCTGGCTCGCGGCCCGCCTGGCCGCCCAAGGTGAGATCACCGTGGGCGAGTTGGTCGCGGTGTACGGCTATGTCGCGGTCCTGGTGGGCCCGGTGGCGTTCTGGGTGGAGTGCGGCTACCAGCTCAGCCGGGGCGTGGTGGCGGCGAGAAGGGTCGTACGCTTCCTGCGCCTGGAGCCCCTGGAGGACCGGGGCACGCGGGATGCTCCCGCAGAGCCCTCGGTTCTGCACGACCCGGAGTCGGACGTCCGCATCCTCCCGGGCCGCCTGACGGCACTGGCCTGCGCGCGCCCTTCGGACACGGCGACGGTCCTGGACCGCCTGGCCCGGTACACCCCCTCGCGCGCGACCTGGGCCGGAGTCCCCCTGGACGAGATCCGGTTGCACCGGATCAGAGAGCACATCCTGCTGGCGGACCACGAGGCCGACCTGTTCGCGGGCACACTGCGCGAGGTGATCATGGGTGCGGACTCCGACCCCGCGGCCGCCATACACGCAGCCGTGGCGGACGACATCGTCCAAGCTCTCCCCGATGGCCTCGACTCACCGATGGACGCCCAGGCCCGCAACCTCTCCGGGGGCCAGCGTCAACGCATCCGACTGGTAAGGGCCCTCCTCGCCGACCCGGAAATCCTCCTGGCCATAGAACCCACCTCCGCCCTGGACGCCCACACAGAAGCCCTCGTGGCCAAGCGCCTGCGCGAGACCAGGGAAGGCCGCACCACAGCCGTCACCACCACCTCCCCCCTCGTCCTCGACCACGCCGACACAGTCCTGTACCTCGTCGACGGCAAACTCGCGGCAACCGGCACCCATCAGCAACTCCTCACCGAGGAACCGGGATACCGAGCCCTGGTCGCACGAGACGCGGAGGTCATGAAATGAGCAGGGGCCACCTCCCGGTCGCCGACCAGGCCTCCGTACGGCGCGCGTCCGTCCGGCTGATACGCAAAGACACCCGCGCCTTCACCGTCGTACTCGCCCTGAACTCACTCGCCGCCGTCAGCGGTCTGGCCGGCCCGTGGCTGCTCGGCCGGATCATCGACGAGGTGCGCGCCGGTGAGGGCGTGGCCGCGGTGGACCGGCTTTCGCTCGTCCTCGTGGTGTGCGCGAGCACACAGCTCCTCCTCGCCCGCTGGGCCCGCTACGTCGGCCACCGCTTCGGCGAACGCACCCTCGCCCGCGTCCGCGAGGAGTTCGTGGAGCGCACCCTGGCCCTGCCCGCCTCCGTCGTGGAACGCGCCGGCACCGGCGACCTCACCGCCCGGGGCACCGCGGACGTCGCGACCGTCGGCACCACACTCCGCGACGCGGGACCCGAACTCCTCATCAACTCCGTGCAGTTCCTGTTCCTGCTGGCCGCGGTGTTCTTCCTCGACCCGCTGCTCGGTGCCGTCGGCGTGTTCGGTCTGCTGCCCATCTGGTTCGTCCTGCGCTGGTATCTGCGGCGGGCGAGGGACGGCTACCTGGCCGAGGGCGCCGCCACCTCCGACGTCGCCGAGATCCTCGCGGCCACCGCGTCCGGCGCCCGCACGGTCGAGGCGCTCCGGCTCGAGGAGCGGCGCGTCCGGGCGAGCCGGGACGCTCTCGACACGGCCCGCCGCACCCGCCTCTACACCCTCTACCTGCGCAGTGTGTTCTTCCCGGTGGTGGAGGTGGCGTACATCCTGCCCGTGGCCGGTGTGCTCCTGGTCGGCGGCGTGCTGCACGCGCAGGGTGTGATGAGCCTCGGCTCGGTGGTGGCGGCCGCCCTGTATCTCCAGCAACTGGTCAACCCGCTCGACCAGATCCTGGTGCGGGTGGAGCAACTCCAGTCCAGCGGTGCCTCGTTCGCCCGCGTGGAGGGCCTCGCCGCGGCCCCGCGGGCCTCCGCCGAGACCTCCCCCGCCCCCGCCGACGACCGCATCGACGTCACCGCTGTGCGCTACTCCTACGGCCGCGGCGGCGAGGTCCTGCACGGCGTCGACCTGACCGTGCGCCCCGGTGAACGCCTGGCCGTCGTGGGCCCGTCCGGCGCCGGGAAGACCACTCTGAGCAGGCTGCTCGCGGGTGTCGACGCGCCGACTTCCGGATCGGTGACCGTCGGCGGGGTCCCCGTCGTCGGCCTCGACCCCGAGCAGCTGCGCCGCCAGGTCGTCCTGGTCACCCAGGAGCACCACGTCTTCCTGGGCACGGTCCGCGACAACCTCCTCATCGCCGAACCCGGCGCCGGGGACGAGGAGTTGTGGGCCGGCCTGACCGCCGTGGGAGCCGACGGGTGGGTGCGGGAGCTGCCCGAGGGGCTCGACACCGCGCTCGGCGAGAACGGTTGCCGTACGGACGGTTCACAGGCGCAGCAACTCGCCCTGGCCCGGGTGGTGTTGGCGGATCCGCACACCCTGATCCTCGACGAGGCGACCGCGCTCCTCGATCCCACGACCGCGCGGCACACCGAGCAGGCCCTGGCCGCCGTACTCGAAGGACGCACGGTCATCGCGATCGCGCACCGGCTGCACACGGCGCACGACGCGGACCGGGTGGCGGTGATGGAGAACGGTCTGCTGACCGAGCTCGGTACGCATGAGGAGCTGGTGGCGGCGGACGGGGCCTACGCGGCGCTGTGGGGGTCGTGGCACGGGGACCGGCCCTCGGTGTCCGACCAGGGTGGAAAGTCCGTATAGCGAACATGAACTCCCGGACAACGAACGATTTCCAGCCAAGTTCCTGACGCGCTCCTGACAGTACGGGCTTTCCGGTGCCAGGCTTCCCACGGCCGCTTCACAGCAACCTCACAGATCTCTCGCTGTGTTCTGATCCGCGGCCACCTGCACCTCGTTCCGCGTACCGCCCGGACGGTCGACCCACCGTCCGGTCTCCCCTGGCCGCGCGATCCGCGGCCGCGCAGAAGGAGTCAGTGTTGAGAGACAGTTCCTCCCACAGACGCACCCCCCGCACCCTGCACCGCAAGGCCGCTGCCGTGGCCCTCGTCGGTGTGTCCGCCCTGATCGCCGCGGCCGTCCAGTCGGGCGCCGCCACCGCAGCCCCGGAGAAGGCACCGTCGGCCGCGAGCAAGGTGATCCCGGGCGCCGAGTCCCTCAAGCTCACCCCCGCCCAGCGCGCCGAGCTGATACGCGAGGCGAACGCCACCAAGGCGGACACCGCCAAGGACCTCGGCCTGGGCGCCAAGGAGAAGCTGGTCGTCCGTGACGTCGTCAAGGACGGCGACGGCACGCTCCACACCCGTTACGAGCGCACCTACGACGGCCTGCCCGTCCTGGGCGGCGACCTGGTCGTGGAGACCGCGAAGTCCGGGGCGACCGAGACGGTCGTCAAGGCCACCCAGAAGGCCATCAGGCCCGCCACGACCACGGCCGCGCTGCCCGCCGCCAAGGCCGAGACGCAGGCCCTGAAGGCCGCGAAGGCGGCGGACGCGAAGACCCCCGACGTCAACCGCGCCCCGCGCAAGGTCATCTGGGCCGGCAACGGCACACCGACCCTGGCGTACGAGACGGTGGTCGGCGGCCTCCAGGAGGACGGCACGCCGAACGAGCTGCACGTCGTCACGGACGCGGCGACCGGCGCGAAGCTCTTCGAGTACCAGGGCATCGAGAACGGCACCGGCAACACCATGTACAGCGGCACGGTCACGCTCGGCACCACCCAGTCCGGGTCGACGTACAACCTGACCGACGGGGCGCGCGGCGGCCACAAGACGTACAACCTCAACCGCGGCACCTCCGGCACGGGCACCCTCTTCTCGGGCCCCGACGACATCTGGGGCAACGGCAGCGCGTCCAACACGGAGACCGCGGGGGCCGACGCGCACTACGGCGCCGCGCTCACCTGGGACTACTACAAGAACGTGCAGGGGCGTTCGGGTATCCGCGGTGACGGTGTCGGGGCGTACTCCCGGGTCCACTACGGCAACAACTACGTCAACGCGTTCTGGTCGGACAGCTGCTTCTGCATGACGTACGGCGACGGCTCGGGCAACACCCACCCGCTGACGTCGATCGACGTGGCCGGTCACGAGATGACCCACGGCGTCACGTCGAACACCGCGGGGCTCAACTACTCGGGCGAGTCCGGCGGGTTGAACGAGGCGACCTCCGACATCTTCGGCACAGCCGTCGAGTTCTACGCCAACAACTCCTCCGACGTCGGTGACTACCTCATCGGCGAGGAGATCGACATCAACGGCGACGGCAGCCCGCTGCGCTACATGGACCAGCCGAGCAAGGACGGCGCGTCGTACAACAACTGGACCTCCGGCATCGGATCGGCCGACGTGCACTACTCGTCCGGCCCGGCGAACCACTTCTTCTACCTTCTGTCCGAGGGCAGCGGCGCCAAGACCATCAACGGCGTCAGCTACAACTCGCCCACCGCGGACGGCCTTCCGGTCACCGGCATCGGCCGGGACAAGGCGGAGAAGATCTGGTTCCGCGCGCTGACCACGAAGTTCACGACCACGACCAACTACGCGGGCGCCCGCACCGGCACCCTCGCGGCGGCGGGTGAGCTGTACGGCACGACGAGCGCCGAGTACACGGCCGTGGCGAACGCCTGGGCGGGCGTGGCGGTCGGCTCGCGTCCCGGCGGTGGCGGCGGTGGCGGCACCTCGTTCGAGTCGACCACCGACGTATCGATTCCGGACAACGGGGCGGCGGTCAACTCGCCGATCACCGTGTCCGGGCGCACCGGCAACGCGCCGTCGAACCTCGCGGTCGCGGTCGACATCGTGCACACCTACATCGGTGACATCCGGGTGCAGCTGATCGCCCCGGACGGTACGGCGTACACGCTGAAGGCGTACGGCACCGGCGGCAGCACCGACAACCTCAACACCACGTACACGGTCAACGCCTCCTCCGAGGTCGCCAACGGCACCTGGCAGTTGCGGGTCCAGGACAACGCGGCCCAGGACACCGGCTACATCAACAGCTGGAAGCTCACCTTCCCGTAGGGCGGCACGACCGACAGGCACACGGACAGGGCGCCGCCCCGGTGGTTCGACTCCCCGGGGCGGCGCCCTCTTTTTGCCATCCCATGACTGACGGCTTGTTGGGGCTTTGCCCAGGTCAACTGGGTTTACATCGCTGCAATGTTCGCCCACTGGTCGACTTTCGGCCAACATCACTTGAGGGTCATGACATGTACGCGCCTTGATGCCACGCTTCCTCACAACCGCCGCACAACTTCACAACCACCCCGGAAGGCAACCCCACGCCCTCCGGGCTCCCCCACGAAGGAGCTTGTGTGACCCCCCTCTACGCGCGTCACAAGCGCACCACTCTGGCCATCGCCACCGCTGTCGCGGCCGGAGCCCTGCTCACCACCGGTCTGACCACCGGCAGCGCCGCCGCCGTGACCCCGGCGGAAAGCTCCGGCAAGGCCGCCCCCGCGGGCACCCCCGTCCAGCTGTCCGCGGCCGCGCGCACCTCGCTCATCAAGGAGCAGCAGGCCGAGGCCGGCTCCACGGCCCAGGAGATAGGCCTCGGCTCCAAGGAGAAGCTGGTCGTCAAGGACGTCGTGAAGGACGCCGACGGCACGGTCCACACCCGCTACGAGCGCACCTACGACGGCCTGCCCGTCCTCGGCGGCGACCTGGTCGTCCACGAGTCGAAGTCCGGTGCGACCGAGGGCGTCTCCAAGGCGACGAAGGCCACCATCAGAGTCTCCTCCCTGACCCCGAAGGTCACCGTCGCCAAGGCCGAGAAGCAGGCGCTGACCATCGCCAAGGCCGCGGGTTCGGACAAGACCGCGGCGGACGGCGCGCGCAAGGTCGTCTGGGCCGGCTCGGGCACCCCCGTCCTCGCCTACGAGACGATCGTCGGCGGCTTCCAGGACGACGGCACCCCGAACCAGCTGCACGTCATCACCGACGCCGCCACCGGCAAGAAGCTCTTCGAGTACCAGGGCATCGAGAACGCGACCGGCACCGGCAAGAGCCTGTACTCGGGCACGGTCAGCCTGGAAACCACCCTGTCGGGCTCGACGTACCAGCTGACCGACGGCACGCGCGGCACCCACAAGACGTACAACAAGTCCCACGGCACCAGCTCCTCCGCGGGCACCCTGTTCACGGACGCCGACAACACGTGGGGCACCGGAGCCGCCTCCAGCTCCACCACCGACCAGACGGCGGCCGTCGACGCAGCCTACGGCGCGGCGGAGACCTGGGACTTCTACAAGTCCACCTTCGGCCGCAGCGGCATCAAGAACAACGGTGTCGCGGCCTACTCCCGGGTGCACTACGGCAACGCGTACGTCAACGCGTTCTGGGACGACAGCTGCTTCTGCATGACGTACGGCGACGGTGAGGGCAACGTCAGCCCGCTCACCTCGCTGGACGTGGCGGGCCACGAGATGAGCCACGGCGTCACCTCGAACACGGCGGGCCTGAACTACTCCGGCGAGTCCGGCGGCCTCAACGAGGCCACCTCGGACATCTTCGGCACGGGTGTCGAGTTCTACGCGGCCAACTCCAACGACGTCGGTGACTACCTCATCGGCGAGGAGATCGACATCAATGGCGACGGCAGCCCGCTGCGCTACATGGACAAGCCCAGCAAGGACGGCGGCTCGGCGGACTCCTGGTCCTCCTCGGTCGGCAACCTGGACGTCCACTACTCGTCGGGCGTGGCGAACCACTTCTTCTACCTCCTCTCGGAGGGCAGCGGCGCCAAGACGATCAACGGTGTGTCCTACAACTCGCCGACGTCCAACGGTTCCACGGTCACCGGCATCGGCCGCGCCAAGGCCCTGCAGATCTGGTACAAGGCGCTGACGACGTACTTCACGTCGACGACCAACTACAAGTCGGCGCGCACGGGCACGCTCTCCGCGGCGTCCGCCCTGTACGGCTCCACCAGCACCGAGTACAAGGCGGTGGCCGCGGCCTGGTCCGCGGTCAACGTGAGCTAGTGGTCCCGAGGGACTGACGGGCGGTACCCGGAACGAAGGCATTTCCGGGTACCGCCCTACTCTTGGGTCCCATGTCCTTCACGTACGACGACGTCGGCGCGACCCGGCGGAGCGGCTTCTGCCCGCCCGGCTTCCACCCCCTGCACGTACGCACCCGCATAGGCGAGGGTCACGACGTCTTCCGGAAGGCCTCCGAGGCGGTCCTGACCTGGGAGATGCACCGCGCCCTGGGCGTGGGCATAGACGCCACCGCGGACCGCGCGGCCCCCGACGTGGACGTCACGGTCACCCTCGCGGGCGTCATCAGGGCCCCCTGCCGAGTCGTCTGGACGGTCGAGGAACACCGCCGCGCGGGCTGGGCCTACGGCACCCTCCCCGGCCACCCCGAGTCCGGCGAGGAGTCCTTCGTCGTCGACCGCACGGGCGACGGCACGGTATGGCTGACGGTGTCGGCATTCAGCCGCGCCGCCAAGTGGTACGCCCGGGCGGGCGGCCCGGCGACGCGGGGGCTGCAGCACGCATATGCGCGAAAGTGCGGGGCCGTCCTGCGGAAGCTGTGCGGCGGGGAGGACGCGGGCTGAGCGGAGAAGCCCGGCCCGCGCCCCCGCGGTTCACCGCATGAGCACCCCCGCCCCCTCCACCACCTCCTCCGAAGGCACCGCCACCAGCCCCAGCTCCGCGCCCGACGCCAGCAGTCGGTGTGAGGGCAGGATGCGGACGGTGTAGCCGAAGGGGCCCGTGCGGTCCAGGGACAGCGGGCCCTCGTAGACCCACCGGCCCTCCGGGTCCGGGCCGCCGACCGACTTCAGCGGGACCGTCGCCGCGTCCGCGATGCGGTCCTCCTCGTCGACGCGGCCGGAGACGGCCTGGATCTCCACGTCGTCCGGGCCGAGGGCGCCGAGGCCCACGTGGACCCTGAGGCCGAGCGTGGTGCCGAGTTCGGCCGTGGTCGTCGCGGCCGTGGTCTCCACGTGGTCGACCGTCACCCCATGCCACTCCCCCCGCACCCGGGACTTCCACTCCGCGAGCTCGCGCGCCACGTCCGGGGCCATCGTGCGGTGGGCTTGGGCCGCGGGGGCGTAGAGGCGTTCGACGTACTCGCGGACCATGCGGCCGGCCAGGACCTTCGGGCCCAGCAGGGTGAGCGTCTGGCGGACCATCTCGATCCAGCGGTCGGGGAGGCCGCCCTGGCCGTGCTCGTAGAAGCGGGGGGTCACCCGCTGTTCGAGGAGGTCGTAGAGGGCGTCGGCCTCTATGTCGTCACGGCGGTCGGGGTCGGTCCCCACGCCGTCCGCCGTCGGGATCGCCCAGCCGAAGTCGGGCTGGAACCACTCGTCCCACCAGCCGTCCAGGACGGAGAGGTTGAGGCAGCCGTTCAGCGCGGCCTTCATCCCGCTCGTGCCGCACGCCTCCAGCGGCCGCAGCGGGTTGTTGAGCCAGATGTCGCAGCCCGGGTACAGCTTCTGCGCCATCGCCATGCCGTAGTCGGGCAGGAAGACGATCCGGTGGCGGACCCGCGGGTCGTCGGCGAACCGCACCAGCTCCTGGACCAGGCGCTTTCCGCCGTCGTCCGCCGGGTGCGCCTTGCCCGCCACCACGATCTGGATCGGGCGTTCGGGGTGCAGCAACAGGTCCATCAGCCGGTCGCGGTCCCGCAGCATCAGGGTCAGTCGCTTGTACGACGGGACGCGGCGCGCGAATCCGATCGTGAGGACGTCGGGGTCCAGCACGCCGTCGATCCAGCCCAACTCCGCCGTACCGGCGCCGCGTTGCCGCCAGGACGCCCGCAACCGGTCCCGTACCTCCACCACCAGCTGCTCCCGCAGAGAGCGGCGCAGTTCCCAGACGTCCTGGTCGGGAATGTCACCCACGGCGTCCCAGCGGTCCGAGCCGCCGACGGTCAGCGCGTCCTCGGTGCGCTGGGCGCCGATCTGCCGGGCGCCGAGCCGGAACACCTCGGGCGCGACCCAGGTCGGGGCGTGCACCCCGTTGGTCACGGAGGTGATCGGCACCTCCTCGGGGTCGAATCCCGGCCAGAGTCCGGAGAACATCTCCCGGCTGACCTGCCCGTGCAACAGCGAGACGCCGTTGGCGCGCTGAGCGAGGCGCAGGCCCATCACGGCCATGTTGAAGAGGTTGGGTTCGCCGCCGGGGTAGGTCTCCATGCCGAGGGCGAGGATCCGGCCCACGTCCATGCGCGGGAGCTCCGCGTCGGGACCGAAGTGCCGGGCGACCAGCTCCCGGTCGAAGCGGTCGATGCCGGCCGGGACGGGGGTGTGCGTGGTGAAGACGGTCCCCGCCCGGACCGCCTCCAGGCCGGCGTCGAAGTCCAGTCCCTGGTCGCAGAGTTCGGCGATCCGCTCCAGGCCGAGGAAGCCGGCGTGCCCCTCGTTGGTGTGGAAGACCTCGGGGCCGGCGTGACCGGTCAGCCGGCAGTACGTCCGTACGGCGCGGACGCCCCCTATGCCCAGCAGCATCTCCTGGAGCAGGCGGTGTTCGCTGCCGCCGCCGTAGAGCCGGTCGGTCACCCCGCGTTCGCCGAGGTCGTTCTCCTCGACGTCGGAGTCCAGCATCAGCAGGGGCACCCGGCCGACCTGGGCGAGCCAGATCCGGGCGTGCAGCTGCTTGCCGCCGGGAAGGGCCAGCGACACCTGTGCCGGGGTGCCGTCGGCCTCCCTCAGCAGCGCCACCGGCAGTTCGTTGGGGTCCAGGACCGGATAGTGCTCCTGCTGCCAGCCGTCCCGGGACAGGGACTGGCGGAAGTAGCCGTGGCGGTACAGCAGACCGACGCCGATCAGCGGTACGCCCAGGTCACTGGCCGCTTTCAGATGGTCGCCCGCCAGGATGCCCAGACCGCCGGAGTACTGCGGCAGGGCGGCCGTGACGCCGAACTCGGGCGAGAAGTAGGCGACGGCGGCGGGGAGTTCACCGGTGTGGCTCTGGTACCAGCGCTCACCGGTGACGTAGTCGTGGAGATCGTCGGCGACCGCGGTGAGCCGGCGCAGGAAACGGCGGTCCTCGGCGAGCTCGGCGAGCCGGGCGGGCCGCACGCTGCCGAGCAGCCGTACGGGATCACCGCCCGACGCGGCCCAGCGCTCCGGATCGACGGACTGGAAGAGGTCGCGGGTCTCCGCATGCCAGGACCAGCGCAGATTGCGCGCCAAGTCGCTCAGCGGCCGGAGGGGCTCGGGCAGTACGGGTCGGACGGTGAATCGACGGATAGCCTTCACTTGCCACCTCAGCGCGTTCGCTGGAGGACGCACGGCGGTGTGCGTCGTCGTCTCCGACAACGGTATCGGCGTTGATGTCGCCCGTGGTGGGGGCTGCGCCCCAGGACCGGTCCGGAAATCGCCGCAACCTCCCCACGTCCCCCATAGCCGATATGGCCGATTCCACCCCCGCAGGCGTCCTTGTGGTACTTCACACCACACGAGAGGCTTCCCCATGGCGTACCGGCCGACGCCGGGTGCACCCGGCGGACCGCGGCTGCCGTACGCCGAGTTGAGGAGGGGAACTCAAGTCATGGCACGGACGCGAGATCGGCGTCTGCGCTGGGTGGGGGGCCTGACCGCGGTGAGCTGTACCGCCGCACTTTCGGCCATCACCCTGCCCGCGCACGCCGCACCGGAGGGGCGGATACTCGGCGCCGGAGAGCCCGGTTCCGTCAGCGGGAGTTACCTGGTGACACTCAAGGGGGGAACGAAAGCTCCGTCGGCGACCGGAAAAGGCCTCGCCGAGAAGTACGGGGCGAGAATCAGCCATACCTACGGCACGGTACTCAACGGTTACGCGATCCGGGCCGACGAGAGACAGGCCAGGTGGCTCGCTGCGGACTCACGCGTCGCCTCGGTCGTCCAGGACACCCGGGTGACCCTGGAGCGCACCCAGCGGAACCCGCCGTCCTGGGGCCTGGACCGCGTCGACCAGCGGAAGCTGCCGCTGGACAGGTCCTACACCTCGCCGGAGTCCGCGGGCGCCGGGGCGACGGTGTACGTGATCGACACCGGCATCCGGATCACCCACAAGGACTTCGGGGGCCGGGCGGCCTACGGCTGGGACTTCGTCGGGGGCGACAGATCGGCGGGGGACGGCAACGGCCACGGCACGCACGTGGCGGCCACCGTCGCCGGCACCGGGTACGGCGTCGCCAAGAAGGCGAAGGTGGTGGCCGTACGCGTCCTCGACAACAAGGGTTCGGGCACGACCGCCCAGGTCATCGCCGGTATCGACTGGGTGACGAAGAACGCGCGGAAGCCGGCCGTCGCCAACCTCAGCCTGGGCGGCTACCACAATGCCCAGCTGGACGCCGCTGTCCGCACCTCCATCGCGTCCGGGGTGACCTACGCGGTCGCGGCGGGCAACGACGGTCTGCCGGCCGGGCTCTACTCGCCCGCCGACGTACCGCAGGCGATCACGGTCGGCGCGACCGACACGAAGGACACCCGGGCGGGCTTCTCCAATTATGGATCCGCTCTCGACCTCTTCGCACCAGGAGTCTCGATCACCTCAGCGGGCATCACGAGCGACACCGCAAGGGCGACCTACTCGGGTACGTCGATGGCGACCCCGCACGCGGCGGGCACGGCCGCGCTGTACCTCGCCGGCCATCCGAAGGCCACTCCGGCGCAGGTCGGTAAAGCGCTGGTGAAACTGGCGGCCTCCGGGAAGGTGTCCGGTCGGGGGGCAGGTTCACCGGACAAACTTCTCCAGGTGCCCGGTTCCCAGGGGTGAGCGTCCGCAAGGCGGCCCCGTTCGGCGAGAACGGGGCCTGTTTTGTGTAAAGACATACGCGTGAGTAGTTAACAAAGTGCTGGATTGCCTACCCGAATAGGGTGGGAAGGCTCCTGCGGTACACGGCTCAGGTAGGTTCACCGGTACGCCACGCAGGACCCCCTCCCCACATCCATCCGCCCACCCAAAGTTGACGCGGACAGGAGCGGTCATGCCCGCCACGCACCATTCGTCAGCACCCCCGACGTCCAGCACCGACGCGTCCACCACGCGTCCCGTCGACCCCGGGCCACCGCGCCAGGAGCGACCCTCCACACCAGCGGCACCGGCTCCGGCCATCGGGCGCATACCCGTCCTCGACGTCCGCCCGGTCGTCCAGCGCGGACGCCGCCCCGCCAAGGCGGTCACCGGCGAGACGTTCGAGATCTCGGCCACCGTGTTCCGTGAGGGCCATGACGCGGTCGCCGCGAATGTCGTACTGAAGGATCCGGAAGGCCGCGCCGGACCGTGGACCCCCCTGCACGAACTGACCCCGGGCACCGACCGCTGGGGCGCCACCGTCACCGCCGGCAGCCCTGGTCTGTGGACCTTCACGGTCGAGGCCTGGGGCGACCCCGTCACCACCTGGCGGCACCACGCCCAGATCAAGATCCCGGCGGGCATGGACACCGAACTGGTCCTGGAGGAGGGCGCCCGGCTCTACGAGCGGGCCGCCGCCGGCGTGCCCGACGACGGCCGGAACGGCGTGATCCTCGCGGCCATCCGCGCCCTCCGCGACGACACCCGGCCCGCCGCCGCCCGTCTCGCGGCCGCGTTGACGCCCGAGGTGGACGCGGTGCTGGCGCGATACCCGCTGCGGGAGTTGATCACGGCGTCGGAGACGCTGCCGCTGCTGGTGGAGCGGGAGCGGGCGCTGTTCGGGTCGTGGTACGAGTTCTTTCCCCGCTCGGAGGGCACGCCGGAGCGGCCGCACGGCACGTTCCGTACCGCGGCCCGCCGGCTGCCGGCGATCGCGGCGATGGGGTTCGACGTGGTCTACCTGCCGCCGATCCATCCGATCGGCAGCACCTTCCGCAAGGGCCGCAACAACACCCTGTCCGCCGGGCCCGACGATGTGGGCGTGCCGTGGGCGATCGGCTCGCCGGAGGGCGGCCATGACGCCGTCCACCCGGATCTGGGCACGCTCGAGGACTTCGACTGGTTCGTGCAGGAGGCCGGCAAGCAGGGTCTGGAGGTCGCGCTGGACTTCGCCCTGCAGTGCTCGCCGGATCATCCCTGGGTGCACAAGCACCCGGAGTGGTTCCACCACCGTCCGGACGGCACCATCGCGTACGCGGAGAACCCGCCGAAGAAGTACCAGGACATCTACCCGATCGCCTTCGACGCCGACCTGGAAGGCCTGATCGCGGAGACGCTGCGGGTGCTGCGGCACTGGATGGACCACGGGGTGCGGATCTTCCGGGTGGACAACCCGCACACCAAGCCGGTGGTGTTCTGGGAGCGGGTGATCGCGGACATCAACGCCACCGACCCGGACGTGATCTTCCTGGCCGAGGCGTTCACCCGCCCGGCGATGATGCACACCCTGGCCCAGATCGGCTTCCAGCAGTCCTACACCTACTTCACCTGGCGCACCACCAAGGAGGAGCTCACCGAGTACCTGAGCGAGCTCTCGGGTGAGGCGGCCTCCTACATGCGGCCGAACTTCTTCGCCAACACCCCCGACATCCTGCACGAGTTCCTCCAGCACGGCGGCCGGCCCGCGTTCGCCCTGCGCGCCATCCTGGCCGCGACCCTCTCACCCACCTGGGGCATCTACTCCGGCTACGAACTCGCCGAGAACACCCCCGTGCGCACGGGCAGCGAGGAGTACCTGAACTCGGAGAAGTACCAGCTCAAGGCCCGCGACTGGGACTCCCCCGACAGCCTCGCCCCCCTGATCACCCAGCTCAACACCATCAGGCGGGAGAACCCCGCCCTACGGCAATTGCGCGACCTCCACTTCCATCACGCGGACAAGGACTCGGTCATCGCGTACTCGAAGCGGAGTGGCTCGAACACGGTTCTGGTGGTCGTGAACCTCGATCCGCACCACACCCAGGAGGCCACGGTCTCGTTGGACATGCCGCAACTCGGCCTGGAATGGCACGAGTCGGTGCCGGTGCGCGACGAGCTCACCGGCGAGACCTATCACTGGGGCAGGGCGAACTACGTGCGTCTCGAACCGGGCACTCGCCCCGCGCACATCCTCACCGTCCTGCGACCGTCCACCCCGCAGATCGGAGGGTCACCCACAACATGATCGTCAACGAGCCTGTCCACGACACCTTCGAGGACACCCCCGCCAAGGACCGGGACCCGGACTGGTTCAAGCGTGCGGTCTTCTACGAGGTCCTCGTCCGATCCTTCCAGGACAGCAACGGCGACGGCGTCGGCGACCTCAAGGGCCTGACCGCCAAACTCGACTACCTGCAGTGGCTGGGTGTCGACTGCCTGTGGCTGCCGCCGTTCTTCAAGTCACCGCTCAGGGACGGCGGCTACGACGTCTCCGACTACACCGCCGTCCTGCCGGAGTTCGGTGACCTCGCCGACTTCGTGGAGTTCGTCGACGCCGCCCACCACCGCGGCATGCGCGTGATCATCGACTTCGTCATGAACCACACCAGCGACCAGCACCCGTGGTTCCAGGAGTCCCGCGCCAACCCCGACGGCCCCTACGGCGACTACTACGTGTGGGCCGACGACGACAAGCAGTATCAGGACGCCCGGATCATCTTCGTCGACACCGAGGCCTCCAACTGGACCTTCGACCCGGTGCGCAAGCAGTACTACTGGCACCGCTTCTTCTCCCACCAGCCGGACCTCAACTACGAGAACCCGGCGGTCCAGGAGGAGATGATCTCCGCCCTGCGGTTCTGGCTGGACCTGGGCATCGACGGCTTCCGCCTCGACGCGGTGCCCTACCTCTACCAGGAGGAGGGCACCAACTGCGAGAACCTGCCGGCGACCCATGAGTTCCTCAAGCGGGTCCGCAAGGAGATCGACGCCTCCTACCCGGACACGGTGGTGCTGGCGGAGGCGAACCAGTGGCCGGAGGACGTCGTCGACTACTTCGGCGACTTCGAGAGCGGCGGCGACGAATGCCACATGGCGTTCCACTTCCCCGTCATGCCCCGGATCTTCATGGCGGTACGGCGGGAATCCCGCTACCCCGTCTCCGAAATCCTCGCCAAGACGCCGGCCATCCCGTCGAACTGCCAGTGGGGCATCTTCCTGCGCAACCACGACGAGCTGACCCTGGAGATGGTCACCGACGAGGAACGCGACTACATGTGGGCCGAATACGCGAAGGACCCGCGTATGCGCGCCAACATCGGCATCCGGCGGCGGCTCGCCCCCCTCCTCGACAACGACCGCAACCAGATCGAGCTCTTCACCGCCCTGCTGCTGTCCCTGCCCGGCTCGCCGATCCTCTACTACGGCGACGAGATCGGCATGGGCGACAACATCTGGCTCGGCGACCGCGACGCCGTACGCACGCCCATGCAGTGGACACCGGACCGTAACGCAGGGTTTTCCTCCTGCGACCCCGGGCGGCTCTATCTGCCGACCATCATGGACCCCGTCTACGGCTACCAGGTCACCAACGTCGAGGCGTCGATGGCGTCGCCCTCGTCGTTGCTGCACTGGACCCGTCGGATGATCGAGATCCGCAAGCAGAACGCCGCCTTCGGCCTCGGCTCCTACACCGAGCTCCCGTCGTCGAACCCGGCGGTGATCGCGTTCCTGAGGGAGTACGAGGACGACCTGGTCCTGTGCGTGCACAACTTCTCCCGGTTCGCGCAGCCGACGGAGCTGGACCTGAGTGCCTTCAACGGACGGCATCCGGTCGAGCTGTTCGGCGGGGTGCGGTTCCCGGCCGTCGGTGAGCTGCCGTACTTGCTGACCCTCGCCGGGCACGGCTTCTACTGGTTCCGGCTCCGCAAGGACGCCGTTTAGCCGACGAGGACCCGGGCGAGGCGGTTTCCACTGCCCCGCCCGGGGCACGCATCAGTAACACCCCGATCAGCCAGCCCGGGGAAAGGACGCCACGCCATGTCGGAAGCCGTCACCCGTACCGCCACGACAAGTCCAGGCCTCCTCGCCTCGCTTGATCCACTTCTGCGCGAGTGGTTGCCGCGGCAGCGCTGGTTCGCGGGCAAGGGGCGCCCGGTCACCGGGTTCTCGCTGGTGGAGGCCACCGAGCTGCTGCCGCCCACGGCCAAGCTCGGTCTGTACCACCTGCTGGTCCGAGCCCACCAGCCACTCACCGTGGGCGCTCCGACGCACCCCGGTGACTGCTACCAGCTCCTGATAGGCCTGCGCGAGGCGCTGCCGCCCCGGCTGGCGCCCGCGCTGATCGGCCATGTCGAGGAGGGCCCGCTCACCGGCCGTACCGCGTACGACGCCCTCTACGACCCACTGCCCGCCGAACTGCTCCTGGAAGCGATCCGCTCCGGGACCCGGATCGGCGGGCTGTCTTTCGAGCGGGACCCGCACCAGGACATCCGGGAGGGTCTGGTGGCCCGGGTGATGACCGCCGAGCAGTCGAATTCGTCGATCGTCTACGGAGATACGTTCATCCTGAAGCTCCTGCGCCGGGTCGTGCCCGGCGTCAACCCCGACCTGGAGCTGCCGCTGGCCCTGGCCCGGGAGGGCTGCCCCCGGGTGCCCGCGCCGACGGGGTGGCTGCAGACGGAGCTGGCCGGAGAGCCGTACACCCTCGGGGTGATGCAGCCCTTCGTGCAGGGCGCGTCGGACGGCTGGGAGCTGGCCCTGCGGGAGCTGGCGAAGGGCGAGGACTTCGGCGCCGAGGCGCACGCCCTCGGGCGGGCCACCGCCGAGGTGCACACCGCGCTCGCCCGGGCGCTGCCGACCGTGACACTGGGGCACCAGCAGCTGCACCTGCTCGTCGACGGCATGATCGAGCGGCTGGAGGCGGCCGTACAGGCGGTCCCCGCGCTCCGGCCGTACGCGCCGGGCCTGCGCTCCGCGTTCACCGCGCTGGGTGATCTCGCCGCCGAGGGCACCACCTGGACCGCCCAGCGCATCCATGGCGACCTCCACCTCGGCCAGTGTCTGCGCTCGGCGACCGGGCACTGGTCGCTGATCGACTTCGAGGGCGAGCCGTCCAAGCCGCTCTCCGAACGCCGGCTGCCGCAGCCCACGGCCCGGGACATCGCCGGGATGCTGCGCTCCTTCGACTACGCGGCGCACTCGACCGATCTGCCGGTACAGGGCTGGGCCGAGGCGTGCCGGGCCGCGTACTGTTCCGGATATGCCGAGGTCAGTGGCGTGGACCCGCGGACCGATCCGGTGCTGCTGCGCGCGTACGAGACCGACAAGGCGATCTACGAGGTCGTCTACGAGGCCCGGCACCGCCCGGACTGGCTGCAGGTGCCGATGGCCGCGGTGGCGCGGTACGCGTCGCCCGACCCGATCTGACCCGACCTGACCTTCGCCGAGGAGGCTCCGCCAGTGACCCCCCGCCCCACCCCCAGCGGTTCGGACCCGAAGAAGTCGGCCGCGAAAGCGGCGAAGAGCGTGAAGAAGGCCGCGGAGAAGGCGGTGACCAGGAAGACCGCCGCGAAGAAGCCGGATCCGGTGGCCGAGAAGGCGCCCGCGAAGAAGGCCGTGGCGAAGAAGGCCGCCGAGAAGAACGCCGTCAGCAAGGCTGTCACCAAGAAGGCCGCCGCGAAGACCGCGAAGAAGGGGACCGCGAAGGCGAAGAAGGTCGCCGCCCCCGTCCCGGCGTCACCACCGGAGGTGCTCGCACCGATCCCGGTCTCACCGGAAGTACCCGCCGCCGACCGCGACCGGCTGCTGTCGGGCACCCACCACGACCCGCACGGGGTGCTCGGCGCGCATGCGGTCCCCGGCGGGGTGGCCTTCCGGGTGTTCCGCCCGTACGCCCGGGCCGTGACGGTCGTGGCCGGGGACGTGCGGGCCGAGCTGCACGACGACGGCGACGGCTTCTTCTCCGGCCTGCTGGCGCTGCGGGAGGTCCCGCCCTACCGGCTGCTCGTGGCGTACGAGGAGACGGTCCAGGACACGGAGGACGCGTACGGCTTCCTGCCCGCGCTGGGCGACCTCGACCTGCATCTGATCGGCGAGGGCCGGCACGAGCAGCTGTGGACGGCACTGGGCGCCCAGCCCATGACCCACCGGGGCGTAGCGGGAACACGCTTCACCGTGTGGGCTCCGAACGCGCGCGGTGTGCGGGTGGCGGGTACCTTCAACTTCTGGGACGGGTCGGCGTTCGCGATGCGTTCGCTCGGCTCCACCGGCATCTGGGAGCTGTTCGTGCCCGGTGTCGGCGAGGGCGAGCTGTACAAGTTCGAGATCACCCGTCCCGACGGCTCCAAGACCCAACGCGCGGACCCGCTGGCCCGCCGCACGGAGGTCCCGCCCAACACGTCCTCGATCATCCACGCCTCGCACCACGAGTGGGAGGACGCGGAATGGCTGGCCCGCCGCGCGGAGGGCGCCCCCGCGCACGAGGCTCCCTTCTCGGTGTACGAGATCCATCTGCCGTCCTGGCGACCCGGCCTGACGTATCGTCAGCTCGCCGAGCAGCTCCCCGCGTACGTCAAGGACCTCGGCTTCACCCACGTCGAGCTGATGCCGGTCGCCGAGCATCCCTTCGGCGGCTCCTGGGGCTACCAGGTCACCGGCTTCTACGCGCCCACGGCCCGCCTGGGCACCCCCGACGACTTCAAGTACCTCGTCGACGCACTCCACCAGGCCGGCATCGGCGTACTGATGGACTGGGTGCCGGCGCACTTCCCGCGCGACGACTGGGCGCTCGCCGAGTTCGACGGCCGCACCCTGTACGAACACGAGGACCCACTGCGCGCGGCCCACCCCGACTGGGGGACGCTGGAGTTCGACTACGGCCGCCGTGAGGTCCGCAACTTCCTGGTGGCGAACGCCGTTTACTGGTGCGAGGAGTTCCACATCGACGGCCTGCGGGTCGACGCGGTCGCCTCGATGCTCTACCTCGACTACTCGCGCGAGCCGGGCCAGTGGGTCCCGAACGTGCACGGCGGCCGGGAGAACCTGGACGCGGTGGACTTCCTCCAGGAGATGAACGCGACGGTCTACCGGCGGGTCCCGGGCGTGGTGACGATCGCGGAGGAGTCCACGGCCTGGGACGGGGTCACCCGCGCGACGCACCACATGGGCCCCGGCGGCTTCGGCGGCCTCGGCTTCGGCCTGAAGTGGAACATGGGCTGGATGCACGACTCGCTGGACTACATGTCCCACGAACCGGTGCACCGCAAGTACCACCACCACGAGATGACGTTCTCGATGGTGTACGCATACAGCGAGAACTACGTCCTGCCCATCTCCCACGACGAGGTCGTGCACGGCAAACGCTCACTGGTCTCGAAGATGCCGGGTGACTGGTGGCAGCAGCGGGCCAATCTCCGCGGCTACCTGGCCTTCATGTGGGCCCACCCCGGTAAGCAGCTCCTCTTCATGGGCCAGGAGTTCGCCCAGGGCGCGGAGTGGTCGGAGGCGCACGGTCCCGACTGGTGGCTCCTGGACCCGGCGTACGGCGCGGAGGCCGACCACCGGGGCGTCCGCGACCTGGTCCGCGACCTGAACGTCGTCTACCGCCACACCCCGGCCCTCTGGCAGCGCGACACGGACCCCTCGGGCTTCCAGTGGATCGTGGGTGACGCGTCCGAGGACAACGTCTTCGCCTTCCTGCGCTACGACGCGGAGGGGTCCCCGCTCCTCGCGGTCTCCAACCTCTCCCCGGTGGTCCGCCCCAACTACCGCCTGGGCGCCCCGGACGACGTCCCGGCCTGGCTGGAGTCCCTGAACACCGACCTCGCCAAGTACGGCGGCGGCGACGTCACCAACCCCGACATCGTGAAGCCGGACCCCCAGGCCTGGCACGGCCGCCCGGCCAGCATCCAGCTCACGCTGCCCCCGCTGGCGACGGTGTGGCTGCGGCCGGCCTGAACCGCGGCCGCTCACCCTGCGCCGGGCAATTCGGAATCCCTTACGGAAGGACCCGGTCTTCTTCCTTGCCTCCGGGCATGAGCCGCCGAAGCACCGTGAGCAGCCGTCGGGCGTATCCGTCGGCGGTCGGCGCGGTGGACGGTTCGGCCGGGTCCCGCCGCTGCGCCGGCAGCACCCCCGCGCGCAGTTCGTAGCGCACCGGCAGCAGCCTGAGGCCCCGCACCACCGGTCCCGACCGCCAGGGCAACTGGTCGGGCGGCAGGGTGAGTTCGGCGCGCGCGAAGTGGTCGAGGACGCGTCCGACCGCGGTTGCCACGATCATCCCGCCCAACTCCCGTGCCGCACTGGGGCATTGATGCGGCCCGGCCCCCCACCCCAGATGCGCCCGGGTGGACACTGTCGACCCCACCAGGTGGGACGAGCTGATCGCCAGCAGGTCATGATGGGCAGCCGCGGCGGAGGGGGACACCGCGTCCCCCGCCCGCACCCACACCTCCCCCAGCCGCACGTCCCGCGCGGCGAACCGAAAACACATGTTGGCCACCGGAGGATTCGCCAGCGCCGCCCGGTTGACCGTTTCTCCCAGCTGCCCGGCCGAAAGGCTCCGCCGGACCGTCGCGTTCCCGCGCAGCACCTCCAGCAGTGTGTTGAGCACCATGTTCCCGGTGATGTCGTTCAGGTACACGGCGTTCATGAACAACTCCCGCCCGAGCTGTTCGTCGCTCAAGCCCGGATCCGCGAGCAGCATGTAGGACGTGAGATCGTCACCCGGCCGGGCCCTGCGATGCGCGGCGAGACGGGTGAAGGCTCCCAGCGCACGCGCCGTCGCGGGCCCCGAGTCCGGCCCCCCGTCCAGCATCCGCCACAGGTCCATGACCAGCTCGTCGCCCAACTCCACAGGACAGCCGAACAGCTTGGTCGTGACCATGAGCAGCAAGGGCCGCGTGTACTGCGCCCCGAGATCCGCGAACCCCACGGACCCGGACTCCGCCGCCAGCATCCCGACCAGCTCGTCGGCGTACCGTGCGACGGCGGCCCGCAGCTGCCACCCCTCCGGACTCCGTGCGTCCTGGAAGGGGCTCAGCGCCGAGTGATGGGTGCGCCGGGCCCCCAGATGCTCGTCGTCGTCCATGAACATCATCTGCCGTACCTCGTAACCGGCCAGCAACGGCCAGTCCCGCGGCAGCCGCCCCTCGGCCCGCGCCCGCCAGTACCGGATGTCCCGCCGCCACAGACTCTCGTTCCGCAGCACCTCGGTGACCTCGGTGTACCCGAGCACCAGCCACACCGGCACGCCCATCAGACCGACCGGCGCGACCGGCCCGTAGGTGCTGCGCAGGCGCTCGTACACCGCGCCGGGGTCGACGTCGAACTCGGCGGTGAGCAACGGCTCGACGGGCAGCGACCCGAGCGTGGGGCCGTCGGCCGGCGGGGTCGCGTGGGAGTGGGCTTCCATACCGCACACGCTTACCGCACCGGCCGTGCACAAGCAGTGACCATGGCGGGAACTGTTACGGCTCGGTGATCCCTGGGACGGATGTGTCGGCCAGTGCCTTCGGCAGCCGGCCCGTGTGCAGCACCCCCAGCCGCTGGGTCGCCCGGGTCAGCGCCACATAGAGGTCGCTCGTGCCGTACAGCCCCGGCTCGACCACGAGCACACAGTCGAATTCGAGCCCCTTCGACTGCCGGGGGTCGAGGAGTACGACGGTCCGCGTCAGGTCCGGCTCCGCGCCCGCGGTGACCCCGTCGAGCCGGGCCGCCAGCCTGCGGTGCAGATGGCGGGGGGCGATGACCGCGAGCCGCCCCTCGGCGGGGGTCAGCTCCTTCACCGCCTCCGCGACCGCGCCGGGGAGGTCGTCGGTGGCGCGCACCCACGGCCGTTCCCCTGTCGACCGCACCGAACTCGGCGGCTCGAAGCCGGGGTCCGAGGCGCGCACCACGGCCGCCGCGAGCTCCATGATCTCGGCCGGGGTGCGGTAGTTGACGCCCAGCCGGGCGTGCTCCCAGCGGTCCTCGACGTACGGCTCCAGGATCTTCTGCCAGGAACCCACGCCCGCCGCCTCCGCGGTCTGCGCCGGGTCGCCGACCAGGGTCATCGAACGGGTCGGGCTGCGCCGCATGAGCAACCGCCAGGCCATCGGCGACAGCTCCTGTGCCTCGTCGACGATGATGTGCCCGAACGCCCAGGTGCGGTCGGCCGCCGCGCGCTCGGCGGCGCTGCGGTGGTCGTCCTCCTCCTGCCGCTCGGCGAACCGCTCGGCGTCGATGATGTCGTGCGCGGACAGGACCTCGGAGTCCTCCTCGTCCTTGTCGTCGAACTCGTAGGTCCGCGAGGCGTACGACACGTCCAGCACGCCCTGCGCGTAGGCGATCTGTGTCTCCCGCTCGCGCTCGGCCCGGGCCCGGGCCAGCCGTTCGTCCACGCCGAGGAGTTCGGCCGCCTCGTCGAGGAGGGGTACGTCCGCCACCGTCCAACCCCGGGTCACCGGGCGGCGTATGGCGGCCGCGTCCTCGTCGGGGAGGTAGCCGACCGGATCGGCGAGGAAGTCCGCGACCAGCCGCTGCGGGGTCAGACGTGGCCACAACTGGTCGATGGCGGCCCAGACTTCGGGGTTCTCGGCGAGTTCGTCGCGGATCTGCGTGATGTCGCTCGGGTCCAGCAGGTTCGTCCCGTCGAACGGGTCCGTGCCGATGCGTTCGGCGACCATGTCGGTGAGCGTGTTGAGGATGTGGCCCTCGAAGTGCTCACGGGCCGCGTTGTGCGGCAGCCGGGCGGCCCGGGTGCGCTCACGGGCGACCTTCACCAGACCGTCGTCCAGCATGAGGATCTCGCGGTCGTGCTCGATCGCGATCACCGGGTCGGGCAGGGCCTGCCAGTCGCGTACGACGTCGGCGAGGACGTCCGCCATGGCGGCGCGCCCCTTCACCGCGGCCGCCGCGCGGCTGTCGGTCGCCGTCGCCTTCACACCGGGAAAGAGCTCCCCGACCGTCGCGAGCAGCACGCCGGTCTCGCCCAGCGAGGGCAGCACCTCGCCGATGTAACCGAGGAAGGCGGGGTTGGGCCCGACGATCAGCACGGCACGCTTGGCCAGCAACTCCCGGTGTTCGTAGAGGAGATACGCGGCCCGGTGCAGGGCGACGGCCGTCTTGCCGGTGCCCGGGCCGCCCTCGACCACCAGCACCCCGCGGTGGGGGGCACGGATGATCTCGTCCTGCTCGGCCTGGATGGTCTGCACGATGTCGCTCATGCGGCCGGTGCGTGCGGAGTTGAGCGCGGCGAGCAGCACGGCGTCGCCGGTCGGGTCCTCGTGACCGGTCCGTTCCTGGTCGCCCAGGTCGAGGATCTCGTCGTGCAGGTCGGTCACCCGGCGGCCCTCGGTGCCGATGTGCCGGCGGCGGCGCAGGCCCATCGGGGTGTGGCCGGTGGCCAGGTAGAAGGGGCGGGCGACGCCGGCTCGCCAGTCGATGAGGATCGGGGTGCGTTCGGCGTCCTCGGTGCGCAGTCCGATCCGGCCGATGTGATGGGTGGTACCCGAGGTGAGGTCGATCCGGCCGAAGCAGAGCGAGCCGTCGACCGCGTTCAGCGCCGCCAGCAGCCCCGAGCGCTCGGCCACCAGGATGTCCCGCTCAAGGCGCGCCTGCATGGGGGTGTCGCCCTGGGCGAGCGCGTCCGTGACGGAGACCTCGGTGTCGCCGCGCAGGGCGTCCACATGTGCGTACAGCCCGTCGATGAATTCCTGCTCCTGCCGCAATTCATCGTCCGGAAAACCGGTGTTTGACAATTCCACTCCCGCCCGGATATACTGTGCTGACTGAGCTTCTTTGCGACTCAATAGCTTTGAAGTCGCGAATCATTGAATATACGCAAAGAAATACCCCGAGCGCAATCGCTCGGGGTATTTCTCTGTATTGCGTCAGGTCACAGGACGTCCGTCAGCTCCTCGAGCAGCCGCCGCTTGGGCCTCGCCCCCACCATCGACCGCACGGGCTCCCCGCCCCGGAACACCATGAAGGTGGGCATCGACAGCACCTTGTAGGCGTTGGTGGTCAGCGGATTGGTGTCGACGTCCAGTTGGACCACCTTGAGCCGCTCGCCCTCCTCCGCGGCGAGAGCCGTGAGCACCGGCTTCATCTGCCGGCACGGCGGACACCAGTCGGCGGTGAACTCCACCAGCACCGGCAGCTCCGAGCCGAGCACCTCCGTCTCGAAGTCCGTGTCCGTCACTTCTGCCACACCCGCTGCCCTGATCACCTGTGGATCCCTCCCAGTTCGCACTGCGGCTCCGGACCACCCGGAACCTCCGCGTCGGCGGCCAGCCCGTCTCGCGCTCGCTCGGCCCGCTCCAGCTGCTGCCCGACCTGGGCCCGCACGGTCTGCAACTCGCCGATCAGCGCGTCCAGTTCACCGAGCTTGCGCCGGTAGACCGCGAGCGAGGCGGGGCACGCATCGCCCTCGGGATGACCGGCCCGCAGACACTCCACGAACGGCCGCGTCTCCTCCAGGTCGAACCCGAAGTCCTGGAGCGTCCGTATCTGCCGGAGCAGCTTCAGGTCGTCCTCGTCGTAGGTCCGGTATCCGTTGTGGCCACGCCGCGCGGGCAGCAGGCCCCGCGCCTCGTAGTAGCGCAGCGTCCGCGTCGTGGTCCCGGCCCGTGCGGCCAGCTCGCCGATTCGCATGCCCATGAACGTAGTCCTTGACGCCGACGTCAAGGCAAGAGCGGTTTGCGCTGCACCGGAGAGGTCAGCACGATCGACGTCGTCGTGCGGCCCAGGGTGGAGACCTCTTCCAGGACGTCCTCCAGGTGGACGGTGTCCCGGACGGCGACCTTGAGGATCCAGCAGTCCTCGCCGACCACGTGGTGCACCTCCGTGATCTCAGGGCGCTCCATCAGCTCCAGGGTCCTCGGATGCCTCAGGTTGTAGCCGCCGTGCGGGCTGACCCGGATGAACGCCTGGATGCCGTAGCCGAGCCGGGCCGGGACCACTTGGGCGCCGTAGCCGCTGATCACACCCGCCGCATCGAGCCGCCGCACCCGCTCCGTGACCGCCGCCGGGCTCAGCCGCACCCGGCGACCCAGCTCGCTGAGCTTGATCCGGCCGTCGGTCTGGAGGAGCTCCAGGATCTGCCGGTCCAGCGCGTCGAAGGCCACCGAGGTTTCGTCGGCGGCAGTGCGCAGATGCCGTGGTTCTTTTGGCAGGCCTGCCCGAACTCCCATGGTTCCCCCTTCAATACGTGGACATACGCCGGGAGAATTATGGTCATGCAAACCCCACGAGAGGTACTGGTCATCGGCGGCAGCCGTTATTTCGGCAAGCGGCTGATCGCACGACTGCTGGCCGCGGGCGACCGGGTCACGGTCCTCAACCGGGGCTCGTCCGCGCCCCCTCGCGGGACGGTTCACCTGGTCGCGGACCGCGACGACGAGAGCTCGTTGCGCAGCGCCCTGGGCTCCCGCACGTTCGACGTCGTCGTCGACCAGGTCTGCTACACCCCGCGCCAGGCGGCGGTGGCCCGCCGGGTCTTCGCCGGACGCACCCGCCGCTATGTGATGACCTCGACAGTGGAGGTGTACGAGTACGAGGACTCGATCGCCCTCGTGCGGGAGGACGCCGTCGACCCGGCGACCGTACCCGTCGATCTCGGACTTCCCTGGGACGACCCCGAATTCCTCGACTCCCATTACGGAGAAGGAAAGCGACAAGCGGAAGCCGTGTTCGCCGCCGACCCTGTATTTCCCGTTACGACCGTCCGCGTGGCCCACGTCCTGGGCGGGGACGACGACTTCACCGGGCGGCTCGCCCATTACGCGGACCGTATCCGCACCGGCGAGCCCATCGCCGTCCCGGTCGACAACCAGCCCGCCACCTACATCCACGTCGAGGAGATCGCCGACTTCCTCGCCTGGACGGTGGGCCAGGACTTCACCGGCCCCGTGAACGCGGCCTCTCACGGGCTGCTGGGCACGGAGGAGTTGTGCAGGGCGGTGGCCGCGCACGTCCCCGAGGGGAAGACCGTCCTCCAGCTCGTCGAGCTCGGCGAGGTCTCGCCGTTCTCCTTCACCCGCTCCTACGGCATGGACAACTTCCGCGCCACCCGTCTCGGGTTCGCCTTCGGCGACGCACGCCAATGGCTGCCACGGGCCGTGACCGAGACCCTCGGCAAGAAGGCCTGAGATCCGCTACCGCACCCTGGGTGACCTGCGGGCGAGCGCGATCGGCCTGGCGCGGCGTGCGGCCACCGGCCCATCGTGGCGCGCGGCTAACAGCCCGTCGCGGCGCGCGAGGTGGCGAACGGTCCGTCGTGGCGCGGGTGACTGCAACTCCCCAGGGGCGCGGGGAACTGCGCGACCAGCCCCCACCGGCCTACAGACGCGCAACACCCCCACCCGGCCCCCCTAGGCGCCCCGCCCAAGCCCAGCGCAGCTACCCGCGGGGAACGGCTCCCCGGTGCGCTCGGCCCACTCACGGGCCGCTTGCGGGCGGCCGGTGAGCAGCAGGAGCAGGGAGGTGATGGGGCCGCGGATCTCCTCGCCCTCCCCGCGTGTCCACTCGATGTCGGTGGCGACGAGCCGCGCCTTCGGCAGGGGCCAGGGGCGCGGCGGGAACCGCATGGTCCATACCCGGTCGGCGGAGTCACGGGCGGCCGCCGGCCGCATCGCGCGCTCACGGCCGAGGGCGAGGGCGATGTCCTGGCCGTGGACGAGGAGGTCGAGGAGGGGTTCACGGGGCGAGGTGGTCGGCGCGAGGCGGCGGGAGCCGACGATCGAGCGCAGGTTGGCGACGATCTCGGCAACCGGCACGTCGGCCTCGCGGACCGCCGAGTCGTGGATCATCCGGTTCCAGTCACCGCGGGCGCGAACCATCTCCCGTACGACCTGGCCGTAGGAGTAGCGCGCCGCGATCGTCAGATGCGCGGCGATGTCCCTGACCCGCCAGTCCCCGCACCGCGTCCGCGTCTCCCACTCCTGCGGGCTCAGACCTTCCAGCAGGTCGGCCAGGCTCGTCCGCTCCCGGTCGACGATCTGCCAGAGCTCGTCGGTGTCCAGCACTGCACCCACGGCAATCACCCACCCCAAGTGGTAAGCTTCTCTGACCAAAGTAGTCAGGGACTCTGACCAATGTCAAGCAGTGCGAGGGAGCGTCGACGATGGTGGCGGAGAGCGAGCTCAACACGGGGCTGCTCCTGTTCCTCCCGTACCGGGCCCTGGAGAATCGAATCTTCGCCGTGCTCGCGGAAGCCGGCTTCGACGACTTCACGCCCGCCCAGGCCCGGGTCATGCAGCGGATCGGCCCGGACGGCACCCGGCTGACGGAGCTCGCCGAGCAGGCCCAGATCACCAAGCAGACCGCGGGCTTCCTGGTCGACCAGCTGGAGAAGGCGGGCTACGTCACCCGCGTCCCGGACCCGACCGACAAGCGGGCCCGGCTGGTGTGCGGCGCGGCCAAGGCGTGGGCGGCGAAGGAGGTCGCCGACGGGGTGGTCGCCGAGGTGGAGAAGGAGTGGGAGGACCACCTCGGCAGGCGCCGTATGAAGCAGCTGCGCGAGGCGCTGACGCTGCTCCGGGAGATCACCGACCCGTGGGCCCAGGGGTGTGACCCGCTGCGCTGAGCTCGCTCAGCCCGCCGGCCTCCTCCACCTCCAGCAGCGACGCGCTCTGCCGTTCCTCCTCGAAGGCCCGGTGGCCGCCGCGGAGGCCGAACAGGCGCTTGGCCAGCAGGATGTAGAGAACGGCGAGGACGTTGAGGAACAGTGTGGCGATCTTCAACCAGCTGATGTGCTCGGTGAGTTCGTAGATCTCCAGCGGCAGGAAGGCGGCGGTCGCGACCACTGTCAGGTACTCCGCCCAGCGCTTGGCGTACCAGAGGCCGACCGCCTCGACGAGCTCGATGAGGGCGTACGCCAGCAGCAGCACGGCCACGAGGACAAGGGTGTTGTGCCGGTACCCGAACGTCTTCTGGACGGTGTCGACGACCGGCGAGTGGTCGAGGTCGTAGTGGAAGTGCCTGAACACCGGCCGGAAGACGTCCAGATACTCGTCGAAGAGCCGGCGCACCGCGTCCTGGCTGTTGCTGAACCTCCACACCGCCACCGCGGCCAGCACGATGAACACCCCGCGCACAGCCCGCTCGATCGCGAGGAAGCGAAGGACGAACAGGTCCCTGAGCACCGTGCCGCGCGGCACGAGGGGCGCGTGGTCCGCGGGCCCCGAGCCGTGCGGCTCGCCCAGGGCGAAGTCGCCGCAGCGCAGGCAGCGCCACGCCCCGCCCAGGGCGGTCTCGGCGTACAGCCGGTCCCGGAGGCGGGGTTCGTCCGGCGCGTACGTCACATGGCCGCGGCGCGCACAGGTGCGCCGGTCCCAGTCGATCTTCATCCCCCGTGTGCCTCCGATGGAAAAGCGTGCCGTCCGGGGACGGCACGCTAGTGGGGCCGGGTAAGAGTTCGGTGAGTCAGCGGGTGCCGACCAGCTCCTTCTCCTCCGCGTCCTGAGCAGCGGGCTCCGCAGACTTCCGACCGGGCAGCAGCACCGCGACCACCATCGTCCCGACGCCCAGCACGACCGCCCCGATCAGGCTGGTGTGCGCCACCGCGTCGGAGAAGGACGAGCCGACCGCGTCCGCCATCTGCCGGGCACCGGAGGCGAGTTGCCCGGCCTGTGCCTTCAGCTGGGCCGCCTGCTGGGGGTCGGTGGCCTGGGCGGCCTGCGCGGCGACCTGCTGGGCCTTCTCGCCGATGCCCTGCGCGACCGTGTATCCGGCGCCGACCGAGTCCTGCGCCGCGTCCAGCGTCGAGGCGGGAAGCTTGCTGCCGGCGGTGGCGTCGGAGAGGTGGTCCGCGTACGAGGTGGCCAGCAGCGAGCCGAGGATCGCGATGCCGAGCGAGCCGCCGAGCTCGATCGAGGTGTCGTTCACCGCGCCGCCGACGCCCAGTTCGGACTCGGGGAAGGCTCCCATGATCGCGTCCGTGGCGGGCGAGAGGGCCAGGCCGATCGCCAGGCCCAGCACCATCAAGGGCGCGACGAGATCGCCGTACGACGAACCCGCGTCGATCCGGGTGAGCAGGGCCAGGGCCGCCGTACCGCCGACCATGCCCGCGGTGACCGTCCACTTCATGCCGACCCGCGGGGTGAGGAACCCGGTCAGGGCCGAGCCGACGAAGACCGCGCCGGCCAGCGGCAGCATGCGCAGGCCGGTCTCCAGGGCGCTGTAGCCGAGCACGAACTGGAGGTGCTGGGTGAGGTAGTAGAAGGCGCCGAAGACGGCCAGGAAGAACAGGGCGACGGCGAGGTTGGAGCCCGCGAAGCCGCGGTCGGTGAAGCGGCGGACATCGATGACGGGGCGCGGGTGGCGCAGTTCCCAGACGACGAAGAGCACCAGACCGACGGCCGCGACCCCGGCGGCGGCGAGAGCCTTGGCGTGCCAGCCGAAGTGCGGACCCTCGATGATCATGTAGATCAGGGCGCCGATCCACACGACCGACAGCAGACCGCCGACGTAGTCGATGCGACCGCGCTTCGCGGCCTTGGACGGCGAGACGAGGACGAGAGCGGCGACGACGGCGACGGCCGCGATCGGGACGTTGATCAGGAACGTGGACGTCCAGGCGTGGTGCTCCAGGAGCGCGCCCGCGACCAGCGGACCGGCCGCGATCGCCACGCCGGAGGTGGCGGTCCACACGGTGATCGCCTTGGCGCGCTCACCGCGCGGGAAGGTCGCGGCGAGCAGGGACAGCGTGGCCGGCATGATCATCGCGGCGCCGGTGCCCATCACCGCGCGGGCCGCGATGACCGTCGCGGCACTGTCGGCGAGGTAGCCGAAGACCGCGCCGCCCCCGAACACTCCGAGCCCGAGCAGCAGCGCCCCGCGGCGGCTGTACTTGTCGCCGATCGCGCCGAACAGCAGCATCAGCGCGGCGTACGGGACGGTGTAGCCGTCGATCACCCACTGGAGGTCGGCGCTGGACAGGCCGAGGTCCTCGGTCATGTCGGGGGCCGCGACCGTGAGGGCGGTGTTCGCCATCACGATGATCAGCAGGCTGAGGCAGAGGACGAGGAGTGCCCACCAGCGGCGGGCGTAGGGGCGCTCCATCTTCTCGACCGGTTCGGTCATGACGAGTCGCATGGCAGGGGTGGCCTCCCTCAGCAGACTTGCACAGTGATGTGCATTTGCTCAACGCTGTGCAATGTACGCCTGCTGCACAGCCATGTGCAAGTTCAGCTGGGGAGGGGCACAATGACGCCCATGACCACGGGCCATTCACCTCGCGCCGAAGCCAACCGCCGCCACATCCTCGATGTCGCCCTCACCGAGCTGCTGCGCGACCCCGACGCGTCCATGGACCAGATCGCGCGCGCCGCGGGTGTCGTACGGCGGACCGTGTACGGCCACTTCCCCAGCCGTGAGGCGCTGATCAGCACGCTCGTCGACGGGGCCGTGGAGGCGGTGGCGGCCGCCGACGCGGCGGGACGCGAGGGGATCGACGATCTGGCGCAGGCCGTGGCGGGCTCCGTGCTCGCGGTCTGGAAGGTCGCCGACCGCTATCGCATCCTGGTCGCGCTCGCCCAGCGCAGCGTCACCATGGAGGGCATCATCGAGCGGCTCGCCCCCGTGCGCCAAGCGTCCACCGAACTGCTCCAGCGCGGCCTGGACGAGGGCGTCTTCGTCTCACCGCTGCCCGCGCCCGCGCTGGCGTACGTCCACGAGCAGATGATGTTCGCGGTGATGGAGGCGGTGAACCACGGGCTGCTGGACGCGCAAGAGGCGGGCCGCTCCGCCGCGGTCACCGTTCTGACCGCGGCGGGCGTACCCGCCTCTCTGGCCACCGCGCTGGTGGCGAAACTGAGCGACTGAGCTGTTCTTCGGGGAGTGGGTCCGGGCGGCCGAGCTACGGGGGAGTACTCGGCCGCCCGGGGCGGGAGCCGGGCCCGGGTTCAGGTCGGGCCCGGCTCAGCTCTGTGTGGCCGTACGGCCACCGGCGTCCGGCCGCTCAGGCCTTGGCCAGCTCCTTCTCGCCGCCCTGCTCGGGGATGTCCGCCGAGACGTCGTCGTCCTCGTGGTCGAGGAGCGTCTTCTCGTCGAAGGGCAGGTGACCGGCGAGCACCTGGTCGACGCGCTCGCGGTCGATCTCCTTGGTCCAGGTGCCGATCAGGACCGTGGCGACGGCGTTGCCCGCGAAGTTGGTCAGGGCGCGCGCCTCGCTCATGAAGCGGTCGATGCCGACGATCAGGCCGATGCCGTCCACCAGCGCGGGCTTGTGCGACTGGAGACCGCCGGCCAGGGTCGCGAGACCGGCGCCGGTGACACCGGCGGCACCCTTCGAGGCGACGAACAGGAAGAGCAGCAGCGGGATCTGCTCGCCGATCGACATCGGCGTGCCCATGGCGTCGGCGATGAACAGCGAGGCCATGGTCATGTAGATCATGGTGCCGTCGAGGTTGAACGAGTAGCCGGTCGGGACCGTGATGCCGACCACCGGCTTGCTGACACCCAGGTGCTCCATCTTCGCGATGAGCCTCGGCAGCGCGGACTCGGAGGACGAGGTCGACAGGATCAGCAGGAACTCACGGCCCAGGTACTTGAAGAGCGTGAGGATGTTCAGCCCGGCGATGATCCGCAGGAGGGTTCCGAGCACGACGATGACGAACAGGAAGCAGGTGATGTAGAAGCCGACCATCAGGAGCGCGAGATCCTTGAGCGCGTCCACGCCCGCCGATCCGACGACCGCGGCCATCGCGCCGAAGGCGCCGATCGGGGCGGCCCACATCACCATGGCGAGGACCCGGAAGACGAGCCGCTGGATGTGCTCGACACCGCGCAGGACCGGCTGCCCGACCGAGCCCATGGCCTGCAGGGCGAAGCCGACGAGCAGGGCGATCAGCAGGGTCTGGAGCACCTCGCCCTCGGTGAAGGCGGAGACGAAGGTCGTCGGGATGATGCCGAGCAGGAACTCGGTGGTGTCCTTGGCCTCCGCGTCGACCTGCGCATGGCCGACGTCCTTGACCGCGTCGGTCACGGCGAGGCCGGTGCCCGGGTCCAGGATGTTGCCGACGACCAGGCCGATGCCCAGCGCGACCAGCGACATGATCGTGAAGTAGAGAAGCGCGATACCGCCGACGGCGCCGACCTTGGCGGCCTTCCGTACCGATCCGATACCGAGCACGATCGTGCAGAAGATGATTGGCGAGATCATCATCTTGATCAGGTTCACAAACCCGGTACCGATGGGCTTGAGCTCCACGGCGAAGTCGGGCGCGACCAGGCCGACCGTGATACCGATGGCGACCGCGACGATCACCGCGATGTAGAGGTAGTGGGTGCGGTCCTTTTTGACTGTCGGTGCCGTATCGGGGGTGCTGGCGGCCACGGCTGCCCTCCTTGACGTCTTCGTCGGCATGACCGGCGTGCGGCTCACGTCCGGGCTTTTGAAGGAATGCCGTGACTATCTCCCGCCCTGTGAGGGCGGTCACCCTTCCGTTCATTTAGTTCACAATCAGCCATGGAGGCAGACTGACGACATGCGCATCCCCGTACCGAGACCCCGGAGCCTCGCGGCCCAGCTCTTCGCCATGCAGGCCGTGCTGATCGCCGTGGTCGTGGCGGGGTACGCGCTGTTCACCTACGTCAGTGACCGCGGCCAGGCCGAGGACGCGGCGCGTGTTCAGGCCAGGGCCGTGGCGCGGGCGGTCGCGGACTCGCCGTCCGTGCGGGAGGCGATCGGCACGCCGAATCCCACGGCCGCACTTCAGCCGTACGCGCTCCGGGTCATGGCCGACACCGAGGTCGACTTCGTCACGATCATGAGTCCGCAGGGCATCCGCTGGACCCACCCCGACAAGGACCAGATCGGCAAGCACTTCCTGGGCAACACCGAGCGCGCGCTCAAGGGCGAGACCTTCACGGAGACCTACACCGGCACCCTGGGCGCCTCGGTCCGGGCGGTCACCCCGGTCAAGGACGACAGCGGGAAGGTCATCGGCCTGGTCAGCGCCGGCATCCAGGTCGAGAAGATCAGCGAGCGGGTGCAGGGCCAGCTCACCGCCCTGCTCGCCGTCGCGGGCGGCGCGCTCGCGCTCGGTGCCATCGGCACCTACGTCGTCAACGCCCGCCTGCGCCGCCACACCCACGGCATGAACGCGGCCGAGCTCAGCAGGATGCACGACTATCACCAGGCGGCCCTGCACGCGGTACGCGAGGGGCTGCTGATGCTGGACGGGCAGTACCGTGTCGCGCTGATCAACGACGGCGGACGGGAGTTGCTGGGTGTGTCCCCGCAGGACCGGGTGATCGGGCGGTCGGTGGCCGAGCTCGGGCTGCCGGCGCCGTTGACGGGTGCGCTGCTCTCCTCGGAGCCACGGGTCGACGAGGTGCATCTGACGTCCTCGCGGGTGCTGGTCGTCAACACCTCCCCGGTCTCCGGCGGAGAGCAGCGTGGCACTGTGGTCACCCTGCGCGATGTCACCGAACTCCAGTCCCTGATGGGCGAGTTGGACTCCGAACGGGGCTTCACCCAGGCGTTGCGCTCCCAGGCCCACGAGGCGGCGAACCGGCTGCACACAGTCGTCTCCCTGATCGAACTGGGGCGTGCGGAGCAGGCGGTGGACTTCGCGACCGCCGAGCTGGAGCTGGCGCAGGCGCTGACCGACCAGGTCGTGGCGGCGGTCGGCGAGCCCGTCCTGGCCGCCCTGCTGCTGGGCAAGACCGCGCAGGCGAACGAACGCGGCGTGGAGTTGGTCGTGTCGGAGGACAGCCGCCTGGACGACGGGTTGCTGCCGGAGAGCCTTCCGGCCCGGGACCTGGTCACGATCCTCGGCAACCTCATCGACAACGCGGTGGACGCGGCGCAGGGCAGCGTGCGGGCGCGGGTGACGGTGACGGCGTACGCCGATCCGGACCGCTCGGAACTGGTGCTCCGGGTGTCCGACACCGGGGCCGGGGTAGACCCGGCGCACGCGGAGGCGGTCTTCGAACGGGGCTTCTCGACGAAGCCGGCGGGTCCCGGCGGGCGCGGGCTCGGCCTGGCGCTCGTCCGGCAGGCGGTCAACCGCTGCAAGGGCACCCTGACCGTGGCGGAGGCCGAAGGGGGCGGCGCCCGGTTCGAGGTGCGGCTGCCCCTGGGGAGCGAATCCAGGGGCCCTGAGGATGCCACGGCTCCCGAAGACACGACGGCTCCCGAGCACGCCACCACCCCGGAGAGCACCACCGCCCCCGACGACACGAGCACCCGCGAGCACACCACGATCCCCGAGTACACGACGGCTCCCGAGAGCACCACCGCCCCCAAGGACGCCACCACCCGCGAGCACGCCACCACCCCGGAGAGCACCACTACCCCCGAGCACACCACCGCCCCCGCCGACACAACCGCCCCCAAGCACGCCACCACCCCCGACGACCCGACGGCTCCCCAGCACACCCCCGACCCGGAAAACTTCACCGCCCCCAAGAACCCCAAGGCCGCAGACAGCGCTACGGTCCCCCACGGTGCCACGGCCCCCGGAGGCGACGTATGACCACCCAGCAGCCCATCCGTGTCCTGGTCGTCGAGGACGACCCGGTCGCCGCCGACGCGCACGTCATGTACGTCAACCGTGTCACCGGCTTCACGGCTGTGGGCAAGGCCCACACGGGTGCGGAGGCCCGCCGTCTCCTGGACCGCACGGCCGTCGACCTGCTCCTGCTCGACCTGCACCTGCCGGACGGGCACGGCCTCCAACTGGCCCGTCAGCTGCGCGCGGCCGGACATCAGGCGGACGTGATAGCGGTGACCTCGGCCCGGGATCTGACGGTCGTCCGCGAGGGTGTCTCGCTGGGGGTCGTGCAGTACGTGCTGAAGCCGTTCACCTTCGCCACCCTGCGCGACCGGCTGATCCGGTACGCGGAGTTCCACGCGTCGGCCGGTGAGGCGAGCGGTCAGGACGAGGTGGACCGCGCGCTGGCCACGCTGCGGGCACCGGGCCCGGCCGCCCTGCCCAAAGGGCTCAGCGCACCGACTCTGGAGCGGGTGACGGTGGCCCTGCGGGACTGTGCGGAGGGGCTCACGGCGACCGGCCTGGCCGAAGTGGTCGGGATCTCCCGGATAACGGCCCGCCGCTACCTGGAGCATCTGGTCGACGCGGGCCGGGCGGAACGCAGTCCGCAGTACGGGACGGTGGGGCGGCCGGAGTTGCAGTACCGGTGGGTCAGGGGGCAGGGCCAGCACTAGGTCCGGGGTCGGTAAGTCCGAGCCCGTGCACGGTCATTGACGGGCCTAGACCACTCCTCTTACGTTCACACGGCAGCCGTCCCGGCCACAACGACGTGAGCCCGTAGGAGGTCATGCCCGTGCGCCCCACCGCCGTACTTCCCTCCCTGCTCGCCACCGCCCTCGCCGCATCCGCCCTCACCGCCTGCGGCGGTTCCGGCAGCGATCCGGACACCGTGAAGGTCTCGTTCAAGCAGTCCACGGACAACTCGATCCACGTCATGGACGACTACCTCGCGGACATCAAGAAGCAGTTCGAGAAGGCGAACCCCGGCAAGAAGGTCGAGCTCGTCCCGATCAAGGCCCCGGACTCGGAGTACTACACCAAACTGCAGCAGATGCTCCGCTCCGCGAAGACCGCGCCCGACCTGGTCTACGAGGACACCTTCCTCATCAACTCCGACATCACCAGCGGGTACTTGAAGCCCCTCGACGCCTACCTCGCCAAGTGGCCCGACTGGAACCGGTTCATCGACACCGCGAAGGCCGCCGCCAAGGCCGAGGACGGCAAGACGTACGGCGTCCCGGACGGCACGGACACCCGGGGGCTCTGGTACGACAAGGGGATCTTCGCCAAGGCCGGGCTGCCCACCGACTGGCAGCCGAAGACCTGGGACGAGGTCCTCGACGCCGCCCGCACCATCAAGCGCAGGGTCCCGGACGTCACGCCCCTCAACGTCTACACCGGCAAACCCGCGGGCGAGGCCGCCACCATGCAGGGCTTCGAGATGCTGCTGTACGGGACCGAGGACCGCCTGTACGACGATGCCGCGAAGAAGTGGATCGCCGGCAGCGAGGGCTTCGAGGACGCGCTCTCCTTCGTCGAGACGGTCTACCGGGAGAAGCTCGGCCCGGACGTCTCCACCGCCCTCGACCCCAACATCCAGACCATCGTCCGGGGCGACCTGCTGCCCAAGGGCAAGCTCGGCATCAATCTCGACGGCTCCTGGCTCCCGCAGGACTGGCTGCCCGGCAGCGGACACGAATGGCCCGAGTGGTCGAGCAAGCTGGGGCTCGCGTACATGCCGACCCAGCACGGTCAGGCCCCCGGCAAGGTGAGCATGTCCGGCGGCTGGACCTGGGCCGTCCCCGCCAAGGCGGCCAACCCCGACCTCGCCTTCGACTTCGTCCGGACGATGCAGACCAAGGCCAACGCCCAGAAGTGGTACGTCGCCAACTCAGGCATCTCCGTACGCGAGGACGTGGCCGCGGACCCCGCCTACGCCAAGGCCCAGCCCGGCATCAAGTTCTTCACCGACCTGGTCGCCAGCACCCACTACCGGCCCGCCTACCCGGCGTATCCGAAGGTCTCCACCGCGATCCAGGAGGCGATGGAGGGCGTGACGACCGGTGACACCTCCGTCGAGGAGGCGGCCAGGAACTACGACGACTCGCTCAAGAAGGCCACGGACGACCAAGTGATCGAAAAGTGAACCGGCGCTCCCTCACCCGCGCCCTCCCGGTCACGCCCGCACTCGTCCTGCTGCTCCTCTTCCTCGCCGGACCCATCGCCTACTGCGCCTACATCGCCTTCACCGACCTGCAGTTGACCGGTCAGGCCGAGTCGTCCTTCGTCGGCTTCGAGAACTTCCGTACGGCCTTCCAGGACGAGGAGTTCCTCAACGCCGTATGGCTGACGCTGGTGTTCACGGTCGTGTCGTCGCTGATCGGGCAGAACACGCTGGGCCTGGCGCTGGCGGCGCTCATGCAGCGCGCCTCGAAGCCCGTGCGCACGCTCACCGGAGGCATCGTCATCACCGCCTGGGTGCTCCCGGAGGTCGTCGCGGGCTTCCTCCTCTACGCCTTCTTCCGCAAGGAGGGCACTCTGAACGCCGTGCTCGACCTGCTCCATCTCCCGTCCCAGAACTGGCTGTTCACCCTGCCGATCCTGGCGGTGTCCTTCGCGAACGTCTGGCGCGGCACCGCCTTCTCGATGCTGGTCTACACGGCAGCCCTGGGCGAGATCCCCAAGGAGATCACGGAGGCCGCCGAGGTCGACGGCGCCGGCGGCTGGCGCCGGATGTGGCACATCACCCTGCCGATGATCCGTCGCTCCATCGGCACGAACCTGATGCTCAACACCCTCCAGACGCTGTCGGTCTTCGGGCTGATCTGGGTGATGACGAGGGGCGGGCCGGGCGACAAAAGTCAGACCCTGCCCCTCTTCATGTACGAACAGGCCTTCCAGAACAGCATGATCGGCTACGGCACCGCGGTGGCCCTGCTGCTGCTCCTGGTGGGGTCGGTCTTCTCCGTGGCCTACATGCGCCTGCTTCGGACGGAGGTCTGACCATGGCCGCCACACACTTCGCCGACCGCCGCCGCAACCGCCGACTGGCCGCCGACGCGGGCCTGTTGGGGGTCGCCGCCGCGTTCGTGCTGCCGCTCGCCTGGGTCGTCCTCTCGGCCCTCGATCCGCACGCCGACCTGAGGGTGAAGGCCCCCGACGGTGTCACTCTCGAGAACTTCGACGCGATCCTGACCTCCGACATCACCTTCACCCCGCTGCTCAACAGCCTGATCCTGTGCGGCGGGGCGACCCTGCTGACGGTGGTCTGCGCGGCCCTCGCGGCCTATCCCCTGTCCCGCTTCAGCTCCCGTCTCAACCGGCCGTTCCTGCTGTCGATCCTCTTCGCGACCAGCCTGCCCATCACGGCGATCATGGTCCCGGTGTACGCGCTGTTCGTGCAGGTCGACCTGATCGACACCCTCCAGGGCACGATCCTCTTCTTCGCGGCCTCCCAACTCCCCTTCGCCATCTGGCTGATGAAGAACTTCATGGACGGCGTCCCGAAGGAACTGGAGGAGGCGGCCTGGACGGACGGTGCGGGCTCCCTCCAGTCGCTCACCAGGATCGTGCTGCCCCTCATGGGCCCCGGGGTCGCGGTCGTGACCGTCTTCTCCTTCGTCATGATGTGGGGCAACTTCTTCGTGCCGTTCATGCTGCTGCTCACCCCGGACCAGATGCCGGCGTCGGTGAGCATCAACGAGTTCTTCGGCAACCGCGGGATGGTGGCGTACGGGCAGCTCGCCGCGTTCTCGATCGTCTACTCGACGCCGGTGATCCTGCTGTACGTGCTGATCGCGCGGCGGCTGGGCGGGGGCTTCGCGCTGGGCGGGGCGGTCAAGGGATGAGCCGGCTCACGAAGGGAGCACCCCGGGCCGGAACGGCTCCACTCCCACGACCCTGCGCACCCGCACCGGCTCGATCAGCAGCATCACCCGCCGCTCCCCCTCGAGCAGCCACGGATACCGCTCCTCGCCGATGTACTTCCGCGTGAGCCGGTCCATGGAGCGCTCCGCCTCCTCGCCCTCCACGAACCGCACCACCCGGCCCCGGATCTCGACCCGGTCGTAAGGGTTGTCGGGGTCGTGGTGGGAGAGGGAAACGTTCGGATTGCGCCGCAGGTTTTCCTCCTTCACACGTCCGATCGCCGTGTTGACCATGACGTACTCACCTTCGAGATCCGCCCACATGGGCGAGACCTGCGGCGCTCCGTCCGGACCGACGGTCGCCAGATGCCAGAAGTTCGGCGCCAGCAGCCGCTCGCGAATATGCCCCTCTACCTTGCCATTCACTTCGTACACGAAGATCACACCTCTTTCCGGCCACCCGTCCGGGCACCCGGCGCCATCCTCGCCACCGCGTCCGCACCGCCGACAGACGATCTTCGGCCAGCCCGAACACGCAGCCGAAACCGTAGATTCCTACAATCCGTGATCCTGGCCGAACAGACCGTAGTCACCGGACGTCCGTTTCCCTAACTTGTGGGCCGTGCGCCGACCCCCAGCCCTGCCGAACCAGCCCGGACCGCCCTTCGACAACCTCACCGCCCGCAGACTCCGTGTCGCTCTCGGCATGGGGCCCGAGCACGTGGCCTACGGGTTGCGCGTCTCGTACGGACTCCCCTACGTCGCCCCGGATCTCGTCGTCGCCTGGGAACGCGGGATCGTCTGCCCCACCAGTCCGGAACTCACCGCTCTCGCGGGCGTGTTGTGGTGCTCCCCCGGTGAACTCATCGGCCGTCCCCGTACCCTGCGCGAGCACCGCGTCGCGCGCGGCATCGCCCCCGAGGACGTCGCCCGCGCCGTGGGGCTCGAACTGCTCGCCTACCTCGCCATGGAGGAGCACGACGAGTGGCGCGGCACCGACCGCCAGTCCACCGCTCTCGCCGACCTGCTGGAGCTGAACCTGCCGGACTTCGTCGCCGTCACGGGCCGCGAGAAGCGGCTCGCCGAATGCCTGCGCGGCGCGGTAGGCACCCGCTGGCAGGCCTACGTCCGTCAGGTCGCGAAGATCGTGCCCCTGGACCGGCGGCTGGTGGAGGAGACCCTCATGGATCTGCACCGGCAGTACCAGGGGCAGATGGTGTCCACCCTGACCTGGGGCGGGGGCGGCGAACGCTCCGGCGAGGCCGGCCAGGAGTTCCTGGACGAGATCGTGGAGCGGTTCTGGGAGGCGGTCGACAGGCGGCCGTAGAACAGCGACCACCCGGACGAATGACTAGAAGACCGACTCCGCCTCGTCCATCCGGTCCTTCGGGACCGTCTTCAGCTCGGTGACCGCCTCGGCGAGCGGCACCATCACGATGTCGGTGCCCCTGAGCGCGGTCATCCTGCCGAACTGGCCCCGGTGCGCGGCCTCCACCGCGTGCCAGCCGAAGCGGGTGGCCAGGACCCTGTCGTACGCGGTGGGCACGCCGCCGCGCTGCACATGCCCGAGGATGACCGGCTTGGCCTCCTTGCCGAGCCGGCGCTCGAGCTCGTACGCCAGGGCCGTGCCGATGCCCTGGAAGCGCTCGTGGCCGAACTTGTCGATCTCGCCCGTGCCGTAGTCCATGCTGCCCTCGGCGGGGTGGGCGCCCTCGGCGACGCAGACGACCGCGAACTTCTTGCCGCGGGCGAAGCGCTCCTCGACCATCTTGACCAGGTCGGCCGGGTCGAAGGGGCGCTCGGGCAGGCAGATCCCGTGGGCGCCGGCGGCCATGCCGGACTCCAGGGCGATCCAGCCCGCGTGCCGGCCCATGACCTCGACGACCATCACGCGCTGGTGGGACTCGGCGGTGGTCTTGAGGCGGTCCATGGCCTCGGTGGCGACACCGACCGCGGTGTCGAAGCCGAAGGTGCGGTCGGTGGAGGAGATGTCGTTGTCGATCGTCTTCGGGACGCCGACCACCGGGAGACCGGCGTCGAACAGCATGCGGGCGGCCGTGAGGGTGCCCTCGCCGCCGATCGGGATCAGCGCGTCGATGCCGAACTCGTGGATCATGTCGGAGGCGCTCTCGCACGCCTCGCGCAGCCGGTCACGCTCCAGGCGGGAGGAGCCGAGGATGGTGCCGCCGCGGGCCAGGATGCCGCTGACGCTGTCCAGGTCGAGGGCGCGGTAGCGGCTGTCCAGGAGGCCGGAGTAGCCGTCCTCGAAGCCGATGACCTCGTCGCCGTAATTGTCGACCGCTCGGTGCACGACCGACCGGATCACTGCGTTCAGACCCGGGCAGTCGCCGCCTGCGGTGAGAACTCCGATGCGCATCGTGCTGTGTCTCCTGCTCGCTGTTGATACCGGTGAGCCAATTCCGATTGTTTCACGTCCCGCACGGGGCCGTCGCACCCCGTGCTGACGGGCGCCTTATCCATCGTCCGGGGTATTGTCAAGAGGGTTTCCGCTCACCTCGGTGGGCGATTTTCATGACAGCGACTTTTTCGAAGGCGACGGAACTTCGAAGGCGACGGAACGGAGATCACGCGTGACCCGCAGCGTGTACGTGACCGGGATCGACCGCGGCGACGGCCGCCAGGTCGTCGAACTGGGGGTCATGGAGCTGCTGACCCGCCAGGTCGACCGGGTGGGGGTGTTCCGGCCGCTGGTGCACCACAGTCCCGACCGGCTCTTCGAGCTGCTGCGCGCCCGCTACCGGCTCACCCAGGACCCGGCCACCGTCTACGGCCTCGACTACCACGAGGCCTCCGCGCTGCAGGCGGAGCAGGGCACCGACGAGCTGGTCTCCACCCTGGTCGACCGCTTCCACCTGGTGGCCCGCGACTACGACGTCGTCCTGGTCCTCGGCACCGACTTCGCCGACACCCAGCTCCCTGACGAACTCTCCCTCAACGCCCGGCTGGCCAATGAGTTCGGCGCCTCCGTGATCCCGGTCGTGGGCGGTCGGGGGCAGGCCGCCGAGTCGGTGCTCGCCGAGACCCGCAACGCCTACCGGGCCTACGACGGCCTGGGCTGCGACGTCCTCGCCATGGTCACCAACCGGGTGGCCCGCCAGGACCGGGACGAGATCGCCGAGCGGCTCTCGGGCAGGCTGCCCGTGCCCTGTTACGTCGTGCCGGACGACTCCGCCCTGGCCGCGCCCACCGTCGCCCAGATCGGCCAGACCCTCGGCGCCCGGGTGGTCCTGGGCGACGACTCCGGGCTCGCGCGGGACGCCCTGGACTTCGTCTTCGGCGGCGCGATGCTGCCGAACTTCCTGAAGGCCCTGACCCCGGGCTGTCTGGTGGTCACCCCGGGCGACCGCGCGGACCTGGTCGTCGGCTCGCTCGCCGCGCACAGCGCCGGCACCCCGCCGATAGCCGGCGTGCTGCTCACCCTGAACGAGGTGCCGGGCGACGACGTCCTCACCCTCGCCGCCCGACTGGCCCCCGGCACCCCGGTGCTCTCGGTGGCCGGCACCAGCTTCCCCACCGCCGCCGAACTCTTCGCGCTGGAAGGGAAGCTGAACGCGGCCACGCCCCGCAAGGCGGAGACCGCACTCGGTCTCTTCGAGCGGTACGCCGACACCGCCGACCTCGCCCGCCGGGTCTCCACGCCGAGCAGCGACCGCCTCACCCCGATGATGTTCGAGCACAAGCTCCTGGAGACGGCCCGCTCCGACAAGCGCCGTGTCGTCCTGCCCGAGGGCACCGAGCCGCGCGTCCTGCACGCCGCCGAGGTCCTGCTGCGCCGGGGCGTGTGCGACCTCACCCTGCTCGGCCCGGTCGACCAGATCCGCAAGAAGGCCGCCGACCTCGGCATCGACCTCGGCGACTGCCAGTTGATCGACCCGGCGACCTCCGAACTGCGCGACGCCTTCGCCGAGAAGTACGCGGCACTCAGGGCCCACAAGGGCGTCACGGTGGAGCTGGCCTACGACGTCGTCTCCGACGTGAACTACTTCGGCACCCTGATGGTCCAGGAGGGCCTCGCCGACGGCATGGTGTCCGGCTCGGTGCACTCCACCGCGGCGACCATCCGCCCCGCCTTCGAGATCATCAAGACCAAGCCGGACGCCGACATCGTCTCGTCGGTCTTCTTCATGTGCCTCGCCGACAAGGTGCTGGTGTACGGCGACTGTGCCGTGAACCCCGACCCCGACGCCGTGCAGCTCGCCGACATCGCCATCCAGTCGGCCGCGACCGCCGAGCAGTTCGGCGTGGAGCCGCGGATCGCGATGCTGTCGTACTCCACCGGTACGTCGGGCTCGGGCGCCGACGTCGACAAGGTGCGCGAGGCCACCGAGCTGGTACGGCAGCGGCGGCCCGACCTCAAGATCGAGGGGCCGATCCAGTACGACGCGGCCGTCGAGCCGACCGTGGCTCAGACCAAGTTGCCGGGCTCCGAAGTCGCGGGCCAGGCCAGCGTGTTGATCTTCCCCGACCTCAACACCGGTAACAACACCTACAAGGCCGTGCAGCGTTCGGCCGGCGCGATCGCCGTCGGGCCGGTGCTCCAGGGGCTGCGCAAGCCCGTCAACGACCTGTCCCGGGGCGCCCTCGTCTCGGACATCGTCAACACCGTCGCCATCACGGCGATTCAGGCCCAGACCCCGACTCCCGCCACAGAAAAGGCCACCGCACAGTGAGTGCCACGCGCGTTCTCGTCCTCAACTCCGGCTCCTCGTCGTTGAAGTACCAACTGCTCGACATGCGGGACAGCAGCCGGCTCGCGGTGGGGCTCGTCGAGCGCATCGGTGAGGAGGGCTCCCGTCTCAAGCACACGCCCCAGGGGGGTGAGTCCCGTCAGTGGACCGGCCCGATCGCCGACCACGACGCCGCGCTGAAGGCCGTGGCCGAGGAACTGTCGAAGGACGGGCTCGGCCTCGACTCCCCCGAGCTGGCCGCGATAGGCCACCGCGTGGTGCACGGTGGCAAGACCTTCACCGAGCCGACGGTGATCGACGAGACCGTGCTCGCCGAGATCGAGCGGCTGATCCCGGTCGCCCCGCTGCACAACCCGGCCAACCTCACCGGCATCCGCACCGCGCGGGCGCTGCGCCCGGACCTGCCCCAGGTCGCCGTCTTCGACACCGCGTTCCACACCACGATGCCGGAGTCGGCCGCGCGCTACGCGATCGACGTGGAGACCGCCGACGCGCACCGCATCCGGCGCTACGGCTTCCACGGCACCTCGCACGCCTACGTGTCCCGGGCGACCGCGAAGCTGCTGGGCAAGGCACCCGAGGACGTCAACGTGATCGTGCTGCACCTGGGCAACGGCGCGAGCGCCTCCGCGGTCCGGGGCGGCAGGTGCGTGGACACCTCCATGGGGCTGACGCCTTTGGAGGGACTCGTGATGGGTACGCGCTCCGGAGACACCGATCCGGCCGTCATCTTCCATTTGGCGCGCGTTGGCAAAATGTCCATCGACGAAATCGACACTCTTCTCAACAAGAAGAGCGGACTGGTCGGCCTCTGCGGTGACAACGACATGCGGGAGATTCGGCGCCGGATCGACGAGGGCGACGAGCAGGCCGAGCTCGCCTTCGACATCTACATTCACCGTCTGAAGAAGTACATCGGCGCCTATTACGCCGTTCTCGGTACGGTGGACGCGATCGCGTTCACCGCCGGGGTCGGCGAGAACGCGGCGCCGGTGCGGGAGGCCGCCGTGGCGGGCCTGGAGACCCTGGGCCCGGCGGTGGACCGCGAGCTCAACGCCGTACGGAGCGACGAACCGCGGCTGATCTCGCCCGCCGACGCACGGGTGAAGGTCGCCGTGGTGCCGACCGACGAAGAACTGGAAATCGCGACGCAGACCTACGCACTGGTCGCGCGGCATTGATTTGCGGCTCCACCGCGTGGCGACTGAGCGGTAACCCAGCTGAGCGACGTTCCGCCCATTTGTATCTTCCGCCAGACGGAATATTCCGCAGCGAAACAAACCGATAGGATCGCCCCATGCGCCGTTCGAAAATCGTCTGTACTCTCGGCCCCGCGGTCGACTCCCACGAGATGCTGGTCTCGCTGATCGAAGCCGGCATGAACGTGGCCCGTTTCAACTTCAGCCACGGCACGCACGCCGAGCACCAGGGGCGGTACGACCGCGTCCGTGCCGCCGCCAAGGAGACCGGCCGGGCCATCGGTGTCCTCGCCGACCTGCAGGGCCCGAAGATCCGCCTGGAGACCTTCGCCGAAGGTCCGGTGGAGCTGGAGCGCGGTGACGAGTTCGTCATCACCGCCGAGGACGTCCCGGGTGACAAGACCATCTGCGGGACGACCTACAAGGGCCTGCCCGGTGACGTCTCCCGCGGCGACCAGATCCTCATCAACGACGGCAACGTCGAGCTGAAGGTCCTGGACGTCGAGGGCCCGCGGGTCAAGACGATGGTCATCGAGGGCGGTGTCGTCTCCGACCACAAGGGCATCAACCTGCCCGGCGCGGCGGTGAACGTCCCGGCGCTGAGCGAGAAGGACATCGAGGACCTCCGCTTCGCGCTGCGCATGGGCTGCGACATGGTCGCGCTGTCCTTCGTCCGGGACGCCAAGGACGTCGACGACGTCCACCGCGTGATGGACGAGGAGGGCCGCCGGGTCCCCGTCATCGCCAAGGTGGAGAAGCCGCAGGCGGTGGACAACATGGAGAGCGTCGTGATGGCGTTCGACGCCGTCATGGTGGCCCGTGGCGACCTGGCCGTCGAGTACCCGCTCGAGAAGGTCCCCATGGTGCAGAAGCGCCTGATCGAGCTGTGCCGCCGCAACGCCAAGCCGGTGATCGTGGCGACCCAGATGATGGAGTCGATGATCACCAACTCCCGTCCGACCCGCGCCGAGGCCTCCGACGTGGCCAACGCGATCCTGGACGGCGCGGACGCGGTCATGCTGTCGGCGGAGTCGAGCGTGGGCGCGTATCCCATCGAGACCGTCAAGACGATGTCGAAGATCGTCGTCGCGGCCGAGCAGGAGCTGATGTCGAAGGGCCTCCAGCCGCTGGTCCCGGGCAAGAAGCCCCGCACCCAGGGCGGTTCGGTGGCCCGCGCGGCCTGCGAGATCGCCGACTTCCTCGGCGGCCGCGGCCTGGTGGCCTTCACCCAGTCCGGCGACACCGCCCGGCGCCTGTCGCGCTACCGCGCGCAGCAGCCGATCATCGCCTTCACCACCGACGAGAACACCCGCAACCAGCTGGCGCTCAGCTGGGGCGTGGAGTCGCACGTGGTGCCGTTCGTGAACACCACGGACGAGATGGTCGACATGGTCGACCAGGAGATCGCCAAGATCAACCGCTTCAACCCGGGCGAGATCGTCATCATCACCGCCGGCTCGCCCCCCGGCGTCGCGGGCACCACCAACATGCTCCGCGTCCACCACATCGGCGGCGCGCAGTAGGAATCCGTACGACATCGAGGGCGCCCCTGCGGCAGGGGGCGCCCTCGGTGTGTTTGTCCCGTCGTACAGGGCCTCCCGCCCATCAGCGCGTACTCGGCTTCGCGCCGGCTTGGTGTGCCCGGCGGATGTGTACGCCCTGGAACTACCCCGGCAGGCGGCCACGGGGCTCACAAACGCGCTGAGGGTGCCCTCTGTTGAAGAGGACACCCTCAGCGTGTGTGCGGCTCCCGGAAGGGTTCGTGAGGGGCGTCGGTCAGCCCTCGCTGTACTGGCGCATCCCGGGCACGTGCAGCGTCCCGCCGTACTGGGCCGCCTGCTGGACCGTCACATTGGTGAAGTAGATCAGCGGGATGTTCAGCGGCGGCGGGCTGTCCGGGCTGAACGTGATCGGGATCAGCCCCAGCAGGTTGCCGGAGATGCTCTCGGTGTACATGGTCGTCTTGCCGTCAGTGATCGTGGACGTCGTGCCCTTGCCCGCCTGCACGTGATACGTCTTGCCGCGCTCGGTGACGATCTGGTGCAGGTCACCGATGTCGGTGCCGCCGGAGATGACGTACTTCAGCACCTTCTTGGTCTTGCCGCTCGCGGTCTTGACCTTCACGATGCCCTGGTAGTCGGCGCCCTTGAGCAGCAGCGAACTGGCCTTCAGAGTCCAGGCGTTGTCCGCCACCGTCACACCGGGCTCGGTGTCGCCCACGTCGTCCGTGGCGACCGGGCAGTCCTCCGGGTCCGTGGTGGAGCTCGCCGACGGGCTCGGGGAGGCCGTGGCGTCCGCCGCCGCCTCCTCGGCCGCCTCGGTGGTGTCCTCCACGGCCTTGGTGGTGTCCTCGGCCGCCTTGGACGCCGTGTCGGTGGTGTCCTTCACGGTGTCCTTCACCGTGTCGGTGACCTTCTCGGTCGTCTCCTTGGCGGTGTCCCCGGCGCTGTCGTCCGCGCTCTTGGACGCCGAGGCCGAGGGGGTCGGCGTAGGGCTGGCACTGGACGCATCGCCGGAGCCGCCCGTGAAGATCCCGGTGATCGCGTCGCCGATGTCCGTCAGGAGGTTGCCGTCGTCGCTCGCGGAGGCCGAGGGGGACGCCGTGGCGGTGTCGGAGCTTCCGGAGGAGGAGCTGCTCTCCTCCTTGCTCGCGGAGGCGGACGGCGTGGGGGTGGGCGTGGCCTTGTCGTCGGAACCCGAATCCGTCGAGGAGTCGCCCGAGTTCGAGCCGGAGTCCGATCCCGAGCCGGAGGAGGCCGACGGGGACGGCGTCGCCGTGGCGGAGTCGTCGGAGTCGGGGGACGAGGACGGGCTCGCCGAGGCGGACGGGGACGCACTGTCCAGCGCCGCGATGCAGTCCTTGTACTCGTCGGCCGTCAGGCTCTTCGCGGTCGGCGCGTCGTCGGCCAGCGCGAGCGTCGGCGTGAACCCGATGCCCATGAGGACCGCCGTCGGCATCGCCGCCATGGCTATCGCTTTGCCGGCCGGCATGTGGAACCTGTTGAACAGAGGCTTTTTGGGCGCCGCGTGCCGGGGACCCGTTCTGACCTCCGCCGCGGCCGCGGAGCCCTCGCCATGGAGGTTCTCAGCCGACACGGTACCCCCCGTTCGCGTCGTCGCCGCCGGCCCAGGCGCTCTCGGGCGTCCGGTCCGACGATCCGTCACGACCGGGCTCGGGGGCCTGGTACGGCGCGGGCTCGTCCATCACGGGCCGCAGGATCGCGGTGTCGGGGTCGGCGCCCTGGGGCGCACCGCCCTCCGTCCCGTTCTCGCCCAGCGGCTGCGGCTGGGGCGGCGCTCCGGGCGCCCAGGAGACGGCGAGCGCTCCGCCGACCAGCGCGAACACGAAGCCCAGGATGAAGCCGCCGATGTTCGAGACCACCAGGGACACCAGGGAGAGGACGATCGCGGCGACGCCGGCGAAGATCCGCGTGGCTTGCTGGAACCACATGGTCAGACCCAGCGTGAACAGCAGTACGCCGATGATGAGGGAGCCGGCACCAGCGGTGGTCGCCATGGCGATCGACATGGTGCCCAGCTTGAGGGTGGCGTACGGGAAGTAGGCGATCGGCAGACCGCCGAGCAGCGTGAACAGACCTGCCCAGAACGGGCGGCGGCCTCGCCAGGTACGGAATCGCAGGCGCAACCGGGTGAAGGTCCCGGCGCTCTGGACCGGAGTCTCGGCACTCATGGAAAAAGCTCCCTGGGTCCGGAAGTACATACCGGCTCGGCCGTAGGCGTGGAGAACCGGAAAGTCTGTCTGTGTGCAAGCGGTCCGACGGGGCGCCGGGCCGGCCATGCGGGGCGGAGAAGCAGCTGCCTCCCCGCCCCGGGGCTACTCAGCCGCGCCGAGTCACCCCTGCGGCCTCAGCCGTCAGAAGCACTCCATGGTGGAGCTGGTGCCGAGACGCATCTTCAGGCCGCTGAGCTTGAAGGTGCCGGCCGTGGTGGCCCACGCCGTCTGCTCAACGTCCTTCAGGTCGGCCGAATCGGCCTGCTGGGCGAAGCCGCCCGGCAGGACGTTGTCACCGCTCTTGACCGCGGGGCCCTTGCTCTGGTCCTTGACCGCAACGCCGATGTCGATGTTCTTGAACGTCGCATCGGCGTCGAGCTGAGCGACGTCGATGTAGAGGTTCTCGGCCTCGACCTTGTGGTTGGCGTCCGGACCCGCGTCAAGACGCAGGTAGAACGTCTTGCCTATGAGGGGGATCTCGGTCTTGACCGACTGGCACATGTTCGTGATCTGAGCCGTCTTGAACGACGAGATCGCGACCGGGTGCACGGTCTTGCTCGTACCGTCGGTCGACGTGTAACCGGTGTCGATACCGCCGTACTGGGCGAAGCCCTGGCCCTCGAGGTGGCCGGCCTTCACCTTGAACTCCTGGCCGGACACGCTGAACGACGCGGCGAGCGCACCCTGCGCAAGCCCGACACCCACTGCCGCGGCCGCGGCGACGCTGGGCACCATGACCACAGCGAAGCGCTTCCATCTGGTCCCGCCACGCACCTGGGACTGCATATTTCCTCCTTCTCGGACGTACATCTCCTGACCCTGACTGCCCCTGTCGAAAGGACGGCTCAGCCGGGCAGGGATGGGAGAAGTGCTACGTCCTCGGGAAGGAGAGCGCCTGCCTTCGGAGGCGCGAACCGCGCACCGATCACCGGCGATCACCCCCGAGCGACAACCACTGGTCGCGCCTGACACGCATCACGCACAACCTTGCTGGACAGGCTCCGCCGTGTGGGCGAAGACCCCCCTGTCCAAGAGCCGGCGCACCTGCCGCCGACCCTGCTCGGTGGGGACCCAAGGAATCCCGCCGCCCGACCGGCTGTCGGGGTACGGGAAAGGACCGAGCGTCGCCGATCGTGGTGCATTCTCGCCGCCCGCACAAGGGGCTTCGTTACTCGGTAGTAACGGCCGGATAACCGAACAACGACCCGCTGGTCTCGGTCGGCGACGCTGGGTGGCAACCGGGGGGAGGACAAAGCCGTTGATCGATGGACAGAATCCGACAGATCAACGGCTCTGACTTACTGGAAGTAACAGCGGCCGCGTTTACCAAGTTTTGGCAAAGCGCGGCCGCAGTGACACTCTGACGGCAAATCTTTCACTCCGGCAACACATGCCGTGGTGTTTAGCAACTGGTCAGAACCGGGCTCACGCCCCGCTCGGACCCCCCGCTCAGAACAGGGCGCGGGAGAGCGCCCTGCGGGCCGCCGACACCCGTGGATCGTCGGCGCCGACCACCTCGAAGAGCTCAAGTAGCCGAATCCGTACGGTGTCCCGCTCGTCACCCGCCGTGCGACGCACGGTGTCGATGAGCCGGCCGAACGCGTCCTCGACATGACCGCCGACCAGATCCAGGTCGGCGGCGGCGATCTGCGCCTGTGCGTCACCCGGCTTCTCGGCCGCCTCCTTGCGCGCCTGCTGCGGGTCGAGGCCCTGCACCCGCTGGAGCAACTCGGCCTGGGCGAGCCCCAGTTTGGCCTCGCTGTTGCCGGGGTCGTCACTCAGTACGTTCTTGTACGCCTGGACGGCACCGCCGAAGTCCCCTGCGTCCAGGGCGTGTACGGCGGCTTCGAGGAGTGCGTCGTACGGTCCCGCGGGCACGGCCGCGGGCTGCGGGGCGGCGCCGGGGTCGGCGTCCGGGTCGACCGCGAGACCGGTCAGCCCGAAGCGCTGTTCGGCAACCTGCACCAGCTGGTCCAGGGTCTGCTGGATCTGCTCCTTGCCTGCCGCGCCCTGGAAGAGCGGCAGGGCCTGGCCGGCGACGACGGCGAACACGGCCGGGATGCCCTGCACCCCGAACTGCTGCATCAACATCTGGTTGGCGTCGACGTCGATCTTGGCGAGGAGCAGGCGTCCGTTGTACTCGACGACGAGCTGCTCCAGGACGGGGCTCAGCTGCTTGCAGGGCTCGCACCACTCGGCCCAGAAGTCGATGACGACCGGGACCTCGGTGGACCGCTGCAGGACATCGCGCTCGAAGCCCGCCTCGTCTACGTCGATGACGAGATCGGCCGGGGAGACGGCACCCGGGCCGCCGCCCTGCCGTGCGGCTTCGGCGCGCGCCTGCTCCGCCTTCGCCTTGGCCTCCTGGGCCGCCTTCACCGCGGCGAGGTCGACGACTCCGCTCATGGACATGTTCCGTGGCTGCATGCGTCTATCCTCCCCCGTGGACACGCGTCTGTGAAAAGCGATGTGAAAGCCGGTCGTGCAGCGCGGTCCTGACGCCGGGTCCCCACCCCACGCCGTGCGTACCACCGCTCGCGTACGTCCATCGCGAGCTTTCGCTACGAGTCGTAGCGTAATGGCACCGAGTGCCTGCCCGGTACCCCACCCCGGTGATCTCTCTCACTGCGGCCGAGAACCGCCGGTTATGGTCGGTGGATGCAGAGCCGCACCCCCGCCCCACGCGCCACAGGACGCCCGCGCAGCGCCGCCGCGGACACCGCGATCCTCGCGGCGACGAGGGCGGCGCTGGTGGAGCTGGGCTGGTCGAAGCTCACGCTGGGAGATGTGGCTACCCGTGCGGGGGTCGCGAAAACCACCCTCTACCGCCGCTGGGCCGGCAAGAACGAGCTCGTCGTCGACGCGGTGGCCGAGCTCTTCGACGAGCTGGAGCTCCCCGACAGCGGGACCCTCGCCGCGGACATCGAGGGCGTCGTCCTCCAGTTCGCGGCGATCCTGGCGCGACCGGAGGCCCAGAACGGGCTGATGGCGGTGGTGGCGGAGTCGTGCCGCGACGACGCGTTGCGTGAACGCATCCGGTCGTCGATCGTCGACCGTCAGAAACGTCTGGTCCTCGAGGGCCGGGAACGTGCCCAGGCCCGCGGCGAACTCCCACCGGAGGCGGACCCCTCGGAAGCGGCCCGCACGGTCGACCTGATCTTCGACATGGTGGCGGGTGCGGTGGTCCACCGCACCCTGGTCAGCGCGGAACCGGCGGACGAGGCATGGGTCCACGGCTTCACCCAGGTGCTGTTGACGGGCTTGGCGGGGCCGGCCGTGGAGTGAGGCGCGCGGGTGAGGTCAGAACCCGGCCGGCTCCGTGTACACCCCCCACTCGTCCCGCAGCACCCCGCAGATCTCCCCGAGGGTCGCCTCCGCCCGCACCGCGTCCAGCATCGGCTCGATCATGCTGGACCCCTCGCGGGCGGCAACGAGCATGCCGTCCAGGGCGGTTCGCACCGCGGCCTCGTCCCGGGCGGCCCTACGACCGCTCAGCACCCGCACCTGCTCCCGCTCCACCTCGTGACTCACCCGCAGGATCTCCAGGTCGCCGGTGACCGAGCCATGGTGGACGTTCACCCCCACGACCCTCTTCTCGCCCTTCTCCAGGGCCTGCTGGTACCGGAAGGCCGACTCGGCGATCTCGCCCGTGAACCAGCCGTCCTCGATACCTCGCAGGATGCCGGAGGTGACGGGCCCGATGGGGTGCTGCCCGTCGGGGTGCGCCATGAGCCCGCGCTCCTTGATCTGCTCGAAGATCTTCTCCGCGTCCGCCTCGATCCGGTCCGTCAGCTGCTCGACGAACCACGAACCGCCCAGCGGGTCGGCCACGCTCGCCACCCCGGTCTCCTCCATGAGCACCTGCTGGGTGCGCAGCGCGATCTCCGCGGCCTGCTCGGAGGGGAGCGCGAGCGTCTCGTCCAGCGCGTTGGTGTGCAGGGAGTTGGTCCCGCCCAGGACCGCGGCCAGCGCCTCGACCGCTGTACGCACCACGTTGTTGTACGGCTGCTGCGCGGTCAGCGAGACACCCGCGGTCTGGGTGTGGAACCGCAGCCACTGCGCCTTATCGGAGCGCGCCCCGTACACGTCCCGCATCCACCGCGCCCAAATGCGCCGCGCCGCCCGGAATTTGGCGATCTCCTCGAAGAAGTCGACGTGTGCGTCGAAGAAGAAGGACAGCCCGGGCGCGAACACGTCGACGTCAAGCCCGCGCGACAGCCCCAGCTCCACGTACCCGAACCCGTCCGCGAGCGTGTACGCCAGTTCCTGCGCCGCCGTGGAACCGGCCTCACGGATGTGGTAGCCGGAGACGGACAGCGGCTTGTAGGCGGGGATGCCGGCCGCGCAGTACTCCATCAGGTCGCCGATCAGGCGCAGGTGCGGCTCGGGCTGGAAGAGCCACTCCTTCTGCGCGATGTACTCCTTGAAGATGTCCGTCTGGAGCGTGCCGTTGAGGACGGCGGGATCCACGCCCTGCCGCTCGGCCGCGACCAGGTACATGCAGAAGACGGGGACGGCCGGTCCGCTGATCGTCATCGACGTCGTGACGTCACCCAGCGGAATGTCCTGGAACAGGACCTCCATGTCCGCCGCCGAGTCGATGGCGACCCCGCAGTGCCCGACCTCGCCGAGGGACCGGGGGTCGTCGGAGTCCCGCCCCATCAGCGTGGGCATGTCGAAGGCGACCGACAGGCCGCCGCCTCCGTTGGCGAGGATCTTCTTGTACCGCTCGTTGGTCTGCTCGGCGTTCCCGAACCCGGCGAACTGGCGGATGGTCCACGTCCGCCCCCGGTAGCCCGTCGGATACAGCCCGCGCGTGAAGGGGTACTCCCCCGGCCACCCGATCCGCTCGAAGCCCTCGTACGCGTCCCCCGGCCGTGGCCCGTACACCGGCTCCACGGGATCACCCGAGAGCGTGGCGAAGTCGGCCTCACGCTTACGCGAGGCGTCGTATCGGGCCTGCCAGCGTCGGCGGCCCTCTTCGATGGCGTCAGCGTCCATACCTTCGAAGTTACTAGGACGTCCAAGTAAACGCGAAGGACGACCGCCGTACGCGTGTTGTACGGCGGTGGGGGTTTGGAGCTGCTGCCGCTGGAGTGCGCTCAAGAGCGTTCTGGTGAGCGGGAGTCAGTGCCGCTGGTCTGTGGTGTGTCACGCGCCTCGGTGATGGTGTCTGTTTCAGCGGGGAACTGGCGTTCCCTCATCGAATGCGTGACCTTCACGGGTGGTGCTCGTTTCCCATGGCGACGGGATCTTCGGGTGGGGCCGGGCGGGGGTGACAGAGTGGGTGAGCTGAGGAGCCTCGCCGCGCCGTTCGTCGCCTCCGGTCCCAGTGGTGTGGCCGTCCGGACCCGCCTCAAGCAGCTGACGCCGGACGATGAGAAGGTGCTGCGCCTGGTGGGTGCGCATCTTGGATCACTGGCCTCGAAGGATCTTAAGGCCCGTTGCCGGGGCGGTCTGGAGCATTCCGGTGCGGCGTGGGCGGTGCGTAAGCGGGAGCTGACGCCGCTTGCTTCGTCGCGGTGGGCGGGCAGCATCACCAAAGCCACGCACGACCAGTGGGCGCTGGCCCGGCGTGGTCAGTCGGCGCACATCCAGAACCTGGAAGCGGGCATCCGCACGATCGAGGACCGGCTGTCCCAGCCGATCGGCCACAAGGGGCCCAATGGGGCGCCGGGGGGTTACCGGTCGCGGCGGGAGTGGCATGCGAAGTCCCGGCGGCTGCGGGTACTGGAAGACCGGCTGGCTGCCGCGCGGGCCGACCGCGAGGCAGGCCGGCATCGTGCACGTCGTACGCGGGGGCAAGCGTCTGGCCCGCACCCGCCACCACCTGGAGGCGGCCGGGCTGACCGAGGGCGCATGGCGCGAGCGTTGGGAGGCGGAGCGCTGGTTCTGCCAGGCGGACGGGGAGTCGGGAAAGCGGTATGGCAACGAGACGATCCGCGTCAGCCCCGACGGTGAGGTGAGTATCAAGCTGCCCGCGCCGCTCACCCATCTGGCGAACGCCCCGCACGGACGCTACGTCCTGGCCTGCCGGGTCACGTTCGCGCACCGGGGCACCGAGTGGGCCGACCGCGTCGCGGCCAACCGGGCACTCGCCTACCGCATCCACTACGACGCCGGCCGGGACCGCTGGTACCTGACTGCCTCCTGGCAGATCCCGCTCACCCCCGCTCTCTCGATCGAGGCCGCGCTCGCGCACGGTGTGATCGGCGTCGACATGAATGCGGATCATCTGGCCGCCTGGCGCCTCGACGTCCACGGCAACCCGACCGGCGCCCCGCGCCGCTTCTTCTACGACCTGACCGGCACCGCGCCCCATCGGGACGCCCAGGTCCGCCACGCCCTGACCGGCTTGCTTTACTGGGCCCGCGCTTGCGGTGTGAAGGCGATCGCGGTGGAGGACCTGGACTTCGCCGCCGAGAAGACCCGCGAGAAGCACGGCCGCAAAAGGCGCTTCCGGCAGCTGATCTCCGGCATGCCCACCGGTAAACTCCGCGCCCGATTGTCATCAATGGCCGACCAGACGGGCATCGCGGTCATCGCCGTCGACCCGGCCTACACCAGCCGTTGGGGTGCCCAGCACTGGCAGAAGCACCTCACCACGAAGAACCGTAAGACCACTCGCCACGATGCTGCTGCCGTGGTGATCGGAAGGCGCGCCCAGGGACACCCGATCCGGCGACGGACGGCACCGCCCCCTGCTCACCGGAGTGATGAGCAGGGGCATCGGACCGTCCAGGCCGGATCAGGCGTTCCCGGGCGTGAGGGAACCCGCCCCCGCATCCCCGGACCACGGACACGATCCGTGCCGCCCGGACGCGGAGCGAACGCGGGCAACCAGAACGCCCAACACCGTTTGGGGCGTTCGGCTGAGCACGAGACCTGGCAACAGGACTCACTCCCGCTCAGTCCCTAGGAACGGTTACGCCTTGACGGGTGCGGGGGCCGCTTCGGTGAACTTGCCCTCCAGCTCGCGGCTGATCTTCCGCTCCACGAAGAAGGCGGCCGTCGGAATCGTCCCGGCGAGCAGCACCCACACCTGCTTGAGGATGGGCCACCTCGCCTTGGAACCCAGGTCGAAGGCGAAGACCAGGTAGACCACGTACAGCCAGCCGTGCGCGATGGCGACGACGCGGGTGACGTCCGCGGCACCGTCGATGTCCAGGCCGTACTTGGCGATCATGCTCAGGCACAGCAGGACCAGCAGCACACCGGTGACGTAGGCCAGGACGCGGTAGCGGGTCAGCACGCTCTTTTTCATGCCTACGAGCGTAACCACGCGTTCCGGGCGATCTTCCCGCGGGTCAGTCCTCGTCGAAGTCGTGCGCGGCGACCCTCAGCGGCCGCAGCATCGCGAAGATCTCCGCGCACTCCTCGGCGTCGTACACACCGAGCCCGAAGTCCATCGCCATGAGGTCACGCGTGGCGGCCTCGACGGCCTCGCGGCCCTTGTCGGTGATGGAGGCGAGGGTGCCGCGGCCGTCGTTGGGGTTCGGGCGCTTGTCGACCAGACCGGACCTGACCAGGCGGTCCACGGTGTTGGTGACCGACGTGGGATGCACCATCAGCCGCTCACCGATCTTCGACATCGGCAGCTCGCCGGCCTTGGAGAAGTTGAGCAGCACCAGCGCCTCGTACCGCGCGAACGTCAGCCCGTACGGCTTGACCACGGCGTCGACCTCAGCGAGCAGGATCTGGTGCGCACGCATGATGGAGGTGATCGCCGCCATGGACGGCACGTTTCCCCAGCGCTGCTTCCAGAGTTCGTCGGCGCGGGCGATGGGGTCGAAGGGAAGACTGAGCGGCTTCGGCACGGCAACGACCTTACCGGCCGGTCACATCGTGGTCAGCACCGTCTCGCCCTTCAGACGAAAGCCCCACCGCACCCGCACCGGCCCGACAACCGCTACACCCTCGGCGTCCCGGTCACCGACATCACCAGGGAGTACAGAGATGTCGTGGCCGCGATGAACATCCGGTTCCCCTTCGGCCCGCCGAACGTCACGTTGGCCACCGGCTCCGGGACGCGGATGCGGCCGATCAGTGTGCCGTCGGGGTCGTAGCAGTGGATGCCGTCGGCCAGGGCGGCGGCCCACAGGCGGCCCTCGTCGTCGAAGCGGATGTTGTCGAAGTGGACGCCCTCGCGGGCCTCGGCGAATACCTTGCCGCCCGAGAGCGTGCCGTCGGCGTGGATGTCGTACTCATGGATCCGGGCCGCCCGCGAGTCGGAGACGTACAGCCGCTGCTCGTCGGAGGACAGGATCACCCCGTTGGGCCCGTCCAGCCCGTCCGCGGCAAGAGACACGTCACCCGTGGCCGGATCGATCCGGTACACATGGCACGCGCCGATCTCGGACTCGGCCCGGTGCCCCTCGTAGTCGCTGAGGATGCCGAAGTCCGGGTCGGAGAACCAGATCGTGCCGTCGGAGCGTACGGCGGAGTCGTTCGGGCTGTTCAGGCACTTGCCCTGGTAGCGCTCGGCCAGCACGGTCACCGTGCCGTCGGGCTCGGTGCGGGTGACGCGGCGGTTGCCCTGTTCGCAGCTGACGAGGCGGCCCTGGCCGTCGACGGTGTTGCCGTTGGTGTTGCCTGCCGGGGTGCGGAAGACGCCGACCGTGCCGGTGGCCTCGTCCCAGCGCAGGAGGCGGTCGTTCGGGATGTCGCTCCAGATCAGCTGGCGCCAGGCGGGCAGGTACAGGGGTCCCTCGGCCCAGCGACAGCCGTCGTACAGGATCTCCAGCCTGCTGTCGCCGTTGGTACAGGGCCGGAAGCGGTCGTCCAGGGTCTCGTAGAGGCTGTCTGAGCCGGGCACGGTGTCCTCCTCGGGTCGGGGGGTGGGACGGGGTCAGCGGCGGCCGGTCCTGCGCAGGTGGTGGCGCACCGCGCGCTGGGCGACCGGGCCCAGGTCCTCCAGCGCGGCGACGAGCACGCCGAGTTGCTCCAGGGCGTCCAGGGCCGCGGTGGCGCCGGACGCGTCGACCCCTTCGTACAGCTCGATGCCCACGAAGGAGGCGGCCACCGCACGGGCCAGGCCCGCGGGGTCGGCGAACTCACCGAAGGGCGTGGCCGCGAGGACCCTGGTGAGGACCTTCTCGATCTCGGCGATCCACAGCTCCAGGCCCGCCGCGGTGGCCGGGCCGAGGGTCGCGTGGGTCTGGGCGCCGGCCAGCAGCTGGCCGAGGAGTGCCACATGGCCTCCGGCGCGCTCCTCCTCGTGGATCTGCCGTCCCACCGCGAGGAGTTCGGACAGCGAGGTCACGGCGGCCATCCGTTCCCGGTAGCGGGCCACCGCGCGCTCCGCGCCGTAGCGGCAGGCCGCCGCGAGGAGTTCGTCGACCGAGCCGAAGTGGTAGAAGACCAGGGCCTGGTTGACCCCGGCGGCCGCCGCGACCGTGCGGGCGGACGTCTTGGCGATGCCCTGTTCGGTGAGGGTGCGCAGGGCACCTTCCAAAAGTTTGGTCTTGGTCTCCAGGGACTTGGCGGACTCTGGGCTCATGCGCGAGCCTCCTCGCGCACGGGGCGCAGGCCGGGGCGGACCCCGCGGGCCGTGATGTCGCTGTACGTCGCCTCGAAGGAGCCCTCGTAGCCGAAGAGCGGGCCGAAGTACCGGTTGACGACCCGGACCCCGATGCGGAAACGGCCTGCCTCCTCGTCGTACGACTCCCGCACCTCCGCCGTCGCGCCGATCAGCTCGGGCACCCGGACGTCCACCACGCCCTCCCGGAACCGGTGCTCCCCGGAGCGGATCAGCAGCGAGCCGTCGGGCTCGGCGTGGAAGTGGAGCTCGCTGGCCAGGTGCTGGTGGGTGCCGAGGTAGTCGAGGATGCGGTCGCCCTTGGGGCTCAGCACCATCTGGGCGTCGAAGCGGCGGGGGCGGCCGGGCAGGTGGAAGGTGCGCACGAAGGTCACCGTCTCACGGCCGTAGGTGTCCGCGTAGGGCACGTTCTCGATCACGAACGGCACGTTGCGCCCCGGTCTCGGCACCAGGATGTTGCGGGTCGTACCGAGGGCCAGGAAAGGCTTCACGAAAGCCCCGCCGTGCCAGACGCGGTCCATCACACCCCGGCCGGTGCACGCCTCACCGGTCGTCAGGCCGACCGAGAAGCGGCGCTGGAGCTGGGGGTGCAGGCGGTCGAAGTCGGCGCCCATCACCGTGCAGAACATCGAGGTCATCGCGGAGTCTCCAGGGTACGAAGGACGCGCGGCGCACGCACGCGGGTGGCGGGCCGGCGCAGACAGCGGCGCGCGGCCGGGGTGCCGGGCAGGGGTGACGTGAACAGGGCCAGCGAGATGACGACGGCGAGGAGAAGTGGCGAGACGTAGGCCATCGACGCCGCCAGGGGGCCGAAGAGGTGCAGGAAGCGCTCCAGGCCGAGTCCGGTGGCGCCGACGATCACGACGAGGGCGCGGACAAGGAGCTCGGCGAGCCAGTTCCGCAGCGCGCGCTCCGGGGTGATCCCGCGCTCCAGCCACAGGCGCAGCCGGTCGAAGGACCAGGCCGTCGCCCAGCCGATCAGGGGGCGGAAGAGCAGCCGGTCGGCCACGGCGCCGACGCGGCCCCAGCGCGGGCGGTAGTCGTATCCGGTGAGGAAGGTGACGCCGTCGCCGTCCGGGAGGTAGCGCCAGTAGCCGCTGCCCTCCGCCAGGAGCGAGAGCGGGTGCGGGGAGGAGAAGCGCAGGGCGGAGGTGCGGGTGCCGTCGGGGCGTTCCCGCTCCCCCGCGGAGACTCCGGTGCCGGCGACGGTGAGACCGGGCAGCACCCGGGTGGCGTACCGGAAGCGCTGTGGCTCGCCCTCCGCGCGCGGGAGATAGGTGATCCGGGTGAAGCGGAGGTCCCAGCGCTGGTGCTGGGACGGTTCCTGTGTCCGGGTCCAGAGATCGTCGAGATCGGCGCGGATGCGTGCCTCGATGTAGAGCCCCATTGATTCCCCCAGGGTGAGCTCGTTATTTGAGCGACTGCTCAACACTCCGGGGAGGAACGTACACGTTTTTGAGCGATCGCTCAAATGGGAGGTGCGAGAAAACCCCGGCCCGCGCGGGCCGGGGTTCGTGCGTCGCGGTGAGACCCGCTCAGTCGGCGAGGTGCCGCTCCACCGTCTCCACCTTGGAGGTCAGACCGTCCGTCACTCCGGGGCGGATGTCCGCCTTGAGCACCAGCGAGACGCGCGGCGCCCGCGCCTCCACGGCGGCCACGGCCCGCTTGACGACCTCCATGACCTCGTCCCACTCGCCCTCGATCGAGGTGAACATGGCGTCGGTGCGGTTCGGCAGCCCCGACTCACGGACGACCCGCACCGCGTCGGCGACGTACTCCCCCACGTCCTCACCGACCCCCAGCGGGGTCACGGAGAAGGCGACGATCATGCGCCCACGACCCCTTCCTTGCGGGCGCGCGAGGCGATGACCGCGTCCTCGGCCTCGCGCTTGAGCCTGCGCTCGGCGAAGAAGCCGCCGGTGGGCAGCACGGAGAGCACGAAGTACCAGATGCCCGTCTTCGCGGACCACTTGGTGCGGTTCCAGGCGTCGAACCAGAAGATCACGTACAGGATGAACAGGACGCCGTGGATCATGCCCATGGGTCGCACGGCGTCGAAGTCCGTGGTCCGCTTCAGCACCGAGCAGACGAGCAGGATCAGGAACGAGATCGCCTCGGGAGCGGAGACCAGGCGGAGGCGTCGGATGGCGGAGGCTGTCTTGAGGTCCACGGGTCACCTTCGGTGGGAGGTACGTCGACAGTTTGTGAACGCAGGCACAAGCGTCCGCCCATTGTGACAAACGGTTCCGGGGAGCCGGGGCATGGGGTCCGACTGCGGGTCCGTCGTGCTGATCGCGCAGTTCCCCGCGCCCCTGGGTCGGACAGGTGCAGGCACGTGCAGACGCGTACCCGACCCCCAACGCACCCGCACACGCTACACAAGCCCCCACCGGGGCCGCAGCTGCGCCGCAGGCATTCAGGGGCGCGGGGAACTGCGCACAACGCCCGCCCCCACCCAGCCGCACCCGCACAGGCCGCCGGCAGGCACCCCGCGCCCTAAGGGACCACTCAGGGTGCGACTCCACCCGCAGGACCTGTCGGCGCGGGCTCGCGCCAGCTACCTTCACTCCGTGGCGATGTTCCGACTTCAAGGCAGCAAGGTGCTCGCCGTCGACATGACCGGGGACGCCGTGAAGGCGAAGAACGGCTCGATGGTCGCGTACGACGGGCAGATGGCGTTCAAGAAGATGAGCGGCGGTGGTGAGGGGATCCGGGGGATGGTGACCCGGCGGATCACCGGCGAGCAGATGACCGTGATGGAGGTGTCGGGGCACGGGACGTGCTGGTTCGCGGACCGGGCCTCGGAGATCAACCTCGTCGGCCTCCAGGGGGACAAGCTGTACGTGGAGTCGAGCAATCTGCTCGCGACCGACGGCGGACTCAGGACCGGCACCAGCTTCACCGGCCTGCGCGGGGCCTCACAGGGCAACGGCCTGTTCACGACCACGGTCGAGGGGCACGGCCAGGCCGCGATCATGTCGGACGGCCCGGCGGTCGTCCTGCGGGTCAGCCGCCAGTACCCGCTGACCGTCGACCCCGGCGCCTACATCGCCCACCAGGGCAACCTCAGCCAGTCCTTCCAGTCCGGTGTGACGTTCCGCACGTTCATGGGTGAGGGCGGCGGCGAGGCCTTCCAGATCCGCTTCGAGGGTGACGGCCTGGTGTACGTCCAGCCCAGCGAGCGGAACACGATCGCGGGGGATGTGTGACATGCCCTTCAGCGAGATCAACTCCAAGATGATCGAGGCGACCGTCCGGCCGGGCCAGCGGCTGTTCAGCCAGCGCGGCGCGATGCTGGCGTACAAGGGCGAGGTGTCCTTCACTCCGAACCTCCAGGGCGGCCAGGGCGGCGTCATGTCGATGATCGGCCGCCGCGTGGCCAACGAGGACACGCCCCTGATGACCGTCGAGGGCAGTGGCACCGTCCTGTTCGGGCACGGCGGCCACCACGTCCAGATCATCAACCTCACCGGCGACACCCTGTACGTCGAGGCGGACCGCCTGCTCGCCTTCGAGGGCACCCTGCAGCAGGGCACCATGTTCATGGGCTCGCAGGGCGGCGTCATGGGCATGGTGCGCGGCCAGATCAGCGGCCAGGGCCTCTTCACGACCACGCTCAAGGGACACGGCTCGGTGGCCGTCATGGCCCACGGCGGGGTCTTCGAGGTCCCCGTCACCCCGCAGCGCCCGGTCCACGTCGACCCGCAGGCCTACGTCGCCCACCACGGCGACGTCCGCAACAAACTGTCGACGGCGCTCGGCTGGCGCGACATGGTGGGCCGCGGCTCCGGCGAGGCCTTCCAACTGGAACTCAGTGGGAACGGCGTGGTGTACGTCCAGGCCTCGGAGGAGAAGCTGTGAGCCACTACCCGGGCGCTGGCCCCACCGTGTACGACCCCATGACGCTGCCCTCGGACGACAACGTCAACAACTACACCTTCTGCGTGGAGCTCAAGGGGAGCCAGTGGTTCCTGCAGAAGGGGAAGATGATCGCCTACTACGGCCAGATGGATTTCAACGGCATCGGACACGGCGGCCTCGACGGTCTCATCCGTACGTCCTTCCATTCGCCTCTGCACGCAAGCGACTGGGTCGTGGCGCAGGGTTCGGGCAAGATGCTCCTCGCCGACCGGGCCTTCGACGTGAACTCCTACGACCTCGACAACGGCAACCTGACCATTCGCTCGGGCAACCTGCTCGCTTTTCAGCCAAGTCTCGCGTTGAAGCAGTCGATCGTGCCGGGCTTCCTGACTCTCATCGGAACCGGAAAGTTCGTGGCCGCCTCCAACGGGCCGGTGGTGTTCATGGAGCCCCCGATCCGGGTGGACCCGCAAGCGCTTGTGGGCTGGGCGGACTGCCCCTCGCCCTGCCACCACTACGACCACGGCTACATGACGGGTCTGATGGGCGGTCTACGTGCGATGACGGGCCTCGGCGGAGCCTCCGGGGAAGAGCACCAGTTCGAGTTCGTGGGGGCCGGCACCGTACTGCTCCAGTCGACGGAGGTTCTGATGGCCGAGCAGGCCGTCGGAGCGACTCCGCAGCAGGCCGGAGTACCCGGCGGCCATGGGGCACCCACAGGCCATCCACAGCAGCCGGGGGCACCGCGCCTTCCCGGACAGCTGGGGGACCTCCAGCGTCGCTTCGGGCTGTGAGCGGTAGTCTGCGGAGTGTGACATCGAACGCGTGCGCACAGTCACACCACCCTCATTAGTTCGCCTTTCAACCTTTTAGGTAGACTTCATTCATGGAGACCGAGACGGCCACGCGCTGGCTGACCGATGCGGAGCAGTGCGCCTGGCGCACCCACCTGGAGGTCAACAGGCTGTTGACGTATCAGCTCGAGAGGGACCTTCAGCCGTTCGGCCTGACGATGAACGACTACGAGATCCTGGTCAATCTCTCCGAGTCGGAGGGCGTACGGATGCGGATGAGCGATCTCGCCTCCGCCACCCTCCAGTCCAAGAGCCGGCTCTCGCACCAGATCACCCGCATGGAGAACGCGGACCTGGTCCGGCGCGAGAACTGCGAGTCCGACCGCCGCGGCCTGTACGCGGTCCTGACCGAGCACGGCATGGAGACGATGAAGAAGGTCGCGCCCCATCATGTGGCGTCTGTGCGGAGGCACTTCATCGACCTCGTGCCGGCTGAGTCCCTGACAGAACTGGACAAGGCCCTCAAGCCGATCGCGGAGCATCTGCGGGGGCATCGAGGGCGTCCCTGACACCGGGGCCCTTTCAGGCGATCGGCAGGCGGAGTTCGAACAGAGCTCCGCCTGTCGGCGCGTCCCGCACCGTCAGCGTCCCACCATGCCGAGCGGCGACATCACGGGCGATGGCGAGTCCGAGCCCGGCGCCGCCGTCGTCCCGCGCCCGCGCCTCGTCCAACCGAACGAACCGCTCGAAGATCCGCTCCCGGTCGCCCGCCGGCACCCCGTCGCCGTCGTCGCCGACCTCGACCACGGCATTCCGGTCACCGTCCCGTCGTACCGTCACCACCACCGCCGACCGCGCGTGCCGTTCCGCGTTGTCCAGCAGATTGTCGAGCACGCGCTCCAACTGCCCCCGGGACCCCGTCACTTCGACGGCGTCCGCCCGTACCGTCACCCCCGCCCGCCCGGCGATCCGCTCCCGGGCCAGCGCCGCCAGCTCGACCCGGGCGCCGGCGCCCCGCTCCCCCGCGTCCAGGCGGGCCAGCAACAGCAGGTCCGCCGCGAGGTGTTGCAGTCGTACCGTGTCCTCGACCGCCCCTTCCAGGTCCAGCAACTCGGGATGCGCGGCGGCCACTTCGAGCTGGGTGCGCAGTGAGGCGATCGGGCTGCGCAGCTCGTGCGAGGCGTCGGCGACGAACCGGCGCTGGCGTTCGACGGAGGTCTCCAGCGCGGCCAGCGTCTCGTTGGTGGTGCGGGCGAGGCGGGCCACCTCGTCGTGGGTGTCCGGCACCGGGACGCGGCGGGCGAGGTCCTCGGAGGCGGTGATCGCGGCCATCTCGGCACGGATGCCCTCGACCGGCCGCAGCGCACGCCGGGTGACCAGCCAGGTCACCGCGGCGACGACGCCGAGCAGCAGCGGGAACCCGACCAGCATGACGGTCTGGGCGGTGCCCACCGCGCTCTGTTCGGGGTTGAGGGAGGCGCCGGCGTACACGGTGAGTGTGCCCTTGCCGGGAACCTCGACCTCCACGGCGGCGAACCGGTAGTCGGCGGACTCACCGTCGATCGTGGCGGAGCCGTTCGTCAGCCCGACGCCGTCGGCGATCTCTCCGGGCTCGAGGACGGACTCGTCGTCCCCTGCCGAGTCGTCGTCGGAGTCCTCCGGGTCGCCGGATGCGCTCGTGCCCCCGGTACCGCCGGTACCGGCCGCGGGCGGCTGCGGCTTCACCTCGGCAGTGCGGGTGCCGCTGATCCCTTCCAGGTGCTCGGTGGCCGCGACCAGGGTGTCGTGCTCGTCGACGACCTGGACCGGCTCGTCGTCGTCCAGTTCCAGGCTCGTGTACGGCGTCCCGCCCGAAAGGTCGGCGGCGACGTTCCGCGCGGCCCGCTCGGCCTGCGTGCCCGCCTGGTCGATGAGGTTGGAACGCAGGGACAGCAGCACGGCGGCCCCGGCCGCGACCAGCGCCACGGCGACGACGAGGGTGGCGCCGAGCGTGGCCCGGGACCGGACCGAGCCGAACAGCCGCCTCATCTGCCGGCCTCCAGCCGGTACCCGGCACCGCGGACCGTGTGGATGAGGCCCGCGTCCAGCTTGCGGCGCAGGGTGCTGACGTACACCTCGACGATGTTGGGGTCGCCGTCGTACGCGAAGTCCCAGACATGTTCCAGGATCTGCGCCTTGGAGACCACCTCGCCGGCCCGCACCGCGAGTTGCTCCAGGACCGAGAACTCCTTGGCGGTGAGGGTGACCTCGTCGCCGTCGAGGAAGATCCGGCGGGCGGCGGTGTCGATCCTCAGCCCACCGAGTTCGAGCACCGGCGACGCCCCGGCGCCCTGCCCGCGTCGACGCAGCAGTGCCTTGATCCGGGCGACCAGGACGACGTAGGAGAAGGGCTTGGTCAGATAGTCGTCGGCGCCGGTGTCCAGCCCCTCGGCCTCGTCGTACTCGCCGTCCTTGGCGGTGAGCATCAGGATCGGCACCTCGTGGCCCGCGGCCCGCAGGGCGGCGCAGACCCGGTAGCCGTTGAGGCCGGGCAGCATGATGTCGAGGATCACCAGGTCGTACGACCCCTCGGTGGCCCGGTGCAGCCCCTCCCGGCCGTCGTGGACGACATCGACGGCGTAGCCCTCGGCGGTGAGGCCCTTGGCGAGGGACAGGGCGAGTCGCTTTTCGTCCTCGACGATCAACAGGCGCATGCGCACAGGGTGGCAAAGCGAACCTGAAGACGCCTTCAGGGGGCTTCAGGTCCCGTTCAGCTCCCCTCCGGCAGCGTGGTTGTCGTCGAAAGCGAACGAAGCAGAACGGCTCTGGAGGAATCCTCATGAAGCGCAACATCGTCATCGCCACCCTCACCGCCGCCGCGCTGGCAACCGGCGGCACCGTCGCGGCCTTCGCCGCGGGCGACGACGAGGCGACGGCGACGCAGCGCCAGACCAACACGAGCGCCCAGGCGGCCTCGGACCGCGACGACGCCGACGACTCCGCGGACGACCGGGACGACGACGCCACCGAGGACCGTACGGCGGTCCGTGGCGCCGACGTCACCGCGGCCGAGGCGATCGCGGCCGCCCTGAAGCACACGCCGGGCACCGCCGTCTCGGCCGACCTGGACGACGACGGCGCCGACGCGTGGAAGGTGAGCGTCGTCAAGGGCAACGGCACCGAGTACGACGTACGGATCGCCCCCGACTCCGGCAAGGTCCTCGGCGCCCAGCGTGACACCGACGACGACCACGACGGCGACGACCGTGCCGAACTCGCCGCGGTGAAGGGCGCGAAGACGGACGCCCGTGAGGCCGCGCTGGCCGCCGCGCACAAGGGCACGGTGACCGAGGTCGGCATCGACGACGACAACGGCACCGTGGCCTGGTCGGCGGAGACCGTGAAGGGCAACAGCCACGGCGAGTGGAACGTCGCCCTCGACACGGGCAAGGTCACCCAGGACCGCGACGACGACGGCGACGACGCCTGACCCAGCCGTCACGCGACAGGCGTGGCCTCCCGATCCGTACCACCGCGAAGGGCGCCCCTCCCCCGGGCGCCCTTCGTCATGACCAGCACCGCCGTCACGGCGACCACCCCGCCCGTCAGCGCGAAACACACGGCCACCGGCAACTGTCCCGCCAGGGCTCCCGCCACGGCCGTTCCGCCCGTACTCCCGGCGTTGACGGCCGTGTTGACCCACGCGCCGGCCTGCGTGCGGGACTCGGGGGCGACCGCCGCGTCGGCGATGAGATACGCGGTGGTGATGGCCGGTGACACGAAGAACCCGGCGCCCGCCATGACCAGGGCGAGCGTGCCGAGGCCCGGCGCGAGCCCGGCGCCGACGAGCGCGAGGCCCAGGCAGGCCGTCAGCAGCGCCAGCCGGGTCCGGGCGGGCGTCCGCCAGTTCACCGCGCCGTTGAGCATCCCGCCGACCGCGCTTCCGGCCGACAGCGCGGCGAGCACCCAGGCCACGCTCGCGCCGCCGTGCTGATGCCGCTCGGCGAACACGACGACGAGCAGGTCGAGGACACCGAGCGCGAGGCCCACGGCCGCGGCGGCCACGACGGGACGGTGGACCCGGCGCAGTACGCGCCGGCCGCCGCTGGCCCGTCGTGGAGAAGAACCCGCCGGCCGCACGGCCCGTACCGCGGGTGACCGTACGAAGCCGGTCGTCCCCGCCACCATCAGGGCGGCGCCGACGACGATCCCCACGGCCGGCGCGGCGGCCCCGACGAGGACGCCCACCAGCAGCGGGCCCGACACGAAGAGCAGTTCCTCGGCCACCCCGTCGAGGCTGTACGCCCGTTGGAGCAGCGCCTTGTCGTCCTGGGCGAGCCGGGCCCACACGGTCCGCATGGTGGGTCCGAGCGGCGGGACGCAGGCTCCCGCGAGGGCGGTGAGGGTGCCGAGGAGGACAGGGGGTGCGCCGGGGCGCCAGAGGGCCGCGGTGAGCAGGGCGAGCAGCAGGACGTAGGCCGAGAGCAGGGGGACGAGCGCCCGCGGCGGCCCGAAGCGGTCGATCAGGGCGGCCCGCGCGGGCGCCAGGAAGACGACGGTGGCACCGAAGAGCGCCATCACGGCACCCGCCACCGCGTACGAGCCCGAGGCGCGGGTCACGGCGAGCATCACCGACAGCGGGACGACGCCGTACGACAGCCTGCCGAGCAGGGCGGTGGCGAAGGTGCGGCGGGCATACGGAATGCGCAGCACCTGCGCATAGGACGCAGACATGGGTGCGTTCCTCGAAGGAGGCGTGGGAGGGGACACCGAGGAGCCACGGGAGCCGTGTGCTCGAACCGTGGCTCGGTGCGGCCCTACGCCAAGGAGAGGAACATGACGGTCAACGTATCAGGGGGCTCAGCCCCGGGTCAGGCCTTCCACCAACTCGTCCGCCGCGCGGTAGGGGTCCAGTTCGCCGGCGACGATCCTCTCCGCGAGCGCGTCCAGGCGCCGGTCGCCCCTGAGGTCGCCGATGCGTTCGCGCAGGGCGGTGACGGCGATGGTCTCGACCTCGTGGGCGGCGCGGGCGCGGCGGCGCTCGGCGAGAACACCGTGCTCCTCCATCCAGGCGCGGTGCTTCTCCAAGGCTTCCACGACCTCGTCGATGCCCTCGGCGCGGGCGGCGACCGTCTTGACGATCGGCGGGCGCCAGTCGCCGGGGCCGCGGGACTCGCCCAGGCCCAGCATGTGATTGAGCTCGCGGGCGGTCGCGTCGGCGCCGTCACGGTCGGCCTTGTTGACGACGTACACGTCGCCGATCTCCAGGATTCCGGCCTTGGCGGCCTGGATGCCGTCACCCATCCCGGGGGCCAGCAGCACCACGGACGTGTCCGCCTGGGCGGCGATCTCCACCTCGGACTGGCCGACGCCGACCGTCTCGACCAGGACCACGTCGCAGCCGGCCGCGTCCAGGACCCGGATGGCCTGCGGGGCGGCCCAGGCCAGACCGCCGAGGTGGCCGCGGGTCGCCATCGAGCGGATGTAGACGCCGGGGTCGGAGGCGTGCTCCGACATGCGCACCCGGTCGCCGAGCAGGGCACCGCCGGAGAACGGCGAGGACGGGTCGACGGCCAGGACGCCGACCCGTCTGCCCTGCTTGCGGTAGGCGGTCACGAGAGCCGAGGTGGACGTCGACTTGCCCACCCCCGGCGAGCCCGTCAGGCCCACCACGTAGGCGTTGCCCGTGAGCGGGGCGAGCGTCGCCATGACCTCCCTGAGCTGCGGGGACGCCCCCTCCACGAGGGAGATCAGCCGGGCCACGGCCCGCGGGCGGCCCTCCCTGGCCTGGGCCACCAGGGTGGAGACGTCCTGCATCACAGCTCCGTTCGCCTGAAAACGCGCTTCGCCCGAAACCTACGGGGACTCAGGCCTTGGGTACCCGCACGACGAGCGCGTCACCCTGACCGCCGCCACCGCACAGCGCGGCCGCGCCGACACCGCCGCCGCGCCGCTTGAGCTCCAGGGCGAGGTGCAGGACGAGCCGGGCGCCGGACATGCCGATGGGGTGGCCCAGGGCGATCGCGCCACCGTTGACGTTCACCCGATCCGTGGAAACACCGAGGTCCTTCATTGACTGGACGGCCACCGCGGCGAAGGCCTCGTTGATCTCGATGAGATCCAGGTCGGAGACCTCCAGGCCCTCCTTCTTGAGGGCGTGCAGGATCGCGTTGGACGGCTGGGACTGCAGGGAGTTGTCCGGGCCGGCCACATTGCCGTGGGCGCCGATCTCGGCGATCCACTCGAGGCCGAGCTCCTGCGCCTTGGCCTTGCTCATCACGACCACGGCCGCCGCACCGTCCGAGATCTGCGAGGAGGTACCGGCGGTGATGGTGCCGTCCTTGGTGAACGCGGGGCGCAGCTTGCCCAGGGACTCGGCCGTGGTGTCGGCGCGGATGCCCTCGTCCTTGCTGAAGACGACCGGCTCGCCCTTGCGCTGCGGGATCTCGACCGGGGTGATCTCGGCCTCGAAGATGCCGTTCTTCTGTGCGGCGGCGGCCCGCTGGTGGGACAGGGCGGCGATCTCGTCCTGCGCGGGGCGCTGGATGCCGAGGCGGGTGTTGTGCGTCTCGGTCGACTGGCCCATGGGGATGTTCTCCCAGGGGTCGGTGAGGCCGTCGTGGGCCATCGCGTCGAGCATCTCGATCGCGCCGTACTTGAAGCCCTCGCGGGACTTCGGGAGCAGGTGGGGGGCGTTGGTCATGGACTCCTGGCCGCCCGCGACGATCACGTCGAACTCGCCGGCGCGGATCAGCTGGTCGGCCAGCGCGATCGCGTCGAGGCCCGAGAGGCACACCTTGTTGATGGTCAGCGCCGGGACGTTCATCGGGATGCCGGCCTTGACCGCGGCCTGGCGGGCCGGGATCTGACCGGCGCCGGCCTGGAGGACCTGGCCCATGATGACGTACTGCACCTGGTCGCCACCGATCCCCGCACGGTCGAGGGCGGCCTTGATCGCGAAGCCGCCGAGGTCGGCTCCGGAGAAGGACTTCAGCGAGCCCAGCAACCGCCCCATGGGCGTACGGGCGCCCGCGACGATCACCGAGGTCGTGCTGTTCGATCCAGACATGAGCTGCGATCCCCTTACCGGCTGCACTGCCGAGGAGTGAACGAGGGTTTACTTAAAATGTACTGAGTGGCACTCCGTGCCGTCATCGCCCCGTCGGTGTGATCGCGCGCACGTTGCGTAACCATCCGGGGAGCGCTGCACTAACAACATGCTGACGCGAATCGACCACATCGGGATCGCCTGCTTCGACCTCGACAAGACCGTCGAGTTCTACCGGGCCACCTACGGCTTCGAGGTGTTCCACTCCGAGGTCAACGAGGAGCAGGGCGTGCGCGAGGCCATGCTCAAGATCAACGAAACCTCCGACGGCGGCGCCTCCTACCTGCAACTTCTGGAGCCGACCCGCCCCGACTCGACCGTCGCCAAGTGGCTGGACAAGAACGGCGAGGGTGTCCACCACATCGCCTTCGGTACGGCGGACGTGGACGCGGAGGCCGCGGACATCAAGGACAAGGGCGTACGCGTCCTGTACGAGGAGCCCCGACGCGGCTCCATGGGGTCACGGATCACCTTCCTGCACCCAAAGGATTGCCACGGCGTACTGACAGAACTGGTCACTTCGGCGCCTGTTGAGTCACCTGAGCACTGACCCTCGTACATATGGGCCGGTAGGGTTGGGGGCGGTCGCCGCTCTTACCAGGGCGACCGGGTCCTGCCCATGGCGGCAGAACCGAGCCGGGGTCCGGGTTTCGGGGGGCGAGCGGCGGGCAGCAGCCCATGCTCCGCCGTTGATCTGACACCATTCCCCGGGGGCCCCGTTCGGCGGATGGACAGGGCTCGTCAGGAGAGACTTGCGACCAGGGGACGGATGGGACCGCGCAGTGCGGGGCTACGAACGCCAGGAGCGAGAGCCGGCGGCTGACGTCGACCACCTCTCTCGGTTCGAGGCCGAGATGGAGCGGCTGAAGACCGAGCGGGAAAAGGCGATCCAGCACGCCGAGGACCTCGGCTACCAGGTCGAGGTGCTGCGCGCCAAGTTGCACGAGGCGCGTCGCACCCTCATGTCCCGGCCCGAATTCGGCGGCGGGGACATCGGCTACCAGGCCGAACAGTTGCTGCGCAACGCCCAGATCCAGGCCGACCAGTTGCGCCAGGACGCCGAGCGCGAACTGAGCCAGGTCCGCGCCCAGACCCAGCGCATCCTCCAGGAGCACGCCGAGCAGGCCGCGCGTCTGCAGGCGGAGCTGCACCAGGAGGCCGTCACCCGACGTCAGCAGCTCGACCAGGAGCTGGCCGAGCGCCGGCAGACCGTCGAGTCGCACGTCAACGAGAACGTGGCGTGGGCCGAGCAGCTGCGCGCCCGCAGCGAGTCGCAGGCCCGACGGCTCCTGGAGGAGTCCCGTGCCGAGGCCGAGCAGGCCATGGCGGCCGCCCGTGCCGAGGCCGAGCGGGTCACCTCCGAGGCCCGCCAGCGTCTGCAGAGCGAGGCCGAGACCGCCCGTGCGGAGGCCGAACAGCTGCTGCGCCGCGCCCGCGCGGACGCCGAGCGCCTGCTCGACACCGCCTCCACGCAGGCCCAGGAGGCCACCGACCACGCCGAGCAGCTGCGCACGTCCACGGCGACCGAGTCGGACAGCGCCCGCCGCCAGGCCACCGAGCTCAGCCGGGCCGCCGAACAGCGGATGACGGAGGCCGAGGAGGCGCTGCGCAAGGCGCAGGCCGAGGCCGAGAAGGTGCTCACCGAGGCGAAGTCGGCCGCCGAGAAGACGCTCGCGAGCGCGGAGTCGGCCAACGAACAGCGCACCCGTACGGCCAAGGAGCAGGTCGCCCGGCTGGTCACCGAGGCCAGCCAGGAGGCCGAGGCGACCAAGGAGGCCGCCGAGCAGATCGTCGCGGACGCCCGCGCCGAGGCCGAGAAGATCGTCACCGAGGCCGCCGAGAAGGCCCGCACGCTCACCGCCGAGGAGAGCGCGACCCAGCTGTCCAAGGCCGCCAAGACCGCCGAGGACGTCCTCAACAAGGCACAGGAGGACGCGCAGCGGACCACCAGGGCCGCCACCGAGGAGGCCGAGCGGATCCGCCACGAGGCGGAGACCGAGGCGGACCGGCTGCGCGCCGAGGCGCACGACATCGCCGAGCAGCTCAAGGGCACGGCGAAGGACGACACCAAGGAGTACCGCGCCAAGACGGTCGAGCTGCAGGAGGAGGCCCGTCGGCTGCGCGGCGAGGCCGAGCAGCTGCGCGCCGACGCGGTCGCCGAGGGCGAGAAGATCCGCGCGGAGGCCCGCAAGGAGGCCGTCCAGCAGATCGAGGAGGCGGCCAAGACCGCCGAGGAGCTGCTCTCCAAGGCCAAGGCGGACGCCGACGAGCTGCGCCAGACCGCCACCACGGACAGCGAGAAGGTCCGCACCGAGGCCATCGAGCGCGCCACCACGCTGCGCCGGCAGGCCGAGGAGACCCTCCAGCGGACCCGTCAGGAGGCCGATCGGCACCGCGAGGAGGCCGTCGAGCAGTCCGAGGAGATCAAGGCCGACGCCGAGCGCGCCGCGCGCGAGCTGCACGAGGAGACCGAGCGGGCCATAGAGTCCCGTCGCGCCGAGGCCGCCGAGGAACTGACCCGGCTGCACACCGAGGCCGAGGAGCGCCTCGCCGCCGCCGAGCAGGCCCTCACCGAGGCCCGTGAGGAGGCCGCGCGGATCCGCCGCGAGGCATCCGAGGAGACCGACCGGCTGCGCGGCGAGGCCGCCGAGCGGATCCGCACCCTGCAGCAGCAGGCCGAGGCGGAGGCCGACCGGCTGCGCACCGAGGCCGCGTCCGACGCGTCCGCCTCCCGAGCCGAGGGCGAGGCCGTCGCCGTACGGCTGCGTTCCGAGGCCGCCGCCGAGGCGGAGCGGCTCAAGACCGAGGCGCAGGACACCGCGGACCGGGTCCGGGCGGAGGCGCAGGCCGCGGCGGAGCGGCTCGCCACCGAGGCGTCCGAGACGCTGGCCGCCGCCCAGGAGGAGGCCAACCGGCGCCGCCGGGAGGCCGAGGAGTATCTCGGCTCGGCGCGCCAGGAGGCCGACCAGGAGCGTGAGCGGGCCCGCGAGCAGAGCGAGGAGCTGCTGGCCTCGGCGCGCAACCGCGTGGAGGAGGCCCAGGCCGAGGCGGTACGGCTGGTCGAGGAGGCGGACCGGCGGGCCAACGAGATGGTGTCGGCCGCCGAGCAGCACGCCCAGCAGGTGCGGGACTCGGTCGCCGGGCTGCACGAGCAGGCGCAGGAGGAGATCACCGGGCTGCGCTCCGCCGCCGAGCACGTGGCGGACCGTACCCGGCGCGAGGCTCAGGAGGAGGCCGACCGGGTCCGCTCGGACGCCTACTCCGAGCGGGAGCGGGCCAGCGAGGACGCGGCCCGGATCCGGCGCGAGGCCACCGCGGAGACGGACGCCGCCAAGTCCCTTGCCGAGCGCACCGTCTCGGAGGCGATCTCGGAGGCGGAGCGGCTCAGGTCGGAGTCGTCCGAGTACGCCCAGCGGGCGCGCACCGAGGCCTCGGACGCCGTCGCCCAGGCCGAGCAGGACGCCTCCCGTACCCGGGCGGACGCCCGCGAGGACGCCAACCGCATCCGCTCGGACGCGGCGACGCAGGCCGACACCCTCATCACCGAGGCGCGCAGCGAGGCGGAGCGGCTCACCGAGGAGACCATCAACGACACCGACCGGCTGCGCACGGAGACGGTCGCCGAGGCCGAGCGGGTGCGCGCCGAGTCGGTCGCCAAGGCCGAGCAGCTGATCGGGGAGGCCTCCGGGGACGCGGAGCGGCTGCGCGCCGAGGCCGCCCAGACGGTCGGGCAGGCCCAGCAGCACGCGGAGCGGATCCGTACCGAGGCCGAGCGGGTCAGGGCGGACGCGGCGGCCGCGGCCGAGGAACTGGTCAACTCCGCGCGCGCGGAGGCCGATCGCACCCTCGACGAGGCACGCAAGGACGCCAACAAGCGGCGTTCCGAAGCGGCCGAGCAGGTCGACACGCTCATCACGGAGACCGCCGCCGAGGCGGACAAGCTGCTCAGCGAGGCGCAGCAGCAGGCGCTCAAGACCACCGCGGACGCCGAGGGGCAGGCCGACACCATGGTGGGCGCGGCCCGCAAGGAGGCCGACCGGCTGGTGTCCGAGGCGACCGTCGAGGGCAACGCGCGCGTGGAGAAGGCCCGCACGGACGCGGACGAACTGCTCGTCGGTGCCCGCCGGGACGCCACCGCGATAAGGGAGCGCGCCGAGGAGCTGCGCGACCGGATCACGGGCGAGATCGAGGCGCTGCACGAGCGGGCCCGCCGTGAGGCCGCGGAGACCATGAAGTCGACCGGCGACCGCTGCGACGCGCTCATCAAGGCCTCGGAGGAGCAGCTCGCCAAGGCCCAGGCGAAGGCCAGGGAGCTGGTCTCGGAGGCCAATTCGGAGGCCGGCAAGGTGCGTATCGCCGCGGTCAAGAAGGCCGAGGGGCTCCTCAAGGAGGCCGAGCAGAAGAAGGCCACCCTGGTCCGGGAGGCCGAGGAGCTCAAGGCCGAGGCGATCCGCGAGGCGAAGCGCACGGTCGAGGAGGGCAAGCGCGAGCTCGAGGTCCTCGTCCGCCGCCGTGAGGACATCAACACCGAGATCTCCCGTGTCCAGGATGTCCTGGAGGCGTTGGAGTCCTTCGAGGCTCCGTCGGCGGGCAAGGACGGCGGCGTCAAGGCGGGCGCCGCGGTCGGCGCCCCTCGTTCGGGTAAGCCGTCGGACAGCTGACCGACTGGTCGGAATCGGGTGCCGTCTGGGGCCTTTGACCAAGTTTTTGGCAAGCCGTCCCGGGGTTAGCCACTCAAAAGGGGTGTCATTCTCCAGATCAAACACGTATCCGCTCGATGACACACCGCTTCGGCCCCTAGGATTCCCCCTATCACCTCACCGGTCTCATTTGACAGGAACCCCATGAGCGACACTTCCCCCTACGGCTTCGAGCTTGTGCGGCGTGGGTACGACCGCGCTCAGGTGGACGAACGGATCTCCAAGCTCGTCTCCGACCGTGACAGCGCGCTCTCCCGCATCACCGCACTGGAGAAGCGCATCGAGGAGCTCCACCTCGAGACGCAGAACGCCCAGGCACAGGTCTCCGACGCCGAGCCGTCGTACGCCGGCCTCGGCGCGCGTGTCGAGAAGATCCTCCGCCTCGCCGAGGAGGAGGCCAAGGACCTGCGCGAGGAGGCCCGTCGCGCGGCCGAGCAGCACCGCGAACTCGCCGAGTCGGCGGCCCAGCAGGTCCGCAACGACGCAGAATCGTTCGCTGCGGAGCGCAAGGCCAAGGCCGAGGACGAGGGCGTCCGGATTGTCGAGAAGGCCAAGAGCGATTCCTCTCAGCTCCGTCAGGAGGCGCAGAAGGACGCGCAGCAGAAGCGTGAGGAGGCGGACGCCCTCTTCGAGGAGACCCGCGCCAAGGCAGCGCAGGCCGCCGCCGACTTCGAGACCAACCTCGCCAAGCGCCGCGAGCAGTCCGAGCGCGACCTGGCCTCGCGTCAGCAGAAGGCGGAGAAGCGTCTCGCGGAGATCGAGCACCGCGCGGAGCAGCTGCGCCTGGAGGCCGAGAAGCTGCGCACCGACGCCGAGCGCCGCGCCCGCCAGACGGTGGAGACCGCGCAGCGCCAGGCCGAGGACATCGTGGCCGACGCCAACGCCAAGGCCGACCGCATCCGTTCGGAATCCGAGCGGGAGCTTGCGGCTCTGACGAACCGTCGCGACTCGATCAACGCCCAGCTGACGAACGTCCGCGAGATGCTCGCCACGCTCACCGGCGCCGCGGTGGCCGCCGCCGGCAGCCCGGCCGACGACGAGCCGATCTCCCGTGGGGTTCCGGCCCAGCAGTCCCGGTAACACCGCCTGACGGCACATCAAGGGCCCGCACCTTCTCCCCCGACAGGTGCGGGCCCTTCGGCGTGTCCGCGGGCTGGTCCGGCACGGCAACTGATGGCCGGATTCCACATCTTTTGCCTCTCTCGTCGGCCTCCGTTTGCCCATACGATTGGCATCTGCCGAACCCCGCGCCTAGCGTGGTCCGCATGATCGAGCTAGCGGGGTTGACGAAGCGGTACGGCGAGAAGGTGGCGGTCAACAATCTGACCTTCACCGTCAGACCGGGCATCGTCACGGGCTTCCTCGGTCCCAACGGCGCCGGCAAGTCGACCACCATGCGCATGATGCTGGGCCTGGACCGGCCCACCGCCGGGGACGTCCGCATCGACGGCAAGCACTACGACCAGCTCAAGGACCCGCTCACCTACATCGGCGCCCTGCTGGACGCCAAGGCCATGCACGGTGGGCGCAGCGCCTTCAACCATCTGCTGTGTCTCGCGCAGAGCAACGGCATCCCGAAGAAGCGGGTGGACGAGGTCCTCGACACGGTCGGTCTCACCGCCGTCGCGAGGAAGAAGGCCAAGGGCTTCTCGCTGGGCATGGGTCAGCGGCTCGGCATCGCGGGCGCGTTGCTCGGTGACCCTCGGATCCTGATGTTCGACGAGCCGGTCAACGGGCTCGACCCCGAGGGCATCCACTGGATCCGCAATCTGATGAAGTCCCTTGCCGCGCAGGGCCGTACGGTCTTCGTCTCCTCCCATCTCATGAGCGAGATGGCGCTGACCGCCGACCATCTCGTCGTCATCGGCCAGGGACGGCTGCTCGCCGACACCTCCATGGCCGACTTCATCGCGCAGAACTCGCGGTCCTACGTCCGCATCCGCACCCCGCAGCGCGAGCGGCTGCTCGACGTGCTGCACGCGGCCGGGGTCACCGTCGTGGAGACCGGGAACGGCACGCTGGAGGTCGACGGAAGCAAGTCCGAGTACATCGGTGAGCTGGCCGCGCAGCACCAGATCGTGCTGCACGAGCTGAGCCCCCAACAGGCCTCCCTGGAGGAGGCGTTCATGCAGTTGACCGCGGAGTCGGTCGAGTACCACGCCCACAGCGACACACCCGTCGACGCACCGCTGCCGCCCCAGCAGCAGTGGGGCGACGGCTGGAAGGGGAACTGACCATGGCGGCGACCCAGGTCATCCGCTCCGAGTGGACCAAGATCCGGTCGGTGGCCTCCACGGTGTGGACGCTCTCCCTCGCCGTGGTGGTCACCATCGGGCTCGGCATCCTGATCTCGGCCCTGTCGAAGAACGAGTTCGACAACATGAGCCGCGAGGACAAGCTCTCCTTCGACCCGACCTTCATCAGCTTCGCCGGGATGAGCCTCGGACAGCTCGCGATGATCGTGTTCGGGGTGCTCGTCGTCTCGAACGAGTACAGCACCGGCATGATCCGCACCTCGCTGGCCGCCGTGCCGCAGCGCGGCAGCTTCCTGGTCAGCAAGATCGCGGTCGCCACCGGGCTCTCGCTGGCCGTCGGCCTCGTCACCAGCTTCGTGACGTTCTTCCTCGGGCAGGCGATGCTCGGCTCGCACCGGGCGGAGATCAGCGACCCGGGCGTGCTGCGTGCCGTGATCGGCGGTGGCGTCTACATGACCCTCATTGCGATGTTCTCGATGGGCGTCGCCGCGATGCTGCGCTCGCCGATGCTGTCGCTGGGCATCCTGATGCCGTTCTTCTTCCTCATCTCCAACATCCTCGGCAACGTCTCGGCCACCAAGAAGATCGGCCGGTACCTGCCCGACCAGGCCGGCAGCAGGATCATGCAGGTGGTCACCCCGATCGACGACGACACTCCCTACGGCCCCTGGGGCGGGCTCGGGATCATGGCGCTGTGGGTGGCGGTGGCGCTGATCGGCGGTTATGTCCTGTTGAAGAAGCGGGACGCGTGACGCGAAGAGCCTTTGCTTTCATTTGAGCGGAACCGTCAGCGCCCCGATAAGCTCCTAACCCTTACGGGGGGCGTGTGCCCCGCTGTCCTGAACCTTGCGATGGGTGCGGAGCATGATCGAGGCAGTCGGCCTGACCAAGCGCTACGGCGACAAGACCGCTGTGTACAACCTTTCCTTCCAGGTACGTCCCGGTGCCGTCACCGGCTTCCTGGGCCCCAACGGCTCGGGCAAGTCGACGACCATGCGGATGATCCTCGGGCTGGACAACCCCACCTCGGGGCAGGTGACGATCGGCGGCTACCCGTATCGCAGGCTGCCCAACGCGGCCCGGCAGGTCGGTGCGCTCCTCGACGCCAAGGCCGTGCACGGCGGGCGGGCGGCCCGTAACCACCTGCTGTGCCTGGCCCAGCTGTCCGGGATCCCGGCCCGCAGGGTGGACGAGGTGCTGGGTGTGGTCGGCCTCCAGGACGTGGCCAGGAAGCGTTCCAAGGGCTTCTCTCTCGGTATGGGGCAGCGGCTCGGGATCGCTGCCGCGCTGCTCGGCGACCCCCAGGTGCTGCTCTTCGACGAGCCGGTCAACGGGCTCGACCCCGAGGGCATCCTGTGGGTGCGCAACCTCATGAAGGCGCTCGCGGCGGAGGGCCGTACGGTCTTCGTCTCCTCCCACCTCATGAGCGAGATGGCGCTGACCGCCGACCATCTCATCGTCATCGGACGCGGGCAGCTGCTCGCCGACATGAACATCCAGGACTTCATCGCCGCGAACTCCGCGGGCTTCGCGCGGGTGCGGACGCCGGACACCGAACCGCAGCTGCGCGAGAAGCTGTCGGCCGCGATCACCGAGGCGGGCGGGCACGTCCTGCCGGAGCAGGACGGGGCGCTGCGGGTCACGGGGCTGGCCCTCCCCCGCATCAGCGACATCGCGCACGACACGGACGTACGCCTGTGGGAGCTGTCGCCGCACCAGGCCTCGCTGGAGGAGGCCTACATGCGGATGACGCAGGGCGCGGTGGACTACCGCTCGACCATCGACCAGAAGGCGGGCCTGATGCAGCCCCTGCCGCCGGGCACGCAGCCCCCCATGCCGGTCCCGGGCCAGGGCCAGCCGGGCTGGTACGCCCCGCCGCCGCCCCAGCAGGGCGGTCAGCCGTTCGCAGGCCCGCAGGGCCAGGCGCAGGCGGGCCCGTACGGCGGTCCCGGCGCCGGCACGCCCAATCCGTACGCCCAGGCGGGCCCCGCGGCTCCCCAGGGCCAGGCTCAGCCGCCCTTCCAGCCTCCAGCGACTCCGCAGCCGCAGGCCTCCGCTCCCGCCACCCCGACCAAGCCCGAGGACGTCCGATGAGCACCCCGCAGCCCTCGATGCCGCAGGCCCAGGCCGCCGTGCCGAACCGGCAGCCGGCGGACGGGTCGTCGTACCGCGGCTACACCTCGCCGATCCCCATCGTGCGCACCCATCTCGGGAACGCCATCGCGTCGGAGTGGACGAAGATCCGGTCGGTGCGGTCGACGATCTGGACGCTCGGCGTGTTCGTGCTGCTCGTGATCGGGATCGGGATCGGGGTCGCCGCGCTGATCGCGGCCAACGCCTCCCCCGAGGACCTGAACAACGACAGTCCGCTGTCGTTGGGCTTCTTCGGGCTGCTGCTCGGCAGCATGTGCGTCATCACACTCGGTGTGCTGACCACCGCCTCGGAGTACGGCACCGGAATGATCCGCACGACGATGGTCGCCTGCCCCTCCCGCGGCCGGGTCCTCACGGCGAAGGCGGTCGTGTTCTTCGCCGTCGCCTTCGTGACCACCCTCGTCTCGGTCCTCGTCGTAGCCCTCGCGGACGTGGCCCTGCTGGACGGAGCCCGGACCCCGACCGGCCAGGAATGGCTGAAGGGCACCATCGGCATCTCGCTCTACATCGCCCTGCTCGGCCTGTTCTCGCTGATCATCGGTTCGATCATCCGGCACTCGGCAGGCGCGATCACCATCATGATCGGTGTCGTGCTGGCCCCGCTGGTCATCGCGCTGTTCATGGTCTCGCAGTCCCTGGATGGCCTGCGCCAGGCATTGTTCGAGTACTCCATCCCGAACCAGCTCAGCGTGTTCTACTCCAACTCCCTCACCGAGACCGGCCCCTCGGGCTGGGACCCGTTGTGGATCATCATCGGCGTGACGGCCGCGGCGTTCGCCTGCGCCTTCGCCCTGCTGGAGAAGCGGGACGTCTGATCTTCCAGAACCTCGGCTGATCCCCTAGAACCTCGGCGCGTTACGGGACCGCTGCACCCGCGTGGTGCGGCGGTCCCGCGCGTTCCAGCACGCCTTGTGCCAGTGTCTGCGCTCGTCGACACCCGAGTGGTCCGGCCAGGCCACGATGTGCGGGACTCCGTCCGGGATCATCTGGTCGCAGCCAGGACAGCGGTACGTCTTGCCCTGCGCGCTCGCCCCTGCCACATGCCGGATGTTCCAGTCCTCGCCCTGCCAGTGCGTCGAGGACTGGAAGCCGCCGTAGCGGCCTGAACGGTCGTCCTCGGCACTCCGGCCGGCCGAGTCCGACGAACCGGAACCCTTGGGTCGGTTGCGACGCGGGGACACAGGACACCTCACGGGGCTATACAGGGAGCAGGGACCGTGTCCAGCCTACGCGGCACGAGGCGGGGTACGCGTAGGGCACCAACCCCCACAAGTGCCCCTCCGGGGCGACCCATTCTGCAGACAATCGGCAAATCTCTCCGCCAGGCCGTGTCCTCGGCACGTGTCAGACGGTTATGCCGGGTGGGGGAGCTCCGTGTCGGAGCCAAGGAAGCAGGAAGAGCACATGCACGTTGGAAGTTTCGTGTTGGCGGCCCAGTTCCCGGGGCAGGGCCAGGGGGAGGCGCTGCACCGCGCGGTCCGCTCGGCCGAGGTCGCGGAGGAGGCCGGACTCGACGCGGTCTGGCTGGCAGAACACCACTTCGTGCCGTACGGCACCTGCCCGTCGGCGATCACCCTGGCGGCCCTGCTGCTGGGCCGCACCCGCCGTATCCGCGTCGGCACCGCCGTGAGCGTGCTGCCCACGGCCCACCCCGTCGCCCTCGGCGAACAGGCCGCACTGCTGCACATGACGAGCGGCGGGCGCTTCTCGCTCGGCGTGGGGCGCGGCGGTCCGTGGGTCGACCTGGAGGTGTTCGGGTCGGGTCTTCAGGCGTACGAGAAGGGGTTCCCGGAATCACTCGATCTGCTGGTGCGCTGGCTGCGTGAACCCTCCGTCGGAGCCGACGGCGAGCGCTTCCGCTTCCGTGAAGTGCCCGTCGTACCACGGCCGTCGGAGTCGCTCACGGAAGCGGACGGTCCGGAGGTGGTCGTCGCCTGCACCTCCCCGGCGAGCGTCCGGCTGGCCGCCGAGCGCGGGCTGCCGATGCTGCTCGGGATGCATGTCGGGGACGAGGAGAAGGCGGAGATGGTCGCCCTGTGGCGCAGGCAGGCGCGCGCCGCCGGACACGCGCCGGAGAAGGTCCTTGACGCGCCCCATGTCTCGGCCGGTGTCTGCCAGATCGCGGACCGGCGCACGGACGCGGTGGAGGCCCTCGTGAAGGCGATGCCGGGCTGGCTCAGGCAGGGACTCGGCGCCCATGTCACGGTCGACGGCCGTGCGCGGCAGATGCGCGATCCGGTGGCCTACACGGAACTGCTCTGCGGGCTGCACCCGGTGGGGACTCCGCGGCTGTGCGCCGACCGCCTCGCGGCGACCAGCGAACGGACGGGTGTCTCCCGCTTCGCCCTGCTCGTCGAGGGCTCGGGAGACCTGGCGGCCACCGAGGAGAACGTACGGCGGCTGGGTGCGGAAGTGCTGCCGCATCTGACCTGAAACGGAACAACCCTGCCCGGCGGGAGCTTGCCGCCCCGGTACTGATGCACCTCCCGCGTACGGAGCGGCAAGCAAGCGGCGCCGCGTCAGCAGTCCCGGAACTCCGGAGACTGGTTCAGCAGCTGACTGCGCACCGAGGTGAAGCGGACCAGCGTCTCGTCGACCGAGGAGTCCAACGGGAACACCGCCACCCGGTGGCAGTTCTGGAAGGCCAGCCGCACACCGAAGTGCCGCTGAAGCGCGCCGCGTATCGCGTCACTCGCAAGCGCACGCAGCAGCTGACCGCGTGCCTGCTCGTCCGGCGGGGGCGTCTGGTTGTCGGCGAAGTTGCCGCCGTCGACCTTCAGCTGGGCCACCAGGGAGCTGATCATCTCCCATGCGTAGGGCAGGGAGGTCCGGACGCAGTCGACGAATTCCGCTTCGTCGACCTCGCCTCGCTCGGCCTTCTCGAGTAGGGCCGGTGAGACGTCGAGCGACATGGGTTCTCCTCTCGCACCCCCGATTCCTCAGGGGTTGCCGGACAGATGAGGGAGTTCGCGCTGCCGGACACGCTCAGTACACGCCTCGCGACCTCCCGTTTACTACGGTAGGCAACCGACGGTGACGGCACCAGGAGAATGCGAACAAAGAGCACTCCCAACAGGCCCACAATCGGCCACAAGTGAACAGGGTTTCTCCACAGCCTTACGGGCCGAATCGCGTGGACATGCGCCCGTCGAGTAGCGTTGCCGACCATGCGTCTCGTCATTGCCCGGTGTTCCGTCGACTACGCGGGCCGGCTCACCGCCCACCTGCCCTCGGCCCCCCGTCTGATCCTGGTGAAGGCGGACGGCAGCGTCTCCATCCACGCCGACGACCGGGCCTACAAGCCCCTGAACTGGATGTCGCCGCCCTGCACGTTGAAGGAGGGGACCGGCGACGAGGAAGGCGTCTGGACCGTCATCAACAAGGCGGGCGAGAAGCTCATCATCACGATGGAGGAAGTTCTCCACGACTCCTCGCACGAACTCGGCGTGGATCCCGGCCTGATCAAGGACGGCGTGGAAGCACACCTTCAGGAGCTGCTCGCCGACCGCATCGAAACGCTCGGCGACGGCTACACCCTGATCCGCCGCGAGTACATGACGGCCATCGGCCCGGTCGACATCCTGTGCCGGGACGCCGACGGCCAGACGGTCGCGGTGGAGATCAAGCGGCGCGGCGAGATCGACGGCGTCGAACAACTCACCCGCTACCTCGACCTGTTGAACCGGGACCCCCATCTCGCCCCGGTCCGCGGCATCTTCGCCGCCCAGGAGATCAAGCCGCAGGCCCGGGTCCTCGCGACCGACCGCGGTATCGGCTGCCACGTCATGGACTACGACGCGCTGCGGGGCATCGAGGACGACAAGCTGCGGCTGTTCTGACAGCACCTCTTCTTCTACGACGACGAGGGCCGGGTCCGATACGTGGACCCGGCCCTCTTGTGTCGCGCTGTCCGTCAGATGACCTGCGCCGAGTTGCTCGGTGAGCTCACGGTGCTGCTCTGCGGGGCACTGGCCGAGCTGCTGGTCTCCACCGGGGTGGTGGAGGCGGGGCCGCTGGCCGAGTCGGAGGTGGTGGGGGTCGTGTCGGTCGGGGTGCCCGTGGGCGGATCCGTCGGCGTAGCGGACGTCGAGGCGGACGGCGATGTCGAGCCGGACGGGGTCGTCGACGGCCTGTCGGACGGCGAGGTCGTCGGCCTCGTCGTGTTCGACGGCCTCGGCGACGAGGGCCTGGACGAACTCGACGAACCACCGCCCTGCGTCCCACTCGGCCTGTCCGAAGGCTCTGCCACATCCGTAGGCGTCGGATCGTCCGAAGTCCCGTACGTCCCATCGGGCCCCGGGTCGGTCGGACGGGACGTGGCCGTACCCGTGTCACCCTGGCCGTCGTCGTTCTTCGGGACGTCGGCGCCGAGGTTGCCGTCGTCGATGCCGACGCTGGCCGACGGGTTGACACCCACCTCGTTGGACGGGGAGTTCGGGTCGTTGTCGGAGGTGGCGCCCAGCGTCACGACCGTGCCGAGCACCGCGACCAGCAGCGCACCCGCGCCGGCCGCGACGAGGTTGCGCTTGGCGAGGCCCTTGAGTCCGCCCCGGGCCTTGCGCGAGGGCGCGCGTGTGGAGGGCGGGCGGTGGACGACGATCGTCTGCGAGTCGGCCGGTGACTGGAGCGGCGGGAAGGCAGCGGGAACTCCCCCGGGCGGCGAGGCCGACTCGTCGTACCGGGCGTCGGGCAGCTCCTCGCCCGCCATCGCGCCGAGGCCGGCCAGACCGAGCGCGCTGCCGTCCCGGTCGGAGACCAGGGCGAGGGCGCGGCGCCCCGCGACGGTGCCGCGCTTGTCGGCGAGGGCGCCGCGCAGGCCGATGGAGGCCTCCAGTTCGGCGCGGGCCCGGTCGAGCTGTCCGCCGCAGAGCGCGAGGATGCCGAGCTCGTGGTGGAAGTAGGCCTGTTCGGACACCTCGCCGGCCAGCCGGGAGGCCTCGGAACCGGCCCGCAGCGAACGCTCCCAGGCCCCCCAGTGGCCGCCGGCGGCGAACGCGGGCGCCGCCGTGCGGGCCAGCTGCACGGTGACGGCCTCCTCGCCCTCGGCGGGCGGGGTGGTGGCCGGGACCAGGACGGCGAGGGCGGCAAGCAGGGCATCGGCTTCGGCGCACACCCGCTCGGGGGTGACCGAGGGGTGGCCGGCCCACCAGCCGTAGTGCTGGGCGGCGGTGAGGGCGGGGGTCTCGATGTCGTCGCCGTATCCGGCGGCTTCCAGCTGGGTGAGGACACCGGCGGCAAGCCGGTAGCGGGAGCCGACCGGGGAGACCAGACCGCAGTCCGCGAGCTCGCCGAGTGCGGCGTCCGCGTGGGTGTCGCCCACCAGTGCGGGCAGGTGCGCCTGGTGGGGCACCTCGCCGCCGAGCGCGACGGCGAACCGCAGGGTGGCGCGCGCGGACTCGCTCAGCCGGGACGCGAGCAGCGGGGCCGGTGCCGCGGCCTCGCCGAGCGCGGGCAGGGGTATCTCCTCGCCCTCGTCGGGGGTGAACGGGGCGTCCACCGGGGCCGCGTCCGCGAAGACACCGAACTCGTCGACGGCGTTCGCCCCGGCCCGCAGCCGGTCGCGCTGCCTGAGCAGAGCACCCGCCTGGACGAAGCGCAGGGGCAGACCCTCGGACTCGAACCAGAGGTCGCCCGCCCAGTTCGACTCCTCTTCCGTCAGCACCCGGCCGACGGAACGCTCCAGAAGCTCCAGGCCGTCGGCGCGCTCCAGGCCGCTGAGGAAGATCTCCTCGACGGCGGAGTCGGCCGAGGGCGCGGGCACGTCGGGTGTCGCGCCGATCACGAACGCGCACTCGGGGGTGGCGTCCAGCAGTTCGTCGAGGGCCGCGCCGCCGAACTCGATGTCGTCGAGGACGACGACCGCGCCGACCTCCCGGACGCAGGAGAGCAGCTCGTCCCGGTCGGGGCGGTGCAGGGGCGAGTTGAAGACGGCGTAGAAGAGGTCGTACAGCAGTTCGCTCGCCGTGCGGTTGAAGCCGGTGAGGCGGACCACCCCGTCGGGGGCGAGGTCGCCGCAGTCCTCGGCGACGAGGTCGAGGAGGCTGGTGCGGCCGGAGCCGGCGGGGCCGGTCAGGCGTACCGAGCGGCCGCGGGCGAGCAGCCGTACGAGTCGTTCGCGCTCGTCCTGGCGGGCCAGGAGCGACAGCGCGGTGCGGGTCGGTCCGGGCGGGACGGGCGGGCGGGCAGCCCGGTCCACCTCGGCGCGTTCGGCGGCGCTGTATCTCTCGGGCCGTCCGGGCCGCTCGCCGGGCGGGCAGGCCTCTATCTCGCTGCCGTCGACGGGGTTGACGGTGAGCAGGAAGTCGCCCGCGACGAGCTGCACGGTACGGGCGAGCGTGGGCGAGTGCTGGCCGAAGTCTGTGGTGAGGGAGTCCCTGGGAGGCCGCTGACGCGGCGTGCCGCCGTCGTCGTCATGGCCGTACTCCTCGGGTCCCCGGTTGTTCGGGTCCATAGGTTCAAGCCCCCCAAAAGCGTCTCGTGTGCCGTCAGTGGCCCCTCCCGGCCTGCAGCACACTGCGCTGTCGCTTCTGGTCCGGGCCCGCTGGAAGGGATGCAGACAGCGGGCGACCGAACCCTAAACCTTCGCACAGTATCTACGACAGCCCGGGGTACCGCGCCGTCCGAGACGTCACAGTCTCGTGAGGATTGCGCGCGGGATACGTTTCGCCTGGGTGGCCGGGGTCACACGCGGGGCAGTGACTCCACCCCGATGCCGCCTTCGATCGCCAGGATCCGGTGCAGTCGGGTGGCGACCAGGAGGCGCTGCATCTGCGGCGGTACGTCGCGCAGCACCAGCCGGCGACCGCAGCGACCGGCCCTGCGGTGCGCCCCCATGATCACCCCGAGCCCGGTGGCGTCCCAGGAATCCAGCTCGGACAGGTCGAGCACCAGATCGCCGACTCCGTCGTCGACGGCCGAGTGCAGGACCGTACGGGCGTCCGCCGCGCTGCGGACGTCGAGGCGGCCCCCGACGACCAGCTCGGCGTGGTCGCCCCTGATGTACATATGCGCTCCCCGTGAGTGCGTGTAGTACTCCACGAATCTGATGTCCAGTGATGACACCTCTGACTGCGTTGGGCGGTCGGAGGTTGCCGTCTGTAAGCGAACCGATACCGAATTCACCCTCGGGTGTGAAACCCGAGGGGCTTGTGCGGTTTCAGTGCTTGTAGAAGCCCTGCCCGCTCTTGCGTCCGATGTCACCGGCGTCCACCATCCGGCGCATCAGCTCCGGCGGGGCGAACTTCTCGTCCTGGGACTCGGTGTAGATGTTGCTGGTGGCGTGCAGCAGGATGTCGACGCCGGTCAGGTCCGCCGTGGCGAGCGGTCCCATGGCGTGGCCGAAGCCCAGCTTGCAGGCGAGGTCGATGTCCTCGGCGGTCGCGACGCCCGACTCGTAGAGCTTGGTCGCCTCGACGACGAGGGCGGAGATGAGACGGGTGGTCACGAACCCCGCCACGTCCCTGTTCACGACGATGCAGGTCTTGCCGACCGACTCGGCGAACTCCCGAGCGGTGGCGAGGGTTTCGTCGCTCGTCTTGTAGCCGCGGACCAGCTCGACGAGCTGCATCATCGGCACCGGCGAGAAGAAGTGCACGCCGACCACGCGCTCCGGGTGCTCGGTGGCCGCCGCGATCTTGGTGATCGGGATCGCGGAGGTGTTGGAGGCGAGCACGGCGTCCGCGCGGACGATCTTGTCGAGCGTGCGGAAGATCTCGTGCTTGACTTCGAGCTTCTCGAAGACGGCCTCGACGACGATGTCGGCGTCGGCGGCCGCGCCCAGGTCGGTGGTCGCGGTGATCCGGGCGAGGGCGGCGTCGGCGTCGTGCGCCTCCAGCCTGCCCTTGCTCACGAACTTGTCGTACGAAGCCTTGATGCCGTCGGTACCGCGCTTCAGCGCTTCGTCGGTGACGTCCCTGAGGACCACGTCCCAGCCCGCCTGGGCGGAGACCTGGGCGATGCCGGAACCCATCAGGCCGGCGCCGATGACGGCAAGCTTCCGTGCCACTGTTGCGACTCCCCTTTGAAACGCCTTACACCCTGTTTACGTTGCCTCTTCGGCGGACCCTAGCGCTCGTGAGGTGCTGTGTGACCGGTTAGTAATGCGCGTCACGTCTCATCTGACGGACATCACACCGGCAGACGTCACTAGTGGTCTCGTACGGCGTAGTTGAGCACCCTATCGCTCAACAGCTCCTCCTTCTCGTCGAGAAGCACGAGCACCTCTCGTGCCACTTCGTCCGGATTGCGCCCGGCGGCCGATCTGACCGGCGATCAGGCCTCCGTCCGGCTCGCCTCGACGGCCGGAGCGTACTTACGCTGACCTCATGGTCAATCTGACGCGCATCTACACCAGGACCGGCGACCAGGGCACCACCGCCCTCGGCGACATGAGCAGGGTCGTCAAGACCGATCTGCGGATCTCCGCGTACGCGGACACCAACGAGGCGAACGCGGTGATCGGCACGGCGATCGCCCTGGGCGGTCTCGAGGAGGAGGTCGTCAAGGTCCTCACCCGTGTGCAGAACGACCTGTTCGATGTCGGAGCCGATCTCTCGACGCCCGTCGTCGAGAAGCCCGAGTTCCCGCCCCTGCGTGTCGAGCAGTTCTACGTCGACAAGCTGGAGGCGGACTGCGACCGCTTCAACGAGCGGCTGGAGAAGCTCCGCTCCTTCATCCTCCCGGGCGGCACCCCGGGCGCGGCCCTGCTCCACCAGGCCTGCACGGTCGTACGCCGCGCCGAGCGCTCGACGTGGGCAGCGCTGGAGGTCCACGGCGAGGCGATGAACCCTCTTACGGCGACCTACCTGAACCGTCTGTCGGACCTGCTCTTCATCCTTGCCCGTACAGCCAACAAGGAGGTCGGGGACGTGCTCTGGGTCCCGGGCGGCGAACGCTAGCGACCACTCCCGTCCGGCCGGGGGTCCGGGGGTCGCCCCCCGGAAGATGCAGCATCCTTGCCCGCACGGCCAACAAGGAGGTCGGGGACGTGCTCTGGGGTCCCGGGCGGGGAGCGTTAGCGCCCGCGCTTGGGGAACAGCGTGTAGCTGCCGGCGATGACCACGTTGATGCCGATCAGCCACAGCATGCGTTGCTGCCAGGCGCGCAGCGATTCGGTCTGCCCGTCGCCGACGTACCAGACCGCGGCCTGGAGCAGAGCCATGGCGACCACCGCGGCGAGGATCCAGCGGCCCGCGACCTTCCACTCGTGGACGGCGCGGGCCATGCCGTACCTCGGCGGCTTCACCGGCGGCGGGCCGCCCGCGAACCGGTGGGCGACCCAGGCGTCCGCCCACTTGATCGTGGAGTGACCGAGGCCCACGGTGAAACCGATGTAGACGGCGGCCAGGCCGTGCTTCCAGTCGGGTTCGGCACCGTTCCTGAGGTCGATCGCGGTGACCGTGAACAGCACGAGCTCCAGCAACGGCTCGCACAGCAGCAGGGCCAGCCCGACGCGCGGCATGCGCAGCCCGTAACGGAAGGTCAGCCCGGCTGCCAGCAGCACCCAGAAGGCGACCTCACACGCGACGATCAGTCCGACGATCACGACCGCTCCCTTCGTCCGCTCTCCAGGCTCCCGGCGCGCGCGATCCCTTTCGTCGTCGCCGGTGACGAAACCGCCGTACATCGAAAGATGCAGTCCAGGACCGTTCCCGGGCATCACGCGCGACGCGCGGACACCGTGTTGGATGGAGCCATGGCCCTCCCCCGCCCGCACCGCTTCGACGTGTACATCGCGGTCGGCGGGCTGCTCGGCGGCCTGCTGCTGGTCGGCATCGGTCTGGGCACCCGGCCGTCCAGCGACCCGATCACCCTCTTCGACGGCCCCCGGCCGGTCCTCGTGCCGCTCACCGTGCTGGCCGGCTGCGAGCTGCTGCGCCGGACGGCGCCCCGCACGGCCCTGCTGACCGGCACCGCCGCGATCTGCGCCGACCTCGTGACCCAGGGCAACCTCGCCACGATCCTGATGTTCACCGACGTCGTCTACGCGGCCGTGCTCTACGGTCCGCTCGCCTCGGCCCGCCGCATCCAGTGGATCACCGGTCTGCTGACCGTGGCCGGGACGCTGGTGCCGTTCGCGGTGTGGCGGGTGCCGGAGGCGCTGCTGATCGGCGTGGTCGTCGGTGTCGTGGCGTACGCGCCGGCCGCCACCGGGTGGATCGTGCGCAACCACCGTGACGCCGCCGAGGCCGCCCGGCTGCGCGCCGAACAGACCGCGCTGGTCGCCGAGATGGACCGCACGCAGGCCGTCACCGCCGAACGCGCCCGGATGGCACGGGAGTTGCACGACATGGTCGCCAACCACCTGTCGGCGATCGCCATCCACTCCACGGCCGCGCTGTCCATCGACGACCCCGCGACCTCCCGGGAGGCGCTCTCGGTGATCCGGGAGAACAGCGTCGACGGGCTCGCCGAGATGCGCAGGCTGATCGGCATCCTGCGCGACGGCGACCACGAGCCCTCCGCCGTCCCCACCCTCGACGGTCTCGCCGCCCTCGTCGACGGCGCCCGAGCCAACGGTCTGGACGTCACCCTGGACGCCCGCCACCACGGCGCCGTGCCCGCTCCCGTCGAACTCGCCGCCTACCGCATCGTCCAGGAGTCCCTGACCAACGCCCTCAAGCACGCGTGTCCGGGCCGGGTCCGAGTGAGCCTCGCGGAGCGGGACGGTGACCTGACCGTCGCGGTGAGCAGTCCGTACGGCGACCGGGACGGGCCCCGCGCCCCCGGTTCCGGCGCCGGGCTGGTCGGGATGCGCGAGCGGGCCGCGTTGCTCGACGGCACGTTCGACGCCGGTCCCGACGGGCCGCACTGGACCGTACGCGCCACCCTGCCCCTGCGTGAAGGAGTCCCCGAATGATCCGCGTCCTCGTCGCCGAGGACCAGTCCTCCGTCCGCGCCGGGCTGGTCCTCATTCTGCGCAGCGCCCCCGGCATCGAGGTGGTCGGCGAGGCGGCGGACGGTGAGCAGGCGGTCGTGCTGGCACGCGAGTTGAGGCCGGATCTCGTGCTGATGGACATTCAGATGCCGCGTCTGGACGGGGTGTCGGCGACCCGGCAGGTCGTCGGGGAAGGGCTCGCGGACGTCCTGGTGCTGACCACCTTCGATCTCGACGAGTACGTGTTCGGGGCCCTGCGGGCCGGGGCCGCCGGTTTCCTGCTGAAGAACACGGAGGCCAAGGACCTCATCACCGCCGTGCGCACGGTGGCGCGGGGGGAGGGAATCGTCGCCCCTGCCGTCACCCGGCGTCTGATCGCCGAGTTCGCCGCCAGGCCGGTCCGCGGGACGAGCGCCGATCCGGCCGTCCTGGACACCCTCACCCGCAGGGAACGCGAGGTGCTGTCCTGTCTCGGGGAGGGCCTGTCCAACGCCGACATCGCCGGCCGCCTCGACATGGCGGAGGCCACGGTGAAGACGCACGTCAGCCGTCTGCTGGGGAAGCTGGAGCTGCGCAGCCGGGTGCAAGCGGCCGTACTGGCACAGGAGTTGGGTGTCTAGTTGCGTCTTGCACCAGAGTGGTCCAGACCTATTGACCCGTGGTCCAGACCTTTCTATTCTCGCGGCACCGTGGGTGTGAAGGCTCAGTCACGCCCCCAACTCCCCTAGGAGGCGCACGATGCGCTTCAGACACAGAGCCGCGGCAGGGTTCGCGACGCTGTTGCTCCCCTTCGCCGGCCTGGTCGGCCTCGCGAGCCCCGCCCAGGCCGCGACCTCCGCCACCGCCACCTACGCCAAGACCCAGGACTGGGGCACCGGCTTCGAAGGCAAGTGGACGGTGAAGAACACCGGTACCACCAGCCTCAGTTCCTGGACCGTCGAGTGGGACTTTCCCTCCGGCACCTCCGTCACCTCCGCCTGGGACGCCGACGTCACCTCGTCCGGCACCCACTGGACCGCCAAGAACAAGTCGTGGAACGGCACCCTCGCCCCAGGCGCCTCCGTCTCCTTCGGCTTCAACGGCGCCGGCAGCGGATCCCCCGCCAACTGCAAGCTGAACGGCGGCAGTTGTGACGGCGGCAGCACTCCAGGAGACGCGCCCCCGTCGGCCCCCGGCACCCCGACCGCCTCCGGCATCACCAACACCTCGGTGAAGCTGGCCTGGAGCGCCGCCACCGACGACAAGGGCATCAAGAACTACGACGTGCTGCGCGACGGTGCCAAGGTGGCGACCGTGACGACGACCTCGTACACGGACACCGGTCTGACCGCCGGCACCGACTACTCCTACACGGTCCAGGCCCGTGACACCGCCGACCAGACCGGACCGGCCGGCGGCGCGGTCGCCGTGCACACCACCGGCGGCACCACCGACCCGCCGCCCACCGGTTCCAAGGTCAAGCTCGGGTACTTCACCGAGTGGGGCGTCTACGGCCGCAACTACCACGTCAAGAACCTGGTGACCTCGGGCTCCGCCTCGAAGATCACGCACATCAACTACGCCTTCGGCAACGTCAAGGACGGCAAGTGCGTCGTCGACGACACCTACGCCGCCTACGACAAGGCGTACACCGCCGACCAGTCCGTCAGCGGCGTCGCCGACACCTGGGACCAGCCGCTGCGCGGCAACTTCAACCAGCTGCGTGAGCTCAAGGCCAAGTACCCGCACATCAAGGTGCTCTACTCCTTCGGCGGCTGGACCTACTCCGGCGGCTTCGCGCAGGCCGCGGCCAACCCCGCCGCCTTCGCCGCCTCCTGCAAGTCGGTCATCGAGGACCCGCGCTGGGCGGATGTCTTCGACGGCATCGACATCGACTGGGAGTACCCGAACGCCTGCGGTCTGACCTGCGACACCAGCGGGGCCGCCGCCTTCAAGAACCTGATGGGGGCGCTGCGTTCGGAGTTCGGCTCCAGCTACCTGGTCACCGCGGCCATCACGGCCGACGGCTCCTCCGGCGGCAAGATCGACGCGGCCGACTACGGCGGCGCCTCCCAGTACGCCGACTGGTACAACGTGATGACGTACGACTACTTCGGCGCCTTCGACGCGGACGGTCCGACCGCCCCGCACTCCCCGCTGACCTCGTACGCCGCCATCCCGACAGCGGGCTTCAACTCGGCCGACGCGATCGCCAAGCTGAAGTCGAAGGGCGTGGCCTCGAAGAAGCTGCTGCTCGGCATCGGCTTCTACGGCCGCGGCTGGACCGGCGTCACCCAGGCCGCCCCCGGAGGCTCGGCGACCGGCGCGGCACCCGGCACCTACGAGGCGGGCATCGAGGACTACAAGGTCCTCAAGACGTCCTGCCCCACCACTGGCACCGTCGCCGGCACGGCGTACGCCTACTGCGGAAACAACTGGTGGTCCTACGACACCCCCGCGACGATCGCCGGCAAGATGACCTGGGCCAAGAACCAGGGCCTGGGCGGAGCGTTCTTCTGGGAGTTCAGCGGCGACACCGGTAACGGAGAGCTGGTGAGCGCCATCAACAGCGGGCTGTCGTAACGGGCCGCTAAGCGACGTTGACGCGCTGTCCGGGCGGGGCTGCCTCCAGCCACGCGAGGAAACCGGTCAGCGCGTCTTCGCTCATGGCGAGCTCGAGACGCGTGCCCCGGTGCAGACAGGTCAGCACGATGTGGTCGGAGAGCAGCGCCAGCTCCTCCTCGCCCTCGGGCAGGCGACGGCCGGCGACCTCGATCGCGGCACGCTCCAGCACCCGGCGCGGGCGATAGGCGTAGGAGAAGACGCGGTACCACTCGACTCGGTCGCCGTTGTAGCGGGCGACGCCGTAGCTCCAGCCTTTGCCGCTGGTGTCGGTCTTCTCCGGCACGTCCCAGCGCAGGGAACAGTCGAAGGTACCGCCGGAGCGCTGGATGAGTCTGCGCCGCAGACCGAAGACGAACAGCCCCAGCACCACCAGGGCCACGACGATTCCGCACACAGTCAGAGCGAGGACCATCGACACCGACCTCCTCGTCTCCTAGGTACCTTCAATAGGTAACGGAACGGAAAAAACATCCAGATCTGCCTCAGCCGCGACCGGCTCCGGATCACTCCGGTGCCGGCCGCGGCTGAGGAACGTCATACGGCTCCGCGCTGGTTCAGCGCGCAGTCGCCGCACGCAGTCGTACGTCCGCGCGACGCTCGGCGGCGGCGTCGCCCTCCGCCTTCGCGCGCTCCAGCTCCCGCTCCGCGCGCTGGACGTCGATCTCGTCCGACAGCTCGGCGATCTCGGCCAGCAGCGACAGCTTGTTGTCCGCGAACGAGATGAAACCGCCGTGCACCGCGGCGACGACCGTCCCGCCATCACTCGTACGGATGGTCACCGGGCCCGACTCCAGCACACCGAGCAGCGGCTGGTGACCGGGCATGACGCCGATGTCGCCGGACGTGGTGCGCGCGACGACCAGGGTGGCCTCGCCGGACCAGACCTCTCGGTCGGCCGCGACCAGCGCGACGTGCAGCTCAGCAGCCAAGGTGGCTCCTCGGGTCACCACCCGGCGATTCGGCCGGGTGTTGGTTACAAGTCTAGTGGGCGTGAATGAGGGGGCGGGACGTGCCCCGCCCCCTCAGTCGAACTCAGTGAGTTCAGGAGACGCCGAGCTCCTTGGCGTTGGCCTTGAGGTCCTCGATGCCACCGCACAGGAAGAACGCCTGCTCCGGGAAGTGGTCGTAGTCGCCGTCGATGATCGCGTTGAACGCGGTGATCGACTCGTCCAGCGGCACGTCCGAGCCGTCCACGCCGGTGAACTGCTTGGCGACGTGGGTGTTCTGGGACAGGAAGCGCTCCACGCGGCGGGCACGCTGGACGACCAGCTTGTCCTCCTCGCCGAGCTCGTCGATGCCGAGGATGGCGATGATGTCCTGGAGATCCTTGTACTTCTGCAGGACCCCCTTGACACGCATGGCGGTGTTGTAGTGGTCCGCCGTGATGTAGCGCGGGTCCAGGATCCGGGACGTGGAGTCCAGCGGGTCCACGGCCGGGTAGATGCCCTTCTCCGAGATCGGACGGGAGAGAACCGTCGTCGCGTCGAGGTGGGCGAACGTGGTGGCCGGGGCCGGGTCGGTCAGGTCGTCCGCGGGGACGTAGATCGCCTGCATCGAGGTGATCGAGTGACCACGGGTCGAGGTGATGCGCTCCTGGAGGAGACCCATCTCGTCGGCCAGGTTCGGCTGGTAGCCCACCGCGGAGGGCATCCGGCCGAGCAGGGTCGAGACCTCGGAACCGGCCTGGGTGAAGCGGAAGATGTTGTCGATGAAGAACAGCACGTCCTGCTTCTGCACATCGCGGAAGTACTCCGCCATGGTCAGACCGGCGAGGGCCACGCGCAGACGGGTGCCCGGGGGCTCGTCCATCTGGCCGAAGACCAGGGCGGTCTTGTCGATGACGCCCGACTCCGCCATCTCCTCGATGAGGTCGTTGCCCTCACGGGTGCGCTCACCGACACCGGCGAACACGGAGACACCGTCGTGGTTGTTGGCGACGCGGTAGATCATCTCCTGGATGAGCACCGTCTTGCCGACGCCGGCACCACCGAACAGACCGATCTTTCCACCCTTGACGTACGGGGTGAGAAGGTCGATGACCTTGACGCCGGTCTCGAACATCTCGGTCTTCGACTCGAGCTCGTCGAAGTTCGGGGCCTTGCGGTGGATGCCCCAGCGCTCGCCCTCGTACTTCTCGTCGGTGTTCAGCACCTCACCGAGGGTGTTGAACACCTTGCCCTTGGTGAAGTCGCCGACCGGCACGGTGATGGAGGCACCGGTGTCGGTGACCGCGGCCTGGCGGACCAGACCGTCGGTGGGCTGCATGGAGATGGTGCGGACCAGGCCGTCACCCAGGTGCTGGGCGACCTCCAGGGTCAGCGTCTTCTTCGCACCGTCGAGGGCCGGGTCGGCCACCTCTACGTGCAGAGCGTTGTAGATCTCCGGCATCGCGTCGACGGGGAATTCCACGTCGACGACCGGGCCGATGACCCGGGCGACGCGGCCCGTGGCAGCGGCCGTCTCAACTGTCGTCGTCATTACCTGTCACTCCCCGCGGACGCGTCGGCCAGGGCTGCGGAGCCACCGACGATCTCGCTGATTTCCTGGGTGATTTCGGCCTGGCGGGCCGCGTTGGCAAGTCGGGAGAGGCTGGTGATCAGGTCTCCCGCGTTGTCGGTGGCCGACTTCATCGCGCGCCGCGTGGCGGCGTGCTTGGAGGCGGCCGACTGGAGCAGCGCGTTGTAGATACGGCTCTCGACGTAGCGCGGCAGAAGGGCGTCGAGGACGTCCTCCGCCGAGGGCTCGAAGTCGTACAACGGGAGGATCTCGCCCTGGGGGGCGGCCTCCTTCGCCACGTCCTCGAGGCTGAGCGGGAGCAGACGGTCGTCGAGCGCCGTCTGCGTCATCATCGAGACGAACTCGGTGAAGACGATGTGGAGCTCGTCCACGCCGCCCTCGGCCGTGTCCTTCTCGATGGCCTCGATCAGCGGCGCCGCGACCTTCTTGGCGTCCGCGTACGTGGGCTGGTCGGTGAAGCCGCCCCACGACTCCGTGATCTTGCGCTCACGGAAGTTGTAGTGCGCGACACCACGGCGGCCGACGATGTAGATCTCGACCTCCTTGCCCTCGCGCTCCAGCCGCTCGGTGAGCTTCTCAGCCGTCTTGATGGCGCTGGAGTTGAAGGCACCGGCAAGACCACGGTCGCTCGTCAGGAGCAGCACCGCGGAGCGCACGACCGTCTCGGCCTGCGTGGTCAGCGGGTGCTTCGTGTTCGAGCCGGTACCGACCGCCGTGACCGCACGCGTCAGTTCCTGCGCGTACGGCGTGGAGGCCGCCACCTTGCGCTGCGCCTTGACGACGCGCGAGGCGGCGATCATCTCCATCGCCTTGGTGATCTTCTTGGTCGCGGTGACGGATCGGATGCGACGCTTGTAGACCCGGAGCTGGGCTCCCATGAGTCAGGTCCCTTCCGTCGTCACTTGGCCGTGGCGGCCGGCGCGTCTTCGCCGAGAAGCTTGCCGTCCGAGGTCTCGAACTGCTTCTTGAAGTCCGCGATGCCGTCGGCGATGGCGGTGAGCGTGTCGTCCGACATCTTGCCGCCCTCCTTGATGGAGGTCATGAGGCCCTGCTCCTTGCGGTGCAGGTACTCCAGCAGCTCCTTCTCGAAGCGGCGGATGTCGGAGACCGGGACCTCGTCCAGCTTGCCGGTGGTGGCCGCCCAGATGGAGACGACCTGGTCCTCGGTGGCCATCGGCTGGTACTGAGCCTGCTTGAGCAGCTCGACCAGTCGCTGACCGCGCTCCAGCTGCGCCTTCGACGCGGCGTCCAGGTCGGAACCGAAGGCGGCGAACGCCTCCAGCTCACGGTACTGGGCGAGGTCCAGGCGCAGACGGCCGGAAACCTGCTTCATCGCCTTGTGCTGCGCGGAACCACCGACTCGGGAGACGGAGATACCGACGTTCAGCGCGGGGCGCTGACCGGCGTTGAACAGGTCCGACTCCAGGAAGCACTGGCCGTCGGTGATGGAGATGACGTTGGTCGGGATGAACGCCGAGACGTCGTTGGCCTTGGTCTCGACGATCGGCAGACCGGTCATCGAGCCGGCACCCAGCTCGTCGGAGAGCTTCGCGCAGCGCTCCAGCAGACGGGAGTGCAGGTAGAAGACGTCACCCGGGTAGGCCTCACGGCCCGGCGGGCGGCGCAGCAGGAGGGACACGGCGCGGTAGGCGTCGGCCTGCTTCGAGAGGTCGTCGAAGATGATGAGGACGTGCTTGCCCTCGTACATCCACTGCTGGCCGATGGCCGAACCGGTGTACGGCGCCAGGTACTTGAAGCCGGCCGGGTCGGACGCCGGGGCGGCGACGATGGTCGTGTACTCCAGCGCGCCGGCCTCTTCCAGGGCGCCACGCACGGAGGCGATGGTCGAGCCCTTCTGACCGATGGCGACGTAGACGCAGCGGACCTGCTTCTTCGGGTCGCCGGAGCGCCAGTTGTCGCGCTGGTTGATGATCGTGTCGACGGCCAGGGCGGTCTTGCCGGTCTGACGGTCACCGATGACCAGCTGACGCTGGCCACGGCCGATCGGGGTCATCGCGTCGACGGCCTTGTAGCCGGTCTCCATCGGCTCGTGCACCGACTTACGGGCCATGACGCCCGGAGCCTGCAGCTCAAGGGCACGACGACCGCTGGTCTCGATCTCGCCGAGGCCGTCGATCGGGTTGCCGAGCGGGTCGACGACGCGGCCGAGGTAGCCCTCGCCGACGGCCACGGAGAGGACCTCACCGGTACGGGAGACCGGCTGACCCTCCTCGATGCCGCTGAACTCACCGAGGACGACGCAGCCGATCTCGCGCTCTTCCAGGTTGAGCGCGAGGCCGAGGGTGCCGTCCTCGAACTTCAGCAGTTCGTTGGCCATGGCCGAGGGCAGACCCTCGACCTTCGCGATGCCGTCGCCGGCAAGGGTGACCGTACCGACCTCCTCGCGCGAGGCCGCGTCCGGCTTGTACGACTGGACGAAGTTCTCCAGCGCGTCCCGGATCTCCTCCGGCCGGATCGTGAGCTCCGCCATCTGGGTTCCCTGCTCTCCTTGTTGGGCCCGAAGTTTCACTTTGGGGGTCTGGGGGCGACCCCCAGGATTCTTCATGTACGGCCCAACCAGGGCCGTCGTAAGTACGTACTGCTATGAAGTTGCTGTCAGCCCGCCAGGCGGCGGCCGGCGTCCTCGATGCGGTCCGCGAGGGAGCCGTTGATGACCTCGTCGCCGACCTGCACCCGGATCCCGCCGAGGACCTCGGGGTCCACGTCGAGGTTGAGGTGCATCTGGCGGCCGTAGAGCTTCGCCAGGGCACCGCCCAGACGCTGCTTCTGCTGGTCGCTCAGCGGAACCGCCGAGGTGACGACGGCCACCATGCGGTCCCGGCGCTCGGCGGCGAGCTTGGACAGGGACTCCAGTCCCGCCTCCAGGCTACGTCCCCGGGGCGCGGCCACAAGGCGCGTCACCAGACGTTCGGTCGTCGCATCGGCGCGGCCGCCGAGCAGGCTGCCGAGCAGCTCACGCTTGGCCGGGGCGGTTGCGGCGCGGTCGGTCAGCGCGGCGCGCAGCTCGGTGTTCGAGGCGACGATCCGGCCGAACCGGAACAGCTCGTCCTCGACGTTGTCGAGCTTGCCCCGCTGCTGCGCGGCGGTGAGGTCGGCGGCGTCGGCCAGCTCCTCCAGCGCGTCCACCAGGTCACGCGAGCGCGACCAGCGGGAGCGCACCATGCCGGACACCAGGTCGGTGGCGGGGCCGCCGACCTGCGTGCCGATCAGGCGCTGGGCCAGTTCGGCCTTGGCCTCGCCGGCCTGCGCCGGGTCGGTCAGGACCCGACGCAGCGACACCTCGCGGTCGAGCAGCGCGGTGACGGCGGCCAGCTCGTCGGCGAGCGAGCCGGCGTCCACGGACGTGTTGTCCGTCAGCGCGTCGAGACGCTCGCGTGCGGCTGCCAGGGCATCGCGGCTCGCTCCGTTCATCGCGCGGCCTCGGCCTTCTCCTCGAGGTCGTCGAGGAAGCGGTCGATCACGCGGCTCTGCCGGGCGTGGTCCTCGAGGGACTCACCGACGAGCTTGCCGGCCAGGTCGGTGGCGAGCTTGCCGACGTCCTGGCGCAGCGCGGACGCGGCGGCCTTGCGGTCGGCCTCGATCTGCGAGTGACCGGCGGCGACGATCTCCTCGCGCTGCCGCTGGCCTTCCGCGCGCATCTCGGCGATGAGCGTGGCGCCCTGCTCCTGCGCCTCCTGGCGCAGACGCGCTGCCTCGTGGCGGGCCTCGGCGAGCTGTGCCTTGTACTGCTCAAGGACGCTCTGGGCCTCGGTCTGCGCGGCCTCGGCCTTCTCGATACCGCCCTCGATGGCCTCGCGACGCTCTTCCAGAACCTTGTTGATGGTCGGGAGGAGCTTCTTGGCGAGGAAGCCGAAGACGATGACGAAGGCGATCAGGCCGATGACAAGCTCCGGCCACGGCGGAATGAGGGGATTCTCCTTCTCCGCCTCGGCCGCCAGCTGAACCAGTGCGTGGTTCACATCAGTGCCTTTCGTCGAATGGGGCTGTCGTCGTGGTTCGTCTTAGTAGACGAACGGCATGACGAGGCCGATGAGGGCCAGCGCCTCACAGAACGCGAAGCCGAGGATCTGGTTACCGCGGATGAGGCCGGCCGCCTCGGGCTGGCGGGCGAGGGCCTGGGTGCCGTTGCCGAAGATGATGCCGACGCCGACGCCCGGGCCGATCGCGGCGAGGCCGTAACCGATGGAGCCGAGGTTGCCTTCGACCGCAGCGAGGGTCTGGAGAGCGGACATGCCGGTTCTTCCTTCTCTTTCAGTGACCGGTGGGGGTTGGCCACCGGATGTCTCTTGGGGTGTGGCGGGGGCGGTGCTCAGTGGTGCTCGGCGAGCGCGCCCTGGATGAAGGTGCAGGTCAGGAGGACGAAGACGTACGCCTGGACCGCCTGGATGAAGAGCTCGAAGGCCGTCATCACGATGACCATCACGAACGAGACGGCGGAGTAGGCGATGCCGATGCCGTTGAGCATGTACCAGCTGGCGATCGTGAAGAGCAGCAGCAGGGTGTGGCCGGCGAACATGTTCGCGAAGAGTCGCACCGCGTGCGTGAACGGACGCACCAGCAGGTTCGAGGCGAGCTCGATCGTCATCGACAGCGGGAGCACCGCGCCCAGCGACTTGTCGTAGCCGGTGAAGTTCTTGAAGGCGCCGACGAAACCGTGCCGCTTGAAGGTCAGCGAGACCCAGGTGACGTAGACGACCGCGGCCAGGATGGCCGGGTAGGCGATGATCGACGTCACCGGGAAGGAGGCGACCGGGACGATCGACCACAGGTTCAGCATCCAGATGAAGAAGAACAGCGAGACGGCGAGCGGAACGTACTTCTCGCCCTCCTTCTTGCCGATCGTCTCGTAGACGACGCCGCGGCGGACGAAGTCGTAGCCGGCCTCGGCGATCATCTGGAGCTTGCCGGGGACGACCTTCGGCCGGGCGAAGGCGGCCCAGAAGAAGCCCACGATGATGACGGAGCCGAGCAGGGCGAGCAGCATCGGCTTGTTGAAGTAGAGGCCGTTGCCGTCCGCGTCGCCCCAGAGGGGCTCGAACATGAACGAGTGCAGGCCCGGAGCCGGGAAGCCACACCCGTCGAACAGGTGACAGCTCGTGTCGAAAGCGAGCGTCTGCGTCGGGTCAGCACTCACCGCGGGCTCCTTCGTCGTGGCGCATAGGTACGGCAACCTCGTTGTGTCGGCGCGGCGGTAGGCCGCAGTTCGGCACGGGACTGGTGTAACGGATGTGGGGGCGGCCGGGGGGCATCGAGCCTCGCGTTCGAGCAGGCGTCAGCTCGGATGCCCGCGCCCGCGATGCCGCAGTTGGCACCGGACGATAGCAGGGTCTCTCAGTCGCATTTATCCCGGCCCTACCTCTCACGACGAGTGCCCCGTTTTTTCGGGCTTGGTGCCCGAATCGGGTTCGACGTAGAGGATCTTGGACTTCATGTGGGCGCGTGTCTGTGCGGCGATCCAGGTGAGGGTGCCGACGACGAGCGTGAGAGCGAAAGCCTTGGGGTGGAACAGCGTGGTGTTCTTGAACACCGCGACGAAGACGAACAGCAGCAGGATCTGAGCCGTGTAGAGCATCAGGCCCATTGCCTGGAACAGGTGCGGAAGCGATTTGGCAGTGCGCTGCAGGACGTAGAGGCCGATACCCATGAAGAGGATCACGATCAGCGTCGCCACCCCCGCCCCGATCGCACCCTTGCCACCGGCGACCACACCACTGACGACGGCGGCAACAGCGCCGACGGCAGCCGTGGGCACGGCGGCCTGAGCCAGGATCCGGACGTCGTTGGACGGCATGGCGGCAACTCCGCTTTCAAAGGGGGGCAGGGTGTCGTCATGGACGAGCGTAGTCCCGGGCTGAGGGTGACCCTCACGCCAATGGACCGTCGCACTACGGTCCTTCGGCTCCGCCCTGGGTTCTCGTGAACCGTATCACAAACTATTTGATGCGGTCTTTACCTAGATGGTGTGCTCGCTGTCACACATGAGAGTGAAGCTGCGCGTCTGTGCGGAAACGCGGGCGACTTGTCTGGTATAAGGGCAGTTTGTCGCCCCGCCGAACTCCCACGCGTTGGCAATGCTTTAGTCAGATTCTTACCTTGGGCGTCAGCGCGAGGTCTCGGCCTTGGGCCTCTCCGGGGCGTGCGAACGAGCCCTCAGCGCGGTGGCGCCGTTGACACCCGCCACCCCGACAGCGACCGGGGTGCGCTGTTCCACCTCCACGGACTCCATGGACTCCGCGGCCACGGGACGCCGACGGCGGTAGCGCGGCGGCACGATGGCCTGAGCCCACACCGGGACGCGCGGGGTGAAGCGCGGCAGCAGGAGCAGCACGAGACCGATGGCGCTGAGGAACACGACGCCGAGCACGATCCACATGGACGCGGAGTTCACCGAGTAGGCGAGCGAGCCGAACGCGATCAGGGCCGACCAGAAGTACATGATCCACACCGCGCGGCTGTGCGAGTGCCCGATCTCCAGGAGCCGGTGGTGCAAGTGCCCGCGGTCGGCGGCGAACGGCGACTGACCGCGCCAGGTCCGGCGCACGATCGCCGAGATCAGGTCGGCGGCCGGCACCGCGATGATGCTCAGCGGCAGCAGCAGCGGGATGTAGACGGGGACCGTCTGGTGCACGGCCGCCTTCTCGGACCCGGCGAACAGCTTCAGGGCGTCCGGGTCGATCTGCCCGGTGATGGAGATCGCGCCCGCGGCCAGCACCAGGCCGATGAGCATCGAGCCGGAGTCGCCCATGAAGATCCGCGCGGGGTGCATGTTGTGCGGCAGGAAGCCCAGGCACATGCCCATCAGGATCGCCGAGAACAGCGTCGCCGGGGCGGCCGCCTCGATGCCGTACGAGTACCAGATCCGGTACGCGTACAGGAAGAACGCCGCCGCCGCGATGCAGACCATGCCCGCCGCGAGACCGTCGAGGCCGTCGACGAAGTTCACCGCGTTGATGGTGATGACGACGAGCGCCACCGTCAGCAGGGTGCCCTGCCACTGGGTCAGCGCGACCGAGCCGACGCTGGGGATGGGCAGCCACAGGATCGTCAGACCCTGCATGACCATCACGCCCGCGGCGATCATCTGGCCGCCCAGCTTGATCAGGGCGTCGATCTCGAACTTGTCGTCCAGGACACCGATCAGCCAGATCAGGGCCGCTCCGGAGAGCAGGGCGCGCGGTTCGTTCGACTTCTCGAAGACCTCGCTGAGGTTGGTCAGGTGGTCGGCGACCAGCAGGCCCGCGCACAGTCCGAAGAACATGGCGATACCGCCGAGCCTCGGAGTCGGTTCCCGGTGCACGTCACGGGCCCTGATCTCCGGCATCGCTCCGGCCACGATCGCGAACTTCCGTACCGGCCCTGTCAGCAGATACGTCACCGCGGCCGTGATGCAGAGCGTCAGCAGGTATTCACGCACAGGCTTCCCCACAGGTCTCGCTGGCCATCTCCGCCCCACACCCTAGCGACGCACGCATATGGTTGGGGACTTCCGGGTAGAGCCGATGGTTGCATGTGCGGCTGTGCCCGCAGGTGCGGATACCCCCGCTCAGGCCGGATACGGCGGAAATCCACCGACCAGATCCCGCACTTCTTCACGTGCCCTGACGCTCTCGACGTCGCCGCGCACGACCCCCGCGAGCAGGGCGGCGATCCTCTCCATCTCCTTCTCCGCCATGCCCTGGGTGGTGACGGCGGCGGTGCCGAGGCGCAGTCCGCGGGTGTCCGCGTGAGGCAGCGCACAGCAGTCGAGGACCATGCCGGCGGCCGCGAGCCGTCCCCTCGCCGTGCGTCCGTCGACGCCGAGGGGCGCCGGATCGGCCGTCACGAGGTGGGTGTCGGTCCCGCCGGTGGTGACGACGATCCCCTCGTCGGCCAGCGCGGCCGCGAGGATCCTCGCATTGGCCACCACCTGATGGGTGTACGCGGCGAACGCCGGTGTCGCCGCCTCGCCGAACGCGACCGCCTTGGCCGCGATGGTGTGCATCTGCGCGCCGCCCTGCGTGAACGGGAAGACGGCCCGGTCGACCCGCTCGGCCAGTTCGCCGCCGCAGAGGATCATTCCGCCGCGGGGGCCCCGCAGCACCTTGTGCGTGGTGGCGCAGACGACGTCGGCGTACGGCACCGGACTGGGCGCCGCTCCCCCGGCGACGAGCCCGATGGGGTGCGCGGCGTCGGCGATCAGATACGCGCCCACCTCGTCGGCGACCTCGCGGAAGAAGGCGTAGTCGATGTGCCGGGGATAGGCGATGGAGCCGCACACGATCGCCTTGGGCCGGTGGGTGCGGGCCAGTGTCCGGACCTGGTCGTGGTCGATGAGCCCGGTCTCGGCGTCGACGCCGTAGGGGACGAAGTCGAACCAGCGGCCGGAGAAGTTGGCGGGCGAGCCGTGGGTGAGATGGCCGCCGTAGGGCAGGCCGAGGGCGAGGACGGTGTCGCCGGGGCGCAGGAGCGCGGCGTAGGCGGCCAGGACCGCCGAAGAGCCGGAGTGGGACTGCACGTTGGCGTGCTCGGCGCCGAACAGGGACTTCGCCCGGTCCACGGCGAGCCGCTCGGCGACGTCCACGATCTCGCAGCCGCCGTGGTGCCGGGCGCCCGGATATCCCTCGGCGTACTTGTTGGCCAGCGCAGAGCCCAGCGCGGCCAGTACGGCCGGGGAGCAGAAGTTCTCGGCGGCGATGAGCTGAAGCGTCGACGACTGCCGATGGAGCTCCCCGAGCAGGATCTCGGCCAGCTCGGGGTCCTGCCGCGTGAGGACGTCGGCGGTCTGGGGCGCATGGGTGACCGACATGGTGAACTCCGGGGCGTCGACGGTGACGTACGTCCAATGTAGGCCCGGGGCCCGTGAGGTGCCCGGTCGTTACGTCCTTGCGGGTACACCCGTGAGCGCGGTGACGACAGGATCCAGCGCCTCGTTCAGCCCATCCCCAACGCGCCGGACTCCCGCCGGCTCGGGTCCCGCCCTGCGTCACGCGCGCGCAGGAACCCCCGTCAGCGCCGTCACCACCGGATCCAGCGCCTCGTTTATCTCGTCGCCGATCGAGCGGAAGAAGGGCAGCGGTGCTCCGTACGGGTCGAAGACCTCGTCGGCCTCGGCGGTCGGGGCCAGGAGCCACCCGCGTAGAGCCGCCGCCGCGCGGACCAGGGCGCGTGCGCGGATCACCAGGCCCTCCTCGAGGGGCGGCAGGGTCGCCGTGTCTATCGCCTTCACCAGCCGGGTGAACTCCTTCAGCGTGAAGGTGCGCAGGCCCGCCGAGTGGCCCATCGAGATCACCTGCTGACGGTGGTCGCGGGTGGCGGTCAGGACCAGGTCCGCCATGATCACGTGTTCGTCCAGCAGTTCCCGGCCCATGAAGCCGGAGGCGTCCGCGCCGAACTCGGCAAGGACGGTCTCCGCGTTGGCCTCCATGGGCGCGCCCTCGTGGCCCCAGGTCCCCGCGCTCTCCACGACCACGCCGCCCCACAGCGGGTCGCCGAGCCGGTCCGCCAGGGCATGCCGGGTCAGCCGCTCGGTGATCGGTGAGCGGCACACGTTGCCGGTGCTGACGTGGAGGATGCGGAAGCTGTCATGCGGGAGCCCTGTGAAGGTCCGCGTCTCTTCCCCGTCCCATATGCCACGCCCCGCGTCAGGGGCCGTCAATTCGCCACCTCGAGGTCGGGTACGACCTTCCTGAGCTCGTCCGCGGAGATCGCGCCCGCGCGCAGCAGCAGGGGCACCTCGCGGGTGACGTCGACGATCGAGGAGGGGACGTTACCGGGGGTCGGTCCGCCGTCCAGGTAGACGGAGACCGAGTCGCCGAGCATCTCCTGGGCGGCGTCGCAGTCCTCCGGTGCCGGGTGACCGGTCAGGTTGGCGGAGGAGACCGCCATGGGGCCGACCTCGGTCAGCAGCTCGATGGCGACCGGGTGCAGCGGCATACGGACGGCCACCGTGCCCCTCGTGTCACCCAGGTCCCACTGCAGGGACGGCTGGTGCTTGGCGACGAGGGTGAGCGCGCCCGGCCAGAAGGCGTCGACGAGCTCCCAGGCCAGCTCGGAGAAGTCGGTGACGAGACCGTGGAGGGTGTTCGGGGAGCCGATCAGCACGGGGGTGGGCATGTTGCGGCCCCGGCCCTTGGCCTCCAGAAGGTCGGAGACGGCCTCGGAGGAGAACGCGTCGGCGCCGATGCCGTACACCGTGTCGGTCGGGAGGACCACGAGCTCGCCACGGCGGACGGCGGACGCGGCTTCGCGCAGACCGGTCGTGCGGTCCGTCGCGTCGTTGGTGTCGTATCGCCGTGCCATATCTAGCGGGCCTCCTCGTACACGTACTGCTCTGAAGTCTGGGGAGTGCGGCTCACGGCATCGCCCTGCGGGCCGTCGCGAACCTGGGGCGGTTGTTGAGGTCGGGGTGGTCGGCCGCGTCGGCCCAGCCCCGCTCCTCGGTGAAGATCCACGGCACCTGGCCGCCCTGGGTGTCGGCGTGCTCGATGACGACGACGCCGCCCGGGCGCAGGAGCCGGTGTGCGGTCCGTTCCAGACCGCGGATGAGGTCGAGGCCGTCCTCCCCCGAGAACAGGGCGAGTTCGGGATCGTAGTCCCGGGCCTCGGGAGCGACGTACTCCCACTCGGTGAGCGGGATGTAGGGCGGGTTGGAGATGACCAGGTCGACATGGCCGTCGAGGTCGGGGAAGGCGTCCAGGGCGTTGCCCTGCCGCAGGTCGACCCGCGACCCCTCGACGTTCTTACGGGTCCACCGCAGGGCTTCCTCGGACAGCTCCACGGCGTGCACGCGGGAGCGCGGGACCTCCTGGGCGAGGGCGAGCGCGATGGCGCCGGAGCCGGTGCACAGGTCGACGATGCACGGCTCGACGACGTCCATCGCGCGTACCGCGTCTATGGCCCAGCCGACCACGGACTCCGTCTCGGGCCGCGGCACGAACACACCGGGCCCCACCTGGAGTTCGAGGTACCGGAAGTAGGCGAGCCCGGTGATGTGCTGGAGCGGCTCACGCTGCTCACGGCGCGCGATGGTCTCCCAGTAGCGGGCGTCGAAGTCCGCGTCCTTCACGGAGTGCAGCTCGCCCCGCTTCACGCCGTGCACGAACGCGGCGAGTTCCTCCGCGTCGTTGCGCGGCGAGGGCACGCCGGCGTCGGCCAGCCGCTGGGTGGCCTGGGCCACCTCTGCGAGCAGCAAGCCGCGGGGGTTTGGGGGTCGTCCCCCAAATGATGGCTGCACGCAAGTCCTCCGTGTCGTGCTCGGTACTGGGTCGTGCGTAGGTACCTCTTTACGCGGCCGCCAGCTTCGCCGCCGAGTCCGCGTCGACGCAGGCCTGGATCACCGCGTCGAGGTCGCCGTCCAGGACCTGGTCCAGGTTGTACGACTTGAAGCCGACACGGTGGTCCGAGATGCGGTTCTCCGGGAAGTTGTACGTGCGGATCTTCTCGGAGCGGTCGACGGTGCGGACCTGGCTGCGCCGGGCGTCGGCGGCATTGCGCTCCGCCTCCTCCTGCGCCGCCGCGAGCAGCCTGGAGCGCAGGATACGCAAGGCCTGCTCCTTGTTCTGCAGCTGGCTCTTCTCGTTCTGACAGGAAGCGACGACTCCGGTGGGAATGTGCGTGATGCGCACGGCGGAGTCGGTCGTGTTGACGGACTGTCCGCCGGGCCCTGAGGAGCGGTAGACGTCGATGCGGAGGTCGTTGGGGTTGATCTCGACTTCGACCTCCTCCGCCTCGGGGGTGACCAGCACACCGGCCGCGGAGGTGTGGATACGGCCCTGGGACTCCGTCGCCGGGACGCGCTGCACGCGGTGCACGCCGCCCTCGTACTTCATCCGGGCCCAGACGCCCTGGCCGGGCTCGGTGGCACCCTGGCCGCCCTTGGTCTTCACGGCGACCTGGACGTCCTTGTAGCCGCCCAGCTCGGACTCGGTGGCGTCGATGATCTCGGTCTTCCAGCCGACGCGCTCGGCGTACCGGAGATACATGCGCAGCAGGTCGCCGGCGAACAGCGCGGACTCGTCGCCGCCCGCGCCCGCCTTGATCTCGAGGATGACGTCCTTGTCGTCGCTGGGGTCGCGCGGGACGAGGAGAAGCCGCAGCTTCTCCGTCAGCTCCTCGCGGGCCTTCTCCAGCTCCTTGACCTCGGCGGCGAACTCCGGGTCGTCGGCGCCCAGTTCGCGCGCGGTCTCGATGTCGTCGCCGGTCTGCTTCCAGGAGCGGTACGTGGCGACGATCGGGGTGAGCTCGGCGTAGCGCTTGTTCAGCTTGCGCGCGTTGGCCTGGTCGGAGTGGACCGACGGGTCGGCGAGCTTCGTCTCCAGGTCGGCGTGCTCACCGACGAGTTCCTCGACGGCCTCGAACATCTCAGGGCTCCTGTACTGCGGATGAAGGGGAAGGCGGGCGACCAAAAACGCCGGTCCCGGCGCACTCCGAGGAGTGCGGCGTGGACCGGCGCTGGTGGCTCGCTACTTCTTGGCAGCAGCCTTGCCGAAGCGGGCCTCGAAGCGGGCCACACGGCCACCGGTGTCGAGGATCTTCTGCTTGCCCGTGTAGAACGGGTGGCACTCGGAGCAGACCTCGGCGCGGACGGTGCCGCTGGAGATCGTGCTGCGGGTGGTGAACGACGCGCCACAGGTGCAGCTGACCTGCGTCTCGACGTACTCGGGGTGGATGTCGCGCTTCAAGGTGTCTCCTAGTTTCGGGAGGGCACCGGGTCGCCGCCGCGGGCTGCGGGGGCGTGAACCGGGGCCGACGTACCAGTCTGCCAGCACTGGCCGCATCCCCCAAAACGAGGGGGCACCGCGATCTATTCCCAGACCTCGGCAGACGCTGTCCTACGACGTGACGACGCCCTTGGCCTGGCCCGTCGCGGTGCCTTCGGTGGCTGACTCGGGGATCGTCCGGTCGTTCTCCAGGGCCGTCCAGATCTGCTTGGCCTTGGTCTCCTGCACGATCACGCGGTTCGGGTTCGCCGGGTCGTAGCGGACCGGCATCGTGACCATGGTCATGTCCGACGGGCTGATGTGCTTGAGGCCGCTCGCGAAGGAGACAAGGGAGTTGACCGAGCCGAGGTCGGAGTCGGTGGTGACGGCCTTGGTGGCGGTGTTCGCGAGGTCGTACAGCTTCTTGGGGCTGGTCAGCACGCCGACACTCTTGACCTGCTTGACCAGCGCCTTGATGAAGGCCTGCTGGAGCTGGATACGGCCGAGGTCGGAACCGTCGCCGACGCCGTGCCGGGTGCGGACGAGACCGAGGGCCTGGGCGCCGGTGAGTTCGTGCGGGCCGGCCTTGAGGTCCAGGTGGCTGTCGGTGTCCTTGATGTCCTTGGTCGTGGTGACCGTGACCCCGCCGAGTTCGTCGACCAGCTTCTCGAAGCCGCTGAAGTCGACCTCCAGGTAGTGGTCCATGCGGATGTCGGTCATGGACTCGACGGTCTTGACGGCGCAGGTCGCCCCACCGGTCGTGTACGCGGAGTTGAACATGACGTCCGACGCGGCGTCGTGCTCCTTGCCGTCGGTGTCGGTGCACTCGGGGCGGTCGATCAGGGTGTCGCGCGGTATGGAGACCACGGTGGCCTTCTTGTGGCCCTCGTACACGTGGATGATCATCGCGGTGTCGGAGCGGGCGCTGCCGTCGTCGGTGCCGCCGCCGAGCTCCTTGTTGGAGCCGGAGCGGGTGTCCGAGCCCAGGACGAGGATGTTCTCGGAGCCGTTGTCGACCTTCGTGGGCCGCTCACTGCCGAGGACCTGGTCGATGTCGACGCTCTTGATGTTGCCGTTGAGCTTGAAGTACAGGTAGCCCGCCCCGGTACCGCCCAGCACGACGATCCCCGCGGCGACCCAGGCCGTGATCAGCAGGCCCTTCCGTCCCTTGCTGCGGGGTTTGCGACGACGTCCCTTGCCACTGCCCTCGGCTGACATGCGCTCCTCGAATCTCGTCCGGTCGGTTACCCCCTGTTTTCAGGGTCAGACGTGGTCACAAAAAGACCCGTACCGCACCATGTTCGCTCCGCCTGGTCAGACGGGGGAACTCGAGAAAGGGTTGCACAGCGTGCTGCGACCACCACGTGAAGCGGCGGTCACAGCACGTCACAGGAGAATCAGGGCAAGCCCTGTTCACCAGCGGTTTCAGCCAAAGATGTCGTACTGCTGGAAACCGGTCCCCATGCTGGTCCTTGTGGCAAAGATCTCGCTGGTCGCCTTGCCGGTGCCCTTGTACAGATAGAGCGTGCCGCCCGCGGTGCGGGCCACGAGGTCGGCCCTGCCGTCGCCGGTGATGTCACCGACGGCGTCGAAGGCGTTGTAGCCGCTCCAGTTCGTGCGCACCTTGACGCGGGCCGCGAAGACGCCCGTGCCGGACTTGCCGGTGCCCTTGTACAGATAGAGGTCGCCGGTGCTCTTGTTGCGGGCGAGCACGTCCGCCTTGCCGTCGCCGGTGAAGTCGCCGTGGCCGAGCAGCTGGTTGTACTGGCTCCAGCCGCCGCCGACCCTGACCCGGGTCGCGAAGCTGCCGTCGCCCTTGCCCGGGTAGATCCACAGGACGCCCGCGGAGTCGACGGAGAGCAGGTCGGGCTTGTAGTCGCCGGTGACGTCGCCGGGGGTGACGATCCGGGTGCGGGTCCTCCAGTCGGTGAAGACCTTCTTCGGGTCGGCCCAGGTCCCGGTGGAGGGGAGGAACCGCAGCCAGTAGACGTCACCGGTGGCGGAGACGCGGTACATGAGGTCCTGGTAGCCGTCCCGGTTGAGGTCGGTCTGCCGGACGAGGTTCACACCGTTCCAGTCGCCCCAGGACTGCCGGGCGCCGAGGGTGGTGCCCTTGGAGTCCTGCTCGTAGCCGACCTTGGTGGAGGACTTGCGCATCCACAGGTCGGCCTTGTGGTCGAAGTTCAGGTTGGTGTCGTCGACGCGCGGATAGGCGGCGCCGACGTACTTGCTGACCTTGGTGAAGACGCTGTAGGCGCCCTTGGCGACGCAGTCCGTGACGTTCCAGGAGACGACGCCGACGATCCGCCCGTTCACGACGAGGGGGCCGCCGGAGTCACCGCTGCAGATGGCGGTCGTACCGGAGTCGGTGCCACTGGCGGGCGGCCCGGCGCAGGTCATGTGCCCCTTGATGAACCAGGAGCCGTAGGCCGCGGCGCAGGTCGTGTCCGACTTGATGGGCAGCGTGGCCGTCTTCAGCGTCGGGGAGACGTCGTCGCTGGTGGAGCTGGTGCGGCCCCAGCCGTAGACCTTGGCGCTCTTGGCGCCGGTCGTGGCGGGGTCGTACGAGGCGGTGTCGGTGGACGTCGTCATGCGGATCGGGGTGGCCTTGACGGGAGCCGCCAGGGTCAGGACCGCGATGTCGTTGTCGATGGCGTCCGCGTTGTACGACGGGTGGTACCACTGCCGCAGCACGGCCGTCGCGGTGCCGCCGTGCAGGTCGCCGTCGTCCGAGGGCAGCTGCGTGGCCCCGGTCACCACGGCGCCGCCCTTGGCCCAGTCGGCGCCCTTGACGCAGTGCGCGGCGGTGAGGATCTTCGTCGGCGCGACGACGGCACCGCCGCAGAAGAAGCCGGTGTCGTCACTGGTGTCGGTGGTGCCCTGGTCGTCGGTGTACCAGAGCTGGGCCATCCACGGGGCCGAGGTGATGGTGGTCGTCGTCCCGCCGATGATCATCGGCGAGACGGTGGAGTCGACGCTGCCACCGCTCATCGGCGACCGGGTCGTCGTCCCGGAGGTGTCCTCGGCCGCGATGGCACCGGCGATCCGCTGCTCGAGCTCGGCCTGCGACGGCGTGGACGCGACGGTGGCGGCCGTGGCGGCCGTGGCCGGCGCCAGCGGCTCGGGTCCGACGGTGGCGGCGTTCGCCGACGTGGTCAGCAGCGCGGCGGCCACGGCGACGGGCAGAGCGATCCGGAGCCGGCGTCTGTGGCGCCCGGCGCCTCCGGACATGGGTATGCCCATGCAAGTCCCCCCCCTGGGGCTCAGAAGTTCAGAGATCGAAAATTCGACCGAAGAGCGTGATCGTAAACCAAAGAGGGCCGCCCCCTGACAACAGGGGGCGGCCCTCTTTCCGAACGCTCGACGTCAGTCGCCGTTGCCCGGCGTCGGCGTCGTCTTCTGGATCTGCATCAGGAACTCGGCGTTCGACTTCGTCTGCTTCATCTTGTCGAGAAGCAGCTCGACCGCCTGCTGCTGGTCGAGGGCGTGCAGCACCCGGCGCAGCTTCCATACGATCCCGAGCTCGTCGGGAGCGAGCAGGATCTCTTCCTTACGGGTACCGGACGCGTCGACGTCCACCGCCGGGAAGATGCGCTTGTCGGCGAGCTTCCGGTCGAGCTTGAGCTCGGCGTTGCCGGTGCCCTTGAACTCCTCGAAGATGACCTCGTCCATGCGGGACCCGGTGTCCACCAGCGCGGTGGCGAGGATGGTCAGCGAGCCGCCGTCCTCGATGTTGCGGGCCGCACCGAAGAAGCGCTTCGGCGGGTACAGGGCGGTCGAGTCGACACCACCGGACAGGATGCGGCCGGAGGCGGGCGCGGCGAGGTTGTAGGCACGGCCCAGACGCGTGATGGAGTCGAGCAGCACGACCACGTCGTGGCCCAGCTCCACCAGACGCTTGGCGCGCTCGATGGCGAGCTCGGCGACCGTGGTGTGGTCCTCGGCCGGGCGGTCGAAGGTCGAGGAGATGACCTCGCCCTTGACCGACCGCTGCATGTCGGTGACCTCTTCCGGACGCTCGTCGACCAGGACGACCATCAGGTGGCACTCGGGGTTGTTGTGCGTGATCGCGTTGGCGATCGCCTGCATGATCATGGTCTTGCCGGTCTTCGGCGGGGCCACGATCAGACCACGCTGGCCCTTACCGATCGGCGCGACGAGGTCGATGATGCGGGTGGTGAGGATGCCGGGGTCCGTCTCCAGGCGGAGGCGGTCCTGCGGGTAAAGAGGCGTCAGCTTGTTGAACTCCGGGCGCCCGCGCCCCGAGTCGGGGGCCATGCCGTTGGTCGAGTCCAGGCGGACCAGCGCGTTGAACTTCTCGCGACGCTCGCCGTCCTTGGGCTGACGCACCGCACCGGTGACGTGGTCGCCCTTGCGCAGGCCGTTCTTGCGGACCTGGGCGAGGGAGACGTACACGTCGTTGGGGCCCGGCAGGTAGCCCGACGTACGGATGAAGGCGTAGTTGTCGAGGATGTCCAGGATGCCCGCGACCGGGATCAGGACGTCGTCCTCGTTGATCTGCGGCTCGCCCGCGCCACCGATCTCGTCACGGCCACGACGGCCACGGCGGTCCCGGTAACGGCCCCGGCGGCCGCGGCGGCCACCCTCGAAGTCGTCGTCGTCCTGCGGACCGTTGTCGCGCTGCTGACGGTCCTGGCGGTCCGGACGGCCGCCGCCCTGCTGCTGGCTCTGCTGCTGGCGCTGACCGCCCTGGCCCTGCTGGTCGTCGCTCTTGCGGCGGTCCCCGCGGTCTCCGCGGTCGCCACGCTCCCCGCGGTCACGACCGCGGTCGCGGTCACGGCGGTCGCGGCGGCCACGGCCGTCGCCGTCACCGGCGTCGCCCTGCGGCTGCTGCTGCGCCGGGGTCTCGGCCTTGGGCTCGCTCTTCGCCTCGGCCACGACCGTCTCGGGGCTGCCCGCGGGGGCGCCGGCCTCGGCGGTGGCGCGGCGACGACGGCGCTCCGCGGGAGCGTCGTCGCTGGCCGGCTGTCCGGGGATCTCGATCTGCTGCTGGGCCACGGCCTTCTCGGCGGGGGCCTCGACCTTCGCCTCCGCCTTCTTCTCGGCGGCATCGCCCGTACGGGCCTTGGAGGTGGCGCGGCGCTTCGGCTTGGTCTCGGTGGCGGTGGCGGCCTCCGCCTTGGGAGCCGCGGCACCTCCCCCGGCCTGCGCCTCCTTGATGACCTCGATCAGCTGGCTCTTGCGCATACGCGCGGTGCCCCTGATGCCGAGGCCGGATGCGACCTGCTGCAGCTCGGCCAGCACCATGCCGTCGAGGCCGGTACCGCGGCGCCGCCGGGAGCCGGCACCGGTGGCAGGCGCGGAGGCGTCCGTGGAGGGCGCGGCAGCGGTCTCCTCGACACGTGCGCCCATCAGATCGGTGGTGTCGCTCACGAAGGGTCCTTCCCTGGAGCGGACGTCGGCCTGTCTGGCTCGGCGACCGTTTGTGCTGTCCGACGTCGGTCCCATCCTTGTGGACCGTGCCGGGGCGGTGGTCCGCCTGAGTGGCGGAGGAATGTGGTGACGGCGCTTCCGAGAGCCGTGGCACTGAGTGTCCGTGTCACGTGGCTTGGTCACACCGGTTCCGGAGCGTGCCCGGCAAGTCGCTCAGTGCTCGCGTACGAGGTACTGCCCATGTACGTCGTACGGAACGCTGTGCGGCTTGGGAGGCTCCCGGAAGAATGTCTGTCCCGGACGGGGACGTGAAGCACCTCGCCATGGTGGGGTCGGGTGCAGACTTGAGATTAACACTACCGGATCCAACAAACATTCCCCCTCTCGAAATCCGGCACACGCCGGATCTCACATGTCACTGGCGGCCGCGAGCGGGAGCACACAGGCCCCCTGCGCGTCGAGCTCCAGCCGGTTGGCGGCCCAGCCCCCGCCCGCCAGATGGGCCACCTTGTCGGCGCTGTCGGCGTCGACCAGCGCGAGCACGGTGGGCCCTGCCCCTGAGATGACTGCCGGGACTCCGTCGGCCCGCAGCCTCTCCACCAGCGCGGCGCTCTCCGGCATGGCCGGAGCGCGGTACTCCTGGTGGAGACGGTCCTCGGTGGCCGGCAGCAGCAGCTCGGGGCGCCTGGTGAGGGCCTCGACGAGCAGCGCGGCACGGCCGGCGTTGGCGGCGGCGTCGACGTGCGGCACGGTGCGCGGGAGCAGTCCGCGCGCGGTCGCGGTCAGGACGGGCTTTCCGGGCACGAAAACCACCGGAACGATGGAATCGTCGGGCTCCAGCCTGATCGCCCGGGCGGCGCCGGCCTCCATCCAGGCGACCGTGAAGCCGCCCAGAAGGCACGGGGCCACGTTGTCGGGGTGGCCCTCGATCTCGGTGGCGAGCTCCAGGAGCGCGGTGTCGTCGAGCCGGGCCTCGCCGCCTATGGTCACGGCGCGCGCGGCGACGATTCCGGCGCAGATGGCGGCCGAGGAGGAGCCGAGACCCCGGCCGTGCGGGATGCGGTTGGCGCAGACGATCTCCAGGCCGCGCGGCTGGCCGCCCAGCAGATCGAAGGCGGTGCGCAGGGAGCGTACGAGAAGGTGGTTTTCGTCACGCGGGAGCGTCTCGCTCCCCTCCCCCGCGATGTCGATGTGCAGCCCTGAGTCGGCCACCCGGACGACGACGTCGTCGTAGAGCCCCAGCGAGAGGCCGAGGGCGTCGAAGCCCGGGCCGAGGTTGGCGCTGGTGGCGGGGACGCGCACCCGGACGGCGGCGGCGCGGAATGCGGGACCGGCCATCTCTCGATGACTCTCCTTGAGCTGCGTGATTGTCGAATGACATTCGATGACGTACGAAGACCCGGCCGGCCGCGGAAACGACGCGGCACCCCGCTGTACGCGAGGGCATATGCAGCGGGCGGGTTCGGTACAGCCTATCGAAGGAAGGTTCTGTGGCGACATAGGGCGCACAGGAGGCGCACGATGCGTGTCGTAAGCCCCCTGTGCACCCCTCCTAGGGATTCCCTGCTCGGACGACTCGGGCCAGGTCCTCAGGCGAGCCCGAGGCGCTCGGCCGCCGTGGCCGCGTCGACCGGGACGGTGACCGGCTGCGGGGCGCCCGCGACGGCCCAGTCGGGGTCCTTGAGGCCGTTGCCGGTGACCGTGCACACGATCCGCTGGCCCGGGTCGACCTTGCCCTGCTCGGCGGCCTTCAGCAGACCGGCCACGGACGCGGCGGAGGCGGGCTCCACGAAGACACCCTCCTGAGCGGCCAACAGCCGGTAGGCGCGCAGGATCTCACGGTCCGTCACCTCGTCGATGAACCCGCCGGACTCCTCCTTCGCCGCGAGGGCGTACTGCCAGGAGGCGGGGTTGCCGATACGGATGGCGGTGGCGATGGTCGACGGGTCCTTGACGATCTCGCCGCGCACGATCGGGGCACTGCCGGAGGCCTGGAAGCCCCACATCCGGGGCGTCCTGGCGGCCACCCCGTCGGCGGCGTACTCCTTGTAGCCCTTCCAGTACGCCGTGATGTTGCCGGCGTTGCCGACCGGGAGGACGTGGATGTCGGGCGCGTCGCCGAGCATGTCGACGATCTCGAAGGCGGCGGTCTTCTGGCCCTCGATGCGCACCGGGTTGACCGAATTGACCAGCGCCACGGGGTAGTTGTCGCTCAGGGCGCGGGCCAGGGTGAGGCAGTCGTCGAAGTTTCCGTCGACCTGGAGGATCTTCGCGCCATGGATGAGCGCCTGGCCCATCTTGCCGAGCGCGATCTTCCCTCGCGGAACGAGTACGGCGGAGACCATGCCCGCGCGTACGGCGTAGGCGGCGGCGCTCGCCGACGTGTTGCCGGTGGAGGCGCAGATGACCGCCTTCGCGCCCTCCTCCTTGGCCCGCGTGATCGCCATGGTCATACCGCGGTCCTTGAAGGACCCGGTGGGGTTGGCGCCCTCCACCTTGAGGTGGACCTCGCACCCGGTGCGCTCGGAGAGCACCTGCGCGGGCACGAGGGGCGTGCCGCCCTCGCGGAGCGTCACGACCGGCGTGGTGTCGGAGACGGGCAGCCGGTCCCGGTACTCCTCGATGATTCCGCGCCACTGGTGGGTCATTGCTCGTTACTCTCCTTCAACCCGCATGATGCTGGCGACACCCCGCACGGTGTCGAGCTTGCGCAACGCCTCGACGGTCCCGCCCAGGGCGGCGTCGGACGCGCGGTGCGTGACGACGACGAGAGATGCCTCGCCGTCCTTCCCCTGCTGCCGAACGGTATCGATGGACACCCCGTGCTCGGCGAACACGGTCGCGACCTGGGCGAGAACACCTGGTTTGTCCGCCACGTCGAGGCTGATGTGGTAGCGCGTGACGACCTCACCCATGCCCGAGACGGGCAGGGCGGTGTACGCGGACTCACCGGGTCCGGTCGTGCCGCTGAGCCGGTTGCGGCAGACGGCGACGAGGTCACCGAGGACGGCGGAGGCGGTGGGGGCGCCGCCCGCGCCCGGGCCGTAGAACATCAACTGGCCGGAGGCGTCGGACTCGACGAACACGGCGTTGTAGGCGCCGCGCACGGAGGCGAGCGGGTGGCTCAGCGGGATCATCGCGGGGTGCACGCGCGCGGTGACGGACTGCCCGTCCTCGGCGCGCTCGCAGATGGCGAGCAGCTTGATGGTGCAGCCCATGTTCCTCGCGGAGGCGAAGTCGGCCGCGGTGACCTCGGTCATGCCCTCGCGGTAGACGTCGTCGAGACGCACGCGCGTGTGGAAGGCGATCCCGGCGAGGATGGCGGCCTTGGCGGCGGCGTCGAACCCCTCGACGTCGGCGGTCGGGTCGGCTTCCGCGTACCCGAGCGCCGTGGCCTCGTCGAGGGCCTCCTGATAGCCGGCGCCCGTCGAGTCCATCTTGTCGAGGATGAAGTTGGTCGTCCCGTTGACGATGCCGAGCACCCGGTTCACCTTGTCGCCTGCGAGGGACTCGCGCAGCGGACGGATCAGCGGGATGGCACCGGCGACGGCGGCCTCGTAATAGAGGTCCTTGCCGTGCTGTCCGGCCGCCGCGTGGAGGGCGGCGCCGTCCTGGGCGAGGAGCGCCTTGTTGGCGGAGACGACGGAGGCGCCGTGCTCGAAGGCGGTGGTGATGAGGGTGCGGGCGGGCTCGATGCCGCCGATGACCTCGACCACGACGTCGATGTCCCCGCGTTTGACGAGGGCGGTGGCGTCGGTGGTGACAAGTTCCTGCGGGATGCCCTCACGGAGCTTGGAGGGCCGCCGTACCGCGACCCCCGCGAGCTCGACGGGGGCCCCGATCCGGGCGGCGAGGTCGTCGGCGTGCGTCGTCATGATGCGCGCCACTTCTGAGCCGACCACTCCACAGCCCAGCAGCGCCACCTTCAGCGGACGCGTACGCATCATCCGACCTCGTTTCCTCATACCGTCTACGGTGGGACCAGTCTCACTCACCGGACGGGAGTTTCTGCCCCTCGTCCGGATTATGAGACATCTATTTCATTTGCACGGGGGCCGAAGACCGTAGATCTTCCTTCTCCGCTTTTCCTTCGCCGCTTTCCTTCTCTGCTTTCCGGTCATCCGACGTCGAGCCGCAGAAGATCCTCCTCCGTCTCACGGCGGACGATGACCCGGGACTCGCCCTCGTGCACGGAGACGACCGGCGGACGCAGCACGTGGTTGTAATTGCTCGCCATGGAACGGCAGTAGGCGCCCGTCGCCGGTACGGCGATGAGGTCACCCGGTGCCAGGTCGGCCGGCAGGAACGCGTCCTTGACCACGATGTCCCCGCTCTCGCAGTGCTTGCCGACGACGCGGGCGAGCATGGGCTCGGCGTCACTGGTCCTGGACACGAGGGCGACGGTGTACTCGGCGTCGTACAGCGCGGTGCGGATGTTGTCGGACATGCCGCCGTCGACGGAGACGTAGGTGCGCAGCCCGTCGAGGGGCTTGATGGTGCCGACCTCGTAGAGCGTGAAGGCGGTGGGGCCGACGATGGCGCGCCCGGGCTCGACGGAGATCCTCGGGGTCCGCAGCCTGGCGGCCTCGCACTCCCTCGTGACGATCTCGGTCAGCGCCTTGGCGATCTCGTGCGGCTCGCGGGGGTCGTCGTCGCTGGTGTAGGCGATGCCGAGGCCACCACCGAGGTCGATCTCCGGAAGCTCGACACCGTGCTCGTCACGGACGTCCTTGAGCAGCCCGACCACCCGATGGGCCGCGACCTCGAAGCCGGACATGTCGAAGATCTGCGACCCGATGTGGGAGTGGATCCCGATGAGCTCGAGACCGTCGAGCTTCAGCGCCCGCCGCACTGCCTCGGCGGCCTGTCCGCCGGCCAGCGGAATGCCGAACTTCTGGTCCTCGTGGGCGGTGGCGATGAACTCGTGGGTGTGGGCCTCGACGCCGACGGTGACACGGATCTGGACCCTTTGGCGCTTCCCCAGGCTCTGGGCGATGTGGGCGACGCGGACGATCTCCTGGAAGGAGTCGAGGACGATGCGTCCGACGCCGTTCTCGATGGCCCTGGTGATCTCTTCCCTGGACTTGTTGTTGCCGTGGAAGGCGATGCGGTCGGCGGGCATTCCTGCGGAGAGGGCGGTGGCGAGCTCGCCGCCGGAGCAGACGTCGAGGTTGAGCCCCTCTTCGTGCAGCCAGCGCACGACGGCCCGGGAGAGGAACGCCTTGCCGGCGTAGAAGACGTCGGCATCGGTTCCGAAGGCACTGCGCCACGCCCGCGCCCGGGCCCGGAAGTCGGCCTCGTCGACGACGTAGGCGGGGGTCCCGTGCTCCTCGGCGAGGGTCTTGACGTCGATGCCGCCGACGGTGACGACACCGTCCTCGTCACGGTCGACCGTCTGGGCCCAGACCTTGGGGTCGAGGGTGTTGAGGTCGGCGGGCGGGGCGGAGTAGTGGCCCTCGGGAAGGACGTCGGCGTGCCGGGGCCCGGCGGGATGTGCTGAACGGCTCATCTTCTTGACTGGCTCTCTAGAGGTGTTCGGGTGCGTCGATGCCAAGCAGGGACAGGCCACCGGCCAGCACCGCCCCGGCGGCTTCGGCGAGCGCGAGCCGGGCACGGTGGGCGGCCGAGGGTTTCTCCGCACCACGAGGAAGGACGGCGGCGAGAAAAGGGAGAACGGCATCGGCGACGGTGACGAGGTGCCGGGCCAGGCGGTCGGGGGCGTGGTGCGCGGCGGCTGCCTGGAGGATGCGGGGGTGATCGGCGAGGGCGTGCCTCAGGACGGTCGTGTCCGGTGTGTCCTGTACGACGGTTTCCTGTACGGCTGCCTGTGTGCCCCGTAGGTCTGCGTCCCCGGGCTCGGCGTGGAAGCCCAGGTCGGCGGCGTTGCGGGTGAGCGCCCGGGTGCGGGCGTGGGCGTAACGGACACGGAAGAGAGGGTTGCTCTCGCGCTGGACCAGGTGGTCGGCGGTGATGCGGGGCCGGTCGTGGAGGGCGGGGTGGAGAAGGGCCCAGCGGGCGGCGTCCCGGCCGAGGGGGGTGGGATCGGCGGGGGCCGCCGGTACGGGGCGCACGTTGACGTCGAGGGGGGTGGGATCGGCGGGGGTGCCGTATGCGTCGATTACGGGGCGCACGTTGACGTCAAGGGCAGCGGGGGCGTCGAGGGTCGCCGGTACGGGGCGCACGTTGACGTCGAGGGGAGCGGGGGCGTCGGGGGTGCCGTATGCGTCGATGTCGACGCCGAGGATGGCGGCCCACTCGGGCGCAGGCCTGCCGGCACAGCTGGTGCGGACGAGGGCGCCCTGGGAGCGGAGGATGCGGGCGACGGCGTCCATGACGACGACGGCGCGGACCTCATAGGGGGCGTGCAGCTGCACGAGCCGGCCCGTGGGCCGGTCGGCGTGACCGTACCGGTGACCGCACCGCAGGATCTCCCGCACGAGGGCGGTCTCGGTCCCCCGCAGGCTGATGTTGAGGAACCCGGGTCCGGTGACGACGACCTCGCTGATGCCGTCCGTCCGGACGAGGCGCTCCCGGAGGATCTCGGCGACCCGAAGCGGCGGCTGCCCGGCGGGCCGGGCGAGCTGGAGGGCGACGTTGGTGGCGTAGTCACCACAGCCACCGGGCCCCGGCGGCGTGACGCTCGTCTGCCCCGGCACGGTTACGTCCAGTTCCCCGTCGTCGACAGCACGACGCACCGCGCGCAGCACGGTACGGGAGAGCTCGACGGGGGTCACGGGACAAGCGTATGGGAGGAGGGGGGTGGGAGGGCGAGCGGGTTTGGGCGGGGGTCCGGGATGTGGACGGTCGCCGGGGGTGAGGGTGGATGCCCGCCCTACGCGCCTGCGGACGTCGCCGTCACTCGGCGTCACTGGGAACCGCTGTCCCGGTGATCAGCCGCCGGAGCGACCGGCCCGTTCGGCCTCTCCGCCGCCGAGGACGCCCCCGACCAGACGACCGTCCTCGGCACCGGCACCGGCACCGGCACCGGGCACCCGCCCTTGCGTGCTCTGCTCCATCAACTGCCGTACGAGTCGTACGAGTTCGGCGGGCTCGAAGGGCTTGGCGAGGAAGGCGTCGACGCCGGCGTCGAGACCGCTGTCGACCTCGTGCTGCGTACAGGCACTGACGATGGCGAGGGGAAGGTGAGCCGTCCGGGGATCGGAACGCAGCCGCGCGGCGGTCCGCAGCCCGTCCAGCCTGGGCATGACCACATCGAGGGTCACGACATCGGGCCGCACCTGATGAACGACATCCAGACACTCGACACCATCGGCCGCGGTCACGACCTCGAGACCCTCCAGCTCGAGATTGACCCTGATCAACTGCCGGATGACCTTGTTGTCGTCCACAACAAGCACCCGACCCGACGCGCCTGGCACAACTCGAGAGTAGGTGCGGACCGGCCACCGCGTCCGGGTTTTCCCCACTTCCACCCCGCCCGGGAACCCACACCGGGACCCCGCCACGAAACCCGTTCCTGATCACCCCGAGCGAGCTGGTAGTGTTCTACCCGTCGCCGCGAGCCACCAACTCCGCGCCGACACGCCCCCGTAGCTCAGGGGATAGAGCAACGGCCTCCGGAGCCGTGTGCGCAGGTTCGAATCCTGCCGGGGGCACTTCGCTTCAACCAGCACGATGATGCGGTTGACCAGCGCAGATGCCAAGTATGAAGAGCGGGAACCAGTCTCACTGGGTCCCGCTCTTTGTCGTTGTTGCGCGCCGATCGCGATAGACCTGCGATAGACACTCGCAGATTCGGGGACACCGCCAGCAGCACCGGAAGGCCGCAGCAGCGAGGGCTACCCGGGCGAAGCACATCGAGCGTAGGTTCAGCCGCCTGCGGTCCAGGAGTTCAGCGACGACGCACTGCCGACCGCAGCGTTGGGGCACGCACTGCTATCCCGCCACCGCGGAGTACACCGCTCGATCGCACGGAGCTCCTGTTCCCACGCCCGCCCGCAGCAGTGCAGGTGCCGGCAAAGCCGTACGGACCCTCCAGCCTGATCGTACCGTTGGCCAGTGAACATCTCTTGGAACGGACTCGCAGCCAACTACCAGCAGTTCCATACCTTGGTCGCCTTGCTCCTCCTTAGACTCAACCCACGCGCGGAGGTACCCGAGAATCTCCTGTCAAGCCACCCCTCGCGGGGCGACGTATTCGAGGTGACGGAGACCGGCGAGTACATCGCATTTGAGATCAAATCTTTCGCCGGACCCATGACTGCTTCCCGTCGTACACAGATCCGCGAGACGCTCCGGAGCGTTGAGGAGAATCCGCCGGACCGGTGGAACCTAGTCTGCGCCGCAGATCTCGGCCCGGGAGATTACCAGTGGTTCGACAAACTTCGAGGTAGATACCCCTTCATTGGCGAATTCCATGGCGCCAATTGGCTTGATCAACAAATTACCAAGCATCCCGACCTGCAACGTTATGTCGCCCTCGATCTTTCCGCAGATCTCATGTCACGCTTCGATCGTGAGCTTACTGAACGGGCCCTGATCCTGGCTGGTGTGCCCAATGCAAATGTGCCGGAAAGGGGAGCAGTTCACTTCCGAGGATTCTCCGACCGACCCGCTAGCCGAGACTCGCTAGACCGGATTGCGCTGATAAACGCAGTTGCCGACTTGCTCGCCCCTATCGACGTCAGCGACGAGGTAATCAGAAGCGTTGGCGAAGACGAAACCGGCCCATCGGTGGTAGCCATCGAGGGCCCGTGGGGGTCAGGGAAGTCCACGATGATGCAACTCATCGAGGAAGAGGTACTTGCCCGCCAACATGACGCTTCGATTCTCCCAGTGGAGCGCCATTGGTTGAAACGTAAGACAGCAAAGAAGAAAAGGGCACCGTGGTCGCATCGCAGATTCCTTCCTGTACGTACAGCAATTTGGGCGCTGCGAACTCATCGCCAACTCAGCCCGATGGGGAAAGGCAACGCCAAGTCGACTCATCACAAAAATAATCAAATTCGTCCGGCAGCCCGAAAGGCCGTGACTGTCCGCTTCAATCCGTGGTCTTATCAGACGAGCGATCAAATCTGGGCCGGCCTTTCCCGCGAGATTGTAGAAGCTTCGCGCACCGCTCAGGGCGTGGACGGACGAGCGCGTGAAACCTATTGGCTACAACGCAATGCGGCACGTCTCGACCGACACCAGTTGCGGCGCACTGCAGCTAGGCGCCTCCTCTCCCCTCTACTACGAGTAGCCGTTTTCGCTCTCGTGGTCCCAGTCGTAGCACAATTGGCAAAGGCGGACGCAAAATACAATTGGGAAGGTCACACTGTAAACGCCGCACTCTTCGCCATCGCGCTACCTTTGGTCCTCCTGAGCTTGGGTCTCCTGCATACCGTAAGTAGATTCCTATGGGGTCGAGCGCGGTCCTTTCTTCCAGGAGAAGTCTTAGACGGGCCGGTCCTGAGTGGGGCCTTTGCCACAAACGCAGACGGTGGGGCAGATAGCGCTTTGCGCGACCCCTACTACAACGCCCGCTCCGGCTATCTATACCTGGTACAGCACGATATTCGGGATCTATTGGACACGATCTATTCCAGCGGACAGGAAATAATCATTTTTATCGACGATCTTGACCGCTGCTCAGCGCGAGCAACGGCAGAGGTTTTCGAAGCGATCAATCTTTTCCTATCCGGAGCGCTCCACTCTCAGCAACGTGGTGCAGAACCGAGCGCTCCCCCTTGCCGATTTGTGCTAGGTCTGGACTCCTCAGTCGTGGCAAGTCACCTTGACCGCGCTTACGCCGACTTCGGATCAGTACGAGGACAGGCTGGTCATCAAGATCCATCCTGGGGCTGGACGTTTCTTAGGAAACTAATCCAACTTCCGATTGCATTGCCCCCCATCAAACATCAGAGTCTCACAATTGCTGTGAATAACTTGCTCGGACCGGTCGACGATAAGGAAGGGGCCGATCGCTCTACCCCTCCGCCAGCTAGTACGGCTCCCTCCTCCATCAGTACTGGCCGAATTCCTAAGACATTCAACATCCCTGAAGAATCAGCACTGACTCCAGAGGTAGAAAAGCAAGTACTCATCCTGGAGAAGCATCGCGCCGTTAGAGATCGTCTTCAAGAAAGACTGTCGGCACAGCGACATGTATCCATTCGAGAAGCCAAAAGACTTCTAACCGTCTGGCAGTTCTATCTGAGAGTTCTCGCTTATAAAGAGAGTGCTACAAAAACGCTTTCTGCTGACGACGCGATGCACCTCATCACGCTCGCCGAAATTATTGCCCGCTGGCCCGCACTGCAAGCCGCTCTGTGCTCCCGTGTCGATGGGCAGGCGGGCCTAGCACTACTCGCACCGAACACAGCCGATGATGTGGATTGGGCCAAGGCTCTTAGGGGCCTTGGCATCGAGGAAGGGATCCATGGCGATGCCTGCGACGACCTACGCAGGCTACTCGCTACATCCGAAGGGCCGCCTCTCGCGAAACTCGCACAAAGACTTTTCTGAAGTGAGTGGCTGCTCGTTCCGCGACTGGCCGCGCCTTATGCAAGCGCCGTCATATTGCTAATCCATCTAGTTCGGCCAGTCTAGTTCTATATCAATTTTCCTGTTCATGGCCTCCTCCTGACCGTAGATACAACCTTCGTAGACGCGGTGAATTACCTCGGGCGAGTTGCCGACCCGACGGGCTACCTCAGCCACAGGCACGCCGGCGTTCACCGGTCTGTTGACGCGTGACGCGTTTGCCGAGCGTGCCCCGAACTGGAAGCGGCGGTATGGCTTGCGCTCAGGTTCGTTGATCCATCGGCGCCGACGTCGCCGACAACGAGGTGGTCGGCGGGCGCGGTGCGGGCTTGCGGCAGGAGCAGCCGTCGTCGGGGCCGTGCGGGCACACGACCCACACGTCGAACGGGCCGGGAGGTTCGTCGACGCGACCGTTGACGCGGCGGACGCCGGTCTCGGTGAGCAGCCCGCGCGCGATGGCTGACCGGTCGCTCGCAAGCGCAGCAGGCCGAGTGGCTCGCGGGCGTCGTCGACGGGACGGACAAGGTCCGGTCCCTGTCGGCCCTGTCAGTGTGTCAGTCCTGCTTTCCGCGGCCGGTGAGCATGTCGCGCAGGCGGTCGACCATGCCGGTACCGGGCGCGAGGAGTTTGTTCGCGGGTGGGGTGTCCGGCGCGGACGGGTGCGGGCGGGTGGGAGCGTGCTGCTTGGCCGAGCGGACCTTCTCGCCCAGTTCCTCCAGGGCGTCGGCGGAACAGACGTCGGCCAGCAACGGGAAGAGCCGGTTCTCCTCGTCGCTGACATGCGCCGTGACGGAGTTCTTCAGACGCAGGATCAGCGTGTCGAAATTCCCGTCCCCAGGCCGGCAGCCTTCGAGCTCCTTGAGCATGCGCTCGACTTCACCGTGGTCGTCGATCTCCTTGTCGGCGAGGTCGTCTCCCCCGTCGACGTACCGGCGCACCGCCGGGTACAGGTACTCCTCCTCGGCCACCGAGTGCCGAATCAGTTCCATGGTGAGCCGGTCCGCCAGTTCACGTCGCTTCTGGTCGGTTCCCGGCAGCGCTTCGATCTGCGCGAAGAGGTCGTCCACCTCGCGGTGGTCCGTAGTCAGTTCCTGGATGACGTTTCCGCCGTGTGCCATGGGTCTCCACTCCTTGTCGTTTCCAGATACCTGCCACGGGCGTAGCGACGACCTCACGCCGGTCCGCCACTTCACTCCGGTGGCCGAGGAGGAGTACCCAGGCTTTTCGGGTGATGCAGGGCGGGAACTCGCTGGTCCGTCCGAACCCGTCGGCGTTGAGGAGGCCGCCGTGACCGAGCACCAGCACACCCAGCAGGACCCGGCGACGCAGCACCCGCGCCCGGAGTTTCCGGCGCAGGACCAGCCGCACCCGGGCTGGACCGGGCCGATGGACCCGCCGCCCGACCACGGCGAGGAGTCCTACCGCGGCACGGGCCGGCTGGAGGGCCGCAAGACCGTCATCACGGGCGGGGACTCCGGCATCGGGCGGGCGGTGGCGCTGGCCTTCGCCCGGGAAGGCGCCGACGTGCTGTTCACCCATCTGGAGGCGGAGGCGGACGAGGCGCGCGAGACGTCACGCCTCGTCGAGGACGCCGGCCGCAAGGCGGTCGCCGTCTCCTGCGACATCCGTGACGAGGACAATTGCCGGGCGCTGACAGAGCGCGCGGTTTCCGAGTTCGGACGCATCGACGTACTGGTGAACAACGCGGCGTTCCAGATGTCGCAGCCGGACGGCATCGAAGCCATCACGACCGAGCAGTTCGACCGGGTCATGCGCACCAACCTCTACGGGATGTTCTGGCTGACCAAGTTCGCCGTGCCGCACATCCCGGAGGGCGGCAGCGTCATCAACTCCACGTCCGTGCAGGCGTACAAGCCCAGTCCGCACCTGCTGGACTACGCGATGACGAAGGGAGCGATCGTGACCTTCACCCAGGGGCTGGCCCAGATGCTCGCGGAGCGCGGCATCCGCGTCAACGCGGTCGCGCCGGGCCCGGTGTGGACGCCGCTGATCCCCGCGACGCTGCCCGACACCGTGGAGTTCGGCAAGCAGAGTCCGCTGGGCCGCCCGGCCCAGCCCGCCGAGCTGGCCCCGGCGTATGTCTACCTGGCCTCTCAGGAAGCGAGCTTCGTCACCGCTGAGATCCTCAACGCGACCGGCGGCACGCCCCTGCCGTGAGCCATCCCCACTCGTCCTGGACAGCGCCATGGTCAACGCCAATGCCCTCGGTTCCCGCGCGCATCTACGAGGCACAGCTAGCACTCAGGTACGGGGTTTGGGTCGCCCCGGATTGGTGAGGCGCCCGGGATGCACGAGCAACTTGTCACAGTCGCCCCTCGGGAAAGACTCGCAGCACAGCGTCCCGCGGAGCGCGACGCCTACTTCGACAACGCCAAGTATCTGGCGATCGTGCTGGTCGCGGTGGGTCACGCGTGGGAGCCGTTGCGGGACGGGAGCCGGGGTGTCTCGGCGCTGTACCTGCTCGTGTACGCCTTTCACATGCCCGCGTTCATCGTCGTCTCCGGGTACTTCTCGCGGAACTTCGACGCCGGTCCGCAGCGGCTGCGGAGGCTGGTGACCGGGTTGGTCGTGCCGTACGTCGTGTTCGAGACGGCGTACACGTTCTTCACCCGGTGGACCGACCAGGTGCCGGACCGGCCGGTGAGTCTGCTGGATCCGCTGTATCTGACGTGGTTCCTGGTGGCGCTGTTCGTCTGGCGGCTGACCACGCCCCTGTGGCAGCGGGTGCGTCATCCGGTGCCACTCGCCCTCGCCGTGGCGATGCTGGCCACCCTCACTCCCTCCATCGGCGACGATCTCGATCTGCAGCGCGTCCTGCAGTTCCTGCCGTACTTCGTGCTGGGTCTGTGCCTGAAGCCGGAGCACTTCCGTCTGGTCCGTCGGCGGGCCGTACGGCTGGCGGCCCTGCCGGTGTTCGCGGTCGCGCTCACGCTGGCCTACTGGGCCGTGCCGCGGATGAGCGGGGCCTGGTTCTACCACCGGGACAGCGCCCAGGAGCTGGGTGCGCCCGCCTGGTCGGGACCGGTGATGACGCTGGTCACCTTCGGGTGCTCGCTGGTCCTGGTCGGGTGCTTCCTCGCCCTGGTGCCCGGGCGGCGGACCTGGTTCACGGTGCTGGGCGCGGGCACGCTCTACGGCTATCTGCTGCACGGCTTCCTCGTCCAGGGCGCCCGGTTCTGGGGCTGGTACGGGCCCGACTGGGTCCACGAACCGGTCGGCGCGGCCGCGGTCGCCCTCGTCGCCGCCTCCGTCGTGACCGCCCTGTGCACCCCACCGGTCCGACGCGCCCTGCGGTGCCTGGTCGAACCGGACATGCGGTGGGCCTTCCGACAGCACACGGCCCAACCAGAACGCTCCTGAGGCGAGTCGGCCGTACGACGCAACGGCGCCACGACCGCTCGTCGCGCGCCCGGTCACCCTCACCGCCTCCTCCACCGTGACTGCGCAGTGCGTGTTCCGGCAGCATGCGGCCCAACCCGGGCGCCCACCGGAGAGCACTCGGCCCCACGACGACACGGCACCACCACCGCTCGCCCCGCGCTCGGCCACCCTCACCGCCCCCTCCACCGTGACCGCGCAGTGGGCCTTCCCACAGCACACGGCCCAAACCGGGCGCCCACCGGAGCACTCGGCCCCACGACGACACGGCACCACCACCGCTCGCCAACACCCGATCACCTCACCACCCCCTCCACCGTGACCGCGCAGTGGGTCTCGGACGACTTGGCCGTACGACGGGACGGCTGCTCGGAACGCCGTCCCGTCGTCCGTACCGGCCCTACTTCGACGGCCTCGTGGGGACCGACGGCACCGGGCTCGGTACGGTGGTCGGCTCCGCCGGGGCGGGGCTCGGGACGGCCGAGGGGCGCTGGTCCGGCTCGACCGTCGGCACCGGGCTCGGCGCGGTCCCCGGCTCGGAAGGCACAGCGGACGGCACCGGGCTCGGCCGGGAAGGCCGCTCCGACGGCACGGGGGAAGGCACGGGCGACGGGACGGCCGAAGGCGCCACCGTGGGCGCCTCGGACGCCGAGGCCGGCGCCGGCTTCGGCGTGGCGGTGCCGGTCGCGGCGCCGGCGACGGCCGCCCAGCCCGCCACGGCCACGGCGCTTCCCGCGAGGACGCCGATCAGCAGGCGGCGGGTGGGTCGGATGCCATGACGGTTCGTCAAAGCTGCTCCTCTGTCGTCGGGTCGATTGCGTGAGAGGAGTACGGGGCACCGGCCGGGGCGGGTTGCACGCCCACGGAAGAAAAGTTTCCGGCCGCCGCGTGCAACCTCGCAGAGCCCCCTCGCCGTACCTCTGTAAGGACAGGCGTGATCGGTGCGGCGGAGGGGCGGCGGGTGCGGGAAGCAGTCCGGGAGCGGGAGTTCCGGGAGTTCGCCGAGGCCCGGCAGGGGCAGCTCAGGCGCAGCGCGTATCTGCTGTGCGGGGACTGGCACCAGGCCCAGGACCTCACCCAGACGACGCTGATGAAGCTGTACGCCTCCTGGGGCCGGGTCCGCCGCGACGGCAACGTCGAGGCCTACGCCCGTACGATCCTCACCCGCGTCTTCATCGACCAGTACCGCAAACGGAGTTGGCGGGAGGAGCCGACGGAGGAGCTGCCGGAACCGGTGTCCGCCGAGCCGCCGGTCACGCCCGAGCTGCGGCTGGTGATGCAGGCCGCGCTGATGGAACTGCCGCCCCGCTACCGGGCGGTCCTGGTACTGCGGTTCTGGGAGGACTGGAGCGTGGAGCAGACCGCCGAGGCACTGCGCGTGACCCCGGGCACGGTCAAGAGCCAGAGCGCCCGCGGGCTCGTCCGGCTGCGCGGGCTCGTCGAGGGTCTCGCGGGCGAGACGAGCGGGAGGTGAGGCGGCAGATGTACGACTCGGACGAGTACGGGGAGGGCGGCCGCGTGCGGGGCGCCTTCGAGGCCATCCTCGACGGCTCGCGGGAGCCGGCCCTGCCCAGCGTCACTGACGCGGCCGTCGCCGGCGGCCGACGGATCCGACGCCGTCGTACGGCGGTCTCGGGCGCCGTGGGAGTGCTGGTGGCCGCCGTCCTCACGGCCGGGGCCGTGGCCGCCCTGCCCGGCGAGGACCCGGGCCGCTCCTCGGTGCCGCTGGCCCCGGTGAGCAGTCCCCCGCCCACCACCACGGGCCCGGCGTCGCCGTCGGCCGCCCCCTCTGAACCGTCGGCCGTTCCGACGCCATCGGGGGGCATGACCGGGAACGCGCCCGGTGACGCCCCCTGACGTCGCCTCTGCCGCGGGGCCGCCAGGCCGTGGGGCCGTCGGGCCTGGGCAGCCGTGTGACAAGATGCTTCGGTCATGCCCCACCAGAAAGGGACGATTCCCATGTCCAGGGTCGAGCTGACCACTAATTTCGGCCGTATCGTCCTCGAGCTCGCCGACGCCGAGGCCCCCAAGACCGTCGAGAACTTCCTGAAGTACGTCGGCAACGGGCACTACGACGGCACGATCTTCCACCGGGTGATCAACGGCTTCATGGTCCAGGGCGGTGGCTTCACCCCGGACATGGTGCAGAAGCCCACGCTCGCGCCGGTCCCGAACGAGGCCGACAACGGTCTGAAGAACACGGCGTACACCGTGGCGATGGCGCGCACCAGCGACCCGCACTCGGCGACCGCGCAGTTCTTCGTCAACGTCTCGGACAACGAGTTCCTCAACTTCACGGCCAAGAGCCCGAACGGGTGGGGTTACACCGTGTTCGGCAAGGTCGTCGAGGGCCAGGACGTCGTCGACCAGATCAAGGGCGTGCGCACCGGCAGCAGCCGCGGTCACGGTGACGTGCCCACGCAGCCGGTGATCATCGAGTCCGCGAAGGCCGTCGACTGACCTCGCCGACAGACTGACGCGACCTGCGCGGTGCCGACGGCAGTGCGCAGGTCACGCGGTCCGTTTGCGGGCGGTCGTCTTCTTGGCCGCCGTCTTCTTCGCACTCGTCGCCTTCTTCGCCGACGCGGTCTTCTTCGTTCCCTGTGACGACTTCGCCGTCGTCTTCTTGGCGGCCGTCTTCTTCGTGGCGGACGTGGACTTCTTGCCGCCCGTCTGCTTCGGCGCCGCCCGCGCCGACTTGCGCTGCTGCAGCCGCGTGACCTCCCCCGGCTCCTCGCCCCGGGACTCCTTCGCGTCCCGGACGCTTTTCTCCAGTGCGGCCATGAGGTCGAGGACCTTGCCGCCCTTGGCCCGCTCGGGTGCCTCCGGAGGTGCCTCGCCCGCGGCCTTCGCGGCGACGACCTCCTCCAGTGCCTCGCGGTACTCGTCGTGGAGTTCGTCGAGGTCGATCTCGCCGAGGGTGTCCATCAGGGCGTCGGCGAGGTCGAGTTCCTTGTCGCTGACGGTGACCTTGGTGTCGGGGGCGAGTCCCTCGGGCGCGCGGACCTCATCCGGCCACAGCAGCCCGTGCAGCGCGATGGCGTCCTCCACCACCCGCAGCATCCCGAGCCGTTCCCGCCCCCGCAGCGCGAACTTGGCGATGGCCACCTTGTTGCTGCGCTTGAGCGCCTCTCTGAGCAGGGTGTACGGCTTGGCGGCGGGGGCGCCGCCCGCCTGGAGGTAGTACGCGGCATCCATCTGGAGCGGGTCGATCCGGTCGCCCGGCACGAAGGCCACGATCTCGATCGTCTTCGTCGTCGGGAGCGGCAGATGGGCCAGGTCCTCGTCGGTGATCGGGATGATGGTGCCGTCGGCGTCCTCGTACCCCTTGCCGATCTCCGCCTGGCTGATCTCCCGGTCCTCCAGTTCGCAGACCTTGCGGTAGCGGACGCGGCCGCCGTCCTCGGTGTGGATCTGGCGGAACGAGATCGAGTGGCTCTCGGTGGCGTTCACCAGCTTGATCGGAATGCTGACCAGGCCGAACGAGATGGCGCCGTTCCAAATGGATCTCACCAGCAGCACCCTTTCTGGGGTATTACACCGTTTCATCAGGTATGCGTGAGATTCTCATCGTATGACGCCGATCACAGAGGTGGAGGGGCGACGGCTCGCGCTCAGCAACCTGGAGAAGGTGCTGTATCCGGCCACCGGCTTCACCAAGGGCGAGGTACTGCACTACTACGCCACGACGGCCGAGGTGCTGCTCCCCCATCTGCGTGACCGTCCGGTCTCCTTCCTGCGCTATCCGGACGGCCCCGAGGGGCAGGTGTTCTTCGCCAAGAACGTTCCGCCGGGTACGCCCGACTGGGTCACCACCGCGGAGGTGCCCCGCTCGGAGGGGCCGGCCCGGATGGTGCTCGTGCAGGACCTCGCGAGCCTGATGTGGGCCGCCAACCTGGTCACCGAGTTCCACACCCACCAGTGGCCGATCAGCACCCCCGACGAGGCCGACCGCCTGGTCCTCGACCTCGATCCGGGGTCACCCGCGACGATCGTCGAGTGCTGCGAGGTCGCCCTCTGGCTCAGGGAGCGGCTGGCGGCGGACGGTATCGAGGCGTACCCGAAGACCGCCGGCTCGAAGGGGCTGCATCTGCTGGCGGCGGTCCGGGGGGCGTCGTCCGACCAGGTGTCGGAGTACGCCAAGCAGCTCGCCGTGGAGGCGGAGCGGGCGATGCCCCGGCTGGCCCTGCACCGGATGACCCGCAATCTGCGCCCCGGCAAGGTCTTCGTCGACTGGAGCCAGAACGCCGCCCGCAAGACCACCGCCACGCCCTACACCCTGCGGGCCCGGACCCGGCCCCTGGTGTCGGCACCGGTGACCTGGACGGAGGTCGAGGAGTGCGGCACACCGGCCCGGCTGTTCTTCGAGGCACCGGACATGGGCCCGCGCATCCAGGACTACGGCGATCTGCTGGCCCCGCTCCTCGACGGCGAGCGGGCGACAGCGTTGCCCTGAGGACGCCCGTTCGAGGTGCCGAGGCTCGCAGGCAAGTGGCTGCACGTCCTCCGGTTCAGCGGGCTGACCACATCGCGGAACTCCTGAGTCCGCCCGGGCATGGGGCCACCCTTGGGCTCAACACAACCGCCCGAAGGGGGACCACCCCATGACCACGAAAGCGACACAGCATGCCTTAGGGCTCCTCGCCGGCCTCGTCGCCCTCGCCCTCGGCACCACACCCTGGACCGCCGCCACGGCCGCCCCGCAGCAGCGGACCGGCGCCCAGGTGATCCTCGACTGGAGCGAGACCGCCGTCGCCACCGTCCACACCGACGCCAAGAAACCGGCCGCGGAGCAGTTCCTCTACTACGGCTTCGTCGACGCCGCCGTCTACAACGCGGTCGTCGGCATCGAGGGCCGGTACACCCCGTACAAGTGGCATGAACGCGGCCCTCGTCATGCCTCCTCGGAGGCCGCCGCCGCAGCGGCCGCCCACCGCGTTCTGCTGACCTACTTCCCGGCCTCGCAGGCCCGCCTCGACGCCGCCTACACCGCGTCCCTGGCGAGGGTCCCCGACGGCAGGGCCGAGAAGCAGGGCGTCCGCTTCGGGGAGCGCGCCGCCGCGCGGATCGTGCGGCTGCGCGAGAACGACGGCCGCGACGCCCGGGTGACGTACGACAAGCCGCCCGCCCCCGGCGTCTGGCGGCCCACCCCGCCGGCGAACGCGCCCTTCGCCGTCCCCTGGCTCGGCAAGGTGCGCCCGATGCTGCTCGACTCGCCGGACCGGTTCCTGCCGGGGCCGCCGCCGGCCCTCGCGTCGAAGACCTACACCCGGGACTTCGCCGAGGTGAAGGCGATCGGAGCGAAGAACAGCGTCCGCCGGACCCCGGCGCAGACCGAGACCGCGCGGTTCTTCTCCGACGTGCTGCCGGTGCAGTTCCAGGCCGCGTACCGCGGCTACGTCGCACGGCACGGACTCGATCTCGTCGACGCGGCACGGCTGTTCGCCGCGACCGGCACGGCGACGGCCGATGCGGCCATCACAGCGTGGAACGCCAAGCTGACGTACGGCCAGTGGCGTCCGATCACGGCGATCCGGCTCGCGGACAGTGACGGCAACCCCGCCACCACGCCCGACCCGTCCTGGCAGCCGCTGCTCGACACCCCTCCGTACCCGGACTGGGTCAGCGGGCACAACATCAACGACGGTGCCGTGATGAGCGTCCTGAACCGCCTCACCGGCGGGCACGTCGACTTCCGGATCTCGTCCGCGGTGACCGGCACGACCCGGACGTACGCCGACGCGGCGGCGTACAACCGGGACGTGGTCGACGCCCGGGTGTGGGTCGGGGTCCACTTCCGCAGCAGTGACGTGGTGGCAGTCAGGACCGGTGGCCGTATCGGCGCCTGGGCCATGGCCCACTACTTCGGGACCCTGCGCTAGACCTTCGTCCAGGTGTGCCGGTCCCGTGCCATCGCGTGCAGGGCCTCCACGTCCGCCGGTTTGAGCACCCCGCCGAGGCGGGCGAGGCCTTCGAGGTCCGTGGCCGCGAGGACGCGGACCCCGCGGGGCGGGAGGGTGACCGTCACGGCCGCGGGGCCGACGAGGGCGAGGACCGGGTGGACCTCGGCCGTCAGGGCGTAGGAGGCCCGGTCGGCGTCGGCGCGGACACGGCGCAGCAGCGGCTGTGGGTCGCGGCGGCCGAAGGCGACCATCGGGTCGGCGACCGTGACCCGCTGCCTGCGGGCGTACAGCGCGTGCACGGCGAACAGTCCGGCGGGACCGATCACCAGATGGTGGACACGGTCGCCGCCGGGCAGCGGGACGGAGTGCAGGGTGTGCCAGCCCATGCCGTCGAGGCCGTCCAGCGCCTCACCCACGGTCTGTTCCGCCTCCAGCGCGCGCCGACGGGGGTCGCGGCGGATCAGGTGCGGGGAGCCGGGATCCCGGTCCAGGGCGATCTGGAGGGCCTCGCCGGGCCGGTTGGGCGCCAGGTCGTCGTCCGGGTGGAGGGTGAGCCGGGCCAGTTCGGCGGGCGTCGGCACCGGGGGCGGGCCCACGGCCACCGGGCCGGTCAGGAAGGGCCCGAGGACATCGAGCACATCCTCCCTGCGGTCCTCGCTCAGCAGATTGATCCGGGCCGCCTCACGGTCGTACCAGGCGATGTTCCTGCCGTCCGTGAGGCAGACGTACAGCCGCTCCTGACCATGGCGCCAGGTCGGTACGACGCGCAGTCCGCTCATGCACCATCACCCCATGGACCATGGGAACAGGCGGGGTGCTGCGCAGGCAAGAAGCCGGATACCTTTGGGGTGAGTTGCCGTGAGTTGCAGGGCTTGGCGCAGGGGCTTGGGGAGGCGCTGTTGCGGACCCGCAGGAAGCAACCCGATGTACCGGCTCCGGACAGAGCGTGGGACGAGATCGTGCCCGGGCTGTGGATGGGTGGGCATGAGTTCCAGGGCCTGTCCGGACAACGGGAGTTCGCCGTCGTACGGGACGAGTTCGAGGTCGTGCAGACGCTGCTGCGGCTTCCGGGCCACGGTCCCGATCCCGGCGTCGAGCACCATGTGTGGCCGATTCCGGACGGCCCGCTGGACGGGACCCAGCTCGCGGGAGTGATGCGTCTGGCACAGGCCGCGAGCGACGCGCTGGACGAGGGCCGCAAAGTCCTCGTCCGCTGTTACCACGGTTACAACCGCTCGGGCCTGGTCGTGGCACACGCCCTGGTCCGCAGGGGGCATACGGCCGACGAGGCGATCCGGCTGATCCGCGGCCGGCGCTCGCCGTGGGCGCTGCACAACGAACTGTTCGTCGAGTACCTCCGGGCCGGCCTCCCGACGGCCCGGCTGCTGGAGGAGCTGACCGAGTAGGGCGGCCCGGAGGCCGCCGGAACGCAAAGAGGACTTCCACACGAATAAGGTGGTCGGGCCGACGCACGCTTCCGAGATACGCCTCCGACGCACGGCCCGGCCCCGACCCCAGGAGCACAGTGCCACCCGCCCGCCGCGCACCCCGTACGACCCGCGCCGTCGCCGTCGCCGCCCTGCTGCTCGCGGCCGCGTCGGGCTGCGGCGACGCGGGCGACCTGGTGGGCGCGGGCTCGACACCGACCGCGATCAGCCCCGACCGGCTGTGGCCGCAGCTGACGCCCGCCTCCAGCCCGGCGTTCGAGATCGGCGAGGTGGACTCGCAGGTCGTGGCGGGCGTCTCCGTGCCCGGCGACGACATCCGCGAGGTGGACCCGGTCGCGCTCGTACGCGCGGAGATCAAGGAGGACTCCAGCAGTTACGCCAACGCGGGCTACGTCGAGACGGCCCGCCGGATGGCGGACTGCGGGAAGACGGGAGCGGCCGGGAAGAGGTGTCCGGTCCTCCAGCCGTACTACCGCGACCTGACCGGTGACGGGCGCAAAGACCTGACGCTGGGCTTTCGGCAGCTGCCCGGCAATGTCACCGCCGTACGCGTCTACACCGTCGAGAAGCACCGGCTCGTGCGGGTCATGCACTGGGAGGACGCGGTCAGCGGGGTCGAGCTGGCCGGTCGGTCCGTGATCATCCGTTCGCCGTCCGAGGTGGCCGGATACGAGTACCGGCTCCAGTGGACCTGGGACCCGCAGCAGAAGTCGATGCTCCTCACCCACGACGAGATGCTGCGCACCGGCAGCCGTTCCCTCGGGGATGCGCAGAGCCCGGCGCCCGGCCCGTCCGCGAGCTCGCGATGAGACTCGCGCTGCCACGCTGGTCCGGCACGCTGGCCGTGAAGGCCGCCGTCTTCATCACCGTGATGTGCTGCGCCCTCGCCGCGCTGCTCGGAGTCCTCGTGCATGTCTCGGTGACGAACCAGACCGTCGGCGAGGCCCGTGAGCTGGCGCTGAGCCGGCTGAAGGACGCGACCGAGGCGTATGAGGCCGGGGACACGCTGATGTGGGACGCCGGCGTGGATCCGCCGGACCTGCCGGGCTCGCTGCGGACGCTGGCGGTGGCCGGGGACCGCGGCACGATGGTCGGCGAGCACCGCGGGCGCCCGGTGATGTGGGCGGCGGGGCCGGTGGACGGGGACCGGGCGCTGGCCGTGGAGGTCGACTACTCGCAGGGCGCGCGGACGATCGCGGGGCTGGACCGGGCGATCCTGTGGTCGTCGGCGCTGGCGATCACGGCGACGCTGCTGGTGGGCGCCTTCGCGGTCACCAGGGTGACGACGCGGCTGCACACGACCGCTCGGGTGGCCCGGCGGATCAGCGCGGGCGACCTCGACGCGCGGGTCGACGATCCCCGTACGAAGGATCCGTCACGGCCGCAGGACGAGGTGGCCGCGGTGGCCGTGGCGCTGGACTCCATGGCGGTGTCCCTGCAGGGGAAGCTGCTGAGCGAGCAGCGGTTCACGGCGGATGTGGCGCATGAGCTGCGGACGCCTCTGACCGGGCTGCACGCGGCCGCCGAGTTGTTGCCGCCGGGGCGGCCCACGGAACTGGTACGGGATCGGGTGGGGGCGTTGCGGACCCTGACGGAGGATCTGCTGGAGATCTCCCGGCTGGACACCGGGCGGGAGACCCTGGAGCTGGACACCGAGCCCTTGGGGGCGTTGGCCGCGCGGGTGGTCCGTGCGTCCGGTACCGACACCGAGGTCGTCGTCGTGCGGGATCTCGCCGTGGAGACGGATCGGCGGCGGCTGGAGCGGGTGCTGGGCAATCTGGTGGCCAACGCGCACCGGCACGGCAGGGGACCGGTGTCTCTCACGGTGGACGGGCCGGTGGTCACCGTTCGGGACCACGGGGACGGCTTTCCGCCGTATCTCATCGAGCACGGGCCGCAGCGGTTCCGTACCGAGGGCGGGTCGAAGGGGCACGGCCTGGGGTTGACCATCGCGGTGGGGCAGGCGGAGGTGCTGGGAGCGCGCCTCTCGTTTTCCAACGCGGTGAACGGCGGGGCGGTCGCGACGTTGTTCTTGCGGTAGACGGCCCTGGGCCGGTTCTCCTATGGCTCAGTGTGAAAGGCGACCTGTGTGTGGGGCTCCTAACGTGGCGAATAGTCAGGTTTGCACCCCCATCACGGAGGTCCCCCCATGTCCCTGCGCTCCCGTCTCTCCATAGCCGTGGCCGCCGGCACCCTCGCCGTGGCCGCCCTCGCCACGCCCGCCGTCGCCGGTGACGACCCGGACGACCCGCGCGACGACTGGGGACAGAACCAGACCCAGGACCAGCCGCAGGGCCAGGGCCAAGGCCAGGGCCAGGGCCAGACGCAGAACCAGGGCCAAGGCCAGAACCAGGGCCAGGGCCAAGGCCAGACGCAGAACCAGGGCCAAGGCCAGAACCAGGGCCAGGGCCAGAACCAGGGCCAGGGCCAAGGCCAAGGCCAGACGCAGAACCAGGGCCAGGGTCAGAACCAGAACCACAACCCCCGTCTGTCCAGAGGCGTCGTGACGGCCAGTTCGCTGGCGTTGCGCAGTGCGCCGAACCGGGGCGGCCAGATCATCCGGTGGGCCGACCGGGGCGAGGTCGTCTCGATCTTCTGCAAGACCAACGGCCAGAGCGTCCAGGGCAACCGCCAGTGGTACCTCCTCACGGACGGCACCTGGGCCTGGGGCCCGGCCCGTTACATCCGGACCATCGGAACGGCGCCACGCTGGTGCTGACATCCCCGCACGCTAGGAGACATCACGTCCTATTTGGGTAAGTTCCGGACATGACCAAGGTCGGAACCACCGTGGCCCCCGCGGAGACCTCCGCTCCCTCGGTACGCCTGCCCCGGCGCCGTGGCATCGAACTGGCCCTCATCGTCCTCGCCGTCCTGCTGTCGGTGTACGGCTACTGCGCTGTCGGCCTCGCCAAGAACGGCTCCGTCCCGCCCGGCGCCGCCGGTTACGGCGCCGGGCTCGGCGTGCTCGCGCTCATCGCCCACGGAGCGGTGCGCCTGAGGGCGTCGTACGCCGATCCGCTTCTGCTGCCGATCGGCGTACTGCTCAACGGCCTGGGCCTCGTCCTGATCTACCGGCTCGACCTGGAGACACCCGGCGACCGCGCCGCCCCCACCCAGCTCGTGTGGTCCACGGTCGGGGTGACCCTGTTCATCGTGGTCGTGCTGATGCTGCGCGACCACCGCGTGCTCCAGCGGTACGCCTACGTCTGTGTCGCCGCCGCACTGGTCCTGCTGACCCTCCCGATCCTCTTCCCCTCCGTGAACGGCGCCCGCATCTGGATCCGGATCGCCGGGTTCTCCATCCAGCCGGGCGAGTTCGCCAAGGTGCTGCTGGCGGTGTTCTTCGCCGCGTATCTCGCGACCAACCGGAACGCGCTGGCGTTCGCGGGGCGGCGGCTGTGGGGGCTTCAGCTGCCCACCGGCCGCGTGCTGGGCCCACTGCTCACCATCTGGCTGATCAGCGTCGGCGTCCTGGTCCTGGAGCGGGACCTCGGCACCTCGCTGCTGTTCTTCGGACTGTTCGTCGTTCTGCTGTACGTCGCCACCGGACTCACCGGCTGGATCGCGCTGGGACTGCTGCTGGCCGCCGTCGGCGCCGTCGCCGTGGGCTGGCTGGAGCCGCATGTGCACATCAGAGTGCAGGACTGGCTGCACCCCTTCGCATCGATCGAGGCGGGCCAGGGGCCGAACCAGCTCGCGCAATCCCTGTTCGCCTTCGCAGCGGGCGGGGTCCTCGGCACCGGGCTCGGGCTCGGCCACTCCATCCTGATCGGCTTCGCCACGAAGTCGGACTTCATCCTGGCGACCGCCGGCGAGGAGCTGGGCCTGGCGGGCCTCGCCGCGATCTTCCTGCTGTACGCCCTGCTGGTGGAGCGCGGCTACCGGGCGGGCCTCGCCCTGCGCGACCCGTTCGGGCGGCTGCTGGCGATCGGACTCGCCTCGATCGTGGCGCTCCAGGTATTCGTGATCGCGGGCGGGGTCGGCGGACTGATCCCGCTGACCGGCATGGCGATGCCGTTCCTCGCGCAGGGCGGCTCGTCGGTCGTCACCAACTGGGCGATCGTCGCTCTGCTGATCCGGGTGAGCGACTCGGCCCGCCACCAGTACGACGGAAAGGAGAACCCGTGACGACGCGAGGCCCCGGCATGGCCCGTTACATCCGGCACGCCGCCTGCTTCTGCGCCCTGCTGCTCATGGCACTCCTCGTCAACGCCGCCCGCGTCCAGGTCGTCCAGGCCCGCGCCCACGGCGAGAACCCGGCCAACCGCCGCGAGACCATCGCCCGTTACGGCCGGGAGCGCGGCGACATCCTGGTCGGCGGGCGGCCGGTCACCGGGTCCCGGGACACCGGGGAGCAGCTGCGCTACGAACGGACGTACACGGACGGGCCGTTGTACGCGCCGGTCACCGGCTTCGCCTCGCAGGAGTACGGGACGTCCTTCCTGGAGCACACCGAGGACTCGGTCCTCTCCGGCTCGGACCCGCTGCTGACGCCGTTCCCGCTGTGGAACGACTTCACGCGCAGACGCAACCCGGGCGGGAACGTCGTCACCACGCTCAACAGGGCCGCGCAGAAGGCGGCCTTCCACGGACTCGGCGGGCGCAAGGGCGCGGTGGCGGCGGTGGAGCCGGCGACGGGCCGCGTGCTCGCGCTGGCGTCCTCCCCTTCGTACGACCCCGCGGCGCTGTCCGGGAACGACCCGCGGGTGGGCCGGGCCTGGGCCCGGCTCAACGCGGACGTGGACAAGCCCATGCTCAACCGGGCGGTACGGCAGACCTATCCGCCGGGTTCCACGTTCAAGGTGGTCACCGCGGCGGCCGCCCTGGACGCGGGTGTCATCAAGGACGTGGACGCGCCGACCGACTCGCCGGAGCCGTACACCCTGCCCGGCACCACCACCTCCCTCACCAACGAGTCCGAGGGCTGCGAGGACCTGTCCCTGCGCGAGGCCTTCCGGTGGTCGTGCAACACGGTGTTCGCGAAACTCGGGGTGAAGGTGGGGGCGCGTGACATGACGGCGACCGCGCACGCCTTCGGCTTCAACGACCACTCGCTGCGGATCCCCTTCTCGGTGGCCCGAAGCACCTTCGACCCGACCGTCGACAAGGCTCAGCTGGCCCTGTCGTCGATCGGCCAGTACAACACCCGCGCGACCCCGCTCCAGATGGCGATGGTCTCGGCGGCGGTCGCCAACGGCGGGCAGATCCGCACGCCCTATCTGGTGGAGCGGACCACGACGGACGACGGGGACACGGTGGCGACGGCGGGCTCGCGCCCGGTACGGCAGGCGATGTACCCGGCGACGGCCGCACGGCTGAAGGAGCTCATGGCCCAGGTGGTCACGGAGGGCACCGGCACCAACGCCGCCATCCCCGGCGCCGTCGTCGGCGGCAAGACCGGCACCGCCCAGCACGGCATCGGCAACTCCGGGACCCCGTACGCCTGGTTCGTGTCGTGGGCGCAGGGCGAGCGGGACATGGAGCCGAAGGTCGCGGTGGCCGTCGTGGTGGAGGACGCGTCGGCCGTCCGGGGGGACATCACCGGGGGCGGGGTGGCGGCGCCGATCGCGCGGGCGGTGATGAAGGCGGTGCTCAACTCCAGGTATTGAGATGGGGGTTGAGTCCCGCCGGGCTACCGACCTAACGTTCGGTACATGACTGAAGCCACCGTGTACCAACTCGCCCAGGTGAACATCGGCCGTCTCAAAGCCCCGCTGGACTCCCCGCAGTTGAAGGCCTTCGTCGACAACCTCGATCCCGTGAACGCCGACGCCGACAGCGCCGACGGTTTCGTCTGGCGACTGGAGGACGAGTCCGGCGACGCGACGGACATCGCCGTCTTCGGCGACGAGTGGCTGATCATCAACATGTCGGTGTGGCGGGACACCAACGCGCTGACGGCGTACATGTACCAGGGCCGGCACCGCGAGATGCTCGCCCGCCGCAGGGAGTTCTTCGAGCGGGTCCAGGAGGCGATGGTGGCCCTGTGGTGGGTCCCGGCCGGCCATCGCCCCACGGTCGCCGAGGCGGAGTCCCGCCTGCTGCACCTGCGCGCCAACGGCCCGACCCCGTACGCCTTCACCCTCCGCACGTCGTACCCGCCGCAGGGGGCGGAGCCGGTCACGGCTCTGGAGATCCCGGACGATCTGGGCTGCCCGGCCTAGATCGGCTTCCGCATCTCCGAGCGGATCTGGAGGGTGGTCGCCGCCAGCTTGCCCAGGTCCACGTCCGACGGGTCGTCGGTGGTCGCGGTGGTCCTCGCCTCGACCACCGATCCCAACGTGTTGGCATCCACCCAGCCACAGATCGGGAGCGTCACCTTCACGCCGCTTTCGGTCCGAGTGCTGACCTCGCAGGTGATCGTGATCCCGCCGGAGCCGGCCGGGTGGAAGTCCTTCGGAGCCACGACCACTTCCGTGCCTGCTCCCTCCCCACCGCCCTTCATCATGTCGTTCCGGGTCCAGTCGGGGTCCTTGAACCGGCCGTAGATACCCGTCACCACAAGCGTGCCCTTCGCCTCGTCACCGCCGGGGCTGTAGTGCCCTGCCGCGACACCCCCGAGCTTGGCATCCCAGCTGCCGGCAGCCTCGTCCTCGAGCTCCTTGCCTTCGGAGTCGGAGATGTCCCGCATGAGTTGGTAGCGGTTGTCCACCAGTGTCTTGGGGAGGGAGAGCCGGTACTTGGCCTCCGGGAAGCCGCCGCCTGCCAGCTTCGAGCCGTTCATCGCGTACCCCACTACGCTCACGGCGAGGAATCCACCAAGAATGCCGAACACGAGCCCGAGCCGCCGCTTCGGCCGGGGCGGCGGGGCCATCGGGGGCATGCCCCAGCCGTAACCCGCGGGCTGCTGCGGGTACGGGTTTCCGTACGGCGGCTGCGGCTGCGGTTGGCCGTAGGGGCCGGGGGCGTAGGGACCCTGTGGGGGCTGCTGACCGTAGGGGTTCTGGGGCGCGTAGGGATTCTGCGCCCCGTAGGGAGGTTGGGGCGGCATAGGCGTGGACACGTCAGCACATTACTGCACGCAAATGATGCGTCACTCCTCGGTGGAGCCCGCCTCGATGGCCTCCGCCACCTCGGTGATCCGCTCCCGCTCCTCGGCCGCGAACCTTTCGGCGTCCAGCTTCTCCGCGATCTCCTCGTCCTGGGCCATGAGGAGGTCGAGGTTGGAGTTGCCCATCTCGAACACCCCCATGTCGGCGTAGGCCTGCTGGAGGCGTTTGCCCCACAGGCCGATGTCCTTGACGCAGGGGACGATCCGGGAGAAGAGCAACTGGCGGAAGAGGGCGAGGAATTCGGACCGTTCGGCGTATTCCTCGGCCTCCGCCCTCGGGATGCCGAAGTTCTCCAGGACCTCGACTCCGCGCAGCCGGTCACGCATCAGGTAGCAGCCCTCGATGACGAACTCCTCGCGTTCGCGGAGTTCGGCGTCGGAGAGCTGCTTGTAGTAGTCGCGCAGCGCCATGCGGCCGAAGGCCACGTGACGGGCCTCGTCCTGCATGACGTACGCGAGGATCTGCTTGGGGAGGGGCTTGTCGGTGGTGTCGCGGATCATGCCGAAGGCGGCCAGCGCCAGGCCCTCGATGAGGACCTGCATGCCGAGGTAGGGCATGTCCCAGCGCGAGTCCCTGAGCGTGTCGCCCAGCAGGGACTGGAGGTTGTCGTTGATCGGGTACAGCATCCCGATCTTCTCGTGCAGGAAACGGCCGTAGATCTCCGCGTGCCGCGCCTCGTCCATCACCTGGGTCGCCGAGTAGAGCTTGGCGTCGAGGTCGGGGACGGACTCCACGATCCGCGCGGCGCACACCATCGCGCCCTGCTCGCCGTGCAGGAACTGGCTGAACTGCCAGGAGGCGAGGTGCTTGCGGAGCTCTCCCTTGTCCTGGTCGGTGAACTTCGCCCAGTACTTGGTGCCGTAGACGGAGATGGATTCGTCGGGGGTGCCGAGCGGGTCGTACGGGTCGACCTCGAGGCTCCAGTCGATGCGCTTCTGCCCGTCCCACTGCTTGTCCTTGCCCTTCTGGTAGAGGGCCAGCAGGCGGTCGCGTCCGTCGTCGTACTCCCAGGCGAAGCGGGCCGCACCCGTCGCCGGTACCTGCCAGTGGGGGTCCCCGGGGTCCGTGGTGTACAGGTCGAAAGTCGGCATGTTCCGCAGGCTGCCGCTTTGTAGACGCCGGGTCAACAAGTCATGCGCAAGGGATTGACGAGCTTGCTGACAAGCAGTCTCATAAGAGCCATGACGAGTCTGACAGAAGTCGACGCGCTCGAAGGGCTGCGTGACGCGCTCGGTCTGCTCAAGGACCGGGAGCAGGTCGCCGAGCGGCTGCTCGACTCCTCCAGGAAGCACTCCTTCGACCCGGACGAGGAACTGGACTGGGACGCGCCCTTCGAGGAGGGCAAGTGGTTCTGGCCGCCGGAGCTGGTCTCGCTGTACGACACCCCGATGTGGCGGCGGATGAGCGAGGAACAGCGGATCCTGCTCTCGCAGCACGAGGCCGCGGCGCTGGCCTCGCTGGGGATCTGGTTCGAGATCATCCTCATGCAGCTGCTGTGCCGTCACATCTACGACAAGGCGGCGACGAGTGCGCATGTGCGGTACGCGCTCACCGAGATCGAGGACGAGTGCCGGCACTCCAAGATGTTCGCGCGGCTGATCTCGCGGGGCGGGACGCCCTGGTACCCGGTGAGCCGGGGCCATCAGCAGCTGGGCCGGCTGTTCAAGACCATCTCCACGACGCCGGGATCCTTCACGGCGACGCTGCTGGGTGAGGAGATCCTCGACTGGATGCAGCGGCTGACCTTCCCGGACGAGCGGGTGCAGCCGCTGATCAGGGGCGTGACGCGGATCCATGTGGTGGAGGAGGCGCGCCATGTGCGCTACGCCCGGGAGGAGCTGCGGCGGCAGATGGTCTCCGCTCCGCGGTGGTCGCAGGAGTTCACTCGGGTGACGTCCGGGGAGTTCGCGCGGGTGTTCTCCGTGGCGTTCGTGAATCCGGAGGTGTACACGAATGTGGGCCTTGACCAGCGGGAGGCGTTGGCGCAGGTGAAGGCGAGTGGGCACCGGCGTGAGGTCATGCAGACCGGCGCGAAGCGGTTGACCGACTTCCTGGACGACATCGGGGTGCTGCGGGGTGTGGGGCGACGGCTGTGGAGGTCATCGGGGCTGCTGGCCTGATGGTCAGGTGCGGGCCCGGTGGGGGCTGGTCGCGCCCACGCGGCGGAGCCGCATATCGACACAGCCCCGCGCCCCTGGGTGGGTGCAGTCAGACGTGCCTCGCAGCACCCACCTGTTAGGGGCGCGGGGCTGTGACATCAGCGGCTCCGCCGCGGGGCGCGACCAGCCACGACGTACCCGCGGACGGCCGACTACCCTTCGAGGCATGACCCCTGCCGCGCCCGCCTATCGCCGCCTCAGCGTCGAGGAGCGACGCAGCCAGCTTCTCGAAGCCGCCCTCACTCTCTTCGCGCACCGCGCCCCCGAGGACATCTCCCTCGACGACGTGGCGGAAGCGGCCGGAGTCTCCCGTCCCCTCGTCTACCGGTACTTCCCGGGCGGCAAGCAGCAGCTCTACGAGGCCGCCCTCCGCTCCGCCGCCGATGAGCTGGAGCAGTGCTTCGACGAGCCCCGGGAGGGGCCCCTGCTCATCCGCCTCTCCCGTGCCCTCGACCGCTACCTCGCCTTCGTCGACGAGCACGACGCCGGTTTCAGCGCACTCCTCCAGGGCGGCAGCGTGGTCGAGACGTCCCGGACCACCGCCATCGTCGATGGCGTACGACGGGCCGCCGCCGAGCACATCCTCAGCCACCTCGGCGTCACCGGACCCGGCCTGCGGCTGCGCATGACCGTACGGATGTGGATCACCGCGGTGGAGGCGGCCTCGCTGATCTGGCTCGACGAGGGCAAGCAGCCCCCGGTCGAGGAGCTGCGCGACTGGCTGGTCGAGCAGTTCGTCGCCGTGCTCTCCGTGACCGCGAACCGCGACCCGCAGACCGCCGCGCTGGTCACGGCCCTCGCGGCGGATGGCTGACACTGGTGCGGTGAAGAGCGAGGACACCCCCTTCGAGGGCGGCCCCATGGACGGCCGGGTGCTGCCCGTACTGCTGGGCCCTACGGGCCGGCCGCCGAAGACATACCGCATCCCCGTCCCCGACACGGCCGGCGGCCCGCCCACCGTGCTGGTCTACCGCCTCGTGCCCAGGGGCCACTCCAGGATGGGGATCCAGAAGGGGTGGAAGTACGAGTACGCCGCCGAAGGTGAAAAAGGGGTGGGCAGGATGAAGTGGCCCTGGTCCAAGCCCGACAGGCCGAACGACAGGCCGGACGACGGACCGGCTGACACCGAAGGGTGACGACGTTGCGCCGAACCGCCCACCCGGCGCGCGAGGACGCCGACGCCGCCTGATGCTCACCGTGCGGAACAGAGGGGCTGCTCCGCACCGGAGGTGATGACGTGTCAGGAAGGCTTCTGCGTCTGGTGTGCACGGCGGCGGTGGCGGTCGGCACCGCCCTCGCGCCGCTGCCCGCGGCGGCTGTCCCGGAGCCGGAGCCGCGCGAGCGTTCCGTCGCCGATCTGGTGACGGATCTTCAGCGGCTGTACCGGGAGGCCGAGGAGGCCACCGAGACCTACAACGCCACCGAGGAGAAGCTGAAGGAGAAGCGTGCGGAGGTCGCCCGCCTCGATACGCAACTCTCCAAGGCCCGTCTCTCCCTGCACGACAGCCGGGGCGCCGCGGGACGGCTGGCCCGGCAGCAGTACCAGAACACCACCACCATCTCGCCGTACGTCCGCCTTTTGCTCGCCCGCGATCCCCAGCACGCTCTCGACCAGGGCCATGTCATCGGCCAGTTGGCGCGCGAGCGGGCCGTGACGGTGGGCCGCCTGACCGGCACCGAGCACCGTGCCGACGAAGTCGCCCGCAGGGCACGCACGGCGCTCGACGACCAGCTCACGCTCGCCGCCCGGCAGAAGCGGGAACGGGACGCCGTACAGGAGAAGCTCACCGACGTGGAGGAACTCCTCGCCTCCCTCACCGCCGAACAGCTCACCAGGCTGGCCGAGTTCGAGGAGAAGGGGGTGGAGAAGGCGCAGGAGGAGCTGACGACGTCCGGCGCCCTCGGCGAGGAGGACCGCAAGCCCACCCGAAGGGGCGAGACGGCCCTGCGGTACGCCCGGCGGCAGCTGGGGAAGCCGTACGAGTGGGGCGCGGAGGGCCCGAGGACGTACGACTGCTCGGGCCTGACGTCGGAGGCCTGGGCGCACGCCGGCACTCCGATCCCGAGGACCAGCCAGGAGCAGTGGGCGCGGCTCCCGAGGATCCCGTTGAAGAACCTGCGCCCCGGTGACCTGGTGATCTACTTTCCCAAGGCGACCCACGTGGCGATGTACATGGGGAGGGGAAAGGTCATCGAGGCCCCGAGAACCGGCGAGCGGATCAAGGTCTCCCCGATCGCGGCCCACCCGCTCCTCGGAGCCGTACGTCCGGACAGACGCGACCGGCCACAGACGGCCCGCACCCGCAAGGGCGACGGTCAGCCGCCCGCCACCGAAGCCAGGTAGGCCCCCGTCTTCTCCGGGTCGTAGAAGAAGTTCTCGAAGTCGGCCGGGTCGTCGAAGCCGTTGGCGAAACGGTCCGCCACCGGTGGCAACTGCCCGGCCGCCCCGATCAGATTCAGGATGTGCTCCGGCGGCGGAGCGAGCATCGCGTTCGTCCACTTGGTGACGTGCTGGGCGGTGGCCCAGTACCGCTCGAACGTCGCCCGCATCCACTCCTCGTCGAACTCCTTCTCCCCCTGGTCGAGAATCGACGCGAGATAGGAGGCCGCGCACTTGGACGCGGAGTTGGAGCCCTGCCCGGTGATCGGGTCGTTGGCGACGACGACGTCGGCCACGCCCAGAACCAGTCCCCCACCGGGCAGGCGGCCTATCGGATTGCGCACGGTGGGCGCGTAGCGGCCGGCCAGGGTGGCACCGGCGTCCGTGAGTTCGACGTTCGTGGCGCGCGCGTACTCCCAGGGCAGGAACCTCTCCATGAGTTCCAGGGTCAGGGAGAGATGTTCCGCCGGGTCCTTCACGCCGTTGAAGACGTCGAGCGGGCCGCCGGGTATGCCCTCCCAGAAGAGGATGTCGGCGCGCCCGGAGGTCGTGAGCGTCGGCATGACGAAGAGTTCGCCGACGCCGGGGACGAGGTTGCAGCGGACGGCCTCGGTCTCCGGGTGCTCGGGGCGCGGGCCCAGGCCGTGGACGTAGGACACGGCGAGCGCGCGCTGCGGCTCGGTGTACGGGGAGCGCTCCGGGTCCCTCGCGAACATGGAGACCAGCTCGCCCTTGCCGGCCGAGACCAGCACGAGGTCGTACGTGCGGGAGAAGTAGTCGAGGTCGCCGACCGCCGCGCCGTGGATGACGAGCTGGCCGCCGCGCTGCGCGAAGGTCTCCATCCAGCCGGCCATCTTGACCCGCTGGTCGACCGACTGCGCGTACCCGTCGAGCCTGCCCAGCCAGTCGATCGCGCGCTGCGAGGGCCCCGGGTCGAACGAGCCGGGAGCCGCCACCGAGACGCCGAGCCCTTCGATCTTCGGGGCCTGGGACTCCCAGAAGTTCAGCTGGAGATCGCGCTCGTGCTGGAGTGCCGTGTGGAACATGCACTGCGTCGACATGACCCGGCCGGAGCGGATCTCGTCCGCCGTCCGGTTGGACATCAGGGTGACCTCGTACCCGTGCGACTGGAGGCCGAGGGCGAGCTGGAGTCCGGACTGGCCGGCTCCGACGACGAGTATCTTCCGCATGCGGGGCTGTTCTCCTACTCGGGTGTGACGTCCAGTGCGTGGCCGACCAGGGACAGGAGCGTCTCGATCACCGAGATCTTCCGTCGCGCGTCCATGATCATGACAGGTATGTGGGCGGGGATCGTCAACGCCTCCCGCACATCCTCCGGTTCGAAGCGATCACTGCCGTCGAAGTGGTTGACCGCGACGACATAGGGCATCCCACAGCCGTCGAAGTAGTCCAGCGCCGGAAAGCAGTCCTTCAACCGCCTGGTGTCCGCGAGGACCACCGCGCCGATCGCGCCACGCACCAGGTCGTCCCACATGAACCAGAAGCGCTCCTGGCCCGGCGTGCCGAAGAGGTACAGGACCAGGTCGTCGTCGAGCGTGATGCGGCCGTAGTCCATGGCCACGGTGGTGGAGACCTTCTCCGGGGTGCCGGTGAGGTCGTCGACCTGCTCGCTGGCCTCGGTCATCAGCGCCTCCGTCTGGAGGGGCTCGATCTCCGAGACGGTGCCGACGAGGGTGGTCTTGCCGACGCCGAAGCCGCCGGCCACGACTATCTTCGTGGCGATGGGGGCCCGCGTGCGGTCCGTCTGCCAGGACTTGAGGTTGTCGTCGGTCTCGACATCGACGAACGGGGTGACGCCGTACCCGGAGGAGGCGGCGGCGTCAGAGACGACGGAGTCCACTGAGCACCCTTTCCAGCAGAGCGCGGTCGGGACGGCCCGTACCGTGACCGGTCCCGGTGCCGTACACACGGATCTTTCCCTGGTCCGCGAGGTCGCTGAGGAGCACGCGGACCACGCCGAGCGGCATCTTCAGCAGCGCGGCGATCTCGGCCACCGTGCGCATCCGGCGGCACAGTTCGACGATGGCCCGCAGCTCCGGCATGACCGACTTCAGCCCGCCGTTGGTGAGCTCCTTGCGCTCCTCGGCAGCTTCGAGGGCCGCTGTGCTGGCCACGAACGTCTCCACGAGGAGGACGTGGCCGAAGCGGGTACGGCCGCCGGTGAGCGAGTACGGCCGTACCCGGGCGGCCTTGCGGTCACCGCCGCGGACCGGGAGGCCGGGCCTGTTCGTCATCGGGCGCTCCCTGTCGCGTCGTTCTCCAGCGACTGGCGCAGCTCGCTGCGGAGTTCGGGGGTCAGGACGTGTCCGGCGCGGCCGACGAACAGCGCCATGTGGTACGCCACCACGCTCATGTCGCAGTCGGCGGAGCCGTGCACACCGAGCAGCGAACCGTCGCTGATCGACATCACGAACAGGCTGCCGTCGTCCATCGCGATCATGGTGTGCTTGGTCGCGCCGAAGTCCATGAGCTTCGCGGCGCCGAGGGTGAGGCTGCCGATGCCGGAGACGACGGTCGCGAGGTCGGCGGACGAGCCGCGCGGGCCGGAGGGTTTCTCCTCGCGGGCCTCGCGGGCCTCCGCGTTCCGCTCGGCGTCGGAGGAGAGCAGGAGCAGTCCGTCGGAGGAGACCACGGCGACGGACTGGACGCCGGGGACCTCCTCGACGAGGTTGGTCAGCAGGAAGTGGAGATTGCGTGCTTCACGACTCAGTCCGAAGGTACTGGGCGCGGTCAACTGCTTGCCTCCTCGGCTGTGCCCCCCGTGGCTTCTTCGGATGCGGTGCTGTGCGTCGCCGGCAGTCTGGTCTCGCCGGTCTGTTCCTGGATCTCCGCTTCCACGTCGCGGTAGCCGGCCTCCGCCCCCCGGCGGAAGCCGCCCAGCCTGCGGCGGAGGGCGTCGGCGTCCACGGAGCTGTTCCGTTGGCGGGGCACCGGGGTGGTGGGTGCGGTGATCTTGGGGGTGCGCTTGGGGAGGCCCTTGTCGGTGACGGGCTCCTCGTCGGCGCGGGTGTGTTCCGTGGCGGCGTCGATCTCGGCGGCCGTGGGTGCCGACGGCTCCTCCTGTGCGGGGGCCGGCTCCCCCTGTGCCGGTACGGGGGCCAGGAGCTCCATCGTCGTCTCGGCGGGGGACTCCGCCTCCGCGTGGCGTACGGCCTTCTCGGCCAGGTCCACCAGGGGGTCGCCGCCCTGCGAACGGCCGCTCAGGACGTTGGAGTTGACCTCCGCGTCGGCGCCGGGGAGGGAGAAGGAGTGGGGCGCGCCGGTGACCGGGCCGGTGCCGGAGGCCGGTACGGCGGACGCGGGCGCGGCGGTGAGCAGGGTCTTGGGGAGGACCACCACCGCGGCCACCCCGCCCTGCTTCTGCTCGCGCAGCTGCACCCGGACGCCGTGCCGGTGGGCGAGCCGGGCCACGACGTACAGGCCCAGTCCGAGTCCCTCGCCGCCCTCGTCGTACGACTCGTACGCGGCCTCGGGATCGAACTCGGCGAGGCGGGAGTTGAGGGTGGTCATCCGCTCGGCGGTCATGCCGATGCCCTCGTCCTGCACGGAGAGCATGACCTCGCCGCTCTCCAGGAGCCAGCCGGAGACCTCGACGGGCAGGTCGGGCGGGGAGAACGAGGTGGCGTTCTCCATGAGTTCGGCCAGGAGATGGGAGAGGTCGTCCGCGGCGAAGCCCGCCACATGGGCGTGCGGCGGGAGGGCGGCGATGCGGACGCGCTCGTAGCGCTCGATCTCGCTGACCGCGGCGCGGACGACGTCGACGAGCGGGACCGGCCCGGCGCTCTGCTGCACATGTTCCGTGCCGGCCAGGACGAGGAGGTTCTCGCTGTGGCGGCGCATGACCGTGGCGAAGTGGTCGAGCTTGAAGAGGGTCGCCAGGCGGTCCGGGTCCTGCTCGCGCTCCTCCAGGCCCTCGATGACGGCGAGCTGCCGCTCGACGAGGCCGAGGGTGCGCAGCGCGAGGTTGACGAAGGTGGCGCCGATGGTGGTGCGCAGCCGCTCCAGCTGGGTTGCGGAGTCGGCGAGTTCGCTCTTGAGCTGCTCGCGCGCGTCCGCCATCTTCTGGCGCTGGCCGACCAGGTGCTTGCGGTCGGACTCCAGGGTGTTGATCCGCTCGGCGAGCGCGACGGTGTGCGCGTGCAGGGCGTTGACGGAGCGGACGACCTGGGCGAACTCGTCGTTGCGGCCGGTGAAGGTGACCGCTTCCTCGGCGGTGGGGTCCTCGGCCCCGGCGAGCCGGGCGGAACCGCGGCGCAGCACGGAGAGGGGGCGGGTGAGGGTGCGGGCCATCGCGGTGGCGATGCCGACGGCCAGCAGCATCAGGGCGCCGAGGATCGCGACGCGCAGCTCCAGCGCGGTGACGTCGTCGTCGCGGAGCTGGGCAAGCTCCTTGACCCGGCGGTCGAAGAGCGCGGACTCGGCGCCGCGCATGAGGTCGACGCGGGCGGAGAGGGCCGCGTCGAGCTTGCCGGCGCTGGTGCCGAGTTCGCCGCCGGAGAGGGTGGGCTGGTCGGTCAGGGCGGCGAGGTACTTGTCGGCGGAGTTGACCTCGGGACCGGTGACCGTGGAGTCGTAGCTCGCCTTGGCGGTGGCGGGCGCGGAGTCCTGGAAGTCGGCGAGGGCCGCGTCGGAGCGCAGCCGGGCCTGCTGGGCGGCGGCGCTGAGCGCGTCGCGCTGTGCGGTGTCGGCCTTCGAGGAGACCTTCTTGGTGTTCGTCAGGCCGGTGATCGGGTCGTAGACGCTCTGGGTCGTCGTCGGCACGCTGAGCGCCGCGAGCAGCAGTCCGCGGGTGGCGGCGGACTGCTGTACGGCGGAGTCCAGCTCGGCGAGGGAGTGGGCGCCGGAGCCCGCGCGGGACGGCATCCTCTCGGCCAGTTCCTCGGCGAGCCGGTGCAGTTCGGTGATGGCGGCGGAGTAGGCGCTGTGCGCCTCGAGGGCGGTGCTCTTGCCGGTGAGCGCGGAGCGTCGTACGGCGGCGATGTCGTCGAGGTCGCCGCGCAGCGTCGTGGACAGGTCGGTGTCGGCGCGCAGTTCCTCGACTTGACGGTCTACGCGGGCGCTCGACTGCTCGCCGGGCGCCTTCGACCTGGGGCGGCCGGCCGCGATGTAGGGGGTGACCTCGTCGCGTTCGTCGGCGAGCGAGTGGGCGAGGTCGAGGGCGTCCTGGGTCTGCTCGGCGAACGTCACCAGGTCCTGGGAGTCGTGGAGTTCCCCGGAGGCGGTGACGAGGGAGGGGGCGCCGGCTCCGGCGACGGCGGCGGCCACGACGGCGACGGCGAGAATCAGCCGGGTGCGGACGTGGGTGGGGCGGCCCTTGCCGACGGGGGTCTCGGGGACGCCGGGCGTGGCGGGTGTGCGCTCCGCGCCTGTGCCGGAGGCCGTCTGCTTGCCTGTGCGACGAGGCCGCGTCTTCTGCACCGCTGCTCGCATTCCTGAACTCGTGATACCCATGGGCCCGGGGTGACGCTCCGTCAACTGTTGTGCACACCGGGGTACGGTTTCCGACCCTCCCAGCGCCGGTGGGCGGTGGCCGCACATCGCCTGAGCCGCCACCCGAAGGAGTGAACCGCGTAGGTGAGTTGGCGGGCAAGTTCCTGCGGCACGCGTACGGGTCTTGTGCGGCAGGCCGGTTGGACGCCGGCGAAGACCGGTGGCAGTATTCGCCGCTACGCCTGCTCGGAGTGAACCATTCCACCCCAAACCTGGCGTCTGACCTGCGCGACTGCGTCAATTCCGCGACCGTTGGCACTCTTCGGCGAAGCATGTGAAGGGCTCGTGCAGACTGGCCGAATGCGTACGGAACTTGTCTCGGAACCCGGTGATGTCAGCCGCCTCAACGAGGACTTCGCGAGCGTCGCTCTCCCCGCTTCCGGACAGGGCGGTGTACTGATCGCCCTCGACGGGGTCACCCCGCCCGTGGGCCCGACGGGCTGTCTGCATTCGGTCCCCTGGTTCACGGCCCGTCTCGGCGGGGCGCTGACCGAACTGGCCGTTTCACTCATGGATGTTCCACCGGCCGAGGTGCTGTCCCGGGCCATCGCGCGCACAGCTGAGACACATGGTGAAGGTTGTGACCTTTCTCACCCACGAACACCGCAGGCGACGGTGGTGATGGCGAGGTGGTCCCCGGAGACGGTCGAGTACCTGGTCCTGTCGGACTCGGCGCTGCTCGTGGAGGCAGCCGACGGCACGGTCACGGCCGTACTGGACGAGCGCCTCTCCCGCCTCCCCCGCACCGCCCTGGCCGCGGACGCCCTGATCGACGCCAACCTCCGCAACAAGGAGGGCGGCTTCTTCACGGCGGCCGCCGATCCGTCGGTGGCGGGGCGCGCGGTGACGGGGGTGCTGCCACGTTCGGCGGTACGCACCCTCGTGGCCCTGACCGACGGGGCGACCCGGTGGGTGGAGAAGTTCCATGAGGGCGGCTGGGGGGACTGCCTCACCTTCGTCCGCAAGGAGGGGGCGCAGGCACTGGTGGACCGCGTCCGGGAGCTGGAGCGGGCGGACGCGAAGACCCGGACATATCTGCGCCGCAGCAAGACCCACGACGACGCGACGGTGGTGTACGCGGAGCTTTGAGGGACGGGGGCTGCCGGCCGACGAGCAGGCCCGCCGTCACCACGTCCGCGAACCCGCCTCCCGGGGCCTCGCCCGGCCGGCCCGGTGATGAACGCGGACCTGCGAGGGGCGGCGCCCCGCCGAGAGGAACCGGAATCCCGACGGCCGACGAGCAGATCCGCCGTCACCACGTCCGCGAACCGGCCGCCCGGGGCCTCGCCCGGCCGGCCCGGTGATGAACGCGGACCTGCGAGGGGCGGCGCCCCGCCGAGAGGAACCGGAATCCCGACGGCCGACGAGCAGGCCCGCCGTCACCACGTCCGCGAACCCGCCTCCCGGGGCCTCGCCGGGCCGGCCGTGGAGGTCGGGCGGTCCCTGCCCGCGATGCCCGCCGCCGTGAGCTGCCGCTCCTGGTGGTGCGGCACGCACACGAGCCTTGCCTGCCACCGCCGTGGCCACCCGCACCGAGACCCCCGGCTCCCCCCGCCTCGCCACCCTCACCGCCAACCGGGCGATAGTCCGGACGGCCGTTTTCCGGTCGACGCCGTCGAGCACCCCGCGCGACTGTCCGCCGTCGACCGTGCCCTTGACCACCCACGGCCGACCCACGGCGACACGACCAGCTCGGCCTACCAACCGGGCGATCGTCCGAACAGCCGTTTTCCGGTCGACGCCGTCGAGCACCCCGCGCGGCCGTCCGCCGTCGACCGTGCCTTCGATCACCCCGACCGGCGCACGGAGGCGGACTACTTCTCCATGCCCCGGTTCAGCTGGTGCAGCAGCCTCGCCAGTTCGGTGACCTCGTCCGGGTTCCAGTGCGCCAGCCGGCCCGCGTACCGGGCCCGGCGCGCGTCGCGGACCCTCTGCACCCGGGAGCGGCCCTCCTGGGTGAGGTCGACGAGCCAGGCCCGGCCGTCCGCCGGGTCGGGTGCGCGGGCGACGAGGCCCAGGTCCTCCAGGGCGCGTAGCTGGCGGGACATCGTGGCCTTGCCGACGCCGATGTAGGCGGCCAGTTCGGTGGCGCGCTGGCGGCCGCATTCATCCAGACGGACGAGCAGGCCGTAGGCCGCCGACTCCAGGTCGGGGTGGACCTCGCGGGCCATCTCGCCCTGGTTGGCCCGGGCGCGGCGCAGCAGGACGGTCAACTCGCGTTCCAGTGCGAGGAATCCGGGCTGGTCCACACCGCTCGGCGCCACGTCGGCCCCGCCCCGGCTCCCGCCGCCGTTTCCGTCTTCGTGCACGTCAGCCCCTGCCTTGAATATCCCGGTCGTGAAGGTTTCCGCCAAATTGCGCCATCACCGCGGCTCCGTAAGTATTTCGCAGGGCTGGACCAATGGCAGCCGCCGGTCCCGCTTCCCACCCCTCGTCGTCGCACGAAGCGTCTTCGCCGAGCAGCGGCTGGCATGCTCACGCCAGCCCGGCACGGCCGTCCCGTGTTCCCCCCAACCGAGCATCACCGAGCCTTCGGAGGCACGCCATGCCCGTGCACAGACCCGGACCGATACGTCCCCGACGCCTCTTCCTCGTCGCACTCCTGCTCACCGCGTTCTCCCTGCTCCACCCGGCCGCCGCCTCGGCCGCCGAAGTCCCCGAAGTTCCCGAAACCCCCGAAACCACCGCCACCCCGGCCCGCGGCTCCGCCCACATGGGAATGGGCGTCGTAGCGCATGACGGCCAGGACGGTCTGCCCGCCGGCACCCGCGCAAGCCAGGCGGAGGGCGTCGACGTCGCCAGCTACCAGGGCAACGTCTCCTGGCCGACCCTGTGGAACAGCGGGGTGCGCTGGGCGTACACCAAGGCGAGCGAGGGGACGTACTACAGGAATCCCTACTTCAGCCAGCAGTACACCGGCTCCTACGACGTCGGCATGATCCGCGGCGCCTATCACTTCGCCACCCCGGACACCAGCAGCGGCGCGACGCAGGCCGACTACTTCGTCGACAGCGGCGGCGGCTGGTACGGGGACGGCAGGACACTGCCCGGCACCCTCGACATCGAGTGGAACCCGTACGGCGACGCCTGCTTCGGCAAGTCGCAGAGCGCGATGGTCACCTGGATCCGCGACTTCCTGAACCAGTACAAGGCGCGCACCGGCCGCCACGCCGTCATCTACACGGCCACCAACTGGTGGACCCAGTGCACCGGGAACTACGGCGGCTTCTCCGCCAACCCGCTGTGGATCGCCCGGTACGCCTCGACGGCGGGCACCCTCCCGGCCGGCTGGAGCACGTACACCATGTGGCAGTACACCTCCTCCGGTCCGACGGTCGGCGACCACGACCGGTTCAACGGCGCCCTGGACCGCGTACAGGCGCTCGCCGGCGGCTGACCCACCCCGGCGTACGGCGAAGGCCCGGGCCTCCCTCACGAGAACCCGGGCCTTCACCTCGTCCGGCAGCCGCGGGCCGAGCCCGCTGAGGACTACGGCCTTACGCCGCCACCGGAACCTCCGGCGCGGCCCCGTTGGTCGCCGGGGACAGCGCCAGCTCCAGGACCTGGCGGACGTCGGTGACAGCGTGGACGTCGAGCTTGTCCAGCACCTCCGCCGGGACGTCGTCCAGGTCGGCCTCGTTGCGCTTCGGGATGATGACGGTCGTCACCCCGGCGCGGTGCGCGGCGAGCAGCTTCTGCTTCACGCCGCCGATCGGGAGGACCCGGCCGGTCAGCGAGACCTCGCCCGTCATCGCCACGTCCGTGCGGACCAGGCGACCGGAGAGCAGCGAGGCCAGCGCCGTCGTCATGGTGACGCCCGCGCTCGGGCCGTCCTTCGGGACCGCGCCCGCCGGGAAGTGGATGTGCACGCCCCGGTCCTTCAGATCGCCGACCGGCAGTTCGAGCTCCGCGCCGCGCGACCGCAGGAAGCTCAACGCGATCTGCGCGCTCTCCTTCATCACGTCACCCAGCTGGCCGGTCAGCGTCAGACCCGCCGCGCCCGTCTCCGGGTCGGCCAGCGACGCCTCGACGAACAGCACGTCTCCGCCCGCTCCGGTGACCGCGAGTCCGGTCGCCACCCCGGGGACCGCCGTACGGCGCTCCGCCGGGTCCTGGGCCGACTCGGGCACGTGGTGCGGCCGGCCGATCAGACCGCGCAGCTCCTCGTCCGTGACGGTGAACGGAAGCTCCCGCTCGCCCAGTTCGTGCTGGGCCGCCACCTTGCGCAGCAGCCTCGCGACGGACCGCTCCAGGGTGCGGACGCCCGCCTCGCGGGTGTACTCGCCGGCGAGCTTGCGCAGCGCGCTCTCGTCGATGACGACCTCGTCCTTGGCGAGCCCCGCCCGCTCCAGCTGGCGCGGGAGCAGGTGGTCACGGGCGATGACGATCTTCTCGTCCTCGGTGTACCCGTCGAGCCGGACCAGCTCCATCCGGTCGAGCAGCGCCTCCGGGATCGCCTCCAGCACGTTGGCCGTGGCGAGGAAGACGACATCCGACAGATCGAGCTCGACCTCCAGGTAGTGGTCGCGGAAGGTGTGGTTCTGCGCCGGGTCCAGGACCTCCAGGAGGGCCGCCGCGGGGTCGCCGCGGAAGTCGGAGCCCACCTTGTCGATCTCGTCGAGCAGGACCACCGGGTTCATCGACCCGGCCTCCTTGATCGCCCGCACGATCCGGCCGGGCAGCGCGCCGACGTACGTCCGCCGGTGGCCTCGGATCTCCGCCTCGTCCCGTACGCCACCGAGGGCGACGCGGACGAACTTACGGCCCATGGCGTGCGCCACGGATTCCCCGAGGCTGGTCTTGCCGACGCCGGGCGGCCCGACGAGGGCCAGGACGGCACCGCCGCGCCGGCCGCCGACGACACCCAGTCCCCGGTCGCTGCGGCGCTTGCGCACCGCCAGGTACTCGGTGATCCGCTCCTTCACGTCCTCGAGGCCCGCGTGCTCGGCGTCGAGGATCGCCTGGGCGCCCTGGATGTCGTACGCGTCCTCGGTCCGTTCGTTCCACGGCAGTTCGAGGACCGTGTCCAGCCAGGTCCGGATCCAGGAACCCTCCGGGGACTGGTCGCTGGACCGCTCCAGCTTGTCGACCTCCTTGAGGGCGGCTTCCCGCACCTTCTCGGGCAGGTCGGCAGCCTCCACGCGGGCGCGGTAGTCGTCGGACTCCTCGCCCTCCTGCTCGCCGTTGAGCTCGCGCAGTTCCTTGCGTACGGCTTCCAGCTGACGGCGGAGCAGGAACTCCCGCTGCTGCTTGTCGACGCCCTCCTGGACGTCCTTGGCGATGGTCTCGGCGACGTCCTGCTCGGCGAGGTGGTCGCGGAGCTGCTGGGTGGCGAGCTTGAGGCGGGTGACCGGGTCCGCGGTCTCCAGCAGTTCGACCTTCTGCTCGGTGGTCAGGAAGGGCGAGTAACCGGAGTTGTCGGCAAGGGTGGAGACGTCGTCGATGGCCTGCACCCGGTCGACGACCTGCCATGCGCCGCGCTTGCGCAGCCAGGCGGTGGCGAGGGCCTTGTACTCCTTGACGAGTTCGGTGACATGACCGGGCAGCGGTTCGGGGACGGTCTGGTCGACCGTGGTCCCCTCGACCCACAGGGCGGCGCCCGGGCCGGTGGTCCCCGCACCGATCTTCACCCTGCTCCGGCCGCGGATGAGCGCGCCAGGGTCGCCGTCGGCCAGCCGGCCGACCTGTTCGACGGTGCCGAGCACGCCGGTGCTCGCGTAGGTGCCGTCGATGCGTGGCACCAGGAGGACCTTCGGCTTTCCGGGTTCCGAGCGGGCGGCGGCCTCGGCGGCCTCCACCGCGGCGCGGACGTCGGTGTCGTTCAGGTCCAGCGGAACCACCATTCCGGGCAGCACGACCTCGTCGTCGAGCGGCAGCACGGGCAGGGTGAGCGGTGTGGACGTCGAAGCCATGATCTCCCCTTAGGCAGTCAAGTTGAGCTATGCCGACTCAATGCATAGCGCCCTTCGAATGTTCCCCACCCGCCCGCCTGTTCGCTGTCGGCGATCACGGCTGCCGGAATCGGCGGTTCGGGACCTATGGTCATCCAGTAATAGACACATGCCGTTAGCGGCCATTACAGGGGGATGTCATGGACGGAGTCGTACAGGCGTGGGTGACCGGTTGGGTCGTGTCCCGCGGGGCGGCGGCACCGGAGCGTGAGGCGTGGGGCTTCACCGTCGACGTGGGGCAGGTCGCGCAGGTGTCGCGGCACGTTTTCGACGCGCTGGGCGACGGTGTCGACGAAGGTGTGGTGCGCAAGGTGGCGGGCGGGGTGACGGGGGCCGGGGTGTGGCTCAAGGTGTTCCAGGACCCGGAGGTGGTCGGGCCCTGGCTGGACGAGGGCTGGTGGGTGGATCCCGAGCCGGGTTACCTGATGACGGTCCCGCTGACCGGGTCGGCGCGACGGACCGCCGTCCCCGACGGATACCGGCTGCGCATCTGGTCCGTCGGCGGCGTCACCCGCGTACTCGTCGCCGCGCCCGACGGTTCCCTCGCGGCGCGCGGTCAGGTCGCCCCGACCGGCGCGACCGCCGTGTTCGACCAGATCGAGACCGTGGCCGCCCATCGGCGCCGGGGGCTGGGCAGCGTCGTCATGCGCACGCTCCATACCGTGGCGACCGACGCGGGTGCCGAGACCGGCGTCCTCGCGGGAACGCCGGCGGGGCGGGGGCTGTACGAGTCTCTGGGCTGGCATGTGCAAGCTCCGCTCACCAGTGCGAAGTTCGTGGGACCGGACGCCGGGTGACCGTCCGTCACCGCCCACGGAAAACCCGGAGGCGACCGGGGACGGCCTCTGTCATGCTGCGCCGGTGATCGCCCCGATACCTCCGGTGGTTCCCGCCGGCCGCATGGCGGACAACACCCAGCCGGTCCTGGCTCTTCCCGGCGGTCTGGAACTCCGGCCCTGGCGCACGACGGACGCCGGTGCCCTGGTGGCCGCGAGCCACGATCCGGCCATCAGCCGGTGGAACCTGGTGCCGACACTGACCGAGGACGAGGCACGCGCGCGTATCGGGCGGATGCGGGAGCGGTGGGAGAGGGAGACGGGGGCGGTGTGGGCGGTTGCGCGGGAGGACGGGGGCGAAGGGGCGGGCGTCCTGACGAGCACCGGCATCGACCCCGCCGCCGGTCCGCGGGACGAGCACTCCCAAAAACCCCGCCCCGGCGACATCCTCGGCCTCGCCGCCTGGATCGACGTCGACCTCGACCGGGGCCACGCCGAGATCGCCTACTGGGTGCTGCCCGCCGGCCGCGGCACCGGCATCGCGGTCGAGGCCGCCCGGCGGCTCACCGACTGGGCGCTGCACGAGCTCGGCCTGCACCGCCTCACCCTCTGCCACGCCGTCGCCAACGAGGCCTCCTGCCGGGTGGCGGAGAAGGCCGGCTTCCGGCTGGAGGGCACCATGCGCCACGCCCTCCTCCACTCAGACGGCTGGCACGACCAGCACCTCCACGCGCGCGTGCGGGGCGACGACCAGAACGACCGAGATGACCGGGGGAACGAACGACCATGACCACCACAGACATACAGCCCCTCCTCTCCGCCTACGACGACCAGATGCGCGGCGCTCCTCCGACCGCGCCCGCAGGGGTGACGTACGAACAGGACGGACCGCTGCTCAGAATCGTCGGCCAGTTCCGCGGGCTCGTGAGCGGGCCGCGCGACCTGGGCGTCGACGGCGGCGCGCTCGACGAACTCATCGCGCGGCAACGTGACTTCTTCGCGGCACGCGGCGAGGCCGTCGAATGGAAGACCCGCTCCCACGACACCCCGCCCGACCTCACCGAACGACTCCGCGCGGCCGGTTTCGTGCCCGAGGAGCGGGAGACCGTACTGGTCGGCCGCGCCGCCGAGATGGCCGTACGACAGACCACGCCACCGGCAGGCGTCACCGTGCGCCGCGTCACGGCGGACGCGGACATGCGCCGGATCGCCGCGATGGAGTCGGCGGTCTGGGGCCAGGACTGGAGCTGGCTCGCCGACGACCTCATCGGCAGGGTGGCCGCCGCGCCGGACGACATCGCGGTGTACGTCGCCGAGGCGGACGGCGAAGTGGTGTGCGCCGCCTGGCTGGTGTTCCGCACGGGCACGGGGTTCGCGAGCCTGTGGGGCGGATCCACGCTCGCCGAGTGGCGGGGCAAGGGCATCTACCGCGCCCTGGTCGCCGTGCGCGCCGCTCTCGCCGTCGCCCGCGGAGTCACCTATCTGCACGTGGACGCGTCCGACGACAGCGCGCCCATCCTGCGCAGGCTCGGCATGCACGCGGTGACCACGACGACGCCGTACGTCTGGACGCCCCCGGGTCTCTGACCATCGCACCTAGGGCCTGTCGGTGACGGGCTGACGTACGCGGTGCCACCGCCGTACCACCGGCCAGGTCGCGACGCCGATCGTCAGGGCGATCAGATGGCCCCAGTCGGTCATCGGGTCGGTGAACGCGATCAGGTCGGTCAGCAGCGTCCAGGCGAAGAGGGCGAGCAACGGCCGGCGCAGCCACGGCGCGAGCAGCCCCGACAGCGCGCCGAGGCTCGCGGCCACACCGAAGCTGACTCCGTAGTCGAGACGGTGCAGTGAGCTGGCGGGCAGATGCCCGACCAGGACCGCGAGTCCTATGGGGACCTCCGTGGCGAGGGTCGCGCCGACATGCCCGAGCAGGAAGACGCCGGCCGTGCGCACCCCACCGATCCGACGCTCCAGCGCGGTGAGGACGAACAGCAGGGCGACGGCGTACGGCGAGAGGATCCCGCCCGCGATCCACAACGCGCTGGCGACCAGCACCAGTACGGGCGTCCGCACGAGGTGGGCGACATCGGTGCTGGAGCCCTGATGCAGGGTGTGCACGAGGGCGGGGTCAAGATGCGCGGCGACGAGCGAGACGACGGCCAGGACGGCGCCGTAGACGAAGGTGAACGGGGTCCCGGCGGGGCTGGGGAACAGCCGCCGCAGGCGGGGGACGCGAAGTCGGGTGTCCGGGGCGGTCGTTGCCGGAGGTGTCACCGGTGTCTCGGCGGCACCGGTCTGGCCTCCTTCCCGCTGCCGGGGCATCCCGTCGAGCAGTCCCGCCACCGGCGCAGGGGCGGGCGCGTCGTCGGAAGGAGTGGCAGGCACGGTCCGTTCCAAGGTGAGCTGCTCCTTCCGTTCCGTCCCAGCCTTCGCGCCCGACCCACCCGCTGTCTGTGACCGGCGCCACCTCGCCCCCGATTCACAGGGACTTCTCAAGAAGTCCCGGTCAGGACGCCGTACCTGCCAGGATGGGCCGATGCCCACCTCGTACGACATTCCCGAAGTCCTGGACCGTCGCGAGGGCCCCTACGGAGAGGTGGTCCTGCGGCGCCACGGCGAGTTGCTCCAGATCATCGCCAACGGCTGCTTCCTGATGGACACCTCCGACGGACGCTCCGAGCGGATGCTCGTCGACGCGGCGCTCGACGCCCTCGACGACCGCCCCGCCCCGCACGTCCTCATCGGCGGCCTCGGCGTCGGCTTCTCGCTCGCACATGCGGCCGCGAACCCACGCTGGGGGCGGATCACGGTCGTCGAGCGGGAACCGGCGATCGTCGACTGGCACCGCGCGGGCCCGCTCTCGGCGCTCTCGGCCGAGGCGCTCACCGATCCCCGGGCGAACATTCTGGAAACGGATCTAGTCGGATTCGTCAATGAGACATGCGCCACTTTTGACGCGCTGTGCCTCGACATCGACAACGGACCCGACTGGACGGTCACGGAGGGCAACGGCGGACTCTACGCGCGTGCCGGACTCACAAGTTGCGCAAGGGTGTTGAAGCCGGGCGGGGTACTGGCCGTGTGGTCCGCGAAACCCTCTGCGGAATTTGAGGGATCCCTATCAAATGCCGGGTTCCAGCAGGTACGTACCGAGGAGATCCACGTTGCCCGGGGCGTACCGGACGTCGTGCACCTTGCCGTCCGACCTGGATAGCAAAGGGGTGATGACTCCCCGTACTCTGCTTCCCTACGCCGATCATTCAAGCGTCAATCGCAGTCATGCGCAGACAAGGAATCACCCCACATGGTTCCGGAAAGCACTCCCCAGGGGCGGGCGATGGAGCAGACACACACCTCCCACAACGGCACGACGGCTACGCCGGGCGCACAGCGCCGGGTACTGGTCGTCGAGGACGATCCGACGATCGTCGACGCCATCGCGACCCGCCTGCGCGCCGAGGGATTCCTCGTGCAAACGGCGGTCGACGGTCCGTCGGCGGTGGACACGGCAGAGGCCTGGCAGCCGGACCTGCTGATCCTCGACATCATGCTGCCCGGCTTCGACGGTCTCGAGGTCTGCCGCCGTGTGCAGGCCGCCCGTCCGGTGCCGGTGATGATGCTCACCGCGCGGGACGACGAGACCGACATGCTGGTCGGGCTCGGCGTCGGCGCCGACGACTACATGACCAAGCCGTTCTCGATGCGTGAGCTGGCCGCGCGCGTGCACGTCCTGCTGCGGCGGGTCGAGCGGGCCGCACTGGCGGCCGCGACGCCCCGGTCCGGCATCCTCCGGCTCGGCGAGCTGGAGATCGACCACGCGCAGCGCCGGGTGCGGGTGCGCTCGGAGGACGTGCATCTGACGCCCACCGAGTTCGACCTCCTGGTGTGCCTGGCGAACACCCCGCGCGCGGTGCTCTCCCGTGAGCAGCTGCTGGCCGAGGTGTGGGACTGGGCGGACGCCTCCGGCACCCGCACGGTCGACAGCCACATCAAGGCGCTGCGCCGGAAGATCGGCGCCGAACGGATCCGTACGGTGCACGGCGTGGGCTACGCCCTGGAGACGCCGACGCCATGAGCGAGGGTCCGGCCGGCCGGAGAAGCCCCAGGGAGCCCTGGGGCGGCGTAAGCCCGTTCTCGATCAAGACGAAGCTGGGTGTCCTGGTCGTCATCGCGGTCCTCATCACCACCGGGCTGATGATGATCGCGATGCGCACGGCGACGGAGCTGCGCTTCATCACGGTCTTCTCGATGATCGCCACACTGCTCATTACGCAGTTCGTGGCGCATTCGCTCACCGCGCCACTGGACGACATGAACGCGGTCGCCCGGTCCATCTCGCACGGCGACTACACCCGCCGGGTGCGCGAGAACCGGCGGGACGAGCTGGGCGACCTGGCCCAGACGATCAACCGCATGGCGGACGACCTGGAGGCCCAGGAACGCCAGCGCAAGGAACTTGTGGCAAATGTCTCCCACGAGCTGCGCACGCCCATCGCGGGCCTGCGCGCGGTGCTGGAGAACATCGTCGACGGGGTCACCCAGGCCGACCCCGAGACCATGCGCACGGCCCTGAAGCAGACCGAGCGGCTCGGCCGGCTGGTGGAGACGCTGCTGGACCTGTCCCGGCTCGACAACGGCGTCGTACCGCTGAAAAAGCGCCGTTTCGAGGTGTGGCCGTACCTGTCGGGCGTGCTGAAGGAGGCCAACATGGTCGCCACGGCGCGCGCGGGCATCGCGTCCGGGTCCGGCAGTCACACCCGCAACGACGTCCATCTGCACCTCGACGTGTCCCCGCCGGAGCTCACCGCGCACGCCGACCCGGAGCGCATCCACCAGGTCGTCGCCAACCTCATCGACAACGCGGTCAAGCACAGCCCGGCGCACGGCCGGGTGACGGTCAAGGCGCGGCGCGGGTCCCTGCCGGAGTCGCTCGAGCTGGAGGTGCTCGACGAGGGCCCCGGCATTCCGCGCTCGGAGTGGCACCGCGTCTTCGAGCGGTTCAACCGCGGCCAGGTCAGGCGGCCGCACGGGCCGGGCAGCGACGGCGGCACCGGACTCGGGCTCGCGATCGCCCGCTGGGCGGTGGATCTGCACGGCGGCCGGATCGGAGTGGCCGAATCCGATCGGGGCTGCAGGATCCTTGTCACCCTTCCAGGACTTCCATCTCTGCCAAGTTGACGTAAAGTTCGAAGCGGAGCCACAAGATCCATCTCTGTTCCGCGTCGACGGACACGTGTGATCAGGCAGAGGGCCGCGCCGCCGTCGCGCAGGGCCCCGCCGGGCGCTTCCCTCTCGTGGATTCACGCAGCGGAACCACGCTTGTTTCCCGCCATTTCCACCCCCGAAACCCGCTCTTTGATGTGACTTACACGACGATGGACCGGCCCGGCCTGACCTTCACCGTCTTGGGGGCGTAGCCTTTATTCCCGCTGTCCATCACCTTGTGAGAAGCGGAAGAGGGCGGTTGCCGCCGTGTCGCCACAGTCCCCCAGTAACTCGAGCATCTCGACCGACGCAGACCAAGCGGGCAAGAACCCCGCTGCCGCGTTCGGCCCGAACGAGTGGCTCGTCGACGAGATCTATCAGCAGTACCTCCAGGACCCGAATTCGGTAGACCGTGCCTGGTGGGACTTCTTCGCCGACTACAAGTCGGGGGCCGCCGCTCCGGCTGCGGCGGGTACCGCGGCCGCGGGGGCCGCGGAGACCACCACCGCGGCCGCGGCCGCACCGGCTCCCACCGCACCGGCTCAGGCCGCTCCGGCTCAGGCTGCCGCGCCGGCCCCGGCCGCTGCTCCTGCCGCAAAGCCGGCCGCCGCGGCTCCGGCCCCCGCCAAGGCCGCACCGGCCGCCGCTCCGGCTCAGGCCGCTCCGGCTGCCAAGCCGGCCGCCGCGAAGCCTGCTGCCGCCGCGAAGCCCGCCGCCGCGGGTTCTTCCGCGGAGGGCCCGGAGATGGTGACCCTGCGCGGTCCCGCCGCCGCGGTCGCGAAGAACATGAACGCCTCCCTGGAGCTGCCCACGGCCACGTCCGTGCGCGCGGTCCCGGTGAAGCTGCTCTTCGACAACCGCATCGTCATCAACAACCATCTGAAGCGGGCCCGGGGCGGGAAGATCTCCTTCACGCACCTGATCGGCTACGCGATGGTGCAGGCCATCAAGGCCATGCCGTCGATGAACTGGCACTACGCGGAGAAGGACGGGAAGCCCACCCTCGTCAAGCCGCCGCACGTCAACTTCGGCCTCGCCATCGACCTGGTGAAGCCCAACGGCGACCGCCAGCTGGTCGTCGCGGGCATCAAGAAGGCCGAGACGCTGAACTTCTTCGAGTTCTGGCAGGCCTACGAGGACATCGTCCGCCGCGCCCGTGACGGCAAGCTGACGATGGACGACTTCTCGGGTGTGACGGTCTCCCTGACCAACCCGGGCGGCCTCGGTACGGTCCACTCCGTGCCGCGTCTGATGCCCGGCCAGTCGGTCATCATGGGCGTCGGCTCCATGGACTACCCGGCGGAGTTCCAGGGCACCTCCCAGGACACCCTGAACAAGCTCGGCATCGCCAAGGTCATGACGCTCACGTCGACCTACGACCACCGGGTCATCCAGGGTGCCGCCTCCGGCGAGTTCCTGCGGATCGTCGCGAACTTCCTCCTCGGTGAGGGCGGCTTCTACGACGAGATCTTCGAGGCGCTGCGCATCCCCTACGAGCCGGTCCGCTGGCTCAAGGACATCGACGCCTCGCACGACGACGACGTCACGAAGGCCGCCCGCGTCTTCGAGCTGATCCACTCCTACCGGGTCCGCGGCCACGTCATGGCCGACACCGACCCGCTGGAGTACCGCCAGCGCAAGCACCCCGACCTGGACATCACCGAGCACGGCCTCACCCTGTGGGACCTGGAGCGGGAGTTCGCGGTCGGCGGCTTCGCCGGCAAGTCCCTGATGAAGCTGCGCGACATCCTCGGTGTGCTGCGCGACTCGTACTGCCGCACCACCGGCGTCGAGTTCATGCACATCCAGGACCCGAAGCAGCGCCGGTGGATCCAGGACCGCATCGAGCGCTCGCACACCAAGCCGGAACGCGAGGAGCAGCTGCGCATCCTGCGCCGGCTGAACGCCGCGGAGGCCTTCGAGACCTTCCTGCAGACGAAGTACGTCGGCCAGAAGCGCTTCTCCCTGGAGGGCGGCGAGTCCGTCATCCCGCTGCTCGACGCGGTACTGGACTCGGCCGCCGAGTCCCGCCTGGACGAGGTCGTCATCGGCATGGCCCACCGCGGCCGGCTGAACGTCCTCGCCAACATCGTCGGCAAGTCGTACGCGCAGATCTTCCGCGAGTTCGAGGGCAACCTCGACCCGAAGTCGATGCACGGCTCCGGCGACGTGAAGTACCACCTGGGCGCCGAGGGCACCTTCACGGGCCTGGACGGCGAGCAGATCAAGGTGTCGCTGGCCGCGAACCCGTCCCACCTGGAGACGGTCGACCCGGTCATCGAGGGCATCACCCGCGCCAAGCAGGACATCATCAACAAGGGCGGCACGGACTTCACGGTCCTGCCGGTCGCCCTGCACGGCGACGCGGCCTTCGCGGGCCAGGGCGTGGTGGCCGAGACCCTGAACATGTCACAGCTGCGGGGTTACCGCACCGGCGGCACGGTCCACATCGTCATCAACAACCAGGTCGGCTTCACGGCCGCCCCGGAGTCCTCCCGCTCGTCGATGTACGCGACGGACGTGGCGAGGATGATCGAGGCCCCGATCTTCCACGTGAACGGCGACGACCCGGAGGCCGTGGTCCGGGTGGCCCGGCTGGCCTTCGAGTTCCGCCAGGCGTTCAACAAGGACGTGGTGATCGACCTCATCTGCTACCGCCGCCGCGGTCACAACGAGTCGGACAACCCGGCCTTCACCCAGCCGCTGATGTACGACCTGATCGACAAGAAGCGCTCGGTGCGCAAGCTGTACACCGAGTCCCTGATCGGTCGCGGCGACATCACCCTGGAAGAGGCCGAGCAGGCCCTGCAGGACTACCAGGGCCAGCTGGAGAAGGTCTTCACGGAGGTCCGCGAGGCCGTCACGGCCCAGCCGGCCGCCGGACCGGTCTCCGACCCGCAGGCCGAGTTCCCGGTCGCCGTGAACACCGCGATCTCCTCGGAGACCGTGAAGCGGATCGCCGAGTCCCAGGTCAACATCCCCGACACCTTCCACGTCCACCCGCGTCTGCTGCCGCAGCTGCAGCGCCGGGCGTCGATGGTCGAGGACGGCACGATCGACTGGGGCATGGGCGAGACGCTGGCCGTCGGCTCCCTGCTCCTGGAGGGCACCCCGGTCCGTCTGTCCGGCCAGGACTCCCAGCGCGGCACCTTCGGCCAGCGCCACGCGGTGCTGATCGACCGGGAGACGGGCGAGGAGCACACTCCGCTCCAGTACCTCAACGAGGACCAGGCCCGCTACAACGTCTACAACTCCCTCCTGTCCGAGTACGCGGTCATGGGCTTCGAGTACGGCTACTCGCTGGCCCGCCCCGACGCGCTCGTGCTGTGGGAGGCGCAGTTCGGTGACTTCGTCAACGGCGCGCAGACGATCGTCGACGAGTACATCTCGGCGGCGGAGCAGAAGTGGGGCCAGACCAGCGGTGTGACGCTGCTCCTCCCTCACGGCTACGAGGGCCAGGGCCCGGACCACTCGTCCGCGCGCGTGGAGCGCTTCCTCCAGCTCTGCGCCCAGAACAACATGACGGTCGCGATGCCGACCCTCCCGTCGAACTACTTCCACCTCCTGCGGTGGCAGGTGCACAACCCGCACCACAAGCCGCTGGTGGTCTTCACACCGAAGTCGATGCTGCGCCTCAAGGCCGCCGCGTCGAAGACGGAGGAGTTCACGTCGGGTCAGTTCCGCCCGGTCATCGGCGACACGTCGGTGGACGCGGCCGCGGTCAAGAAGGTCGTCTTCTGCGCCGGCAAGGTCTACTACGACCTCGACGCCGAGCGTCAGAAGCGCGGTGTCACGGACACGGCGATCATCCGCGTCGAGCGCCTCTACCCCCTTCCGGGTGCCGAGCTCCAGGCCGAGATCGCCAAGTACCCGAACGCCGAGAAGTACCTCTGGGCCCAGGAGGAGCCGGCGAACCAGGGCGCATGGCCCTTCATCGCCCTCAACCTGATCGACCACCTGGACCTGGCGGTCGGCGCGGACATCCCGCACGGCGAGCGCCTGCGCCGGATCTCCCGCCCGCACGGCTCGTCCCCGGCGGTCGGTTCCGCCAAGCGGCACCAGGCGGAGCAGGAGCAGCTCGTGCGTGAGGTGTTCGAGGCGTAACCGCTCTCGAAGGCTGTACGGAACCGGGCCGCACCCCTCTTCGAAAGGGGTGCGGCCCGGCCGTTTCGGCGCACTTATCCTTGAGCCATGTACTTCACGGACCGTGGCATCGAGGAACTGGAGAAGCGGCGCGGTGAGGAGGAGGTCACCTTCGAGTGGCTCGCCGAGCAGCTGCGGACGTTCGTCGATCTCAATCCCGACTTCGAGGTGCCGGTGGAGCGGCTGGCCACGTGGCTGGCCCGGTTGGACGACGAGGACGACGAATAGGGTCGTACGGCTTCTCCACCGCGGGGCGCCCCTGAGGTGCCCCGCTTTTCGTGCCGGTGATCGGACGTGGGGGTCAGTCGCGGGGGTGCGTCAGGTCGTACGACAGCCCGAGCGCCCCGTGCGCCAGCAGCAGCGCTCCCGCCGTGAGCCAGCCGCCGCTGCGGTGGCGCAGGCCCCAGGCGGCCAGCGGGAGGCCTGCCGCCATCTGGGCCAGGGCCAGGGCGCGGGCCTTCGGGTCGCCGGACCAGGGGAGCCAGGGGGTGAGGCGGCGGCCCGCGACCACTTCGAGTTCGCCGCGGACCGTCTGCCAACCCTCCCACTCGATCGGGCGGGCGTCCGGCAGGTCCCGGGCCACCTCGAGCAGGCGGTCGGTCGGTTCGCCGGGAGCGAGGCCGGCGGGAAGGTCCAGGCCCACGCGCGCGAGGACCGCGAGCAGGCCGCGCAGGCGGGCACGGGCGTCGGAGGCGGGGTCCGGTTTCGTGAGGTGGTCGAGGGACTGGGCGTCCAGAACCGGGTCGAGGGCCAGACGGGCCGCGAAGGTGTGCATGGCCTCGTCCTCGCCCGCCAGGGTGCCGTTGGCGAGCCAGACGTAGCCCACAGGGCGGCGGAAGCCGGACGCGAGGGTGTAGCCGCCGCGGTCGGCGTCCCACCCCAGGGCGAGAACGGGCCAGGGAGCGCCGACCGCCAGGGCGGTGGCCCAGCCCGTCATGACACGGTCGACCGGCTCCTCGCCGTGCAGCCACGGGCCGCCTTCCGGCACGAGGACGCTCCAGCCCTCCCCCGCGCGCATGAGCCGCATGCGGTCGCGCAGCAACCGGGCGACGGGGGCGACGGAATCCGGCTCGGCCCGGCAGAGCAGCAGGGCGCCGGGGGCGGGACCGGTACGACCGGTTCGGGAGGTGGCTTCCGACATGGTCACACGCTAGGGCGATTTGCGGGGGTTGGTCGTATTTGAAGCCTGCGCTGTCCCCGGAAAGAGTGTCTTGACTTTCGGCGTCCACGATATATCGTGAATTTCACGAGACGCGATATGGCGCGTTGCTACGGGGAGGTCTGCACCATGCCCGAGTGGTCCGTCACGGAGCCCAGGAAGCTCACCTTCGACGAGCCCGTACGCGAACTCCACGTGCGCATCGTCAACGGAACGGTGAACGTGGTGGGCACGGACGAAGGTTCCGCACGCCTGGAGGTGTCCGAGATCGAGGGACCACCTCTGGTCGTCACCCAGGAGGGCGGGACCCTCACAGTGGCCTACGAGGACCTGCCCTGGAAGGGGTTCCTCAAGTGGCTCGACCGCAAGGGCTGGCGGCGCAGCGCGGTCGTCTCGCTGGCCGTGCCGGCCGACACCCGCGTCGAGGTGGGTGTGGTCAGCGCCGCCGCCGTCGTGTCGGGGCTGCGCGCCCCGTCGGTGGTGAAGGGGGTCAACGGCGACACGACCCTCGTCGGCCTTTCCGGACCGGTCCGCGCCGACACCGTCTCCGGAAACCTGGAGGCGCAGGCCGTCACCGGTGACCTGCGCTTCAACTCGGTCTCCGGGGATCTCACCGTCGTGGAAGGCTCCGGACCCTCGGTGCGGGCCGACTCGGTCAGCGGCTCGATGATCGTGGACCTCGATCCGGAGGGCCCCACCGAGGTCCGGCTGACCAGTGTCTCGGGGGAGATCGCCATCCGGCTCCCCCAGCCCGCGGACGCGGAGGTGGAGGCCAACACCGCGAGCGGGACGATCTCCAACGCCTTCGACGGCCTGCGCGTGCACGGCCAGTGGGGCGCCCACAAGGTCACGGGCCGCCTCGGCGCCGGCACCGGCAAGCTCCGCGCGACCACCGTCTCCGGCTCCATCGCCCTCCTGCGCCGCCCGCCCCGGGAGGACGAGGAGGAGCCGTGGGAGACGGATCCCTTCGTGAAGGACGCCGGCACGGGTGCCGGACCGGCCGACGCCGCCGGCCCGGTGGACGGCGAGGGCGGCGCCTCGGGGGACAATTCCCTTTCCGGCCGGGCCGACCACCCCGACCTCACGGACGACCACGACCCCGCGGACGATCCGACGGACGACCCGACCCGCGCCCCGGCCGACGGCACGACCGACAAGAAGGTGCTCTGACATGCCTCCCGTCTTCGCCCACGGCCGCCTCCGTCTGTACCTGTTGAAGCTGCTGGACGAGGCCCCGCGCCACGGCTACGAGGTGATCCGGCTCCTGGAGGAGCGTTTCCAGGGCCTGTACGCTCCCTCGGCGGGCACCGTCTACCCCCGATTGTCCAAGCTGGAGGCGGAGGGCCTGGTCACCCACACCACCGAGGGCGGCCGCAAGGTGTACGCCATCACGGACGCGGGCCGTGCCGAGCTGGCCGACCGCAGCGGTGAACTGGCCGACCTGGAGCTGGAGATCCGCGACTCGGTCGCCGAGCTCGCCGCCGAGATCCGGGCCGATGTGCGCGGCGCGGCGGGTGATCTGCGGCGCGAGATGCGGGCGGCCGCGACCCAGGCCCGCCGGGGCGGTGGCACCAAGGAAGGCACCGGCGAACACGAGGGCCCCTTCGGGGACTTCACGGAGTACGCCGACAAGGAGGCGTGGCGCACCGCCAAGGAGGAGATGCGCCGCGTCAAGCAGGAGTGGAAGGAGCAGGCCCGGCGCGCCAAGGACGAGAGCCGCCGCGCCCGCGAGGAGGCCCAGCGGGCCCGCCGCCAGGCCAAGGAGGCCCAGGACCGGGCCCGGGAGCAGGCGCAGGAGGAGGTGCAGCGCATCGCCAAGCGCGTACAGGAGCAGGTGCAGGACCACTTCGCGCGCGGCGACTGGCCGACGGGGGTGCGCGAGGGGCTGACCGAACTGGCCAAGGAGTTCGGCGAGTTCGGGAAGGACTACGGCAAGGAGTTCGGGAAGGACTTCGGCTTCGGGCGGGGCGGCGCGAAGTCCGAGAAGGCCGAGCGGCCCGAGGGGACGCCATCCGGCCCCCAGTACTCGCACACCCCGGAGGACTTTCCCGCCGAGTACGAACCCTCCTGGGCCCACGAGGACTCCACCGGCGACCCGGCCCGCGACCTGGACCGCCTGCTCGACCGCTTCCGCGACGACATCCGCGACGCGGCCCGCGACCACGGCATCACGGCCGACCAGCTGCGCGACGCCCGCCGCCATCTGTCGACGGCGGCGGCCCACATAGGAGCGCTGCTGCGAGTGCCGAAGGCGTGAACCGGCCGGGGCGCCGCCGTCTTGGGCGTCGGCGCCCCGGCGGGACTCAGCCGGCCGCCTTCGCCTCTCCCCCGCCGTAGAGGACACGCATGACCGACTCATAGGTCACCCCGTGATCGGCGAGAACCTCCCCGGGCACCCCCGGCCTGATCGTCAGGGCCAGCAGGATGTGCTCGTCGCCGACATGGCGGTCCCGCCGGGCCACAGCGATACGGAGCGCCTTCTCCAGGATCTCCTTGGCGCCCCGCCCGAAGGAGCGCCGCCCGGACCACCACCCCTTGTCCTTCCGGTCGCCGGACATCGCCCCGACCCCGTGCACCTCCTCGACCCGGGCGACGATCTCCGAGACGTCGATCCCGAGCCCGGCCAGCGCCTCGGCGTCCGCCTGGGACAGCCCGGCCCGCCGCCGCGCCTCGCCCAGCGCCTCCCGTACGGCGTCCCCACGCTCAGCCAGCCCGAGAGCGGCCAGGGCGAAGGAGGCCCGGCCGGCCTCCCGGTCCAGCAGCGCCAGCAGCGCCAGCAGCAGATGCTCGGCGTCCACGGAACCCGTCCCAGCCCCCTCGGCATGCTCGACCGCACCCATGACCACCGCCCGGGCGTCCTTCGTGAACCGCTCGAACATCAATGCCTCCCGTACTTTTTGTGCACGGCCTGCCTGCTCACTCCGAGTTCCGCGGCGATCTCCTGCCACGACCAGCCCTGATTGCGCGCGCTGCGCACCTGCACCGACTCCAGCTGCTCCAGCAGCCTGCGCAGTGCGGCGACGGCACGCAGTCCGACCCGGGGATCGCGATCACCGGCGCGCTCGGCGAGATCCGTTGCTTCGGTCATGATGTCAACCTACGTTGACGCCTAGTATCTGTCAACCACGATTGACAAACGTCGGCGGCCGGCCCGAAACCGGACCGGCCGCCGACGCGAAGAGAAGGAAGAGATCAGTCGTTCGTGAGCACGACCTTCCCGAACTGCTCACCGGACTCAACCCGTTGGAAGCCCTCACGCGCACGGTCCATCGGGAGCACCTCGTCGATCACGGGCCGCACACCCGTGGCCGCGCAGAACGCGAGCAGGTCCTCCAGCTCGTCCTTGGTCCCCATGGTCGAGCCGACGACCTTGAGCTCCAGGAAGAAAATCCGGGTCAGTTCGGCGTGCGAGGGGCGGTCGCCGCTCGTGGCACCGGAGATGACCACCGTGCCGCCGGGCTTGAGCGACTTCACGGAGTGCGACCAAGTGGCCGCGCCCACCGTCTCGATGACGGCGTCCACCCGCTGCGGCAGCCGTGCCCCCGGCTCCAGCGCCTCCACGGCCCCGAGCTCCACCGCACGCTTCCGCTTGGCCTCGTCCCGGCTGGTGGCGAAGACCCGCAGCCCCGCGGCCTTCCCCAGCACGATCGCGGCCGTGGCGACACCACCGCCCGCCCCCTGCACCAGCACGGAGTCTCCGGGCCGCACCCCGGCATTCGTGAACAGCATCCGGTACGCCGTCAGCCAGGCCGTGGGCAGACAGGCGGCCTCCGCGAAGGACAGCTCCTTCGGTTTGGGGAGGACGTTCCAGGTCGGCACGGCAACCTGCTCGGCGAACGTCCCCTGATAGTGCTCGGTGAGGATGGAACGGGGCTCCTTGGGGCCGATGCCGTGCCCGCTCTGCCCTATGACGGAGTGCAGGACGACCTCGTTGCCGTCCTCGTCGACACCGGCGGCGTCACAGCCGAGGATCATCGGCAGCTTGTCCTCCGCGAGGCCTACGCCGCGCAGGGACCAGAGGTCATGGTGATTGAGGGAAGCGGCCTTGACGTCGACGACGCTCCAACCCGGGCGGGCTTCGGGGGCCGGGCGCTCCCCCAACTCCAGTCCCGAGAGCGGGTTGTCGCGGTCGATTCGGGCGGCGTAGACAGCGAACATGACCTTGACGATAGGTCCGCCGGCGGTGCGGGGGAACCGGGGCGCGCTGTGACACATGCCCTGTTGCGGTTGGGTGCGGGCAGCTGCGCCGGGCTTGGGCGGGGCGGCTACGGGGGTGCCGGGTTCGGTTGTCGGGCGGGTGCGGGTGAGTGGGGCTGGTCGCGCAGTTCCCCGCGCCCCTGGGGAGTCGCAGTCACCCGCGCCAGGACGGACCGTTCGCCGCACCCCCCACCCCGGCCCCGACCCACCCACCGGACCCGCCGCGCTACACCCGCCCCCACCGGCCCGCAGCCAATCGACAACCCCACCCTCACCCGATCAGCCGCACCCGAAAGCAAAGAAGTGGCCCCGCCCGGAACGAACCACACCCGGACGAGGCCACCTCACACCCAACAGAACTCAGCGGCGAGCGACACCCTCAGCCCGAGCCGCCGCGGCAACCGCCGCCGTAACCGCCGGAGCCACCCGCTCGTCGAACGGGGACGGGATCACGTAGTCCGCCGCCAGATCGTCCCCGACCACCGCGGCCAGCGCCTCGGCCGCCGCGAGCTTCATGCCCTCCGTGATCCGCGAGGCCCGCACCTGCAGCGCCCCCGCGAAGATCCCCGGAAACGCCAGGACGTTGTTGATCTGGTTCGGGAAGTCGGACCGCCCGGTGGCCACCACGGCCGCGTACTTGTGCGCGACATCCGGGTGCACCTCGGGGTCCGGGTTGGCCATCGCGAACACGAAGGCCCCCTCCGCCATGGAGGCGACCGCCGACTCCGCGACCGTACCGCCGGACACACCGATGAAGACGTCCGCACCCGCGAGCGCGTCCTCCAGCGACCCCGACAACCCCGCCTTGTTCGTGAACCCGGCCAGTTCCCGCTTCACGGACGTGAGGTCGTCCCGGTCGGCGGACACGACACCCTTGCGGTCGGCGACGGCGACATCGCCGATGCCCGCCTCGACGAGCATCTTGGCGATGGCCACGCCCGCCGCACCCGCACCGGAGATCACCGCACGAAGATCCCCGATGGACCGCCCGCTCAGCCGCGCGGCGTTCCGCAGTGCCGCCAGCGTCACGACCGCGGTCCCGTGCTGGTCGTCGTGGAACACGGGAATGTCGAGCCGCTCCTGGAGCCGCCGCTCGATCTCGAAGCACCGGGGAGCCGAGATGTCCTCGAGGTTCACGCCGCCGAAGGAGGGCGCCAGACGGACCACCGTCTCGATGATCTCGTCGACGTCCGTGCAGGCCAGCGCGAGCGGAACCGCGTCCACGCCGCCGAACTGCTTGAACAGGATCGCCTTGCCCTCCATGACCGGGAGGGAGGCCTCGGGCCCGATGTCGCCGAGCCCCAGCACGGCCGTACCGTCCGTCACGACGGCGACGACCGACGACTTCCACGTGTAGTCGTGGACAAGGTCCGGCTGCTCGGCGATGGCGCTGCACACCTTCGCCACGCCGGGCGTGTACGCGAGGGACAGGTCGTCCTTGTCACGGACCGGCACGGTGGCCTGCACAGCCATTTTGCCGCCGCGGTGCAGCGCGAACGCGGGGTCGAAGGAATCGAGGGGCTCCGCCCCTCCGTCCTGTCCCGTATCGCTGTCGCTGCGAGGATTGACGATCTCCGCTGCCACTTTGTCTTACCCCTTAGGTCTTCATGGTTTGAGGGTGGCCACTCCTGGTTGAGAAGTGGGCGGGCACCGCGTACGGCCCTGTTCACTGATGCGTACGGGCCGGTACACGACGGGCGCGCCGCACACGCGCCCTGAGCCCCGGATGAGGGGTGTAAAGAACCTTCTTACCGGACGACCGGCGTCGAGGACGAGTCCAATACGTCCAAGGTCACATGCCGGAACGTAAATCGATCATCGATCATCGGAGGCCGGTGACATGAATCATGGAGGGCCATCCGGACAAACCATCAGCGGGCCCTTGACGATCACCGGACGGTCGCTCAACCGACCGCGGCCCGCCCCGTCCAGGTCACCCGCTCCGCGACGCACACCGAAGATCTTCCGGCCGGAATGCCAGATTCCCGCAGATGGTCCGGTCGTGATGTACGGACATGGTGCGGTTCGGGGGTCACCCGTTATCCGATTTTGACATGACCGGCCCCCTGAATGGTCCAGTCCGAATGGCAAGATGCCGTCATCACACGAGGTCGCGACACTCGAAGGCGTGTGCTCTCGTCGACCTGAGGAATGAAGGCAGTGCTGCCGAACCACTCGGCAGCCGCCCCGCCCATCGGCAACTCCACCCATCCGCCGGAGGAACCCACCATGACCGCAAGCTCCACCCGTCGTACGACCGTCGCGCGCACCAGGACAGCCGCGGTAGGTGCGATCGCGGTCGCAGGCGCCCTGATTCTCACCGGTTGCGGTGACCAGACGGACAGCGGCGGCAGCAGCAAGGAATCCTCGTCGTCCAGCAGCGCCCCGCTGTTCGACAAGCTGCCCGCGAAGATCCAGAAGGCCGGCGTCATCAAGGTCGGCACCAACGCCGAGTACGCCCCCATGGAGTACCAGGAGGGCGGCAAGATCGTCGGCGTCGACCCCGACATCGCGGCCGCGCTCGGCAAGCAGCTGGGCGTGGAGTTCCAGTTCACCTCGGGCTCCTTCGACGGCCTGATCAGCTCCCTGAACTCCGGGCGCTACGACGTCGCCATGTCCTCCATCACGGACACCAAGGCGCGCCAGGAGGGCCTGGACGAGGACGGCAAGAAGCTCGGCCCCGGTGTCGACTTCGTCGACTACTTCACGGCCGGCACCGCCATCTACGTCCAGAAGGGCAACCCGAAGAAGATCGGCTCGATCGAGGACCTCTGCGGTCAGAAGGTCGCCGTGCAGCGCGGCACGACCTACGAGCAGGCGCTGCAGAAGCAGTCCAAGGCGTGCACCGAGGCCGGCAAGAAGAAGATGACGATCGAGTCGTTCGACAACGACACCGAGGCCCAGACCCGGGTGAAGTCGGGCGGCGCGGTCGCGGGCGTCAACGACTACCCGGTCGCCGTCGACCTCGCCCGCAAGGCCGATGGCGGCAACGCCTTCGAGGTCGTCGGCGAGCAGGTCGACGCCGGCCCGTTCGGCATCGCCGTGAACAAGGACAACAAGGAGCTCACGAGCGCCCTGGAGGCGGCCGTGAACGCCATCATCGAGGACGGCACGTACAAGAAGGTCCTGGACAAGTGGGGCGCCGAGACCGGCGCCATCGACAAGGCCGCGGTCAACGGCGGCAAGTGACGGACCCGGCACCACTGAAGGGCAGTCACGGTGACTGACAAGATCGACAAGGAGCCGGCGGACACACCGCCGCCGGCCTCCCTCCCACCGGAGACCATCAAGGCCATCCCGGTCCGCCACTACGGCCGCTACGTCAGCGCGGTCATCGTGCTGGCGCTGGTGGCCCTGCTGGTCAACGCGTTCGCCACCGCCGAGAAGATCCAGTGGAGCGCGGTCGGCGACAAGCTGTTCGACTCCACGGTCCTCGCGGGTGCCGGCCGCACCCTGCTGATCAGCGTCCTCGCGATGATCGTGGGCGTGGTCCTCGGCGTCGTGCTGGCCGTGATGCGGCTCTCCAAGAACCCGGTGACGAGCTGGGTGGCCTGGTTCTACATCTGGTTCTTCCGCGGGACCCCGGTCTACGTCCAGCTGCTGCTGTGGTTCAACCTGGCGCTGATCTTCCCGATGCTGAATCTCGGTCCGATCTACAAGGACGAGATGACGGACGTGATGACGCCGTTCATGTGCGCCCTGCTGGGCCTGGGCCTCAACGAGGCCGCGTACATGGCGGAGATCTGCCGCGCCGGTCTGATGGCCGTCGACGAGGGCCAGACGGAGGCCGCGCACGCGCTCGGCATGAGCCACGGCAAGACGCTGAGCCGGATCGTGATCCCGCAGGCGATGCGGGTGATCGTGCCGCCGACCGGCAACGAGTTCATCAACATGCTGAAGACCTCGTCGCTGGTGTACGCGGTGACGTACAACGAACTGCTGCGCGCCACCTCGACGATCGGCTCGACGTCGTACGCCGTCATGGAGATGCTGTTCGTGGCCTCCATCTGGTACCTGGTCATGACCAGCGTGTTCAGCGTCTTCCAGTACTACCTGGAGCGCCGTTTCGCCCGCGGTTCGTCCCGGAGCCTGCCGCCGACGCCGTGGCAGAAGATCAGGGTCAACCTGATGGCCTTCAGTCGCGAAAGGGGCGTGTGACATGACCGCCATGGTGAAGGCCGAGAGCGTCCACAAGTCCTTCGGCCTGGTGGAGGTCCTCAAGGGCATCGACCTGGAAGTGAAGCAGGGCGAGGTCTTCTGCCTCATCGGCCCCTCGGGCTCCGGCAAGTCGACCTTCCTGCGGTGCATCAACCACCTGGAGAAGGTCAACGCCGGCCGGCTGTACGTCGACGGCGAGCTGGTCGGCTACCGCGAGAAGGGCGACAAGCTGTACGAGCTCAAGGACAGCGAGGTCGCGCGGCAGCGCCGGGACATCGGCATGGTGTTCCAGCGGTTCAACCTGTTCCCGCACATGACGGCCGCCGAGAACGTCATGGAGGCACCGGTCCAGGTCAAGGGCGCGGGCAGGACCCAGGCCCGGGAACGCGCGCGGGAGCTCCTGGAGAAGGTGGGCCTGGCCGACAAGGCGGGCAGCTACCCCGCCCAGCTCTCCGGCGGCCAGCAGCAGCGCGTGGCGATCGCCCGGGCGCTCGCGATGGACCCGAAGCTGATGCTCTTCGACGAGCCGACCTCGGCGCTCGACCCGGAGCTGGTCGGTGACGTCCTCGACGTCATGCGCGACCTCGCCGAGTCCGGCATGACGATGGTCGTCGTCACCCACGAGATGGGCTTCGCCCGCGAGGTCGGCGACAGCCTGGTCTTCATGGACGACGGCGTGGTGGTGGAGTCCGGCGATCCCCGCGAGGTCCTGACGAACCCTCAGCACGAGCGCACGCAGGCGTTCCTGTCGAAGGTGCTCTAGCGGTACGACGTCGAAGGGGCGGTACGGGATTCCCGTACCGCCCCTTTCGCATGGGCACCTACTTGAGCGCGAGCAGCAGCGTGTCCGAGGGGGAGCACCACACCGGCCGGGCCTCCCCGAAGCCCTTCTCGCGCAGCACACGTGCGTGCCACGCGGCGGATGGCATGTCCCCGTCGGCGTGCTCGCCGTAGATCTCGAAGCGGCGCGCCGTCGGCCCGGCGAGCACGGGGTCCTCGGCGGCGACCTGCCACCATGCGGCCCAGTCGAGGGCGCCGTCCCGCTTGGCCTGATCCATGTGTGCGTGACGCTGCGCGCGTTCGGCCGCGTTGATCCGGGGCGTGGCCTCGTCGATCATGTGGTCCGCGTTCATGAAGACACCGCCGTCGCGCACGAGTTCCGCGATCCGGCCGTAGAGAGCCGCGAGGGGTTCGCTGTGCAGCCAGTGCAGGGCCGTGGCGGTCAGGACGGCGTCGTACGAGTCGTACGGCAGCTTCGCGGGCCAGTCCGGGTCCTTGAGGTCGGCCGTCACGAGGGTGACCCGCTCGTCGTCCGCGAACGTGCCCTCGGCGATGGCGAGGAGCGCCGGGTCGAGGTCCACGCCGGTGCTGGTCGCGTCGGGGAACCGGGCGAGCAGCCTGGCCGTGATACTTCCCGTGCCGCACGCGAGGTCGAGCACGCGCGGCCGGGGCCCGACGAGGGCCTCGACCATGTCGAGCATCACCCGGAACCGCTCCTCGCGGTCCGGCATGTACCACTCCTGCTGCCGGTCCCAGCTCTCCTGCCAGGCCTGCCAGTCCGTGCCGACACCAGTCGTCATGGGAGCCCCCTGTCCGCTCACTGTCGTAATACCCTGGAAGCACGATCAGCTGTTACCCGACCGTGCCACGACGATAGAACGCCTCCGTAAGGACTACAAGTGGAACTGGCCTATTACTCGGACTACGCCGTACGTCTGGTCAACAGCGAGGACCCGGCCCGCGGCAAGGACACACTGACCTCGGTGGAGGCCGTCCGCGATCTGTTCGGCGGCTACGGCACGGGCGCCCGCCGCGCCACCGACGCCGACGTCACCCGGTTCCGTTCGGTCCGGGCCCGGCTGCGGTCGGTCTTCGAGGCGGCGGACCAGGGCGACGAGACGCTCGCGGTGGACCTGCTGAACTCGCTCCTGCTGGAGTTCCCGGTGAGCCCGCAGATCTCCGGGCACGACTTCCGCGACGACGACGGCCGCCCGCTGTGGCACATGCACCTGGCGGACCACCCGTCCAACGCCACCGCCGGGTACGCGGCGATCGCGGCGATGGGCCTGGCGTTCCACCTCACCGAGTACGGCGTGGACCGGCTGGGCCTGTGCGAGGCGGCCCCCTGCCGCAACGCCTACCTGGACACCTCCACCAACCGCTCCCGGCGCTACTGCTCCGACCGCTGCGCCACCCGCGCCAACGTGGCCGCCTACCGTGCCCGCAAACGCCTGGAGGCCGACCGGTCGGGGAAGACGGGCCGTACGGCTGACAGCGCCCAGCGCGCGGCGGCCAGCGGCGAGCGCTGACCCGGCTTGAGCGGCCGGTAACGCAGCCGGGCCTTCCCCAGCACGAGCTCCTCGGGGACGACGCCGTAGTCCGTGCTGTCGCCGCCCGCGAACGCGTTGTCCCCGAGCACCCACCAGCCGCCCTCGCGGCGCTCGACGGCCCGCTTGACGACGAGCAGGTCCTGCTGGAACGGATGCCGCAGAACCACGATGTCACCGGGACCGACCCTGGCCCCCCAGTGCACGACGAGCTGGTCACCGTGCTGGAGCGTGGGCACCATCGACGGCCCGGTCACCTCGGCCACCCCGACAAAGGGCAGCAACGACCTCTCCCGCTCGGTCTCCTGCGACAGCTCCGGCATCCCCGGCACCTCCCCGGTACGTTCATCCACCAGTCTCAGTCTGACCCCGGACTTTTGTCCTAAGCCCATGGGGGCACCCGCGAATTCGCCTCTCTCAGGGAGTAATGTCGCACCAGAGAAGACGATCACGAGGAAGGAATGCTCCATGCTTTCCCGCCTGTTTGCCCCCAAGGTCAAGGTCAGCGCACACTGCGACCTGCCCTGCGGTGTGTACGACCCGGCCCAGGCCCGCATCGAGGCGGAGTCGGTGAAGGCCGTGCAGGAGAAGATGGCCGCCAACGACGACCCGCACTTCCAGGCCCGTGCCACGGTCATCAAGGAGCAGCGCGCCGAGCTCGCGAAGCACCACGTTTCCGTGCTCTGGAGCGACTACTTCAAGCCCCCGCACTTCGAGAAGTACCCGGAGCTGCACCAGCTGGTCAACGACGCCCTCAAGGCCCTCTCGGCCGCCAAGGGCTCGACCGACCCGGCCACCGGTCAGAAGGCTCTGGACTACATCGCCCAGATCGACAAGATCTTCTGGGAGACCAAGAAGGCCTGACCCCAGGGTCGGTGAACGTGTGGAAGGGGCTCGGCCGGCTGATACCGGCCGAGCCCGGGCCGCCGCCGGCTCACGCCCGCCGCCCCCCTTCCGCGTAGGACGTCAGCTCAGGACGAGCAGCACGGCCAGTGCGACGAGCAGGGAGTCGATCCGGTCCAGCAGGCCGCCGGAGCCGGGCAGCCAGTGGCCGGCGTCCTTGACCTGCGCACCCCTCTTGATCATGGATTCCAGCAGGTCCCCGGCGGGCCCGCCGACCGCCACCGCGACCGCCATCGGCCAGCTCAGCGCGGACAGCACGGCCAGCACGCCGAGCCCGGCCGCGGCCCCGGCGAGGGTCCCGCTCCATCGCTTGGCCGGTGACAGCGGCGACAACCGTGGCCCACCGAGCCGTCGTCCGGCGAAGTACGCCGTGATGTCGGCGACCGAGACCGCCACGAACAACGCCAGCGCGCTTGCCCCGAGGGGCACCAGCGCGGCCAGCACACTCAGCCAGGCCAGCCCGAGCAGCCCGGCGCCGAGCCGACGCAGGCCATGCTCGGCGTCGCCGGTCACCAACGGCACCGCGGCCACCGTGAGCGCCCCGACCGCCAGCGCCCGAAGCACCTCGCCGGGCGCCAGCCAGGCGGTCAGCACCACACCCGCCACCGCCGCGGCCAGCACCGCACGGTCCGCCCTGCCCAGCAGCATCAGCCCGCCGAACTCCAGCACCGCGATCACCCCGACCACGACGGCGACGGCCGCGGTACCCGGCTCGCCCCACCAGAACGCCCCGGTGACCAGCGGCACCCCGACCGCCCAGGCGCACCACCGGACGATCAGCTCGCGGCGCCTTGAGGCCGCCACCGCCACACCGCCCAGGGCCAGCGCCCCACCAAGGTAGGGCGCCAGCGAGGCCACGGTGATCACCGAGCGGCTCCCGTGGCGGAAACGCCCACGGGCGTCGCCACGGGCGCGGCGGACCCCGGCCGCAGCACGTCCAGGGCGGCCCGGCACGCCGCCACGATGCGCGCGTTCTCGGTGGTGTCCCGGACCGCGATGCGCACGGTGCGCCCCTCGTACCGCGGCGACAACGGCGACAGGTCGCGCAGATACACACCCTGGCGGCGGCACTCGTGCACCAGTTGCGCGGCACTCGGTCCGCCCGGCGGCAGGGTCACCGAGAGGAAGTTCGCCACGGACTCCTCGACCGTCACGTCCTGCGCCGACCCGGCCAGATCCGCCGCAAGCCGCCGACGCAGGGCGTGCGTGGCATGCCAGCGGTCGAGGTAGTACTCCGGAGCGCGCAACGCCGCCACGGCGGCCAGCTGTGCCGGCAGACTGACCGGCCAGGGCGGAGTCCATCGGCGCAGTTCCTCCGCCGTGGCCGGTTCGGCCACCACGTACGCGGCCCGCATGCCGGACAGCGCGTACATCTTCGACAGCGAGGTGCAGACGGTCACCCGCGGGTCCGTAGCGGCGAGGCCGGCGAGTGACTCGTCCAGGCCGACGTAGCCCAGGTATGCCTCGTCGATCCACCAGTGCGTACGGTCCGGCGCGGCCGCGATCACTGCGCGCAGCCCGGACGCCGGCGCGTGCCGCCCGGTCGGGTTGTTCGGGTTGACCACCACGACGAGGTCGTAGCGGCCGGAGTGGACGGCCGCGGACAGCCGGTCCGGATCGATCCGCCAGCCGTCCTCACGGCGCAGCGGGAACCGGTCCACCCTGCATCCGATCACCCGCTCCGTGACGTGGGCGTACTCGCCGTAGCACGGGTCGGTCAGCAGTACCCGGCTCTGCGGGGTCAGTCGGCGGCCGAACGCCCGGAAGATCAGGTCGGACGAACCGGCCCCCACCGCCAGCGCGTCCTGCGGCAGTTGCCGGGCCGCGGCGATCTCCGCCGACAGACCCTCGGCGCCGGACGGCGGCGAGGTACGGGCGGCCCAGTCCGGGTCGTCCGCGAGGGCCGCCCGCACTCCTGGGGCCGGCGGGAACCAGGCGTCCAGCACATCGGCCATGACGATGTCGTGCCGCCGGTGCAGGGTGCGGAAGTCCGTGCCGATGGCCGTGAACGAGGCACCGCCGTGCTCGCAGCCGTCCGGCCGGGGCGCGAACGGCATGTCCAGCCGCCAGTCCACCACGGACCGCAACCGCTCCAGCGCGCTGCCGTACCGCTCCCTGGCCCGCCTCGTCAGCTCGGGCACACCGCCGGTCAGCACCTCGAACGTCACCGCCCCGCTGCGGACGGTACGGCCGACCTGGCGCAGACCGACGGCCCGGTACAGGTCGAGCACTTCCGTACGCCCCATCGCCACCACCCGACGGCCGCCCCGGGAGGCGATCCAGCGCAGCGCCGCGTACATCAGCAGGGGCGCCGCCGAGGTGGCGCGCCAGCGCGGCTCGACGGTGAGGATGCGCACCTCGAACACGTCGTCGCCGGCCAACACCGGCAGTTCGTCGCGGGTCAGGTACTTGTCCAGCCCGAACCGCCCCAGCCAGGGCGGGGTGAGGCTGACGAAGCCGATGCGGGCGGTTCCGCGCGCCGCGACGAGGTAGACGTTGTCACCGTCGAGACCGTCTCGCAGCCGCCCGGCCGGATCCGGCGTGTGCTGGCCCAACTCCTGTGCGTAGACCCGGTGACGCAGTTCGTGGATCCAGTCGAGATCCTCGGAAGTGGCTGAGCGCAGCTGCAGGTCCCGAACCATGAGCACCTCTTTCGACGCGGGTGAGTTGCATCATGGAAAACCCGCATCGCCCCTGCCAGAGCCGAGCGCCGCTACCCGCCTGAGTACGTGTACTCAGGCGCGATCGCCCCCGGTGTGCTCCAGGACCCGGCCCGCAACGCCTCCTAGTCCTCGCCCGCCTCCAGCAGTCCCGCCGCCGCGCCCACTATCCGCGGGTCCGGGGTGCCGACCACCTCGTCGTCCTTGTCCGAGTAGTCGAAGCGGGCCAGCACACTGCGCATGGCCTCGACGCGCGCCCGCTTCTTGTCGTTGCTCTTGACCACCGTCCAGGGCGCGAACTGGGTGTCCGTCTCACGGAACATGGCGACCTTGGCGGCGGTGTAGTCGTCCCAGCGGTCCAGGGACGCGAGGTCCATGGGGCTGAGCTTCCACTGCCGTACGGGATCGATCTGACGGATCGTGAAGCGGGTGCGCTGCTCGCCCTGGGAGACCGAGAACCAGAACTTCAGCAGGTCCACCCCGTCGTCGACGAGCATCCGCTCGAACAGCGGGGCCTGCCGCATGAAGCGCCGGTACTCGTCGTCCGAGCAGAAGTCCATGACCCGCTCCACCCCGGCCCGGTTGTACCAGGACCGGTCGAACAGCACGATCTCGCCCGCCGTCGGCAGATGTTCGACGTACCGCTGGAAGTACCACTGCCCGCGCTCGCGCTCGGTGGGCTTCTCCAGCGCCACCACCCGCGCGCCACGGGGGTTCAGGTGCTCCGTGAAGCGCTTGATGGTGCCGCCCTTGCCGGCCGCGTCCCGCCCCTCGAAGACGATGACGAGCCGGCGCCCGGTCTCCTTGATCCAGCTCTGCAGCTTCAGCAGTTCGATCTGCTGGAGCCGCTTGTGCCAGTCGTACTCCTTGCGCTCCATGCGGTGCGCGTAGGGGTAGTTCTCCCGCCAGGTGTCGATCGGGCTGCCGTCCGGGCGGATGAGGACGGGGTCGTCGGGGTCGGTGTAGTCGACCTTCAGATCGGTCAGCAGGGGCGTCATCGTTGCTCCCCTCTCGTCTCGGTGGATCAGTGGAACTGCGGCACGATCAGATAAATGCCGTACGCCACCACCGCCGCGCAGGCGAGGAAGCACAGGCCGGCCTGGGCGATGCCGAGTGTGGAGGTGCCACCACCGCCATCCTCCCTCGCCCCCTCGAAGCGGGCGAGGCCCAGGACACCGAGGGCGAAGACGACGACCACGGCGACGGTGACGCCGACGCTCACCGCGGTGACCTGGCCGAGTGCGGTCCAGTCGATGCTCATGACAGGAACTCCTGGGGGTTCAGGCGGCCGTACCGACGCGCGCCGGCGGCTCGGTGCGGAGGGTGACCTCGTGGGCGTCGTTGACGTTGTGCGCGCCGACCGGGTTGCGGCGCGAGAGCAGCACAATGCCCGCGGCGACGGCGGCACCGACCAGCGCGACGACGACCGTGCCGAAGTTCCCGCCGTGCTTCACGGCGCTCGCGGAGACGCCGCCGACCAGCGCGGCCGCCGGCAGGGTGATCAGCCAGGCCGCGACCATGCGCCCGGCGATGCCCCAGCGGACCTCCGCCAGCTTCCGGCCGAGGCCCGCGCCGAGGATGCTGCCCGAGGCGACCTGGGTGGTCGAAAGGGCGAAACCGAGGTGCGCGGAGGTCAGGATGACCGTCGTGGACGCGCTCTCCGCGGCGAAGCCCTGCGGGGACTGGATCTCGGTGAGGCCCTTGCCCATGGTGCGGATGATCCGCCAGCCGCCGAGGTAGGTGCCGAGGCCGATCGCGAGACCGGCGGAGGCGATGACCCAGACCGGCGGACCGGCGTCGTGGCCGAGCGCGCCCGCCGAGATGAGGGTCAGCGTGATGACGCCCATGGTCTTCTGGGCGTCGTTGGTGCCGTGCGCGAGGGAGACGAGGGACGCGGAGGCGATCTGGCCGAGCCGGAAACCCCTGGTCACCGAGTCCTTCCGGGCGCGAGTGGTGAGCTTGTAGGCGAGGTAGGTGGCGATGAGCGCCGCCACACCCGCCACGACCGGTGAGGCCACGGCGGGGATCAGAATCTTCTCGACCACCTTGTCGAAGTGGACGCCGTGGGAGCCCGCGCCGACCCAGACCGCTCCGACGAGTCCGCCGAAGAGCGCGTGCGAGGAGCTCGACGGCAGGCCGACCAGCCAGGTCAGCAGGTTCCACAGAATCGCTCCGACCAGCCCCGCGAAGATCATCCCCGGTGACACGAGGGCGTCGTCCACGATGCCGCCGGAGATCGTCTTGGCGACCTCGGTCGACAGGAAGGCGCCGACGACGTTCAGGACGCCGCTCACCAGGACCGCGGTCCTGGGTTTCAGTGCGCCGGTCGCGATGGACGTCGCCATCGCGTTGGCCGTGTCGTGGAATCCGTTGGTGAAGTCGAAAGCCAGGGCAGTGACGATGACGACCGCCACGAGGAACGTGATGTGGTCCATGCCTCTCATGGGAACAAGCGCTTCCATACGGCAGGCGAACGCGAGGCAAAGCGCGTTCCAGGTCCACGCGCCCAGCTCGTGAGCGTCGTGCGATGCTGGCGTGATGGTGAGCATCGAGGACCTGGTGCGGCTGCGACAGGCGCGGGACCGGATGGACCGCGAGTACATCGAGCTGCTCGACGTGACCGCGCTCGCCCGCACCGCGCTGATGTCACCGGGCCACTTCCAGCGCAGTTTCCGCGCCGAGTTCGGTGAGACGCCGTACGGCTATCTCATGACCCGGCGCATCGAGCGCGCGAAGGCGCTGCTGCGGCGCGGGGACCTGTCCGTCACCGAGGTCTGCATGGCCGTGGGGTGTACGTCCCTCGGCTCCTTCAGCTCGCGCTTCACGGAACTGGTGGGCGAGACGCCGAGCACGTACCGCGCCCGCTCCCACGAGGAGATCGCGGGGATCCCTCCCTGCGTGGTCCGCAGGCACACCCGGCCCCGACGGGCCTAACGTGAACCCATGGACATCAGACTCAAGAACTGCTTCATCGCCGTGGACGACCACGACAAGGCGATCGCGTTCTACCGGGACGTCCTGGGCATGGAGGTGCGCGGTGACGTCGGGTACGAGGGCATGCGCTGGGTGACGGTCGGCTCGCCGCTCCAGCCGGACGTGGACATCGTCCTGGAGCCGCCCGCCGCCGATCCCGACGCCTCCCCCGCGGACAAGGAGGCCATGGCCCGGTTGCTGGCCAAGGGGCTGCTGCGGGGGGTCAACTTCACGACCACCGACTGCGACGCGTTGTTCGCCCGGGTGCGGGAATCGGGAGCGGAGGTGATCCAGGAGCCCACCGACATGCCGTACGGAGTGCGGGACTGCGCTTTCCGGGATCCGGCGGGGAACATGCTGCGGTTCATGGAAGCGCCGAAGTAGGGCGCCTACGATCACGGCATGACTACCCGCTGGACGTACGCCTTCGTTGACCGGCCCGTGCCACGATTCGCCCAGGCCTGCGAGTTCTGGACCGGCGCCACCGGCACCCGGTTGTCCGACTCCCGGGGCGAGCGGCGGGAGTTCGTGACCCTGGTGCCGCCCGGCGGGGCCGACGCCTGCGTCAAGGTTCAGGCCGTCGCCTCCGGGCCCGGCGGTGCTCATCTCGACTTCTGTGTCGACGACGTACGGAAGTTCGCGAAGGGGGCGCAGGCGCTCGGCGCGCATGTGGTCGCCGATCAGGGCACGTTGGTCGTGCTCCGCTCCCCCGCCGGTCAGTTGTTCTGCGCCGATCCCTGGCGCGGGCAGTCGACCCGCCCGCCGGTGGTCCGCGGCACCCGCCTCGACCAGGTCTGCCTCGACATCCCGCCCTCCCTCTACGACGCCGAAGTCGCCTTCTGGGCCGCCCTGTTGCCCGACTGGGAGTCCCTCTCCGGCTCGCTCCCCGAATTCCATGTGCTCAAGCCGCCGGCCGGCCTCCCGGTCCGCATCCTCCTCCAGCGCCTCGACGAGGAACGCCCCGTCTCCGCCCATCTGGACCTCGCCTGCGCGGACATCGCTGAGACGCGGGCCGAACACGAGCGCCTGGGCGCCGAGTTCGTCGCCGAAGGCAGCCGCTGGACAGTGATGAGGGACCCGGCAGGCGGCACCTACTGCCTGACCGGCCGGGACCCGGAAACGGGCGGAGTGCCTAGCGGCTCCTGAAGAAGCAGAGGGTACGGCCCTGCTCGTCGGGGGAGGAGCGGGAGCACGCCGTCTGCCACCCCTCCGGGAGCGAGGGTGTCGGAGTCGCCCGCTCCCACACGTACGGCCCCGACGGCTCGTCCGAGTCCTGGAGCCAGAGCGTCAGCCCGCCCGCCGCGACCACGAGAGCCGCCCACACCGACAGGCCCCAGCGCCACAATCGACGGCGACCGCTCACTCCCACGGTTCCACGTCGACGACCGCCTCCACCGGGAGCGGCCCGTAGATGTGCGGGAACTCCTCGGCACCGGGCTCGGGGGCCTCGTACTTCAGCGGTACGGCCAGCCGCGCGGGGTCGATGACGAGGAGCACCAGTTCGTCGGGGCCGTCGTAGGACCCGTACAGGAAGGCGGCGACGGCGGGCAGTTGCTCGCGCGTCGAGCAGTGGATGAACCCCTCCTCCTGGAGGGTGCGGCCGCGCGTGGACATCTCGTACGTGCCCCGGGCGCGCGCCTCGTCCCACAGGGAGCGTTCCGTCAGGTGCAGGATGGGTGTCGTGGACATGGGGCCCACGTTAGGGCCTCAGCCGGGCCGCCCGCCCCTGCAAATAGCGCTGCTCGGGCAGGCTCAGGGTCTTGGCCGCCGCCGACTCGTACGCGGCCCGGGCCTGCTCGTGGGAACCGGCCCGCTCCAGCAGATGCCCGCGTACGGCGTCCAGTCGGTGCCCCAACTCGCCGGTGAGCGAGTCCAGTTCCGCGAGCCCCGCCTCCGGTCCGCGGACCATGGCGACGGCGACCGCCCGGTTCAGCCGCTCCACGGGGCCGGGAACGAGCCGTACGAGAACGTCGTACAGGCCGAGGATCTCCCGCCAGTCGGTCGCCTCCGGCGAGGGCGCCTCGTCGTGTACGGCGGCGATGGCCGCGCGGATCTGGTAGGGCCCGGCATGGCGGCGGGCCAGCGCCCGGGTGACCAGCGCGACGCCCTCCTCGATCGCCGCCTTGTCCCAGCGGGCGCGGTCCTGTTCGTCCAGGGGGACCAGGTCGCCGTCCGGGCCGGTGCGGGCCTCGCGACGGGCGTCGGTGAGGAGCATCAGGGCGAGCAGGCCCGTGATCTCGCAGTCGTCGGGCAGGAGACGGTGGACCGTGCGGGTCAGACGGATCGCCTCGCCGGCGAGGTCGCGCCGCTGGAGGGCCGGGCCCGAGGTCGCCGTATGCCCCTCGTTGAAGATCAGGTAGAGGGTCTGCAGGACGGCGGGCAGCCGCTCCTCCCAGTTCTCCGGCCGGCCGAAACCGAGACCCCGGACCTTCTGCTTGGCCCGGCTGATGCGCTGGGCCATGGTCGCCTCGGGGACGAGATACGCCCGGGCGATCTCCGCCGTGGTCAGACCGCCGACCGCGCGCAGGGTGAGCGCGACCTGCGCGGACGCGGTGAGCTGCGGATGGCAGCACAGGAACAGCAGGGACAGGGTGTCGTCCTCGCGTGGCGCACGGTCGGCGACGGCCGTGTCCCGCACGCTCAGCGCCGCCACCCGCTCCTCCCGCGCCCGCCGCGCCTCCTCCGCGCGCAGCGCGTCGGTCAGCCGCCGCGAGGCCACCTTGATGAGCCACCCGCGCGGATTGTCGGGCACCCCTGCCGACGGCCACTGCCCGGCCGCCGCGAGCAGTGCCTCCTGTACGGCGTCCTCGGCGGCGTCGAAATGGCCGTACCGCCTGACCAGCGCGCCGAGGACCTGCGGCGCGTGCAGGCGCAGCAGGTCCTCGGTCCCGGTGGCTCCTCGCACGGTCCTCAGATGTCCCCGGCGCCGTCCAGGATGGGCCGGATCACCACCGGGTATTCGGGGGCGCCGGCAGGCTGGGGACACTGGGCGATGCGCTCGGCGATCTCCGTGACGCGCTCCAGGCTCTCGCACTCCAGCACCCAGTAGCCGCACAGCAGCTCCTTGGTCTCGCTGTAGGGCCCGTCGGTGATCACGGCCTTGCCGTCCGCGTCCCGGCTGACGTGCCGTACCTTCGCGGGCTCGGCGAGTCCCTGGCCGTCGAGCATCTCGCCGGTCTCGGACAGGTCGTCGTTGATGGCGCTCATGAAGGCGTACATCGTCTGGATCTCCTGCTCGCTCCAGGCCGGGGACTGCTCGGAGCCCTTGCCGCGCATGGCCTCGTAGTCGGCCTGCGTTCCCTGCACCATGACCAGGTACTTCATGATTCCGCTCCTTCGGCTTCGGCCGCCCCGTGCGGGCGGCTCTCACGGGGGACGTCGGAGCCGGGGACGGATTCTCGACACGGATTCAGGAACTTTTTCCGGCGGGGGCGTCACCGGGGCCCTTGCCGGGCGCGGTGACCTTGTCGGGCGCGGTGACCTTGTCGGCGCTCGCCTCGCACTCGGGGTTGTGGCACGGGCCGCCCACCCACACGGGGACCCACGCACCCAGCGTCTTGTGACGCCGTACAACTGTCTGGACCGGCTGCCCGCAGACGGGACAGACGTGTTCGTCGCTGTCCATGCCTTCAGGGTAGAGCGAGGGGGCCGCGGGCGCTTCCCGCCGTCGACGCCCGGCTTGTCGGGGCTTTCGCAGTCAGCCCTTCCTGCTGTACGTCCGCGCCAGGACGCCGTTGTCGGACAGGCGGACCTCGTCGAGCGCGAACCCGCAGACGGCGAAGTCGGCGGCGAACATCGGCATGCCGCTGCCGAGCACGACCGGGTGGGTCTTGATGACGAGTTCGTCGATCTCGTCGCGCAGTTCGCCGGCGAGCTGAAGCTGCGGCCACCACCGCGCGGGCGCGGCCGGCCCCCACTCGGCCGCAGCCGCCGGACGACCCGCCTCGGCGCTACCGCGCAGCGCGCGGCTCGCGCCACATGGGCCACATCTGTGGTCCGTCCGGCAGGTCGAGCGGCCGCTCCACCAGCTCAAAGCCGAGCCGCTCGTACAGCGCCCGACTCCGCGCGCTGCTCGCCTCCAAGTAGGCGGGCAGCGTCTCCCGGTCGCACCGTTCCAGAACCGCCCCGATGAGCGCGGTCCCGAGGCCCTCCCCCTGCCGCTCCGGAGCCACCCCGATCATCCACAGATACTCGTGCGCCCGTCCCGACGGATGCACATCCGCGGTGAGCCGGCCGATCAACTCGATCCGCTCGTTGTCCGGATCGAGAGCCTCCCTCAACTGGGCGAACCCGTCCTCGTCGTCATGCCCGTCAGCGTTCTCCGCCGACACCGGCAGCCACAACGCGCATGCCGCCCCGTCCTCCGCGACATCGACCCGCCCCTCGGCGAGCACGATGTCGACGAACGCGGTCATCAACCGGGGATGGATCGTCCGGCGCTCCTCCTCCCCCGGAAAGATCCACCCACTGACCGGATCGTCCTGGAAGGCCGAGTCCAGCAGCCGCGCGACCAACTCGCGGTCGTCTGCGCCGGCCGTCCGTATCGCCACGCCCATGCCCCACCCCTTTGTCTCAACCACCCTTGACCACAAGGATGTTGAGACTATCCGGTGAGCGCGGAAACGGGCCCCGCACACCGTGGGGATGTGCGGGACCCGTCGGCCGGAGCCCCCGGAGGGCCGCGCGGGGTCAGGAACCGCGCGGTACCGGGCGCTCCGGGGTTCTCAGGCGCTGCGCCGCGTCACGAACTCCGCGAGGGACAGCAGCCCGCCCGCCGCTTCCGGATCGGGCACGGCACGGGCCAGTTGCCCCATCGCCCGGGCCATCCGGTCGGCGGCCTGCACCTGCGCCCAGTCGCGTCCGCCGGCCTCCTCGACGGCGAGGGCCGTTCGCACCAGATCCCCCTCGTCGTACGGCGCCGCGTACAGCGCGGCCAGTTCCGAAGCCGCCGCCGTGCCGGAGGTGAGCGCGGCGACCACCGGGAGGGACTTCTTACGGGCGGCGAGGTCCGCGCCGGCCGGCTTGCCGGTGCGGCTGGGGTCGCCCCATATGCCGATCACGTCGTCGATGAGCTGGAAGGCGAGCCCGGCCTCCCGGCCGAACGCGTCCATCGCCCCGACCTCCTCCCCGGACGCTCCCGCGTACAGCGCCCCGAGGGCGCAGGCACACCCGAGCAGAGCCCCCGTCTTGGCCTCGGCCATGACCAGCACCTGGTCGAGGGTGACCTCGCCGGGGTCGAGCGCCTCCATGGCGGTGTCCTCGTGCTGGCCCTCGCACAGCTCGACGACACAGTCCGCGAGCCGGGCCGCGGCCGCTCCCGCCGCGGGGTGCGGGTCCTCGGCCAGCAGCCGGAGCGCCAGCGCCTGTAGGGCGTCCCCGGCGAGGATCGCGTCGGGGACGCCGAACACCGTCCACGCGGTGGGCCGGTGCCTGCGGGTGGTGTCGCGGTCCATCACGTCGTCGTGCAGCAACGTGAAGTTGTGCACCAACTCCACCGCCACGGCCGCCCGGACGGCCGCCGCCCTCGCCCGGTCACCTCCGAGGGCGGTGGCCGCGGTGAGGACGAGCGCGGGCCGTATCGCCTTGCCCGCGTTGCCCGCCGCCGGGGTGCCGTCGGCGTGCTCCCAGCCGAAGTGGTAGAGCGCGACCCTGCGCAGGGAACCGGGCAGCGACTCCAGGGCGGAGCGCAACTCGGGATCGACCGACGCCCGGACCCGCTCAAGGATCACCCCCGCCTCATGGCCGTCGAGCGGAGCTGTCTCGGGGCGGGGGGCAGGGTCGTGGAGCGGAGGCGTGTCGGGGCGCGGGTCAGGGCCGTGAAGCGTAGACACCTCGAGCCGCACCTCGGACCCGTCAAGCGAAGACATCTCGGACCGCGGGTCGGGCCCGTGGAGCAGAGGCGTCTCGGCCCGTGCCTCGGAGCCGGGAAGCGGACGCGCCTCGGATCCGTGAAGCGAAGGCAACTCGGGCCACACCTCGGACCCGTCAAGCGGACGCGCCTCGGCCTCCTGGCGTGAACGTGTCTCGAGACCCCCCACTGGGCCCGTCTCGCCTGACTGTGCCCGCTCCCCCGTCCTACCGGTGGCCGGCACTTCCGTCTGCCCGGCCGCCGGCACCCGCACCTCCGCCCTTTCTGTCGCACGCTCCTGCGTCCCCGTCGTGAACTCGGCCATGGAACCCCCCTCGGTCAGGCCGCGGACGGTGGCGCTTCCGCTGTGGGTGGGCGCGTTCCACCGAGGTGTCTCCACCCCGGCGTTCGACCGGGGTGTACCCGCCCCGGTGGGCGCGGACACGCCTCCCAGGTGCAGAAACGTCACCTCCAGCGGCCGATCTCGACGTTCTCCAGGACTCCGAGCGCGTCCGGCACCAGCACGGCCGCCGAGTAGTAGGCCGTCACGAGGTACTTGATGATCGACTGCTCGTTGATGCCCATGAACCGCACTGACAGACTCGGCTCGATCTCGTCCGGGATACCGGCCTGCTGGAGGCCGATGACCCCCTGGTCGGCCTCACCGGTACGCATGGCGATGATCGACGTGGTCCGCTCCGAGGTGACCGGGATCTTGTTGCACGGATAGATCGGCACCCCGCGCCAGGTGGGGATGCGGTTGCCCCCCATGTCGATGGTCTCGGGGACCAGTCCGCGCTTGTTGAGCTCACGGCCGATCGCGGAGATCGCGCGCGGGTGGGCGAGCAGCAGCTTGGTGCCCCGGCGGCGGCTGAGCAGCTCGTCGAGGTCGTCGGGGCTGGGCACGCCGTCGTGCGGCTGGAGCCGCTGGTCGTACTCGCAGTTGTTCAGCAGGCCGAACTCGCGGTTGTTGACGAGTTCGTGCTCCTGGCGCTCCTTGAGTGCCTCGACGGTCAGCCGGATCTGCTGTTCCGTCTGGTTCATCGGCTGGTTGTACAGGTCGGCCACACGCGTGTGGATGCGCAGGACGGTCTGGGCGATGCTCAGCTCGTATTCACGGGGACTCGCGTCGTAGTCGACGAAGGTGTGCGGGATGTCGGGCTCGCCGTCATGGCCCGCCGCGAGGTCGATCTCCTTCTCGCCGTACTTGTTGGTGCGCTGCGAGGGGATCGCGCGCTGTTCCCGGAGGTGCTCGCGCAGGGCGTCGGCACGCTCCGCCACTTGCTCGACGTCCTGGCGGGGCAGCACGAGGACCGTGCAGGCGGTGGCCGCGCGGGCGGTGTACTCCCAGATGGCGTCCGGGTCGAGAAGCGCCTGGTCGCCGAAGTAGGCGCCGTCGGCGAGGACTCCGAGGACCGCGTCGTCGCCGTAGGGGCCGGTGCCGACCTTCTCCACCCTGCCGTGCGCCAGCAGGTACACCTCGTCGGTCTGGGCGCCGAACGAGGCGATCACCGAGCCCGGGGTGAACTCCCGCTGCTGGCAGCGTCGGGCGAGCTCGGAGAGCACGTCGTCGTCCTCGTACGACCTCAGCGCCGGCAGCTCGCGCAGCTCGGCGGGGATCACCTCGACCCGGTCTCCGGTCTTCACGAACGTCACCCGGCCGTCGCCCACGGCGTAGCTCAGTCGTCGGTTCACCCGGTACGTGCCGCCCTGGACGTTCACCCAGGGCAGCATGCGCAGCAGCCAGCGGGAGCTGATCTCCTGCATCTGTGGAGCGGACTTGGTGGTGGTGGCCAGGTTCCGCGCGGCCGCCGTGCCGAGGCTCTGCTGCGGCCTGTCCTGCTCGGTGCGGACCTCTTCGCCTACCGACATAAGGAATTGCCCTCCCGGTACATGCCCGGACGCGATCTGCTCCCGGGCATCGTGTGCACGGACAAGCCTTCCTTACGGAACGTGGCAGTGCTATTACACGAAAGAGCGGGAATGGATCATCGCGAGGCTGGGCATATGCGCGCTTCATGTCCACTGACGGCGGGTCAAGTCCCCTTCCCGGAACGGAATTTACCTGTCCGAATCAGCTCGCACGCTGTACGAACCAGGAGTCGGAGTCCGCCGTTTTCGGTACAAGCACCGGTACGAGCCGGCCGCGGTCGGCGGCCGGTGCGCAGTGCGAAGGAGGGGGCCATGGCCTCACCCATGTCCGCGGGCAGATTCCTGGCCGTCCTGCGGGCGGAGGGCGCCACCGTCGTCGAGGTCGGCGACTGGGAGCACCACAACCGCAACCACGTCGGCGCCTGGGGTCCGGTGCACGGCGTGATGATCCATCACACGGTGACGAAGGGCAGTGCGGCGACGGTGGAGCTGTGCCGCAAGGGCTACACGGGCCTGCCCGGCCCGCTCTGCCACGGTGTCATCACCAAGGACGGCAAAGTCCATCTCGTCGGCTACGGCCGCGCCAACCACGCCGGTCTGGGCGATGACGACGTCCTGCGCGCGGTGATCGCGGAGAAGGCGCTCCCCCTCGACAACGAAGCCAACACCGACGGCAACCGCCACTTCTACGGCTTCGAGTGCGAGAACCTCGGCGACGGCGAGGACCCCTGGCCGGCGGCCCAGCTCACGGCGATCGAGCGGGTTTCCGCCGCGGTGTGCCGCCACCACGGCTGGACGGAACGGTCGGTCATCGGCCACCTGGAGTGGCAGCCCGGGAAGGTGGACCCGCGGGGCTTCACGATGGCCTCGATGCGGGCGCGCATCCGGGATCGCCTCAAGTGACAATGGAGCGGTGTCCAGCCCCGGCGTCCCCGACCTCACCACCCTGCGTCCCCGGCTCCCGTCGCCGCTGCAGGAGGTCGAGGACGAGCGCTTCACCCGCCGGGGCGTCCGGCTCCTCCTCAAGCGGGACGACCTGATCCACCCGGACCTCGTCGGCAACAAGTGGCGCAAGCTCGCGCCGAACCTCACGGCCGCGGCCGGCCGCCCGATCCTCACCTTCGGCGGCGCGTACTCCAACCACCTGCGCGCCACGGCGGCCGCCGGCCGCCTCCTCGGCCTGCCCACGATCGGCCTGGTCCGCGGTGAGGAACTTTCCGACCGCCCCCTGAACCCCTCCCTGGCCCGCTGCTCGGCGGACGGTATGCGTCTGCACTTCGTCGACAGGTCGACGTACCGCCGCAAGACCGATCCAAAGACGCTGGCGGCGCTGCTGCGGGCGGCGGGAGCGACGGACGCGTACGTGGTCCCTGAGGGCGGCAGCAACGCCCTCGCCGTACGGGGGTGCCGCGCGCTCGGCGAGGAGCTGTCGGGGCGGGCCGACGTCGTCGCGATCGCCTGCGGCACCGGCGGCACCCTCGCGGGCCTGGCCGCGGGCCTCTCCCCGGACCAGCGCGCCCTGGGCGTACCGGTCCTCAGAGGCGGCTTCCTGACGGCCGACATAAGGGCCCTCCAGCACCAGGCCTTCGGCGGTCCGCGCGGCGACTGGCAGCTCGACGACCGCTTCCACTTCGGCCGCTACGCCCGCACCACTCCCGAACTCGAGGCCTTCGCCGAGGACTTCGAGGAACGGCACGGCGTGCTCGTCGAGCGTCTTTATGTCGCCAAGTTGCTGTACGGACTTGTCACCCTGGCCGACGAAGGCGCCTTCCCGCGCGGCGCGACGGTCGTGGCGGTCGTCACGGGGACTTCCCAGGAGGCCTGACGCAGGGCCGACCAGCAGCTGGTGGGCGGTGACGCCCACGGCCGGTCATGACCGACCCGCCTACGCCGGCCCGCCGACTCCGCCGCCTTCGAGGCCGTGGACGACGTCCTCACCGGGTGGCCATAAACCGCCGCCTCACTCCGCCTCCCGATACGCCGCCGCCTCCTCCAGATCCAGCCTGCGCAGCAGTGTCCGCAGCATCTCGTCGTCGATGTAGCGCAGGTCCCGCAGCCTCACGAACACCGCGCGCTCGGCGCCGATCATCTCCCCGGACAGCCGGCGGTAGGTGTCGTCGACGGTCTCGCCGGTGAGGGGGTTGGACTGGCCGAGGCGTTCCCAGACGGCGTTGCGGCGGCGGTCCAGGACCATGCGCAGGCGGTCGGCGAGGGGCGGCGGGAGGGCGTTGCGCTCGTCGGAGAGGAGTTCGTCCAGGCGGCGTTCGGCGGCCCTGGAGGCCTGCGCCTGGGCGTTGGCCTCGGCCAGGGTCTCGGCCTGCTGGTCGCGGCCGGGGAGCTTGAGCACGCGGATCAGCGGGGGCAGGGTGACGCCCTGGACGACGAGGGTGCCGATGACCGTGGTGAAGGTGAGGAAGAGGATCAGGTTGCGGCCCGCGAACGGTTCTCCGTCGTGCAGGTGCTCCGGGATCGAGAAGGCGATCGCCAGCGAGACCACGCCCCGCATCCCGGCCCAGGCGATGACGAACGGCCCCTTCCAGGTGGGGTTGTCCTCCCGCGCGCGGATCCGCGCCGAGAGCATGCGCGGCAGGAAGGTCGCCGGATAGACCCAGACGAACCTCGACACGACGACCACGAGGAAGACGGCGACCGCGTACCAGGCGGCGCGGCCGCCCTCGTACTGCCCGAGGCCCTTCAGTACGACGGGCAGCTGCAGGCCGATGAGGGCGAACACCGACGATTCCAGGACGAAGGCAACCATTTTCCAGACGGCGTCCTCCTGGAGGCGCGTCGCGAAGTCGACCTCCCACGCGCGGTGTCCGAGGAAGAGCGCCACCACGACCACCGCGAGCACCCCGGACGCGTGGAACTGCTCGGCCGCCGCGTAGGCGACGAACGGGATCAGCAGGGAGAGCGTGTTCTGCAGCAGCGGCTCCTTGAGGTGCGTGCGCAGCCAGTGGATCGGCACCATCAGCACCAGGCCGACCGCGACGCCGCCGACCGCCGCGAGCAGGAACTCGCCGATGCCGCCCGCCCAGGTGGCACCCTCGCCCACCGCGGCCGCGAGCGCGACCCGGTAGGCGGTGATCGCGGTGGCGTCGTTCACCAGCGACTCACCCTGGAGGATGGTCGTGATCCGGGACGGCAGCCCCACACGGCGTGCCACCGCCGTCGCCGCGACCGCGTCCGGCGGCGCCACCACGGCCCCCAGCACGAGCGCACCGGTCAGCGACAGCCCCGGCACGATCTGGTACGCCGCCCAGCCGACGACAAGGGTCGCGAAGAGCACGTATCCCACCGACAGCAGCGCCACGGGCCGCATTTGTGCCCTGAGATCGAGATAGGAGCTGTCGGTGGCCGCGGAGTGCAGCAGCGGCGGCAGGATGATGGGCAGGACCACGTCCGGGTCGAGCGTGTACTCCGGCACCCCTGGGAGGTACGAGATCACCAGGCCGGCCGCGACCAGCAGCAGTGGCGCCGGAATCGGGGTACGCCGGGCGGCCGCGGCGACCGCCGCACTCCCCGCCACCAGCAACAGCAGTGGCATCACGTCCATGACCCTCGCCCGCCCTCGCTCATCGTCGTGCGCCCGCCCCTCGGTTTTTGTGCGCGTCCGCCCGCGCGGCCGTCGTAACCTGGCAATCATGAAACAGTGCACGCACGCCGACGCGCTGCCGCACCCGGAGCCCGAGCCGCTGGCCGACACGTGTCCGGAGTGCCTGAGGGACGGTACCCACCCGGTACAACTGCGCCTGTGCCTGTCCTGCGGTCACGTCGGCTGCTGCGACTCCTCGCCGGGACAACACGCGACGAAGCACCACAAGGACTCCGACCACCCGATCATGCGGACCCACGAACCGGGTGAGAACTGGCGTTGGTGCTTCGTGGACCATGTCCTTGTGTGACCCTGGACCGTCGGGTTCCAGGACGGTTCGACCGTCTGACGTCTGGGTACGTCAACCCGGCGCGCGTTCTTCCCAATTGGAGCCGCAAACCCCTAGACACGGAGCGTGTTCACAGTTTTACTGTGAGTGACGGCAAGGGGTTGGGGTCCCGGGGACAGGAAAGTCGAGAGCGCGGTAGCGTCACCGCTGAACCACACTTCGCGTTACTCCGGGGGGCGACCCTCGGCCCCCGTAAAGCTTGTACCACCTTGGAGGTGAGGGTGTCCCAGATCGCAGGCGAGCCCGCGACCCAGGACTTCGTGGAAGTCCGGCTGCCGGCCGCGGGTGCCTACCTGTCGGTGCTGCGGACGGCCACGGCCGGCCTCGCAGCCCGTTTGGACTTCACCCTCGACGAGATCGAGGACCTGCGCATCGCGGTGGACGAGGCCTGCGCGATCCTGCTCCAGCAGGCCGTGCCGGGCTCGGTGCTCAGCTGTGTCTTCCGCCTCGTCGACGACTCGCTGGAGGTCACCGTCTCGGCCCCGACCACGGACGGTCACGCACCCTCGCGGGACACCTTCGCCTGGACCGTCCTCTCGGCCCTCGCGGGCAAGGTCTCGTCGGCCGTGGACGAGGACAAGACCGTTTCGATCAGCCTCTACAAACAGCGCGGCGCGGGACCCGGGCCGGCGTGAGGAACGGGGACGGGCCGGTGCGGGACGAAGAGCGCGGCACACGGGAGCTGCCGGCCGAGGGCGGACACCGCCTTCCTTGCCCGAGCGGCGCCGACAGCCTGGGCGACGGCCCCGGCGGTTCCCGACGCATGGCGGACGGCATCGACGGCATCCCCGAGCAGGCCCGGCCGCATCCGGAGGAGGGCGCCGTCGACACCACGGCGACCGGCCTCCTGGACGACGGGCAGCGGGATCGGCAAGGTGCCGTGCAGGGTGCGCCTCCGGCAGGGCGGGCCGGGGTCTTCCCGGTGGCGACGGAGGCGAGGGCTCGTGGAAGGGCGACGGGCGGGACGATGAGCGAGCACGAGCGAAACGCAGAGGACGGCGTGGCGGGCGCGAACAACACGCCGGTCCCGCGGCACGACCCCCATGACCGCAGCGGGGCACGCGCCCTGTTCGTCGAGCTGCGCGCGCTGAAGGACGGCAGCCCGGAGTACGCGGAGCTGCGCAACAAGCTGGTCCGCATGCACCTGCCGCTCGTCGAGCACCTCGCGCGCCGCTTCCGCAACCGCGGCGAGCCGCTGGACGACCTCACCCAGGTCGCCACCATCGGCCTGATCAAGTCGGTCGACCGTTTCGACCCGGACCGCGGGGTGGAGTTCTCGACCTACGCGACTCCCACGGTCGTGGGCGAGATCAAGCGCCACTTCCGTGACAAGGGCTGGGCGGTGCGGGTGCCGCGGCGCCTGCAGGAACTGCGCCTGGCTCTCACCACGGCCACGGCGGAACTCTCCCAACAGCACGGCCGCTCTCCCACGGTCCATGAGCTGGCCGAGAAGCTGGCCATCTCGGAGGAAGAGGTCCTGGAGGGCCTGGAGTCCGCCAACGCGTACTCCACCCTGTCCCTGGACGTCCCCGACACGGACGACGAGTCCCCGGCGGTGGCGGACACCCTCGGCGCGGAGGACGAGGCGCTGGAGGGCGTCGAGTACCGGGAGTCGCTCAAGCCTCTGCTCGAGGACCTCCCCCCGCGCGAGAAGCGAATCCTCCTCCTCCGCTTCTTCGGCAACATGACCCAGTCGCAGATCGCCCAGGAGGTCGGCATCTCTCAGATGCACGTCTCCCGTCTGCTGGCCCGCACCCTGGCCCAGCTCCGGGAGAAGCTGCTGGTGGAGGAGTAGGCCCAGGGGCCTCCCCAAGCGGCGGTCCGTCACGGGTCCAGGCTTCGGAGGGACGGGTTCAGGGCCGACGACATCCACTCGGCCCGACGCCACCGCTCGCCACCGGGCGCCGACCTCGGCCCGGTGAGCAGCCCGGAGGCCGCCAACCGAGACCGCCCTACGACCCCACCGCCGCTCTGGGGCCACGGTTCGACGGCTCGACGCCAGCCCCCCTCAGCCGCCACCGCCGCCCCCGGCCGACACCGCACACCGGACCAACAGCTGCGGCGCCCACCGGCACCGCACTCGCCCGTCGTGCGCCACCGCCGCCCCCGGCCGACAGCCGCGCACCAGAGCAACAACCCGGACCGACAACTGCGGGCCCCCCGGCACCGCGCTCGCCGTCGGCACCCAGGTTCCACGACGATCGCCCGCCACCTCGGCCACGGGTCGATCCGAGGCCCACACTCAGGAGCCGCTGCAACGACTCGGCCCGACCAGGCAACCGCCGTGAGCCCTACGGCCGCTGCGCGCCACCTCAGCCCGCGGCGCTGTCGGCACTGTCGGCACTCGGAGCCGACAGCCGTGGCTCGCCCACTGGGCGGCGCACCCCGCCCACACCCCTACCGCTACTGCTTGCCGTCTTGTGCCCGTCCCGGGCCCCTGATGCCCAGGGCCTGGGTCGTCGCCGGGTTGATGAGGAGGATCAGCGCGGCCACCGCGACGACCGCGAGGGCGATGCCCGCCGGGATCGCCACGCTGTCGGCCTGGAGGAGGTTGTAGGCGACGGGCAGGGCCATGATCTGGGTGATGACGGCCGGCCCCCGGCTCCAACTGCGCCGAGCCAGCAGTCCGCGCGCGGCGAGGAGCGGCAGCAGTGCGAGGACGATCAGCGTGACGCCCCCGGTGACGGCCGACTGCCTGTCGTCCGGGTCACCGGCGAGGCCCTCCACGAGCATCCAGACGCCTCCCGCGACGAGCGCAAGCCCTTCCAGCGCGGCCAGGGCGGCGGCGTACGTCAGGCGCCGCGGGCGCGGACCGGCGGTCTCGGGGGTGGCGGGGGTCTGCTCGCTGCTCACCCCTGAAGAGTAGCCCTCGCCCCCGAAGCCTCTCGGGTGAGGCGCGGGCAACGCACACCGCTGCCTTCGGGTTGCCTCACGCCCCCGTGGCAAGGTTCACGCGCCGAAGTCTTACGTGATCCCTACCTCGGCCTGTGCCCGGTACCACCCAGTAGGTACGCTGCAACCCATGCGTGCACTTCTCGTGGTCAATCCGGCGGCAACCACCACAAGCGCACGTACGCGCGATGTCCTGATCCACGCGCTCGCGAGCGAGATGAAACTGGAAGCGGTCACCACCGAGTACCGCGGCCACGCGCGCGACCTGGGCCGGCAGGCGGCGGAGAGCAAGGACATCGACCTGGTCGTGGCCCTGGGCGGCGACGGCACGGTCAATGAGGTCGTCAACGGCCTCCTCCACGCCGGCCCCGCCCCCGAGCACCTCCCCGGTCTCGCCGTGGTCCCCGGCGGCTCCACCAACGTCTTCGCCCGAGCCCTCGGTCTGCCCAACGACGCCGTCGAGGCAACCGGCGCCCTCCTGGACGCCCTGCGCGAGGGCAGCGAGCGTACGGTCGGCCTGGGTCTGGCCTCCGGTACACCGGGCACGGAGGACGAGGCCGTCCCGGGACGCTGGTTCACCTTCAACGCGGGGCTCGGATTCGACGCCGGGGTGGTCGGGCGGGTCGAGCAGCAGCGTGAGCGCGGCAGGAAATCCACGCACGCTCTCTACGTCCGCCAGGCACTGCGCCAGTTCTTCGGCGAGGCGCACCGCCGCCACGGGACGATCACTGTGGAGCGTCCGGACGCGGAGCCGGTGACCGATCTGGTCCTTTCCATAGTCTCGAACACCTCTCCGTGGACCTTCCTCGGCAATCACCCGATGTACGCGTCACCTAAGGCCTCGTTCGATAAAGGCCTCGACGTACTCGGTCTCAGCCGTATGACGACGACCGCGATCACCCGATATGGCACCCAGTTGCTCACTTCGTCCCCCGAACGCGGCCCCCATGGCAAGCACGCCGTGTCCTTGCACGACCTGGACCAGTTCACCTTGCATTCGAAGGTGCCCCTGCCCCTCCAGATGGACGGCGACCACCTCGGACTGCGTACGAGCGTGACGTTCACAGGCGTACGCCGTGCACTGCGTGTGATTGTGTGAGCAGAAGGGGCTAAAGTCCTTTCACTCGAACGTTTAGACCAGGGTCCACCCCATGGAAGTACGGCTGTGACCTAGTCGACACCGAGGAATCAAAAAAAACTTTCCGGAAGGGGTTGTATCCGCCGCTGAGGTTTGCGAGTCTCTACGTGGCGGTCGGGACAGCCCGCAACACCAGCGTCCACAGACCACCGGAACCCCTCTTCAATCCACAGGACCACGCCGGGGAAGACTCGGCGGACGGCCCTTCACTTGTTGAGGGATTCGTGAAAGCGTTCACATTCACAAGCAACCCGCACGTAATACCAAGGAGAGGTAGCAGCCATGGACTGGCGTCACAACGCCGTTTGCCGCGAGGAAGACCCCGAGCTCTTCTTCCCCATCGGCAACACCGGTCCTGCGCTGCTGCAGATCGAGGAAGCCAAGGCCGTCTGCCGTCGCTGCCCCGTTATGGATCAGTGTCTGCAGTGGGCGCTCGAGTCCGGTCAGGACTCCGGCGTCTGGGGTGGTCTCAGCGAGGACGAGCGTCGCGCCATGAAGCGCCGTGCCGCCCGCAACCGGGCCCGTCAGGCTTCTGCCTGACATACCCACCCCGCAAAACAGCCTGAGCTTGGCGGCGCGTACACCGCGTACGCTTCTCCCGCCCCCGAGCCGCAGCGCGCAGTACCCCCGATGCGCAGCAAACGCTGGCAACGAGCATTTGAGCCCCGGACCCCTGAACGGTCCGGGGCTTTTTGCTGTGCCGGTGCCCCGGCCAGTGCGCGGATCTACTTGTGCGCCAGCACCGGTACGTCCAGGATCACCCGGGTGCCGCCCTCCGGAGCCGGGACCATGTCGAACGTACCGCCCAACTCGCCCTCCACCAGCGTCCGTACGATCTGCAGGCCCAGGTTGCCCCCGGTGTGCGGGTCGAAGCCCTCGGGCAGACCGACGCCGTCGTCCTGGACGGTCACGAGGAGGCGGGCCTCCTTGGTGGTACCGCCGCGGACGGCCGAGACCTCGACCGTGCCGGTCTCGCCCTCGCGGAACCCGTGCTCCAGGGCGTTCTGGAGGATTTCCGTCAGGACCATCGACAGGGGGGTGGCGACCTCGGCGTCCAGGATGCCGAAGCGTCCGCTGCGCCGGCCGGTGACCTTGCCCGGGGAGATCTCGGCGACCATCGCGAGCACCCGGTCGGCGATCTCGTCGAACTCCACGCGTTCGTCCAGGTTCTGAGACAGCGTCTCATGCACGATCGCGATGGAGCCGACCCGCCGTACCGCCTCTTCGAGGGCCTCCCGGCCGCGGTCGGACTCGATGCGCCGGGCCTGGAGGCGGAGCAGGGCCGCTACCGTCTGGAGATTGTTCTTCACCCGGTGGTGGATCTCCCGGATGGTCGCGTCCTTGGTGATCAACTCTCGCTCGCGTCGGCGCAGTTCGGTCACGTCCCGTAGCAGGACCAGCGAACCGATGCGGGTGCCCTTGGGCTTGAGCGGGATCGCCCTGAACTGGATGACCCCGTCGCCGGACTCGATCTCGAACTCGCGCGGTGCCCAGCCGCTGGCGACCTTGGAGAGCGCCTCGTCCACCGGCCCGCGGGAGGGGGCCAGTTCGGCGGTGGTCCTGCCCAGGTGCTGGCCGACGAGGTCGGAGGCGAGGCCCATGCGGTGGTAGGCGGACAGGGCGTTCGGAGAGGCGTACTGGACGATGCCGTCCGCGTCGAGGCGGATCAGGCCGTCGCCGACCCGTGGGGCCGCGTCCATGTCCATCTGCTGGTTGGGGAAGGGAAAGGAACCGGCCGCGATCATCTGTGCGAGGTCGGACGCGCTCTGGAGATAGGTGAGTTCGAGGCGGCTCGGGGTACGCACGGTGAGGAGGTTGGTGTTGCGCGCGATGACACCGAGGACGCGTCCCTCCCGTCGTACCGGAATCGACTCGACGCGGACCGGGACCTCCTCGCGCCACTCCGGGTCGCCCTCACGCACGATCCGGCCCTCGTCGAGCGCCGCGTCCAGCAGGGGGCGGCGGCCGCGCGGGACGAGGTGACCGACCATGTCGTCCTGGTAGGAGGTGGGGCCGGTGTTGGGCCGCATCTGGGCAACGGAGACATAGCGGGTGCCGTCGCGGGTGGGGACCCACAGAACGAGGTCGGCGAAGGAGAGGTCGGAGAGCAACTGCCACTCCGAGACCAGCAGATGCAGCCACTCGAGGTCGGAGTCGTCGAGGGCGGTGTGCTGGCGGACCAGTTCGTTCATGGAGGGCACAGGTGCGAGCGTACCTGGGGGTATGTGTGCGACCTAAAACACCGGGCCCTGAAAACACCCGCGGGCCGCGGCGCCTGGGAAGGACCCTCAACCTTCCCGGCACCGCAGCCCGGAGCAATATCGGCCGTGGGGTGTGCGGTCCCGGTCGGCCGAGGATGAGGACCCGGGGCAGTCAGGGCAGAGAGCTCCGGTTCCTCGGTCCGCCTTCCTGTGCGGGGAAGACGGAAGTCACGTGTTCAATTGTGGACTAGACCACTAGGTGTGTCCATGCGTTGGAGCCTGTTTGTTGTTGGAGCTTTCCCTCACGGGAGTCAACTAGTCGGACGCCCTAACAACCACCACGCAGCCTAACGCGTGTGGGTTCATGTGCGGGGCCAGATAGCCATGGCAATTTCCGCGACCGCCTCCAACTCCTCCCGGCTCGCGCCGTCGCGCGCCTGTTGGGACATGCCGTGCACAATCGCGCCGCTGTGCCGGGCGAGTGCGCGCGCGTCGGTACCGGAGGGCAGGGCGCCTGCGGCGATGTCGGCCCGAATGCGGCTCTCGAACGCGGTGATCATGGCGTTGCGCCGGTTCCGCAGGGACTCCGCGACCTCAGGAGTCGTGCAGTTGATGGCCGCGTGGGCGATGAGGCAGCCATGCGGACGGTCGGGGTCCGTGTACGCGCGGGCGGCCTCCCGCAGGGTCCGCTCGACAGCGGCACGGGCGGTGGGCTCCTCCGCCAGGGCGCGGTCGGCGAAGGCGGCGTAGCGGGAGTCATAGACACTCACCGCCTCCTCGAAGAGCGTGCGCTTGTCGCCGAAGGCCGCGTACAGGCTGGGGGCGCCGATGTCCATCACGCGGGTGAGGTCGGAGACGGACGTCGCCTCGTACCCGCGCTCCCAGAAGGCCAGGATCGCCTTCTCCAACGCGGTCTCACGGTCGAAGGAGCGGGGTCGTCCACGCGGTCTGGAGATCCGGGATGTGGAGTTGACCTGCGCCTTCGTCTCCTCGCTGCTCACCATGGAGTGAATTGTATAGCGGGTGCTAGAGAAAGGGCGGGGAGGTGTTGTACGGTTTTTCTGTAGCGACCGCTATGTAAAAGCGAAGGGGGAGTTGGCATGGGCGTGCTGACGGGCAGGACGGCGCTGGTCACGGGGGCGAGCCGGGGGATCGGGCGGGCCGTCGCCGAGCGGCTGGCGAGGGACGGGGCGCGGGTGGCCGTGCACTACGGCAGCAACGAGGCGGCGGCGAAGGAGACGGTCACCGCGATCGAGGCGGCGGGCGGCAGCGCGTTCGCGATCCGCGCGGAGCTCGGCGTGCCCGGCGACGCGCAGGTGTTGTGGGAGGCCTTCGACCGGCATGCGCAGGGACTGGACATCCTGGTGAGCAACGCGGGCATGGCGATCTTCGCGGGCATCGGCGAGACGGACGAGGAGATGTACGACCGGACGCAGGCGGTCAACGCCAAGGCGCCGTTCTTCATCGTCAAGCACGGCCTGCGACGCCTGCGTGACAACGGCCGGATCATCAACGTCACGGCTGCCACGGACGCCGCGATCGCCCCCATCGCCGCCACTCACATGGCCAAGGGAGGGGTCACCACCCTGACCCGTTCCCTCGCGGCCGAGCTGGCGCCGCGCGGCATCACGGCCAACTCCGTGGGGCCCGGATTCATCGACACCGATCTGACCAGCGCCGCGCTCTCCGACCCCGCGATACGCGCGCATGCCGAGGCCGTCTCGGTCTTCAAGCGTGTCGGCACGGCGTCCGAGGTTGCGGACGTGGTGGCGTTCCTGGCCTCACCCGACTCCCGCTGGGTCACGGGGCAGCACATCGACGCGACGGGAGGATCACTGCTGAGCCTGCACTAGGGATGGCCGACGGCGGCTCGCGCGAGGCTTCCGCGCCGGCCCCGGCCTTGTGTCGCGCCCTGCGGTGCAGCCCGGCGGGGCCCGGCGGGGCCCGGCGGACCGCAACCACGACACCGGCACCGGCACCGGCACTGGCACCGGGTCCTGGCCGCGGGCGATGGTGACCCCGTAGGCCAGGAGCTGGAGAGGGATGATCTCCAGGACGGACTGGGCCTCCTCGGTCACCTTCTCGGTCGGCAGGATGCAACCGGCCGAGGCCTGCTCGATTCCACTTCCCCTCCTCCCCCTTCCGCTCCACCGCGTGGAATGGGGCCGTCCGAGATATGGCGAGGTGATGGCGTTCGTGGACCTGGGCCGTGGATCCCGATTCTGTTAGATTGGTCTAAACCACATGGGCTGCACCGGGTTCGGTCGAGCCCTCTCGGTTCACACCGTTTCTCCAGATCAGACCGTCACTCCAGATCAGACCGTTTCCTCAGATCGGCAGGCCCAGCGTGGAAGTTGTCATCGTTCCGGATGCCAAGGCGGGTGGCGAGCTCATCGCCGGGGCCATGGCCCAGCTGCTCCGGCGCAAGCCCGACGCCCTGCTCGGCGTGGCGACCGGCTCGACCCCGCTGCCCATCTACGAGGCGCTGGCGGCCAAGGTGCGGTCCGGTGCCGTGGACGCGTCGCGGGCACGGATAGCCCAGCTCGACGAGTACGTGGGGCTGCCGGCCGAGCATCCCGAGTCGTACCGTTCGGTGCTGCGGCGCGAGGTGCTGCAGCCGCTGGGGGTGCCGATGTCCTCGTTCATGGGGCCGGACGGGACGGCGGAGGACATCCCCGGCGCCTGTGAGGCCTACGACTCGGCGCTGGCCGATGCCGGGGGCGTGGATCTGCAGTTGCTCGGGATCGGGACGGACGGGCACATCGGGTTCAACGAGCCGTGTTCCTCGCTGGCCTCGCGGACTCGGATCAAGACGTTGACCGAGCAGACCCGGGTGGACAACGCGCGGTTCTTCGACGGGGACATCGAGCAGGTCCCGCATCACGTCATCACCCAGGGCATCGGGACCATCCTGGAGGCTCGGCATCTGGTGCTGCTCGCCACGGGTGAGGGGAAGGCCGATGCGGTTGCGGCGACGGTGGAGGGGCCGGTTGCCGCGGTGTGTCCCGCGTCCGCGCTTCAGCTGCATCCGCATGCCACGGTCGTGGTCGACGAGGGTGCCGCTTCCAAGCTGAAGCTGGCGGACTACTTCCGGCACACGTTTGTCAACAAGCCCGACTGGCAGGGGATTTAGGGCGGCTCTCTCGCCTTCAGGTCTGTACGACAGAAGGTGCCGGTCCCCAGAACGGACCGGCACCTTCTGTCGTACAGACCTGCTGCAGCCCTACTCCCCCGCGATGATCTCCGCCGCCGCTCTGGCGCAGACCCGGGCGGCGCCGTGGGTCGCGATGTGCAGGGCTCCTCGGGCGGGGGCCTGAGGGAGGCCCATTTCGATCACGATCGTGTCGGGGCGGGTTCTGAGAACGGTGTCCAGGGCCGCTCCCATCCAGGGGTGGCGGTGTTCGTCGCGCACCACGGCCACGACGCGACGGGGACCGGCCGCGGCCAGGGTGGCGAGGCCGGCGTCCTCGCCGGCGAAGCTGCCCGTTTCCGTGCCCGGGATCAGACGGGCGAGTTCGGCGGCGACGCCCCAGGGCGTTTCGTCGCCGACGGCCACATTGGCCACCGGGGTGAAGGCGGCGACATAGGGCGCCGTGGTGAGGGGGGTGAAGCCGTCTGCGCCGGTGATGCGCAACGCCCTTCGAGCCGCGCGCAGTCCCACCTCCTCGTCTGCCGGCAGTTGTGCGTCGGCCGCGCCGGCGGCCGTCCAGTGGGCCAGCGTGCGGACACGTTCCGCCGCATCCGCGAGCCGCTCCTCGGGGAGTTCGCCCGAGCGCACCGCCGAGACCAGGGCGTCGCGCAGGCGCCGTACCGTCTCGTCGTCAGCCAGTCCGCCGCCCACGCAGATCGCGTCGGCGCCGGCGGCGATGGCCAGGACGCTGCCACGCTCGATGCCGTAGGTGCCGGCGATGGCCTGCATCTCCATGCCGTCGGTGACGATGAGGCCGGTGTAGCCGAGTTCGCCGCGGAGCAGGTCGGTCAGCACCTGGCCGGACAACGTGGCCGGGCGGTCCGGGTCCAGGGCCGGGACCAGGATGTGGGCGGTCATCACCGCGCGGGTTCCGGCGGCGATGGCCGCGCGGAACGGGGAGAGTTCACGCGATCCCAGGACGGAGGCGTCCACGTCGATGCGTGGGAGCGCGTGGTGGGAGTCGACCGCCGTGTCGCCGTGGCCAGGGAAGTGCTTGGTGCAGGCCGCCACGCCCGCGGACTGGAGGCCGGTGACGTAGGCGGCGGTGTGGCGGGCGACCAGTTTTGAGGAGGCGCCGAAGGAGCGGACGCCGATCACCGGATTGGACGGGTTCGAGTTCACGTCGGCCGAAGGGGCCCAGTTGAGGTTGACCCCGCAGGCCGCGAGGCGGCGGCCCAGTTCCGCGGCCACGTCTCGTGTCAGTTCCACGTCGTCCACCGCGCCGAGGGCGTGGTTGCCGGGGAAGGACGAGCCGGTGCGCACCTCCAGGCGGGTGACGTCACCGCCCTCCTCGTCGATGGCCACCAGGACGTCGTCGCGTTCGGCGCGCAACTGGGCCGTCAGGGCGGTCAGTTGTTCCGGCGAGGCGATGTTGCGGCCGAACAGGCCGACCGAGGCGAGGCCCTCACCGAGGCGGCGCAGCAGCCAGTCGGGGGCGGTGGTGCCGGTGAAGCCGGGCTGCAGGACGGTCAGCGCGTCGCGGGTCAGCGTGTCTGTGCCGCTGGCGAATGTCGTCATCGGGGGGCGTTATCCCTTCACGGCGCCCGCGGTGAGGCCCGCGGCCATCTTGCGCTGGACGAGGAGGAAGAGGACCACGATCGGCACGGCCATCATGGTGGAACCGGCCATCATCGGGGCGTATTCGGTGCCGTGTTTGGTGGTGAAGTTGCCGAGCCAGACGGTCGCGGTCTGGTTCTTCTGGCTGAGCAGCATGAGGGCGTAGAGGTACTCGTTCCAGGCCTGGATGAAGGCGTAGACCGAGGTGGCGACCATGCCGGGAGCCAGCAGCGGGAAGACCACCCGCAGGAAGGCGCCCGTGGGCGAGCAGCCGTCGACCATCGCCGCCTCCTCCAGCTCCTTCGGGATGTTGACGATGAAGCCGCGCAGCGTCCACACCGTGAAGGGGAGGATGAAGGTCAGGTACGTGATGATCAGGCCCGACAACTTGTCGTACTGGTCGAGGTCGTTGAGGAGCAGGAAGACCGGGATGATCATCGCGACCAGGGGGATCATCTGGACCGCGAGGATGCCCACGATCACGATCTTGCGGCCGCGGAAGGCGAAGCGGGAGATGGCGAGGGCGGCCAGGGTGCCGACCACGACGCCGATCGCCACGACCGACAGGGAGACGATGAGGCTGCGGCCGACCGGGCCCCAGAAGTCGGCGATGTCCAGTGCGCGGCTGAAGTTGCTCAGCGTCAGCCCCGTCGGCAGCAGGCTCGGGTCCGGGTCGATGGCGTCCTTCGCCGGTTTGAACGCCGTGTTCAGCATCCAGTAGACGGGGAAGCCGGCGGTGACGAAGACGAGGAGACCGAGGAGGTTCCAGCCCGCCTTGGACTTCCGGGGCCGCGAAGTGCGCCCCGAGCCGCTCCCTGACCTGGCGACGGCGTCCATGATGGTCATTCGACCTCTCCGATCTTCAGCATCTGGCGCATGTAGACGGCGACGACCCCGAGCAGCAGGAGCACGGTGATGAGGGCGATCGCCGAGCCCTGCCCGTAGTCGTTGACCACGAAGGCGCGGTCGTACGAATACGTCGTCAGGATCTGGAACTCCGGCTCGGGGTGGCCGTTGCGCATGACGAACACCTGGGGGAAGACGCCCATGTCCCAGATGACCGACAGGGTCGTCAGCATCACGATGAGCGGCTTGAGGATCGGCAGGGTGACGTACCGGAAGATGCCCCATGCGCCCGCGCCGTCCAGCCGGGCCGCTTCCTCCAGCTCGGCCGGGACCTGGGTGAGCCCGGCGCTCAGGGTGATCACGACGAAGGGCACCGCGCCCCAGACCACGAGCAGCATGATCACGGCCAGGCCCTGGGGACCGCTCGCGAACCAGTTGTGGCCGATCATCTCGACCCCGGGCAGCTTGCTGAGCAGCGCGTTGAGGATGCCGTAGTCGGCGTCGAACAGCCACTTGAAGACCGTGGTGGCGACGATGATCGGCATGCCCCAGCTGGCCACCAGCGCGATGTTGACGAGGGTCTTCACCCAGCCGGAGACCCGCTGGAGCAGCAGGGCGATCAGCATGCCGGCGACCATCGTGAAGATCACGCAGCCGGCCGCGAAGACGACGGTCCGGACGACGACCGACCAGAACTCGCCGTCGTCGAGGACGCCCGTGAAGTTGTCGAATCCGACCCAGTCCGCGGGCAGGAAGCCCCACAGCTGGGACTGTCCGAACTTCTGGAAGGACAGCGTCACCAGGCGGACCAGCGGATAGCCGAGGACCAGCACCAGGATCAGCAGACAGGGGGCGAGCAGGAGCCAGGGGGTGGCGTTGAAGGTCCGCTTTCTGCGCGGCAGAACCGGCCTGGACGGCGGTGGTACCGACATCGGCGGCGGCACCTCGGTGGGGGTGGTCGTGTCTGCGGCACTCATCGCGTGCTCCTCAGCGGTCCTTCACGTCGTACGAGAAGCAGGGCCCCGCCGGTCTCAACGGGGCCCTGCCTGCGGTCACTTGGTGTTGATGACCTTGTCGATCGCGGCGTCCGCCTCCTTCGCGGCGGCCTCGACCGACTTCCTGCCGGTGCCGATGTTCTGCAGCATGTTCTGCAGGATCTGTGCCTTCTCGACCTGGCCCCAGCCGGGCGCCATCGGGACGAACCAGTTGGACTCGGCCGCGGTGGCCGGGACCGCGGTCGCCGGGTCGTTCTTCAGGGTGGCGAGGTCGGTCTTGTTGTTGGGCAGGTTGCCCTTGGCCATCAGGCCCTTCTGGCCGGAGGGACCCGTGAAGGCGTTGATCCACTCGGCGGCGACGGCCTGCGCCTTCGACTTCACCGGGACGGCGAGGTCCGAACCGCCCAGGAAGACGGGCATGTTCTTGCCGGAGGGACCCGGCATCACGAAGTTCTCGAGGTTGTCCTTGAGCTTGCCGGTCTTGTCGTTCTTCGGGTCGGCGGAGGTCGCGCCCTCCCAGGCCGCGCCGAAGATCATGCCGGACTTGCCCTGGCCGTAGACGATGTAACGGTCGTTCTCGTCCTTGGTCTTGTCGCCGTGCATGTACTTGTCGACGACGTTCTTGAACTCGGTGAGGCCCTTGACCGACTCCGGCGAGGAGAGGTTGGCCTTCCACTGGCCGCCGTCCTCCTTGGCGATGGAGCCGCCTGCGTCGTAGACGAAGGACATGGCCGCGTACCAGTCACGGGTGGGCTGGTACCAGGCGGAGAACTTGTCGCCCTCCTTCTTCTGGACCTTGTCCAGGGCGGCGGTGAGCTCCGCGTAGGTCTTCGGCGTGGACTTGACGCCGACCGACGCGAAGAGGTCCTTGCGCCAGTTGCCGACGCGGCCACCCGCGTAGTAGGGGACGCCGTAGGTCTTGCCGTCGTAGGACACCGAGGCCTTGAGACCGTCGAGCCAGGCGGACGAGTTGGTGAACTTCGATGTGTCCAGGGGCGCGAAGGCGCCCTTGACCATGTAGCCCAGCATCTCGGTGTTGCCCATCTCGACCACGTCGGGGGCCTTGTCGGTGGCGAGGACCGCGTCGAGCTTGGTGTTCTTGTCCGGCCAGCCGTAGTACTCGTGGTTGATCTTGATGCCGGGGTGCTTCTTCTGGACCGCGGCGTCCGCGGCCTTGACCAGCTCGGGCCAGTTGTTCTGAGCGTCGACGGTGAGCCAGACGGTCAGCTCCTTGGCGTCCGCGCCGCTGTTGTCCGAACTTCCGCTGTCGCTGTTCCCACATGCCGCGACGGAGACCACCATGCCCGCGATACCGATCGCGGCTGCAAGCTTGCGCTTCACGCCACCCTCCTCAGGGATGCCCACACCTCCCGCCCACAGGCCGGGACCTGGACCAATGGTGTAGACCAGTAGGGGGAGCTTGGACCAGACCACGAAGCCTGTCAAGGGCCTACGAAATGGCTCTGACCAGCCGTTATGCGAGCTACATATGCAGGAACCATTAGTAAAGAAGCCAGCGAAAACAACGGCGCCGGAGTACTCTCGTCCGCTAGACCACTTACCTCGGTGGACTAGACCAAAAGAGACGGCGACGGTATACAGAAGGGATCACGATGTGATCCGCATCCGGAGCCGGGAAGGCAGACCATGAGCAGCGACGTCAGCAGTGCGGAGACCGAGGGCGGGGCAGGCGTCCGTACGGCGCGCGTGCCCAAGTACTACCGCCTGAAGAAGCACCTGCTCGACATGACGGAGACCCAGTCGCCCGGCACGCCGGTACCGCCCGAGCGCACCCTCGCCGCCGAGTTCGACACCTCCCGCACCACCGTGCGCCAGGCCCTCCAGGAGCTGGTGGTCGAGGGCCGGCTCGAGCGCATCCAGGGCAAGGGAACCTTCGTCGCCAAGCCGAAGGTCTCGCAGGCGCTGCAACTCACCTCCTACACCGAGGACATGCGCGCCCAGGGTCTGGAACCCACCTCGCAACTGCTCGACATCGGTTACATCACCGCCGACGACCGTCTCGCCGAGCTCCTCGACATCACCGCCGGCGGCCGGGTGCTGCGCATCGAGCGCCTGCGCATGGCCAACGCCGAGCCGATGGCCATCGAGACGACCCACCTCTCCGCCAAGCGCTTCCCGGCCCTGCGCAGGTCACTGGTCAAGTACACGTCGCTCTACACGGCGCTCGCCGAGGTCTACGACGTCCACCTCGCCGAGGCCGAGGAGACCATCGAGACCTCCCTGGCCACCCCCCGCGAGGCGGGCCTGCTCGGCACCGACGTGGGCCTGCCGATGCTGATGCTGTCCCGCCACTCGTCCGACAAGACGGGCGAGCCGGTGGAGTGGGTGCGGTCGGTGTACCGGGGCGACCGGTACAAGTTCGTGGCCCGCCTCAAGAGGCCTGTCGAGTAGTCCTTTCCGGTACCGCACGCGGTGTAGCGCAACCGCACATCCTGCTCTACGGTCCTTCCGACTCCGTCTGGACGGGAGGACCGCCTCGTGCGTACCGCGAACGTCCGAACCATCGTCATCTGGACCCTCGTCGCCCTGGTCGGCGCCGCCGGCTGGTCCGTGCTCGCGCTCGCCCGGGGCGAGGACGTCTCCGCCGCCTGGATGGTCGCGGCCGCCCTCGGGTCGTACGCGATCGGCTACCGCTTCTACTCGAAGTTCATCGCGTACAAGGTCCTGAAGGTCGACGCGACCAGGGCCACCCCTGCCGAACGCCTCAACAACGGCATCGACTTCCACCCCACCGACCGCCGTGTCCTGCTCGGCCACCACTTCGCCGCCATCGCGGGCGCCGGACCGCTCGTCGGCCCGGTGCTGGCCGCGCAGATGGGCTATCTCCCCGGCACGGTCTGGATCATCGCGGGCGTCATCTTCGCGGGCGCGGTCCAGGACATGGTGGTGCTCTTCTTCTCCACGCGCAGGGACGGACGCTCACTCGGGCAGATGGCCCGCGAGGAGATCGGCCCCTTCGGTGGCGCGGCCGCGCTGATCGCCGCCTTCGCCATCATGATCATCCTGCTCGGCGTACTGGCCCTCGTCATCGTCAACGCCCTGGCCGCCTCGCCCTGGGGCACCTTCTCCATCGCGATGACGATCCCGATCGCCCTGCTGATGGGCTTCTATCTGCGGGTACTTCGCCCCGGCCGGGTCGCCGAGGTCTCCCTCGTCGGCGTGGGACTGCTGCTGCTCGCGCTGGTCGCGGGCCGCTGGGTGGCCGAGTCCTCGTGGGCCGGCGCCTTCACCCTCGCGCCCTCGACGCTGGTCGTCTGGCTGGTGGCGTACGGGTTCATCGCGTCGATCCTGCCGGTGTGGATGCTCCTGGCGCCCCGCGACTACCTCTCGACCTTCATGAAGATCGGCACGATCGCCCTGCTCGCCCTCGGTGTCGTCATCGCGCTGCCGACGCTGAAGATGGACCCGGTGACGGACTTCGCCTCGCGCGGCGACGGTCCGGTGTTCGCGGGCTCGCCGTTCCCCTTCGTCTTCATCACCATCGCCTGCGGAGCGCTGAGCGGCTTCCACTCCCTGATCTCGAGCGGTACGACGCCGAAGATGATCCAGAAGGAGACGCAGGTCCGGATGATCGGCTACGGCTCCATGCTGATGGAGTCGTCGGTCGCGATCATGGCCCTGGTCGCGGCGAGCATCATCGATCCCGGGCTGTACTTCGCGATGAACGCGCCGGCCGGTGCGATCGGCACGACCGTCGAGAACGCCTCGCAGGTGGTGACCGGTTGGGGCTACTCCATCTCCCCCGCCGAGCTCGCCCAGGCGGCGAAGAACGTCGAGGAGGCCACCCTGCTGTCCCGCACCGGCGGCGCCCCGACCCTCGCCGTCGGCGTCTCGGAGATCTTCTCCAAGGTCACCGGCGGGAGCCTCAGGGCCTTCTGGTACCACTTCGCGATCATGTTCGAGGCACTGTTCATCCTGACCGCGCTGGACGCGGGGACGCGCGTGGGCCGGTTCATGCTCCAGGACATGCTGGGCAACGTCCACCGGCCGTTCAAGAACATCAGCTGGAAGCCGGGACTGGTTCTGACCAGCGCGATCGTGTGCGCGCTGTGGGGCTACTTCCTGTGGGTGGGCGTCCACGAGCCGCTCGGCGGGATCAACCAGCTCTTCCCGATCTTCGGTATCTCCAACCAGCTGCTCGCCGCGGTCGCACTGGCCGTCTGCACCACGCTGCTGGTGAAGTCGGGGCGCCTCAAGTGGGCCTGGATCACCGGGATTCCGCTCGTCTGGGACGCGACCGTGACGCTCACGGCCAGCTTCCAGAAGGTGTTCTCCAGTGACCCCAAGGTCGGCTTCTTCAAGCAGCGGTCCGTGTTCCAGGACGCCATCGACGACGGCAAGGTCCTGCCGCCCGCCAAGAGCATGGACGACATGCACACCGTGGTCACCAACTCCACGGTCGACGGCGTCCTCACGGCCGTCCTCGCCCTGCTGATCGTGGTGGTGATCGCCGACGCCCTGCGGGTCTGCGTCCGGCACCTGCGCCGTCCCGCGCTGTCCACGCTCAGCGAGGCGCCGTACGTCGAGTCGAAGATCCTGGCCCCGGCCGGTCTGATCCCGACCCGGGAAGAGAGGGAGGAGGCGCGGGATGCGGTCACTCCGACGGGCGTTTAGGGCCGTGCGCTGGTACGTCCGCGAACTGACCGACGAGTCGGCGTACGACCGCTATGTCGCGCATGTGCGCCAGGGCCACCCGCAGGCGCCGGTACCGACACGGCGGGCGTTCGAACGGATGCGGACGGAACGTCAGGAAGAAGATCCCCGCCAAGGCTTCCGCTGCTGTTGATGCTTCACAGAATCGACATACCGATATGCGGACGAGGTCTTCCGCTCACCTGACACCGTGACCTAGATTGCCTGCGCGTTACAGGTGATCAGCCAGGGGACGGAGTCGCGGAATGTCGGACGCACCTGAAGTGAGACCGCCGGTGGTGACACCGGCAAGGGTGGTCATCGCCCTGTGCCTCGTCGCCCCGTTCGTGGCGATGCTGTGGGTCGGCTCGTACGCCAAGGTCGACCCCACGTTCATCGGCATCCCGTTCTTCTACTGGTACCAGATGCTGTGGGTGCTGATCTCCACCGCGCTGACGATGACCGCGTACAAGCTGTGGCAGCGTGACCAGCGTGCCCGCCACGGAGGTTCCAAGTGAACGACGGCGTCAACGGCGTGGCACTCGCCGTCTTCATCATCTTCTTCCTGGCCGTCACGGTCATGGGCTTCCTGGCCTCGCGCTGGCGCAAGGCCGAGAACGAGCAAAGCCTCGACGAATGGGGTCTGGGCGGGCGGTCGTTCGGCACCTGGGTCACCTGGTTCCTGCTCGGCGGCGACCTCTACACGGCGTACACCTTCGTCGCGGTGCCCGCGGCGATCTACGCGGCGGGCGCGGCCGGCTTCTTCGCGGTGCCGTACACCATCCTGGTGTACCCGCTGATCTTCACGTTCCTGCCCCGGCTGTGGTCGGTCTCCCACAAGCACGGATACGTGACGACCTCGGACTTCGTGCGCGGCCGCTTCGGCTCCAAGGGCCTGTCGCTGGCGGTGGCGGTCACCGGCATCCTCGCGACCATGCCGTACATCGCGCTCCAACTGGTCGGTATCCAGGCGGTGCTGGACGTGATGGGCGTCGGCGGCGGCGAGAACACCAACTGGTTCGTCAAGGACCTCCCGCTACTGATCGCCTTCGGTGTCCTCGCGGCCTACACGTACTCCTCCGGCCTCCGGGCCCCTGCCCTGATCGCGTTCGTGAAGGACACGCTGATCTACATCGTCATCGCGGTGGCGATCATCTACATCCCGATCAAGCTGGGCGGGTTCGACGACGTCTTCGGCGCGGCGAGCGAGAAGTACACGGCGGCCAAGGCCGGCGGCCTCGTCCCGCTGGAGGCGGGCCAGTGGACGTACGCCACCCTCGCGCTGGGCTCGGCACTCGCGCTCTTCATGTACCCGCACTCGATCACAGCGACGCTCTCCTCCCGCAGCCGTGAGGTGATCCGCCGCAACACCACGATCCTGCCGCTGTACTCGCTGATGCTGGGCCTGCTCGCGCTGCTCGGCTTCATGGCGATCGCGGCCGGAGTCAAGGTCACCAACCCGCAGTTGGCGATCCCGCAGCTGTTCGAGGACATGTTCCCGGACTGGTTCGCGGGCGTGGCCTTCGCGGCGATCGGCATCGGCGCGCTGGTCCCGGCGGCCATCATGTCGATTGCGGCCGCGAACCTGTTCACCCGCAACATCTACAAGGACTTCATCAAGCCGGACGCCACGCCCGCGCAGGAGACCAAGGTCTCCAAGCTGGTCTCCCTGCTGGTGAAGGTCGGCGCGCTGGTCTTCGTCCTCACGATGGACAAGACGGTCGCCATCAACTTCCAGCTCCTGGGAGGCATCTGGATCCTCCAGACCTTCCCGGCCCTGGTCGGCGGCCTCTTCACCCGCTGGTGCCACCGCTGGGCCCTGCTCGCCGGCTGGGCGGTCGGCATGATCTACGGCACGGTCGCCGCGTACGGCGTCGCCTCCCCGACGCAGAAGCACTTCGGCGGCTCCGCGAAGGAGATCCCCGGCATCGGCGAGATCGGCTACATCGGCCTGACGGCGTTCGTGCTCAACGTCGTCGTGACGGTGGTCCTGACCTTCGCCCTGAAGGCGGCCAAGGTCCCCGACGGCGTGGACGAGACCAGCCCGGAGGACTACACGGCGGACGCGGGCGACCCGGGGGTCCAGGTGGAGCTTCCGCCGGCGACCGCGGGTAAGACCCACTAGTCACGGAGTGCACGGGCCGTCGGAGTTCTCGCCCGGCGGCCCGTCGCCGTATCCGTCGGGCACACTCACCCGCATGGACATCCTGATCCGCCCCGCGGTACCCGCCGACTACGAACCCCTCGGCCAGATCACTGCCCAGGCCTACCTCCAGGACGGCCTCCTCCTGTTCGGTGAGAGCGACTGGTACCTCGAAGAACTCAAGGACGTGGCCAAGAGGGCGTCCGCCGCGGACGTCCTGGTGGCCACGGAGAACGACGACCTCCTCGGCGGAGTCACCTTCGTCCCGTCCGGCGGCCCCATGGCCGACCTCGCCCGCCCCGGAGAGGCAGAGATCCGCATGCTCGCGGTGGCGCACGCGGCCCGGGGCAGAGGCATCGGACAGGCCCTCGTTCAGGCCTGCGTCGACCGCGCGAGCGGCACGGCCACCGGCGTCGTCCTGTGCACCCAGCCCACGATGCACACCGCCCACCGCATCTACGAACGCCTCGGCTTCTCCCGCGCCCCCGAGCGCGACTGGAACCCGATACCCGGCGACGACTTCACGCTTCTCACCTATGAGTTGACGCTGTGAAGTCACCGCGACACAACATATGGGCCTGCTTTCCTCACCCGGCACAAGATGTATGCTCATGCTCGCTGTCGCCGCAGGGGAATCCGGTATGAATCCGGAACTGTCCCGCAACGGTGTACTCATGCGTGCATAGGCACACATGAGAGTCAGTCCGAGGACCTGCCGACAGCACGCCCGAGCCAAACGGCCCGGGTGTCCTGACGTCCGGGCCTCGTGGAATGGGCCGGTGGACGCGACGCCGTGTGCGCTCGTGTGCTGCCCCCTGCCCTCCGCAAGGCCCCGTGCCCAGCGAGGGAGTGCCCCACGTGACCATCGCGCCAGCCGAACCGGCTTCAGCGACCACCTTTGTGGACGATGACGGTCCCGGAACCGCGTTGCTGCGGACCCTGACCGCGCTGACCGCCGACCTCCCCGACGCCGACCCCGGCAGGGTCGCCGCGGCCGCGCTGCGCGGCCGGTCCTCGCGTGGGGCCTCCCCCGAAATGGTCGCGGAGTTGCGCGAGCTGGCCACCGAGGCGGCGGCCGGCCTCATCTCCGAGGACCCCGCCTACAGCAGGCTGGCGGCCCGGCTGCTGACCATCAGTATCGCCGCGGAGGCCGCCTCGCAGGGCGTCACCTCGTTCACCGGATCGGTCGCCGTGGGACACCGCGAGGGCCTCATCGCCGACCGCACCGCCGAGTTCGTGCGGGTCCACGCCGAGCGGCTCGACGCTCTGGTCGACACCGACGCCGACGACCGCTTCGGCTACTTCGGCCTCCGGACCCTCCACAGCCGGTACCTCCTCAGGCACCCTCTCACCCGCAAGGTGATCGAGACGCCCCAGCACTTCCTGCTCCGGGTGGCGTCCGGCCTCGCCGAGGACGACACGGTCAGGGCCCTGGACGAGGTCGCCGCGCTCTACGCGCTGATGAGCCGCCTCGACTACCTCCCCTCCTCCCCCACCCTCTTCAACTCCGGCACCCGGCACCCCCAGATGTCGTCCTGCTACCTCCTCGACTCCCCGAAGGACGAGCTCGACTCCATCTACGACCGCTACCACCAGGTCGCCAACCTCTCGAAGCACGCCGGCGGCATCGGTCTGTCGTACTCCCGTATCCGCAGCCGCGGTTCGCTGATCCGCGGCACCAACGGACACTCCAACGGCATCGTCCCGTTTCTGAAGACGCTGGACGCCTCGGTCGCCGCCGTGAACCAGGGAGGCCGGCGCAAGGGCGCGGCCGCGGTCTATCTGGAGACCTGGCACTCCGACATCGAGGAGTTCCTCGAGCTCAGGGACAACACCGGTGAGGACGCCCGTCGTACACACAACCTGAACCTCGCGCACTGGGTCCCGGACGAGTTCATGCGCCGGGTGAACGCGGACGCCGAGTGGTCCCTCTTCTCCCCCGCCGACGTGCCCGAGCTGGTCGACCTGTGGGGCGAGGAGTTCGACGCCGCGTACCGGAAGGCCGAGGCCGCGGGGCTCGCGAAGAAGACGATCCCCGCCCGTGACCTCTACGGCCGCATGATGCGCACCCTCGCGCAGACCGGCAACGGCTGGATGACCTTCAAGGACGCCGCCAACCGCACGGCCAACCAGACGGCCACGCCGGGCCATGTCGTCCACTCCTCCAACCTCTGCACGGAGATCCTGGAGGTCACGGACGACGGGGAGACGGCCGTGTGCAACCTGGGGTCCGTGAACCTGGGCGCGTTCGTCACCGGCGACGGCATCGACTGGGAGCGGCTGGACGCCACCGTCCGTACCGCCGTGACCTTCCTCGACCGGGTCGTCGACATCAACTTCTACCCGACCGAGCAGGCCGGGCGGTCCAACGCCAAGTGGCGCCCCGTGGGCCTCGGCGCGATGGGCCTCCAGGACGTCTTCTTCAAGCTGCGGCTGCCCTTCGACTCCCCCGAGGCGAAGGAACTCTCCACCCGGATCGCCGAGCGCGTCATGCTCGCCGCCTACGAGGCCTCCGCCGACCTCGCCGAGCGGGGCGGCCCGCTGCCGGCCTGGGAGAAGACCCGTACCGCCCAGGGCGTCCTGCACCCCGACCACTACGGCGTCGAACTCACCTGGCCCGAGCGGTGGGCGGCCCTGCGCGACCGTATCGCCGTCACCGGACTGCGCAACTCCCTGCTCCTCGCCATCGCTCCCACCGCCACCATCGCGTCGATCGCCGGTGTGTACGAGTGCATCGAGCCGCAGGTCTCCAACCTGTTCAAGCGCGAGACGCTGTCCGGGGAGTTCCTCCAGGTCAACTCGTACCTGGTGGCCGAGTTGAAGAAGCTCGGCGTCTGGGACGCCCGCACCCGTGAGGCGCTGCGCGACGCGAACGGCTCGGTGCAGGGCTTCGCGTGGATCCCCGAGGACGTACGGGCGCTGTACCGCACGGCGTGGGAGATCCCGCAGCGCGGTCTGATCGACATGGCCGCGGCGCGGACCCCGTTCCTCGACCAGTCCCAGTCCCTGAACCTGTTCCTGGAGACGCCGACCATCGGCAAGCTCTCCTCGATGTACGCGTACGCCTGGAAGTCCGGGCTGAAGACGACGTACTACCTGCGCTCGCGCCCGGCGACCCGTATCGCCCGTGCCGCGCAGGCGACGGTCCCCGTCCAGCAGCCGGCCCCCGAAGACGCGGTCGCCTGCTCCCTTGAGAACCCCGAGTCCTGCGAGGCCTGCCAGTAATGTCCAGCACCCAGAACCTGCTCGACCCCGGCTTCGAGCTGACTCTGCGCCCCATGCGCTATCCCGACTTCTACGAGCGCTACCGGGACGCCATCAAGAACACCTGGACCGTCGAGGAGGTCGACCTCCACTCGGACGTCTCCGACCTGGCGAAGCTCAGCCCCGCCGAACAGCACCTCATCGGCCGCCTGGTGGCCTTCTTCGCGACCGGCGACTCGATCGTCGCGAACAACCTGGTGCTGACGCTGTACAAGCACATCAACTCCCCCGAGGCGCGGCTGTACCTGAGCCGCCAGCTCTTCGAGGAGGCCGTCCACGTCCAGTTCTACTTGACGCTCCTCGACACCTACCTCCCCGACCCGGAGGACAGGACGGCGGCCTTCGACGCGGTCGAGAGCATCCCCTCGATCCGCGAGAAGGCGGAGTTCTGCTTCAGGTGGATCAACGAGGTCGAGAAGCTGGACAGTCTGCAGACCCAGTCCGACCGCCGCCGCTTCCTGCTCAACCTGATCTGCTTCGCCGCGTGCATCGAGGGCCTGTTCTTCTACGGCGCCTTCGCCTACGTCTACTGGTTCCGCAGCCGGGGCCTGCTGCACGGCCTCGCCACCGGCACCAACTGGGTGTTCCGCGACGAGACCATGCACATGTCCTTCGCCTTCGACGTGGTCGACACCGTCCGCAAGGAGGAGCCGGAGCTGTTCGACGACCGGCTCCGGCAGCAGGTCACCGACATGCTGGCGGAGGCCGTCGAGGCGGAGCTGCAGTTCGCGCGCGACCTGTGCGGGGACGGGCTGCCGGGCATGAACACCGAGTCGATGCGGCAGTACCTGGAGTGCGTCGCCGACCAGCGCCTGACGCGCCTCGGCTTCGCCCCGGTGTACGGCTCGGAGAACCCGTTCTCCTTCATGGAGCTGCAGGGGGTTCAGGAGCTGACCAACTTCTTCGAGCGGCGTCCGTCCGCGTATCAGGTGGCGGTGGAGGGCACGGTCGACCTGGACGAGGACTTCTAGACCGGGATCCGGGCACGTGGGTGGTACGTCCAAGAGGGAAGGAGGCCATCCATGCGCCCGATCCGCAAGACGATCCTCGCCCTCGCGACGCTGACGCTGCTTCTCGCGGGCTGCGGCACCGAAGCCGGGAACGGGAAGGGGGGAGCCGGCGACAGAGTGTCGCCGTCCTCCCCCACGCCCACGCCCACGCCCACGCCCACGGCGACCGGGTGCACTACCCGGGCGGAACTCGGCGCCACCGACAGCGGGGACACCGTGTGCCTCGCGGTGGGCGACACGATCCGGATCTCGCTGGACGGGACGAAGAGCCGCCCCTGGAAGCCGGTCGCCGTCGTCGGCAGTGGCCTGGAGGCCACCAACAGCGGCATCGTCCTGCTGCCCGGTGACGCGAGTTCCGCGTACAAGGCGGTCTCGGCGGGACAGGTGCGGCTGAGTTCACAGCGCCCCCTGTGCGCCACCGACACCGGCCGGGTCTCGTGCAAGGGGATTCAGGAGTGGTGGGTCGCCGTGGAGGTGAAGTAACGCCTCTGCGCGGCCCGGATCTGACGGTCGACGCGCTTGTCGTGCAGTATCCCGATCACCGACGGGAGCACCAGCAGGACGAGGATTCCGAGAACAGTCAGCATTGCGATCAGTCCTTGTGTCTGTGCGGTCGTCATGTCACTACTGTCGCGCCGCAGACTCCTTACCAACAGTGGCAGGACTGCCGTGGACCCTCGATTTACTGCCACTCCTGAGGCACACTGGCAGCATGCTGAAGAACGTGGCCGCCGTCGTCCTGGACGGTGTGAATCCCTTCGAGCTCGGAGTCGTCTGCGAGGTCTTCGGCACCGACCGCAGCGACGACGGACTGCCCGTGTACGACTTCGCGGTCGCCTCGGCCGAGGGCCCCACACTGACCTCGCGGGCGGGCTTCTCCCTGCACGTCGAGCACGGCCTGGAGCGGCTGGAGTCGGCCGACCTGATCGCCGTGCCGGCCGGCGCCCGCTACGAGACGCGGGACTTCCCGCCCGAGCTGCTCGAGGCCCTGCGGAACGGGGTCGACCGCGGAGCACGGGTGCTCAGCGTGTGCTCCGGCGTCTTCCTGCTCGCCGCGGCCGGACTGCTCGACGGCCGGCGCTGCGCCGTGCACTGGCACCACGCGGAGGAGCTCGCGCTCGCGTATCCGCGGCTGACGGTCGAGCCGGACGTCCTGTACGTCGACGAGGACCCGGTGATCACCTCCGCGGGCACCGCCGCCGGCATCGACGCCTGTCTGCACATCGTGCGCAAGGAGCAGGGCCCCGAGGTCGCCAACAAGATCGCCCGGCGCATGGTCGTCCCGCCGCACCGGGACGGCGGGCAGGCGCAGTACATCGAGCGGCCGCTGCCCCGGTCGAAGTGCGACACCGTCGGCGAGGTGCTCGTGTGGATGGAGCGGCACCTCGACGAAGAGGTCACTGTTGAGCAGCTCGCCGAGCGCGCGCACATGTCCCCGCGCACCTTCGCCCGCCGCTTCCAGCAGGAGACGGGTACGACTCCCTACCGCTGGATCCTGCGCCAGCGGGTGCTGCTGGCCCAGCGGCTGCTGGAGGCGACGGACGAGACGGTGGACGCGATCGCCGGCCGGGCGGGGTTCGGCACCGCGGCCGCGCTGCGCCACCAGTTCCTGCGCGCGGTGGGCACCACCCCGAACGCCTACCGGCGCACCTTCCAGGGCCCGGAGGCGGCCGCCTGACCTACGTCCTCGGCACGGGTTTCAGCAACAGCCCGGCCGGTTTCAGCGTGATGCCCACCCGTGGCGCGTCGTCGGATCCGGACACCTGCTCGAAGCGGTACTTCCGGGCCAGCGCCGCCGTGATCAGCGTCAGCTGGGCCATCGAGAAATGGTCGCTCGGGCACTTCCGGTTACCCGTGCTGAACGGACTCATGGCGTGTTTCGGCACGGACTTGGCCCGCTCCGGACTCCAGCGCAGGGGATCGAACTCCTGGCTGTCGTCGTACGACTTCGGATCGCGCTGGATCGCATACGGGCTGTACACGATGTCGGCCCCGGCCGGAATGCGACAGCCACCGAGTTCCGTGTCCCGCACCGCCCGCCGCGTCAATATCCACACGGCGGGCCGTAAACGCATGACCTCGATCACCAGATAGTTCGTGTACGTGAGCGCCCGGACGTCCTCGAATGCCACGGGACGTCCGCCGGTGACCGATTCGACTTCCGCGCACACCTTGTCCGCGTGTTCCGGGTGTGCGGCAAGAGCCTGGAGCAACCACATGACCGTGGCCGCGACGGTTTCGCTGCCGGGGGTGAGTATCGCGACGACCTGGTCGTGGACCTCCTGTTCCCCGATGGGCTCGCCATTCTCGTCCTTCGCCTCCAGCAATGCCGTCAGCAAATCGTCCGGCTTTTGACCGGATGCCCTGCGCTCGGCGACGATCTCGTCGACGAGGAGATGCAAATCGGCCAGCGCTCGATTGAATTTTCGGTTGGGCGGCAGGGGCAGCCGGTACAGCGGCCCGGCGGGTATCACCATCCGCCGGTACATGCCCCGGAAGACGGTGGCGAGCGCGACGCACAGCCGTTCGGCGCGCTCGTCCATGAAGTCCCCGCGCAGCAGACAGCGGGCCGCGACGCGCACGGCGACCCGGAAGGCCTCGGAGGTGCAGTCGACGGTCTCACCGGGCCGCCAGCGCTCGGCGAGCGCATGCGCCTCCTCCTCCATGATCGGCCCGTACGCCGGGATCGCGTCGAGCCGAAAGGCGGGCTGGATGACGCGCCGCTGCCGCCGGTGCTGGGGGCCGTTGGCGGTGGCCACGCCCTCCTTGCCGACCAGTCCCTCCAGGGACTCCCACAGCGGCCCGGCGATGATGAAGTCCGGGTTGAGCGCCACGGCTCCGGTCAGTTCCGGGGTGGTGGGCGCGTACACCGTCTTGGGGCCGAGCCTGAGGCGTACGACATCGCCGTGCCGCCGGAGCCCGGACATGAAGCTCAGCGGATCGCGGACCATCCGCCAGCCGTGGCCGAGGACGGGGACGCGCCCGCCCGCGAACGGCGGCTCACGCAACTCGGCAGCCACAGTGGCTTCGGGTTTCACGGATTCGACGGTCATTTCTCACCTGCCGCTTCGTTGTTGACGTACGGGGGCGTGGACCGGTCGTCCCAGCTGTCGACCATGTAACGGCCGGACTCGTGGTGGAACCAGTAGACGGTGCTGAACCAGTTGCGCATATTGCGGACGCAGGCCCGGACGGCGGCGCTCAGTTCCCTTCCCCGCGCGGTGCCGTCGTCGAGGCCGTCGGCGAAATGGAGGGCGTCGGCCTCGGCGACGAGGAATGCGTCCACGCATTTCTCGACCAGCCGTCGCATTTCCCGTATCGCCTCTTCGAGAGTCAGTCCCTCGTGTTTGATGAGACTGATGCCGAGATTGTGGACCTCGTCTCCCGCTATTTCCTTTGGCAGCGAACAGAGGTCGTTGTACCAGGCGGCGAATTCCTGGCTCAGCAGCGCCGCCCGCCGGTACGCCGGGTTTTCCCTTATACCGTCCGGGAGTTCACGTCCCGCGCACGGCTCCAGCAGATCCGTCCAGATCCAGTGCGCGAAGGTGAGGCGGCGCAGTGCCAGGTATTCACCGACCGGCGGGATGATTCCCTTGGCGCGATTGCGGAATTCCCGGTCGTAGGCCTCGATCACGTCGTGGAAGTGTCCGGCGAACCTGGTGTTCCACGTCCGCGGGAGGAACGAGTACAGCCGCACCACGCAGTCGGCGAAGGCGGCGACCAGCGGATCCTCGTGGTGCAGATGATCCCGTGGTGAGTCGAGTGCCGCGTGCAACCGGAACCTCAGCCGGCGCCACGCGCGTGGACGGCGGTGGACGATGTCGCGGTCGTGCCGGTCGTCCCAGACGAAGAACCACGCGCTGAAGTCCGCTATCGCCTGGAGGACCGCGTCCGGGGCGCCGAGGTAGTACCCCGCCATGAGGTCCGTGTAGCACAGTCCGTCGGCATATTCCGCCACCTTGTCCGCCGGCATGAGCCGCTTTTCCAGAAGCCAGGTACGGGTGTTCTCCTGGAGCCTGGGCCAATACGGATGCAGTTGCCTGGGAAACGCTGCCTCGATCACCGGGAGAGAGAGCGACGGTGGAACCGCGATCGCCGTCGGCGTCGATGTGGTGCTGTGTGGGAAAGCAGGCACGAACAAACCCCTTCCAGCCGCCAGTTGACGCATGCCCCTGCCGCTGAACCGGGCGTGCGCCGTTGCGTATCCCCGCACTTCCCATTCAGCACCACAACTGACCATTCTGGGAACGGATTTGCTTCATTCACTACCCCACGGTGTCGGTATTCTCCCTATGTGTGACTCGATTCGGATCACCATGTGAGCACATCCGATCGAACGTGCGACGCACATGCGAACGGCGCCTGTTCGGGGAGTGATTCCTGAACAGGCGCCGTGCGGTCGGGAGTTGTGGGACGTCAGTCGTTCGCGACCACGGGGTAGCGGGGCTCGTTCTCGGCCATCTGCCGCAGCGCGTCCTTGCGTTCGCGCTTGGAGAGCCGGTCGATGTAGAGGTAGCCGTACAGATGGTCGGTCTCGTGCTGCAGACACCGGGCGAAGTAGCCGGTGCCACGGACCTTGACCGGGTTGCCCTTCTCGTCCTGCCCGGTGACCTCGGCGTAGTCGGGGCGGGCGAGCGGCGCGTAAGCGGTGGGCACCGACAGACAGCCCTCGTTGCTGTCGTCGAGGCGGCGCTTGTCCGCGGGCAGGTCCACGAGCTTCGGGTTGCAGACGACACCCACGTGCCGCCGGCCCTCGTCGTCCTGGCAGTCGTACACGAAGACCTTCAGGTCGACGCCGATCTGGTTGGCGGCGAGGCCGACGCCCTCGGCGGTGCGCTGGCTGGCGAACATGTCCGCGACCAGCTGGTCGAGCTCCTCACCGAACTCGGTGACGTCCTTGCACTCCTTGTGCAGCACGGGGTTCCCGACGACGGTGATGGGCCGCGAGGTGCCGCGCTCACGCCAGGCGTTCTCCCGCTCCTCCGTGTCCTCGGTGTCGATGACGAACCCCTCGTCGTCGACGGGGAGCACGCCCGCGTGCTGCTGATCGGTGTCCTGCTGGGCCATGACCTACGGATCGCCTTCCTGCACAAACAAAGAACAAAGAGGGTGTGACGCTGATACAGGGTACGGCGAACGGTCAGCAGACCTCTTCGAGATCCCGCCAGTCCCTGGAGTCCGGACTGTCCGCGACCCAACCGTCCAACAGTCCCCGAACCAGCGAGGCCGGCGCAGCCACCCCGCACTCCCGCTCCGGCACCCACAGCTGACCGTCCGTGCGGTGCCCCAGCGGCCCCGGGTGTCCCGGTTCGCTGTGGTCGTGGGGGTCCAGGTGCTCCCCGTCGCCCTCGTCCGACGGCATCCGCGACTCGGAGCACATCCGGCACAGCAACCGCACCGACGACGACCAGTCCTCCGCCGCGAACCCGGCGTCCGCCGCGAGCTGCTCCAGCGCGTCCCGGTCCGCCTCGGTGGCCGCCTCCAGGAGAACCACCCAGGTGGGGACGGGTGAGGGAGCCCACAGCTCGATCTCGTCGAAGACGGGATACGCATGCCCGGACGCCGTGGTCCGCTCGCCGTGCGGCACCCCGTCGTGCAGCACGACCTCGCCCCACCGCCGCCCGGAGGACGGCAGCGGGATGGACAGCACCTCGATACGGGCCGGGTCGAGCCGCCGCCCCCAGACCACCTCGGCCTCCCCTTCGGGAGACAGCCGTACGGCCGCGCTGCCGAGGTCCATGCCGAGCGGCTCACCGGCATCGGTCGCCCCACCGGGCACCCGCAGCCCGTACGCCTGCCAGGCCCGCCGCGCCAGCGACCAGTCCTGGAGCGCGGTCGCGGCGATGCCGACGTTCCACCAGTCGGGCGCCCCGGTCTCCCGGTCGAGCAGCGCCACGGCCCTGAGGCCCGCGGCCCGCGCCTGCTCCCAGTCGTGCCGGAACTTGTGGAGCAGGGCGAGGTTGAACCAGGACTCGGACAGCCACGGCTCCAGGTCCGCGGCACGTGTCAGCAGCGCGCCCGCGTCCTCGTACCGGCCGTCGCCGATCAGCGTGAACGCGCGGTCCGTGGCCTGCCGCCAGGAGGCGGAGGGCCGGTGCCGTCCCTTGCCGAAGATCCTCACGATTCCCGCCTGCCAGTTCCGTCGAGTGGGCTGGCTGTGCCCCCGGACACCCTCTCTCTCGCATCCAACCACGTGTGCTTGGAAGGGCGCTCATTACCCATGGGTTACCCCGTCGTGGGGGAGGTCAGACAGTCTCTCGACAGCACCCTGGCCAGCGCCTCCACGACCTCCGGAGCGTAGTCCCCCGCGGTGCCCAGGCGCAGCTCCTCGAGCGCGGTCAATGGCCCGCCGGGTCCGGCGTCACGCGCCTTCTCCTCGTACGCGTTCACGGCCCGCACGATCCGCGCGGCCAGCGGCTGCTCCCGGCAGGGGTCGGCCTGCCGCTCCACGACCACGGCGACGGCCGCGTCCACGCCCGTCTGCCGTACGACGGCCCCGCCGAGGAGCGCGATACGGCGCTGTTCGGCGAGGGGCAGACCCGCGGTGGCCCCAGCGGGCACCGGGTCGACGAGGCTCAGCTGGCCGATGTCGTGCATGAGGGCGGCGTACTCCAGGACGGTGAGCTCGGGCCGGGACAGTCCCAGGTCGCGCCCGACCTCCCGGCTGAGCGCGGCGACCCTGCGGGCGTGCCCGGCGGGCGTGTACCCGGCTATCTCGGTGGCTCGGGCGAGGGAGGCGATGGTCTGCCGGTAGGTGCAACGGACGGCGGCGTACCGGCGGACGGAGAGCTGGGTGAGCACCAGGGGCACCGAGAAGACGGGCAGCGCCCACAGTCCCGCGACGGCGACCGCGAGCGCCATCACGGCCCCGGTGGCCACGACGGCGGACCCGATGCCGAGCAGGGCCCGCAGCTCGTCCCTGAGCAGCGGGCCGAAGGGCCAGCGAGTGCGGGAGTGGGCCAGGGCGGCCGCGAGCACGGCGTCACACAGCGCGGTGAGCGAGAGCAGGGCGAGCAGGAGCAGGGCGTACGCGGGACCGCTCCACTGCGCGAAGGTGCCCTGGTTGTACAGGGGTTGGAAGCACACGGCGGCGAACCCGACGGTCAGGACGCGGCGGGCGAGCTGATCGGCGGTGGGGCCCTGTCCGCGTCCGACGTGCGGCACGCTGCCGACGAGGGAGGCGGCGAGGACGACGGTGACGACCTGCGCGGCGCCGTGCTGCGTGGGCGCACCGGCGTTCTCGCCGAGCAGGGCGTACGACAGCGCCCCGGCGGCACCGAGGGGCGCGGCCTCCCTGACATGGGGACCGCTGCGCCGGTTGAGCTCACCGACCGCGATCAGCACCCCGAAGGTGAGGGCGGTGCCGCGCTCCTCGAGACCGGTCCAGAGGACGAAGGCGAGCGAGCCGGTGGCGAGGAGAGCGGCGGAGGTGTGGACCAGGGTGAGGAGTGGCGGCACCCGGCAGGACGTCTTCGGTGCGCTCCGGGCGCTCACCGACGTGCCCCCGGGCGCCCTGTGACCTCCGGGCGGGGACGCGGGACACCGGGCTCGTCGGCCGTGACCGCCGGATGCCAGCCGTACCGGGACAGGGCACGGACGAGGGCCGTCACCATCCGTGGGTCGAACTGGCTGCCCGCGCACCGCTCCAGTTCCTCCAGCGCGGCGCAGACGGGCCGGGCCCGCCGGTAGGACCGGGTGGACGTCATGGCGTCGAAGGCGTCGGCCACGGCCACCACCCGCGCGGACTCCGGGATCTGTCCCCCTGTCAGTCCGTACGGGTACCCGCTCCCGTCCAGCCGCTCATGGTGGTGCAGTACGGCGGCCCGGGCCTCACCCAGGAAGGAGATGCCCCGGACCATCTCGTGCCCGTACTCGGGATGCAGCTCGATGATCCGCCGCTCCTGCGGGGTCAGCGGCCCGTCCTTCCTGAGCAGCCGCGTCGGCACCCCGAGCTTTCCCACGTCGTGCAGGATCCCGGCGAACCGCAGCACCTCGATCCGGGCGTCGTCCATGCCGAGCTCCCGCGCGATCATCATCGACGCCTGCCCGACCCGCTCGCTGTGCCCGCGCGTGTACTCGTCCTTGATGTCGACGGCCTGCACCAGCGCCCGGATGGTGGCCTGGTGGGCGGCGCGCTCCCGGTGGTACTGCGCGAACACCCACCACGACACACACATCGGCAGCAGCACGAGCAACGCGGCGACGGGCCCGTAGGGACTGCGCCACAGGACGGCCATCATGAGCCCGGCCAGCCCGTGTACGGCGACGGGGGCGAGGGAGCGGAGAAACAGGCCGCGCCAGGCCCGCCGTACGGGAATCCTCTCGGCGAGCGCCAGGATCCCTCCGTCCAGCAGGCTCAGCACCAGGCAGAAGACGAGCACCGCGACCACGGCCGGGACCAGCGCGTACGGGAAGTCGGAGGCCACGACCGCGTCCCGGCCGCCCACCGCGCCGTGCACGCGTGCCGCCGCCCACACACTCATCATGAGCTGCGCGGCCCGCCAGAGACGGCGCAGCCCACGCGGGCGCTGCTCGACCGGGGACAGCAGCGCCCCCGGCAGGGCCACGAGGGCGGCGGCCGGGGGCGGCAGCAGAAAGGCGCCGGCGAGCAGGACGGGATAGAAGGTGCCGGCGAACCGCCAGCGGGCGGCGGCCTGCTCACATCCCGCAGAGAGCGCGGCGAGCAGCGCGACCTCCCACCAGGGGGTGCGTACGGCCGGCAGCGGCAGCAGACAGAGCAGTACGGCGACGGCGACACAGGCGACGTACGCACGCGCGCGTGCCGGTACCGCCTCCATCTCGCCCCTCCAGCCCAAGGTCCGCACAGCTGTGAGGAGCCTAGGACGGCGAGGGGAGGCGGCGTGGGCCGATCACCTGCCGATTAGCACGTTCGAGTGAACGGCGACCGGACTGTTCAGGACTCCTGCGGTGTCGCCGGCGAGGCCGTCACGTCGTGGTCGGGCACGGCCTGTCCCGAGCGGATCAGGTCGAGCCGCCCCAGCACCTTGGAGCGCAGGTCGGTCGGCACGTCGTCATGGCCGCAGCACCGCTTGACGAGCTTCTTCACGGCCTCTTCGAGACCGTACTTCTCCAGGCACGGAGAGCACTCGTTGAAGTGCTGCTTGAACTTGACGCGATCGACGTCCGGCATCTCACTGTCGAGGAACTCGTAGAGATGATCGAGTACCTCACTGCAGTCCGTCTCGTGCGGCTCTCCGCAGCTCATGAGCCCGAGCCTTTCGCTTCGTTCGACTCTCCGGCACCGGCCGGGACGAGCCCGCGCTCACGGGCGTAGTCCTCGAGCATGCCGCGCAGTTGACGGCGGCCCCGGTGCAGTCGGGACATCACCGTTCCGATGGGTGTCCCCATGATGTCCGCGATCTCCTTGTACGCAAAGCCCTCTACGTCAGCGAGGTAGACGGCGATGCGGAATTCCTCGGGGATCGCCTGGAGTGCTTCCTTCACGTCCGAGTCGGGCAGGTGGTCGAGCGCCTGCGACTCGGCGGAGCGCAGACCGGTCGACATGTGCGACTCGGCGCGGGCGAGCTGCCAGTCCTCGATCTCCTCGGCCGCGGAGCGCTGGGGTTCGCGCTGCTTCTTGCGGTACGAGTTGATGAACGTGTTGGTGAGGATCCGGTAAAGCCACGCCTTGAGGTTGGTCCCCTCACGGAACTGGTGGAAGGACGCGTACGCCTTGGCGTACGTCTCCTGCACCAGGTCTTCGGCGTCGGCCGGATTGCGCGTCATACGCAGCGCGGCCGAGTACATCTGGTCGAGGAATTCGAGCGCGTCCCGCTCGAAGCGCGCGGTGCGCTCCGCAGTCGACTCCGTGCTCGCGCCCAGGCCCTCGGGCTGCTCCGCCTGACCGTTGTCGGTCCCTGCGTCGATCCCAGTGACCGGACCCACCTCCTCAAGATTCCGGGCAGCACCGAAACCGGTGCCACCGGAATTGGAGGATAGACGACTACCCGTCCCGGCCGCCCCTCGAATAGGGGTGGTCTTGGCCGCATGCAGCACCGCCCAATCCAGGTCAGCGCGGCTGCCGCGGCTCGGGCAGAAGGTCGAACCCATGCGGCGGACTTCCTCTCCTACGACGGTCTGCGCTGTTCCTCAGCGCTTCTGTCCGCCTCAACAGAGGTCCGCGGCTCAGCATTCCCGGGCTTTCACCCCAGTGACCCGAGCCACTTCACGACCGCGTCCGTGATGACCGTCACGGCCTCCTCCTGAGTGATCTGTGCCCGCTTCGGGACGGCGAAGCCGTGATCGCCGTAGGGCACCTCGGCCAGTTCGAAGGATCCGTCCGGGAATTCCTCCGGCTTCCCGAACGGGTCGCTGCCGCCCTGTACGACCAGGGTGGGCACCCCGGATCCGAGCAGCTCCGCGGCGCGGGACTTCTCCGGCCTGCCGGGCGGGTGCAGCGGGAAGCTCAGGGCGAGTACGGCGGCGGCGCCCAGTTCCACGGCCGTACGGCAGGCGACCCGGGCCCCGGCACTGCGCCCGCCGGAGATCACCGGCAGGCCGGGCTCCACGAGCGAGGGCCAGACGCCCCGCCATCCCACGTCCAGCGTCTTCGGCGCGGGCGCGACCTTCTTGCCGGCCACCCGCCAGGGCTGCTCGACCAGAGCGACGCTCACGCCATGGCCGGGGAGCACCCGCGCGAGCGCCTGGAGGTCCCGTGCCTCGATGCCGCCGCCGGCGCCATGGCTCACGGCCAGCACGAACCGCGCCTTCCGCGCCGGGTGCCAGGTGATGCGGGCGTCCCCGGCCTCGGTGCTGATGATCTCGGTCTTCACACCAGAAGGCTAGAAGAGTGTGCCCTCTTCCGGCCCCTCCAGCTCCTTGAGCAGCTCCGGCCCGTTGTTGCGGACGTTGCTGACGGCCGTGCTCACCGGAAAGGCCCGCATCAGCCCCTCGGGCGGCGGTGCGAGCAGGTTGCGCAGGTCGTCGAGGTCGGTGCGGGACGGGTCGAGCCAGGTGTCCCAGCGGTCCGGGGTCAGCATCAGCGGCATCCGGGGGTGGATGTCGACGAGCGAGCGCGGGCCGTCGGCCGGGGAGACGGCCAGCGGGCCCGTCTCCGCCTCGGTGGTGATCACGGAGCAGGTCGTCCACCAGGCCTGCGGATGGTCGTCGGGCAGGGTTTTGTCGCGCCAGAACTCGTACAGTCCGGCCATCGCGAACACCGAACCGTCGGCGGGCAGCACGAAGTAGGGCTGCTTGCGCGGCCGCTTCTTCTTCCCCTCGACCTCCAGCTCCCGCTCGCCGGACCCGGTGACCCACTCGTAGTAGCCGTCGGCCGGGATGATGCAGCGGCGGGTGGCGAAGGCCCTCTTGTACGACGGCTTCTCGTGCACGGTCTCCGCGCGCGCGTTGATCATCCGGGCAGCGCCCTCGGGGGTCTTCGACCAGCTCGGGACCAGCCCCCACTTCAGCTTCCGCAGCTGCCGAACCGGTCGCGGGTCCTCGACGTCCTTGAGGGGACGGTCGAGGACGGCGTAAACCTCCTTGGTCGGGGCCACGTTGTAGTCGGGCTCGAGGGTCTCCTCGGGCTCCCACTTCTCGATCTCAAAGATTCCTGCGAGATCCTCGGGCCTACGACTCGCTGCATACCGTCCGCACATACGTGCCACACTGCCAGACTCCGTACGAGGAGAGGGAGCCACCGGGAAACATGGACAGCACCGCATCGACCGCGCTGCCCGACCTCTGGGACCGCCTCGTCGGCCTGCAGCCCGACCCCGACCTGTGGGTGGTCCTGGCCACCATGGTGGCGGCGCTCGCCATAGTTGTCCCGCACACGCTGTGGCGGCTCTCGCGCAACGCCATCACCATCGCCCACGAGGGCGGCCACGGCCTGGTCGCGCTGCTCACGGGGCGTCAGCTCACCGGCATACGGCTGCACTCCGACACCAGCGGACTGACGGTCAGCCGGGGCAAGCCGCACGGGATCGGCATGATCCTCACGGCGGCGGCCGGTTACACCGCTCCCCCGCTGCTCGGCCTCGGCGGCGCCGCCCTGCTGGCCGCCGGCCGGATCACCCTGCTGCTGTGGGCGGCGACGGCCCTGCTCGTGGTGATGCTGGTGATGATCCGCAACGCGTACGGGGCGCTGACGGTGGTGCTCACGGGCGGCACCTTCGTGGTGGTGTCCTGGCTCGCCGGACCCCAGGTGCAGGCGGCGTTCGCGTACGCGGTGGTGTGGTTCCTGCTGCTCGGCGGGGTACGTCCGGCCTTCGAGCTCCAGGCGAAGCGGGCGCGGGGCGGGGCGGGTGACTCGGACGCGGACCAGCTCTCGCGTCTCACGAACGTCCCGGCGGGGCTGTGGCTGTTCCTGTTCCACGCGGTGAGCCTGTGCTCCTTGATAGGCGGCGGAAGGTGGTTGCTGGAGGTGTGACCGGCCGACTCAGGGGTGCGAGGCCGGCTCCGCCGCGGGGCGCGACCAGCCACGACGGCGCTGCACCCGAAAGACGACCGCCACTAAAGTGGACCCCATGGCTTCGAACCCCGCAGACACCGCCCTCTGGCCCGCCCCCCATGCGAGCGCAGCCGTCGACGCGACGGTCCACGTGCCGGGGTCGAAGTCAGTCACCAACCGAGCCCTCGTACTGGCCGCCCTCGCCTCCGAGCCCGGCTGGCTGCGCCGCCCGCTGCGTTCCCGGGACACCCTGCTGATGGCGGGCGCCCTGCGGGCGATGGGCGTGGCGATCGAGGAGGGCGTGGGCCCGGACGGCTCGGGCGAGGCCTGGCGGGTGCTTCCGACGGGCCTCGCCGGCCCCGCCACGATCGATGTCGGCAACGCCGGCACGGTGATGCGCTTCCTGCCACCGGTCGCCGCGCTCGCCGACGGCCCGATCCACTTCGACGGCGACCCGAGGTCGTACGAACGCCCCCTGAACGGTGTGATCGACGCCCTGCGCGTCCTCGGCGCGCGGATCGACGACGACGGCCGTGGCGCGCTGCCGCTCACGGTGCACGGCGGGGGTGCCCTGGACGGCGGCCCGGTCGAGATCGACGCGTCCTCGTCGTCCCAGTTCGTGTCGGCGCTCCTGCTGTCCGGCCCGCGCTTCAACCAGGGCGTCGAGGTCCGCCACATCGGCTCCGCCCTGCCGTCGATGCCGCACATCCGGATGACCGTGGACATGCTCCGCGCGGTGGGCGCCCAGGTGGACACCCCGGAGTCGGGCGGCGAGCCGAACGTCTGGCGGGTCACGCCGGGTGCCCTGCTGGGCCGGGACCTCACCGTCGAGCCCGACCTCTCCAACGCCCAGCCGTTCCTGGCGGCGGCGCTGGTGACCGGCGGCAAGGTCGTTGTCCCGGACTGGCCGCACCGCACCACCCAGCCCGGTGACCGGCTGCGCGAGATCTTCACCGAGATGGGCGGTTCCTGCGAACTCACCGAGTACGGCCTGGTGTTCACCGGTTCGGGTGCGATCCACGGCATCGATGTCGACCTCGGCGAGGTCGGCGAGCTGACCCCCGGCATCGCGGCCGTGGCGGCCCTCGCGGACTCCCCCTCCACCCTGCGCGGGGTGTCCCATCTGCGCCTGCACGAGACGGACCGGCTGGCCGCGCTCACCAAGGAGATCAACGAACTCGGCGGTGACGTCACCGAGACGGCCGACGGTCTGCACATCCGCCCGCGCCGGCTGCACGGCGGGATCTTCCACACCTACGAGGACCACCGCATGGCCACGGCCGGCGCGATCATCGGCCTCGCGGTCGAGGGCGTACAGATCGAGAACGTCGCGACGACGGCCAAGACGCTGCCGGACTTCCCCGACATGTGGAGCGGGATGCTCGGGAGCGAGAAGGCGTAGGGGACTCACGCCATGCGCCGCTACGGCAAGCACACCGACGAGGACGACATCCGCAGCCGCCCGAACCGCAAGGGCAACCGTCCGCGTACGAACATCCGCCCCAAGCACGAGGAAGCGGTCGAGGGCATGGTCCTCACCGTCGACCGGGGCCGTCTGACCTGTCTGGTCGACAACAAGGTCGTCATGGCGATGAAGGCCCGCGAACTGGGCCGCAAGGCCGCGGTCGTCGGAGACCGGGTGGCCATCGTCGGCGACCTCTCCGGCGAGAAGGACACCCTGGCCCGCATCGTGCGCATCGCGCCGCGCACCTCGGTCCTGCGCCGCACGGCGGACGACGACGACCCGTACGAGCGCGTGGTCGTCGCCAACGCCGACCAGCTCGCCATCGTCACGGCCCTCGCCGACCCGGAACCCCGCCCCCGTCTGATCGACCGCTGCCTGGTGGCTGCCTTCGACGGCGGTCTGACCCCTCTCCTGGTCCTGACGAAGTCGGACCTGGCCCAGCCCGACAAGCTGCTGGAGCTGTACGGCCACCTGGACATTCCGTACGTCGTCACCAGCCGCGAGGAATTGGAGAGCGGCGGCGCGGCGGACGTGGTGCGCGAGCACCTCGACGGCAAGATCACGGCTTTCGTCGGTCACTCGGGCGTGGGCAAGACGACACTGGTCAACACGCTGGTCCCGGTCGAGCAGCGCCGGGTGACGGGTCATGTGAACGCGGTGACCGGCCGCGGCCGCCACACCACGACCTCGGCGCTGGCGCTTCCCCTGGCGGGCGACGCCGGCTGGGTGGTCGACACCCCGGGCGTACGGTCGTTCGGCCTCCACCACGTGGACCCCTCCCGCGTGATCCTCGCGTTTCCCGACCTGGTACCGGGAACCGAGGGCTGTCCGCGCGCGTGCAGTCATGATGAGCCGGACTGCGCGCTGGACGCGTGGGTGGCCGAGGGTCACGCCGATCCGGCCCGGCTGTACTCCCTGCGGCGGCTGCTCTCGACGCGGGAGCGGACCGAAGGGGACTGACCTCCGCATTGTTTGGGTGTACGCGAGTTCGGTAAGTGCATAATCGCACCGAGCCGGACATACGGGAGGACAGCACATGGCGTGGCTGCTGGTGGTGGTGGCCGGGTTGCTCGAGACCGGATTCGCCGTGTGTCTGAAGCTCTCCCACGGTTTCACCCGACTGTGGCCGACGATCGCGTTCTGCATCTTCGCCCTCGGCAGCTTCGGCCTGCTGACCCTGTCCCTGAAGAAGCTGGATGTCGGCCCCGCGTACGCGGTGTGGACCGGCATCGGCGCGGCCGGCACCGCGATCTACGGAATGATCTTCTTCGACGACCTGGTCTCGACACTGAAGATCGTCTCGATCAGCCTGGTGATCATCGGCGTGATCGGACTCCAACTGTCGGGGTCATCTCACTAGGGCTTTTCACACCCCACTGGAGCCGTTCACACCGGCTGCCGGTGCAGCACGCTCCGCACCAGGTCCCCGACCCCGCCCTCACCCGGCGGGGCCGCCACGCAGGACAGGGCGAGCCGGACGGCCAGTTCGCAGGAGCGGGCGAGGTCGGGGACGTCCGACTTGTGCACACCGGGGCCGGAGAGGACGGACACGGCGCGGTCGCGCACCAGTGCCACGAAGTCGCCGGGCGACGGCAGCGCTCCGTCGGCCCGGCGCTGCGCCGGCACCGCGGAGGAGGACGGCACCGGAGAGAGCGTCGGCGAAGGGAGCCGCTCGCTCCAGCAGCCGGTGAGCATGGCCCGTACCAGCGCGTTCTCCCGGGCGGAGGCGGTGGTCCACTCGGCGGTCGCAGTCAGCCGTTCCCGGACGTCGCCGTGCGCGGTGAGCGCCCGGTCGACGCCGACGAGATACCCGTCGGCCTCTCGTCTGACCAGCGCGCGGGCCAGCCCTTCCTTGCTCCCGAACTCGTTGTACAGCGTCTGCCGGGACACTCCGGCCGTCGCCGCGACGTCCACCATCCTCACGGCGGACCACGGCCGACGCGCCAACGCCGTATAAGCGGCATCCAGCAGCGATTCCCGCGCAGCAGGCATCAGCGCCTCCCAGGGAGCAAGCAGCTCTGCGCCCAGATTTGACGCGCACGGGAGCACTGTCAAGGGTTCGCGAGGACACGAAGGGGCGCGCGCGGCGGCGCCTCGCAGGCGTGGGCGAGCGAAACGGGGCCCTGTCTGCACGAACCCCCGCAGCGTCCACACACCGGGCCCGCTGGCCCCGTACCGACACCGACAGATACCGTTCGCAACATGCCCGACTACCTCGACGACCTCAGCCTCGCCCACGTCCTCGCGGACGCGGCCGACGCGACCACCATGGCCCGCTTCAAGGCACTGGACCTCAAGGTCGAGACAAAGCCGGACATGACCCCGGTCAGCGAGGCGGACAAGGCGGCGGAAGAACTCATCCGCGGCCACCTCAAGCGCGCCCGTCCCCGCGACGCCATCCTCGGCGAGGAGTTCGGCATCGAGGGGACCGGCCCCCGCCGCTGGGTCATCGACCCCATCGACGGCACCAAGAACTACGTACGGGGCGTTCCGGTCTGGGCCACGCTGATCTCCCTGATGGAGGCGGCGGAGGGCGGCTACCAGCCCGTCGTCGGCGTGGTCTCCGCCCCCGCCCTCGGCCGCCGCTGGTGGGCAGCGAAGGGCCACGGCGCCTACACCGGCCGCAGCCTCTCCGCCGCCTCCCGCCTGCGCGTCTCCCAGATCGGCAAGCTCTCGGACGCCTCGTTCGCGTACTCCTCCCTCACCGGCTGGGAGGACCAGGGCCGCCTCGGCGGCTTCCTGGACCTGACCCGCGAGGTGTGGCGCACGCGCGCGTACGGCGACTTCTGGCCGTACATGATGGTCGCCGAGGGCTCGATCGACCTCTGCGCGGAGCCGGAGCTCTCCCTCTGGGACATGGCCGCGAACGCGATCGTCGTCACGGAGGCCGGCGGCACCTTCACCGGTCTCGACGGCCGTCCCGGCCCGCACAGCGGCAACGCGGCCGCTTCCAACGGTCTGCTCCACGACGAGTTCCTGGGTTATCTCAACGAGCGCTACTAGAGACCCGCCACCGGGGGCCGAGGGGCGCTTCCGGGGAGCACATCTGAGCACGCACGCCCTCAATCGGCGACGTGCGCCCTCTTGTTGACCCTCGCTTTACCTGCGACTCTGAGAGGACCCTCATTTGTGAACTTGTGAACCGGTGAACTAACACACCGGCTCCCAGGAGGTGACTGCGAACCCATGCTCGTCCGCGACGCCATGAGCACGGTGGTCCTCACCATCGGCCCCGCCCACACTCTCCGCCAGGCCGCCGCCCTGATGTCCGCCCGCCGGGTGGGCGCGGCCGTGGTCCTCGATCCCGATGGCACCGGTATCGGCATACTGACCGAGCGCGACATCCTCAACTCCGTGGGCCTCGGCCAGAGCCCGGACACGGAGTACGCACATGCCCACACCACCACCGACGTCGTCTTCGCCACCCCGACCTGGACCCTGGAGGAGGCGGCGCACGCGATGACCCACGGCGGCTTCCGGCACCTCATCGTCCTGGACCACGGCGAGCCCACGGGCATCGTCTCGGTCCGCGACATCATCCGCTGCTGGGCGCCTGCCCGACAGCGCGTACCGGCCCGCTCTTGATCTGGACTTAATCCAAGTCCAGCAGCCATCCAAACTCACACCCATTCGGATTCTGGTCCCATGCTGTTAAGCTGGGACGCATGAGCGACCTTTTGGAACGACTGCGCGGCCGCGGCTGGCGGATGACCGCGCAGCGGCGCGTCGTGGCCGAGGTCCTCGACGGCGAACACGTCCACCTGACGGCCGACGAGGTCCACGCTCGCGCCGTGGCCAAGCTGCCCGAGATCTCCCGGGCAACCGTCTACAACACGCTGGGCGAGCTGGTCACCCTCGGCGAGGTGCTCGAGGTCGCCACCGACAAGCGTGCCAAGAGGTACGACCCGAACGCCCACCGACCGCACCACCACCTGGTCTGCGCCCAGTGCGGCGCCATCCGGGACGTCCACCCCACGGGCGACCCGCTGACCGAGCTTCCCGACTCGGAGCGCTTCGGCTTCACCGTCTCGGGCGTCGAGGTCACGTACCGGGGCGTCTGCCCGAACTGCGCGGCGGCGTAACAGGCTTCACCGAAGCACAAAGCCCCGGCGTCCTTCGCGGACGCCGGGGCTTTGTGCTGCCCACGGGGTTCCTGAATCTGACGGACCGTCATATCGTCGTGCGGCCACCCCCTCTCCGTACCGAACTCCGCAAGGAGCAACCGTGGGAGATCCGCACCCCGAACCCACCGTGGGAGACCCGCAGCCCGCCCCGGAGCCACCGCAGGCCGCCCCGGACCATCCGCGCCCCAAACTCCACGCCACCGCCCTGACCCGCACCTTCGGCCGCCCGCCCCGCTCCGTCGAAGCCCTCGGCCCGCTCGACCTCACCGTCGACCCCGGCGAGTTCGTCTGCCTGGTCGGCCCCTCGGGCTGCGGCAAGTCGACGCTGCTGCGCATCGCCGCGGGCCTGCTCCGTCCGAGCGCGGGCACCCTGGAGATCCGCACGACAGCACCGCGTCCGGCCGCCATGATCTTCCAGGACTACGGCATCTACGACTGGAAGTCCGTCCGCGCCAACGTCCGCTTCGGCCTGGACATCCAGCGCGTCCCACGCCGCGAGGCGAACACCCGTGCCGACGAGTGGCTCGCCCGCATGGGACTGTCGGACTTCGCCGACGCGTACCCCGCGACCCTCTCGGGAGGCATGCGCCAGCGTGTCGCGATAGCGCGCGCCCTCGCCGTAGGACCCGAACTCCTCCTGATGGACGAGCCGTTCGCGGCCCTGGACGCCCAACTCCGCATGATCCTCCAGGACGAGTTGCTGGAGATCACGCAAACCCTGCGCACCACCACCCTCTTCATCACCCACAGCCTGGAGGAGGCGATCGTCCTCGGCGACCGCGTCCTGGTGATGTCCGCCCGCCCCGGCCGGCTGATCGCCGAACACCGCCCGCCCTTCCCCCGCCCGCGCACCGGCGACATCCGCTCGGCGCCCGAATTCACGTCCCTGAAGAGTGAGTTGTGGGACCTGCTGCGCAAGGAGGCGATACCGGCATGACGACCGTGGCTCCCGAGAAGGTCTCCGTACTCGTACGCCGCCCGGGCCCGGAAGAGCTGCACCCGGTACGCACCCACCGCCGCAGGCGAGCCCTGGAACTGACCCTGGCGACAGCCGTCCCCCTGCTCCTGGTCCTCCTGTGGCAGCTGGCCGCCACCCGGGCCTGGCTGGACGACCGCGTCTACCCCGCCCCTTCCACGATCCTCGCCGACGGCTGGGACCGCGCGGCGGCCGGCGACCTGTGGCCGGACGTGTGGGCGACCACGAAACGCGTCCTGGCGGGCTACGCGATCGGCACGGCCACCGGCTACGCGCTGGGGCTTCTGATGGGCTCGCTGTCCCTGGTGAGGGCAGCCCTGGAACCCCTGCTGGACGCCCTGTACGTCGTCCCGAAACTGGCCCTGCTGCCCGTCTTCCTGAACATGTTCGGCCTGGGCGAGGGCCCCCAGATCGCCCTGGTGGCGGCGACGGTCTTCTTCTTCGTATGGATCCAGACGATGTCGGCGGTGATCTCGATCCCCTCCGGCCACCGCGACGCGGGCCAGGTCTTCGGCGCCTCACCGTGGCAGATGTTCCGCCACGTCCTGCTCCCCGCCTCCCTCCCGTCCGTCCTGGTCGGCGCCAGGATCGCGGCGGGCGTGGCGGTCCTGGTGATCGTCGCCTCGGAACAGATCGCCGCGACGAACGGCCTGGGCCACCTGATCTTCGACTCACGCGCCCTGTTCCAGAACGACGTGATGTTCGTCGGCATCGTCTGCGTGGCCGCCCTCGGAGTCCTCTTCTCCGAACTGGTCCGCATCGTGGGCCGCCTGCTCACCCCATGGGCACCCAGGGACCGCGGAAGGGGCCAGTCGTGAAAACACGGTTCTACGGCGCAGTACTGACCGCAGGCCTCCTGCTGACGTCGACAGCGTGCACGGCGTCACACGATTCGACGAGCTCGGAGTCGAAGGCGGGCGGGGGCGGGACGCGGACCGTCCGCCCGGTGGCGGGCTGCGGCGCGAAGTCCTGGACTGACCCCGCGGACCTCTCCCCGACCCGCACCCCGGCCCGCTGCGAGCCCGGCACCCCCGCCCCCGCCCCGCTCCCCGAGCCCCGCAAGATCACGATCGCCACCGGCACACTGAGCGCGGAGTACGTGGCACCCCTCCAAGTGGCGCTGGACAAGGGTGAGTTCAAGAAGGAGGGCCTGGAGGTCACCCTGAAGGTGCTGCCGACCCCCGACTCGCTCCCCCTCCTCGCCAAGGGCGACATCGACGCGTTGTGGGCGGCCCCCGAGGCGGCTGTCATGAACGGCCTCCGGGGCGGTTTCGACATCCGCTGGGTCGCCGCGAACTTCTCGCCCGACCCGAAGTCGAAGAGCGGCCTGTGGGTACGGCTGAAGGACGGCGAGACCGGCGACCAGGTGAAGATGGCCGGCCGCAGGATGGGCACGATGATCGGCAAGGGCTCGGTGATCGCGTACCCCATGGAGAAGGCCCTCGAAAGTCATGGCGGCGGCCTCGACGAGATCCAGTACCAGCAGCTCGGTTCGGCCGATGTCCTCACGGCCCTGCAGAACGGCGGCGTCGACTCGGCCTGGCTCCTGGACCCGGTCTGGCGCAGGGTCGACGGCGAGCCCGGCTACGCCTTCCTCGGCGGCCAGCCGCTCGGCGAGCCCCTGGGCGGCATGCTCTACGGTCCCGGCCTGCTGAACGACGACGTGGACGCCGGGGTCGCCCTGCTGCGGGCGTACATCCGCACGGTGAACACCTACTTCACGGCCGACTACAAGTCGGATGCGACCTTCGTCACCTATCTGGCGAAACTCCTGAAGACCGACGAGGCGATCCTCAGGTCCACCCCGTCCCTGCGCATGGACTGGGAGATCCGGTCCGGCACGACGGACCGGCTGCAGGCGGCGTACACGTCACAAGGCGTGGCGGAGGGCGAGCCGCTGCCGGAATCGAAGACGGTGGACCGGACCCTGTACGAGGAGGCGGTGGGCCACCGCCCCTGAGAAACACCGAGGGCCGGAACCCTTTCGGATTCCGGCCCTCGATCGTCAGTAGCGGGGACAGGATTTGAACCTGCGACCTCTGGGTTATGAGCCCAGCGAGCTACCGAGCTGCTCCACCCCGCGGCGATGAATGCAACGTTACGTGAAGGAGGAGGCCAGAGGCAAATCGCTTCCGGCGCTCCACCGCGCATCGCTACGCCGACAGCTCCTCACGCAACGCGTCCCGCAGCCGAGCGGCCCGCTCGGCCACCTCGGCCGGCCCCAGAGCCACCGCCCGGTCGGCCCACCGCTGCCCTTCGGCCAGCTCTCCCCGACGCGCGTAGACCAGGGCCAACCGCAACGCCGCCCGCCCGTGCCCCGCGTCGGCCGCCCGGGCCCACCACACGGCGGCCTCCGGGTCGCTCCCCTCCCTGGCGAGCAGCAGCCCCAGATTGAAGGCTCCGTTCCGGGACCCCGCCTCCGCGGCCTCCCGGTACCACCGGGCCGCCTCCACGACATCACCGCGAGCGGCGGCGAGCATGCCCACCCGCACCTGAGCGCGCCGATGCCCCTGGGAGGCCGCCCGCTCGTACCACTCCTCGCACTCGCTCTTCTCCGTGTGCACCGGCTCACCGAGCGAGTGCGCGGGCACCGGCGGCCGCCGGGCGTCCAGCACGGTCGCCAGCCGGTACGCGGCCTCCGCGCTGCCGCCCCCCGCCGCACACCGAAGGTGCCGCTCGGCCTCGCTCTCGTCCCCGTCCCGCAGCCGGGCGATGCCCACCTGCAGCGCGGCCTCGGTGTGTCCGGCGGCAGCCGCCCGCTCGTACCACCGCAGAGCGACGGCCTCCTCGCCCCGCCCGGCGAACAGGATCCCGAGGTTGAACGCGGCGTCCACACTCCCGGCCTCCGCGGCCTTGGAGAACCAGGGCTCCGCCCCGGCCGTGTCCCCGCCCTGGAGCAGCAGAATGGCGAGCGCGTTGGCCGCCTCCCGGTGCCCCGCGTACGCGGCCCGCCGGTACCACTGCTCGGCCTGCGCGGTCCGCCCCTGCTCGGCGCAGAGCAGCCCCAGGTTGTACGCGCCGTTGTCGTCACCGGCGTCCATCGCCGCCCGGTACCAGCGCTCGGCGGTCTGCGACTCGCCGCGCTCGGCGTGCAGGGCGCCCAGGGCGTTGGCCGCGTTGCCGTCCCCGTCCTGGGCAGCGCGCAGCCACCATATGGCGGCACTCTCGGTGTCACCGGCGTCCCGCAGCAGGAACCCGAGCGCGCAGGCGGCCCGCGCCTCCCCGTCCTTGGCGGACGTCAGATACCAGCGCCCGGCCTCCTTGAGCGCGCCGCGCCTCTCCAGGATCGCCCCGAGATGCAGCGCCGCCCGACGGTGGCCGCGCGCGGCGGCCTGCCGGTACCACTGCTCGGCCTCGGCCCCGGCACCGTGGTCGTCCCCGACGTCGCCCTCGGGAACCAGCCGGCGGTCGAGCGCGCGGGCGAGCCGGTAGGCCGCCTCGCGGTGCCCCCGCTCGGCGGCGATCCGCATCCACTGCTCGGCGCCCGTGTCCCCGCGGTGCTCCAGCAGGTCGGCGAGCGCGTAGGCGCCCAGCGCGTGCCCCTGCTCGGCGGACTGGCGCAGCCAGTACTCTGCGGCGGGCTCGTCGCCCCGCTCACGGTGGTGGCGTCCCAGCGCGTGCGCGGCCGCGGCGGATCCGGCGACGGCGGCGATCCGCCACCAGCCGGCGGCGTCCTCGGCGTAACCGCGCTGGTGCAGCAGGACACCCAGGTTGTTGGCGGCGGCCCGGTCGCCCGCGGCGGTGGCGGCACGCAGATGGGGCTCGGCTCCGTCGAGGTCACCGCGGCGCAGCAGGAGGGCGCCGAGGACGCTCATCGCCTCGACATCACCGCTCTGCGCGGCAAGGAGCTGACGTGCCTCCTCGGCAGCCTCCCCGGTTTCGTCCCGGTCCATGGGCTGCGACAAGTCGCCCGTCGACTCCGAAAAATCGGCAGGCTGCACAAAACGCCCTGTCTCCAACAGAGTTGCCTTGTCCCCCATAACGTCCATCGTCGCACCACCTGCAACCTGGGTACACCTGGTATACCGCAGCCAGTGAGGTCACTTCAGCGTTTTGTCGACATGCCCACAGAGAGACAAGTCAAACACGGCTACCCCCAACTCCCCGAGGCGGCACGGCCGTCCCATCGGTCGGCACATGCGTTCGCACACCACGAAGGCCCGGATCCTCAAGAGGATCCGGGCCTTCGCTTTCAGTAGCGGGGACAGGATTTGAACCTGCGACCTCTGGGTTATGAGCCCAGCGAGCTACCGAGCTGCTCCACCCCGCGCCGTTGTGTTGCAACCGTATCACGGCGCGGGGTGGGCATTTGACCAGCGGCTGCTCAGCCGCTCGGACTACTGCTCGGACTGCTACGGGGACTACTGCTGGGACTGCTCCTGGGACTTGGACTGCTACTGGGCTTCGCGCTGCTGCCGCCGCTCTTGTCCGCTGCGGCCTGCGCGTTCTCGGCCCGCTTGAGCGCGTCCTCCAGGTCCTCCTGGGCCCGGCCGTACGCCTCCCAGTCGCCCTTCTTCAGGGCTTCCTGGCCGGCGTCGAAGGCCTTCTGTGCGTCGTCCAGCGCCTGTTGGACCGTCGGGTTGCTGGAGGTCGGTGGTGGCTTGGTGGTTCCGCCGTCGTCGTCCGGTGGCGGGGTCGTCGAAGCGTCCGCCCCGAAGACCTTGTTCAGGGCTTCGTCAAGGGTGTCCTCGAAGGCGGTGTTGCCGCCGTAGGTCACCAACACCTTCCGCAGCAGCGGGTACTTGAGTCCACCACCGCGTACGTAGACCGGCTCCACATAGAGCAGTCCTCCGTCGAGCGGCACCGTCAGGAGATTGCCGTACTCCACATTGGAGTCGCCTCTGTTGAGGAGGCTGATGGTCTCGGCGATGTCCTGTTCGGAGTTGAACTGGCTCTGCACCTGTTTGGGCCCGTTGACCGTGGTGTTGGTCGGCAGTTTCAGGATTCTGATCTTGCCGTAGTCACTGGTGCCGGCCTCGGCGTCGACCGACATGAACGCACTGAGGTTGTCCCGGCCGTTGGGCGTGAACGTCGTCGTGAGCGAGAACGCCTGTGCCGACTGGTCGGGCATCTTCATGCTCAGGTAGTACGGCGGCACCGCGTCGCCCGACTTGTTGGTCGGGTCGTCCGGCACCTGCCACACCTCGCTGCCGCTGAGGAAGGTGTCCGCGTCCTCGACGTGATAGCGCGCCAGCAGCTCACGCTGGACCTTGAACAGGTCCTGCGGGTACCGCAGATGAGCCATCAGGTCGGTGGAGATGTCCTTCTTCGGCTCCACCGTGCCCGGGAACGCCTTCATCCAGGTCTTGAGGACCGGGTCCTTGGTGTCCCACTGGTAGAGCTTGACCTCGCCGGTGTACGCGTCGACGGTCGCCTTCACCGAGTTGCGGATGTAGTTGACCTGGTTCTGCTGGGCCACCACCGCACGCTGGTTGTTCGTCGCGGTCAGCGAGTCGGCCGTCGTGTCACCGAGGGTCGTACGGGAGGCGTACGGGTAGCCGTTCGTCGTCGTGTAGGCGTCGACGATCCACTGGATCTTGCCGCCGACCACCGCCGGATAGGCGTCGCCGTCGATGGTCAGCCAGGGGGCGACCGCCTCGACCCGCTGCTTGGGCGTGCGGTTGTACAAAATCCTCGAGCCCTCGCCGATCGCTCCGGAGTAGAGGATCTGCGGCTCGCTGAACGCCACCGCGTACGCGGCCCGGTTGACCGGGTTGGAGAGGTTGACCCCGCTCTTGTCCTTGTAGCTGTAGGTCTTCTCACCGTTGTCGTCGGAGTAGTCGATCTCCTTCTGGGGACCGCCGACGATCGAGTACTCGGTGGTCTTCTCGCCGTAGTAGACGCGCTGCTGGTACGTCCCGAGGTCGCCCTGGGACGGCAGGTTGGACTCGGTGAAGACCGGGCGGCCCTCGGCGTCGGCCTCGGTGCCCTTCGCGGCGACCACGCCGTAGCCGTGGGTGTAACGGAAGTGGTCGTTGATCCAGTTGTTCTTCGGGATACCGGCGAGGTTCAGCTCGCGCAGACCGATGACCGTGTCCTGGTCCTTGCCGTCCTTGCTGTAGCGATCGACGTCCAGGTTGGTCGGGAACGCGTAGTAGTTCCGCATCTGCTGGAGCTGCTGGAACGTCGGTGAGACCACGTTGGGGTCCACGACCCGGATGCTCGCCGTGGCGTCGACGTCATCGCGCAGCTTGGTCTTGTCCGTGGTGGTGGACTTGCCGTCGTACTCCTTCACCGAGGCGTCGTCGATGCCGTACGCCTCACGCGTCGCCTTGAGGTTCTTCTCGACGTACGGCGCTTCCTTGGCCTGCTCGTTCGGCTGGACCTGGAACTTCTGGACGATCGCGGGGTAGAGCCCGCCGATCAGGATCGCCGAGAGCACCATCAGGCCGAAGCCGATCACGGGCAGCTGCCAGGTGCGCCGCCACAGGGTGGCGAAGAACAGCAGGGCGCAGATCACGGCGATGCAGAACAGGATCGTCTTGGCCGGCAGATAGGCGTTCGCGTCGACGTACCTGAGGCCCGTCCAGCTGTCGGTCGCCTTGAAGTCGCTGGACTTCACCGCGAGGCCGTACCGGTCGAGCCAGTACGCGACCGCCTTCAGGGCGACGAAGACGCCGAGCAGCACCGACAGGTGCCCGGTCGCGGCGGCCGTGGCCCGCGCGCCCGGGGAGGTGATCCTGAGACCGCCGTACAGGTAATGGGTGAGCGCTGCGGCGATCACCGAGAGGATCGCCGCGGCGAAGCCGAAGCCGAGCAGGAACCGGTACCAGGGCAGGTCGAAGGTGTAGAAGGAGATGTCGAGGTGGAACTGCGGGTCCTTCTGGCCGAAGGAGACGCCGTTGACCCACATCAGCCAGGTCCGCCACTGACTGGAGGCGGAGGCGCCCGCGATCAGGCCCACCAGGGAGACGATCCCCAGCAGCAGCCACCTCTTGTAGGGCGCGATGCCCATGCGGTAGCGATCGAGGTTCTGCTGCTCCATGGACATGGCGCTCAGCGGCGGGCGCAGCCGGTGGGCCAGCCAGATGTTGAAACCGACCGCGAGGGCCATCAGCACGCCGAAGACGAAGAACAGCCCGATCTTGGTCCACAGCGTGGTGGTGAACACGGACGAGTAGTTCACCGAGCGGTACCAGAGCCAGTCCGTCCAGAAACCCGCGAACATGGTGAACGCCATGCCGAGAACGGCAAGGACGCCCAGCGTCATGAGCAGGGTCCGGGCGCGCCGGGACGGGCGGCCCACTCTCATCCGCGGCCCCGTCGGGCCTCCGCCGCGGTCCGGCATCTGGAAAGCCAAGGTGCGCACCTCGAAGTTCGCTGTCGATCCGTCAGGCCCCCGTGTTCGCGAGCCCCTCCAGAGCCCCCGTGATCGCGGGCCCACACCTATGCAACTTACTCACCGTTTACTCGGTTCCCGATTCCGGTCACGAACGAGGCAGGATTGTGACCATGTCCAACACTCCCATGGCAGCGAGCCCGCTCACCCGGGCCGTACTCGAGATCGACGAGTACGCCTCCGGCCTCGGCTGGGACCAGCCCGCTCGCCTCTTCGCCCTCGTAGACACCGCACAGCTGCGAGCTCAGGAACCCGCTCTCGCGAGCCAGCTCGGTCTGGAGGAAGCGCAGGAGTCCTCGGGCCTGACCCCCATCGAGCAGGACGAGATTCCCGCGGGCAAGCCGCTCGACGAGTTCCTCGGCACGATCGCCTGGCCCGACGCGGTCGTCGGCTGCGCGCTCACCGTGGAGCGCCTGATGCTGCCGCCGTCCGCCGAGGCGTCCGTCCCGCAGGGGCTGAGCGACGCCCGGTTGGCGAAGTGGGTCGCCGAGCACCCGGCCCGCCAGGAGGTCCGTATGACGGTCGCGGTCCTGCGCGACGGCACCCGCGACTCTGCCCTGCGCCTGCGCGAGAAGGACTCCCCGACGGAGGTCCTCACGGGCCGCGACCTGGTTCCCGGCCTGGCGGAGGCGCTGTCGGCGACGTTCGCGGACTGAGTTCTTCCAGGTCTCCCAGATCTTCCAGGTCTTCCGGTACGACGACGGGGGCGCCCTCGGTGTGAGGGGCGCCCCCGTCGTCGTACCCGTGCGTGCCGGTCAGCTCTTGGTCGTGCACTTCGGCAGGTCGGCCGTCCTGCCCTCGCGGATGTCCTTGAGCGCGCCGAGGGCGTCGTCGATGGTGTTCACCTTGACCAGGGTGAGTCCGCCGGGGGTGTCCTTGGCGGCGGCCGCGCAGTTGTCGGCGGGCGTCAGGAAGTACTGGGCGCCCTTGTCGCGCGCGCCGACCGTCTTCATCTCGATGCCGCCGATCGGGCCGACCTTGCCGTCGTCGTCGATCGTCCCGGTGCCGGCGACGAACTTGCCGCCGGTCAGGCTGCCCGGAGTGAGCTTGTCGTAGATGCCGAGCGCGAACATCAGACCGGCGCTCGGGCCACCGACGTCGGCGAGCTTGATGTCGACGGTGAACGGGAAGGTGTGGTCGGTCCCGGCGGCGATCCCGACGATGGCGCGTTTCTCGCCCTCGTCGTCGGACGTCCTGGTCGTGATGGTGATCTTCTCGGTCTTCGTCGCCGTCCGATGTGCCTTCTCCGCGGCGGCCTGCTCCTTCGCGGGCACGATCGTGAACACGACGTCCTCGCCGGGCTTGTGCTTGGTCACCAGCTTGGCGACGTCGTCCGGCTCCTTCACCGTCGTACCGTCGACGGCCTTGATCACGTCACCGGCGTGCAGCCTGCCCTCGGCCGGGGAGTCCTTCACGACGGTGGAGACGATCACCCAGGCCTGCACCGGGACGGCCAGTTCCTTCAGGGCGGCGACCTTGGCGCTCTCCTGGGACTGGCTGAACTCCTCGGCGTTCTCCTGGGTGGACTGCTCCTCGGTCTTGCCGTCCGGATAGAGGGTGTCGTGCGGTACGACCTTGTTGTCGTGCGCGAGCCAGCCGTACACGGCCTCGACGAGGTTCATCTTGTAGTCGGCGCTGGTGACCCGGACGGTGGTCATGTTCAGGTGACCGTTCGTCGGATACGTCTTGCGCCCGGAGATCTGCAGTACCGGCTCGCCGCCGTGGTCCCCGAGGGTGTTCACCGTGGGGCCAGGTGACATCTCGGCGTAGGGCACTTTGATGAAGACTCCCGCGCACAGGAGCGCGATCAGCATCAGGGTGGAGGCGAGCATCGTCGCGGTGCGGCGTGGCATGGCACGACAGTACGGGACGCTCCTGTCGGACCATCGTCAGGGCGCCGTCGTCACCCGGTCGTCAGGGCCGGAGTGCGACTTCTCCATCGCGGCGCGGAAACGGGCGTAACCGTCGAGCTCGGGGCCGTCGCTGCGCATCCGCCGGGTCCGGTTGGCCCAACTGCCCCACAGTCCGGCAGCGACCGCGGCCAAGAACGGAATCAACAACCAGATGAGCGCCCCCATGCCGACCTCCCGACCCCGCGCTGAGCGACCGCGAAAAACTGACTGATCAGCAGATTAATCATCCGCACTGACAACGCTCATGCCAGGGGTGCGGTTACGCAACCGGAGGGGTGAAGGAAGGGTTCAGCAGGCGCCGACCCATTCCTCCGTACCGTCAGAGAACGTCTGGTGCTTCCAGATCGGAACTTCGTGCTTGAGATCGTCGATCAGCTTCCGGCAGGCCTCGAAGGCCTCTCCCCTGTGAGGACAGGAAACGGCGACCACGACGGCGAGATCCCCGACCCCGAGATCCCCGACCCGATGCACGGCGGCAAGGGCCCGCACCGGAAACTCGGCGACGACCTTTTCGGCGACCCGCCGCATCTCGGCCTCGGCACTGGGGTGACACGAATACCCGAGCTTGTCTACGTCGGCTCCCCCGTCGTGATTCCTGACGGTCCCGACGAACAGGGCGGTCCCCCCGGCGGAGTCGTCCCCGACGGCCCGGAATACCTCGTCGAGGGAGAGCGGGGTCTCACGGATCGCGATCAGCTTGATCGGCTCATCGGCGGCCTGCTCACCGGGGTGGTCGTAAGTGGGTGCCATGCGTCCATCGTGCCGCACTCCTGAGACCACGGGAAATAGCGCTATCACCCGGCACACGCGTGTGTGCGTTTGGAGGCTCGTACAGGGGACGCGCCTCGCAGGGGTGCGGGGCTGTATCGATCTGCGGCTCCGCCGCGTGGGCGCGACGGCCCCCGCGGACCCGCAGCCGCCGGCCAACCTCGCGCAGCACCCCGCGAGGCGCTCCGGTCAGATCCGCCGCCGCGCCTTCCGGGCCCGCCGCACCACAGCCGCCGCCCCCAGCAGCGCCACCGTCGCCCCCGCGGCCCCCGCGGCCGTCGCGTCCTTCCGCCCAAGCCGCCGCCCGGCGACCGTGTGCCGCCCGGCGACCTCCTCCAGCAGCTCCGCGAGCACCTCCTCGTTGGTCCACTGCGGCCGCCACCCGGCGTCATGCAGCCGGCTCCCGCTCACCACCCAGGGGTACATCGTGTACGCGAGATCCCCCGCGGGAGACGGCGTCAGCCCGATCCGGTGCAGCCGGGCCGCCGCCCCCAGCGCGACCGCCGACGGCAACTCCATCCGGCGGATCCCGCTGAGCTCCTCGATCTCCTCCTGCTCCAGCCACCCGTCACACCCGACGGCCAGCTCCCCGTCGACCTTCTCCAGGACGGCGTGCTCCAGAGCGCTGCACAGATCCTCGACGTGGCAGAACTGCCACGCGGGCCGGGACCCGGCCACGACCAGCAGCCGCGGGGACTCGAAGTACCGGGTCAGAGCGGTGTCGGTCCCGCCGCCCACCAGCACGGCAGGCCGCACGACGGTGACATTGAGCCCGGGATGCGCCCGAGGGGCCCGCCGCGCGAGCCGCTCGATCTCCAGCAGATCGCCGACCCCGGTCGCCTCCGCGGTGGCCCGCAGCTCGGCGTCCTCCGAAAGGGGCAGTTCGTTGTCCGGAAGCGCCCCGTAGACCATGGCGGAGGTGCACAGCACGACCCGGTGGACGCCGGCGGCCGCCGCGGCGGTCAGGACGGTCTGCGTCCCCCGGACGTTGTACGCCGTACGTGCGGCCGGGTCCGTCTCCAGATCGAGGTCGAGCGCCAGATGCACCACGACGTCGGCCCCGCGCAGTTTCTCCGCGATGGCCGGATCCCGCACATCCAGGATGTGCCACTGCGCCGCGGCGCACTCACCACGCCGCTCGTCCAGCGCGATGACCTGCTTGATCTCCTCCGAAGCGGCCAGCCGCTCGGTGAGCAGCGCTCCGATGCCGGACGCGGCACCGGTGACCGCGACGACTGGCCGGCGCGCGGCGGGGTTGGTTGACTGGTTTCGCGCTGCGCGAACCTGCGGATCAGGGGAACTCACCGGGCGTCTCCAGCGGTTGTCTTCAGTAGGAACGCGAGTGACGCGTACGTACCAGGTGGCATCCATCCTGCCGCAGGCGGAGAGTCGGCGGAGCACCGAGGCCCTAACGGCCGTCGGTGTCTACGCTGGGGGGTGTTATCGGGCAGCCGCGCCGCCGGAGGCAACCGGTGGCCTTACCAGCCGAGGAATCCCGTGAGTGACACCCCATTCGGATTCGGCCTTCCGCCGGAGGAGCCGGACGACGGCGACGAGGGCAAGAAGAAGGACCAGGAGAGCGGTGGTGGTCAGGGACCGGCCAACCCGTTCGGTTTCGGCGGTCTGCCCGGAGCCGGAGGCTTTGGCGGCCCCGGTGCGGACAATCCGCTCGCAGCCATGTTCGGTTCACTGAACCCCACCGACCTGGGCGCCGCCTTCCAGCAGCTGGGTCAGATGCTCTCGTACGAGGGCGGTCCCGTGAACTGGGACATGGCCAAGCAGATCGCCCGCCAGACGGTGTCCCAGGGCACCGCGGACGGCACCAAGGACGCGAGTATCGGCCCCGCCGAGCGCACCGCGGTCCAGGAGGCCGTGCGCCTGGCGGACCTGTGGCTCGACGACGCGACGTCGCTGCCCTCCGGGGCGGGCTCCGCCGTGGCGTGGTCCCGCGCGGAGTGGGTCGAGGCGACCCTGCCCGCGTGGAAGGAGCTCGTCGACCCGGTCGCCGAGCGCGTGGGCAATGCCATGGGTGATGTCCTGCCGGAGGAGATGCAGGCCATGGCGGGCCCGCTGATCGGCATGATGCGCTCGATGGGCGGGGCCATGTTCGGCACCCAGATCGGGCAGGCCGTCGGCGTGCTCGCGGGCGAGGTCGTCGGCTCCACCGACATCGGCCTGCCGCTCGGCCCGGCCGGCAAGGCCGCGCTGCTGCCGGCGAACATCGAGGCCTTCGGCAAGGACCTCGGCGTGCCCAAGGACGAGGTGCGGCTGTATCTCGCCCTGCGCGAGGCCGCCCACCAGCGCCTCTTCGCGCACGTGCCGTGGCTGCGCTCGCACCTGTACGGCGCGGTCGACGGCTACGCGCGCGGGATCAAGGTCGACACCGCCAAGCTGGAGGACGTGGTCGGCCAGTTCGACCCGCAGAATCCCGAGCAGTTGCAGGACGCCCTCCAGCAGGGGATGTTCCAGCCGGAGGACACGCCGGAGCAGAAGGCCGCCCTGGCCCGTCTGGAAACCGCTCTGGCGCTCGTGGAGGGCTGGGTGGACGCGGTGGTCCACGCGGCCGCGAAGCCGCGTCTGTCGTCCGCCGACGCGCTGCGCGAGACCCTGCGCCGCCGCCGCGCGTCGGGCGGCCCGGCCGAGCAGACGTTCGCCACGCTGATCGGGCTGGAACTGCGTCCGCGCCGCCTGCGGGACGCCTCCCGTCTGTGGGCCTCGCTCACCGACGCGCGCGGGGTCGACGGCCGTGACGGCCTGTGGTCCCACCCGGACATGCTGCCGACCGCGTCCGACCTGGACGACCCGGACGGCTTCGTGCACCGCGAGCAGCTGGACTTCTCCGAGCTGGACAAGATGCTCGGCGAGGCCGCGGAGAAGCCCGACCTCAAGAAGAAGGACGACCCCGAGGGCGGCAGCGCAGAGTGAGTCTCCATGACGACGCCGTCCTGGTCCTCAAGGGATACGAGGACCAGGCGGATCTTCGCCAGGCCTACCTGGACCATCTGGCGGCACACCCGGACGGCATGTGGAAGGCCTGCGAGGAGGGCCACATCACGGCGAGTGCCCTGGTCGTCGACCCGGAGCGCGGACGGGCTCTGCTGACCCTCCACAAGAAGCTGGGCATGTGGCTGCAGATGGGCGGCCACTGCGAACCGGCCGACACCTCCCTGGAGGCGGCGGCCCTGCGCGAGGCGACGGAGGAGTCCGGCATCCCCGGCCTGACACTGCTGCCGGGCGGCCCGGTGCGCCTGGACCGGCATCCGATTCCGCCGCCGTGCCACTGCCACTTCGACGTCCAGTACGCGGCGCTCGCTCCGTCCGGGGCCGTGGAGACGGTCAGCGACGAATCGCTCGACGTGCGGTGGTTCGCCTACGACGAGGTGGCGGCTGTGGCGGACGATTCGGTCGTACGACTGCTGGAAGCGACCCGCGCGAGGCTGTGAGCGCACGGGTAAGGGGCGCCCGGCAATGACAGGCGCCCCTTACGCATGGCTAGCTGTTGCTGCCCCCGAGGGAGTTGCCGCGCATGCCGAACTGACCGAGCATCCCGCCGTTGCGCATGCCCTGCGGCGGCAGCAGTTCGCTGGGCTGGACCAGGACGTGGCCCGTGCCGCCGAAGTGCATCTCCCAGCCTTCGCCGGTGGTCCCCCGGCGGCGCCACACTCCGGAGGTGGAGGTGGGCGCCTGGAGCTGGGTGCGCAGCGACGTGGACCAGGCGATGACGGCGTCGGAGTCGACACAGACGTTCTTGTCCGGTCCCACCTCCAGCACCAGCGGCTCGCCGGAGGTCATGAGGACCACCTGGCCGGAGCCGGACAGCTCCAGGTTGTAGGCGCCCGCGGCGGCCACCTCGACGGCGCTGTCCACCGCGACGATGCCGACACCGAGGGAGCCGTCGAAGGCCAGGACGTAGGAGCTGTCGACCGTGATGCCCCTGCCGACCTCCATGATGTGCAGGTGCTGGGCGAGGTTGGCCAGGTAGACGATGCCGTTGCCCTTGCAGCGCATGAGTTCGAGGCGCTCGCCGGTCATCCGCTCGACGTTGCGCCAACTGCGGTTGCGGTACTGGCTGTCGAACTCGACCTGGCCCTCGAAGGCCACCATGGCGCCCTGCCGGGCGAGAACGGCGCTGCTGCCCTGGGTGACGTCGGTCTTCAGGAGCTGCGGGTTCTGCAGTGTGTAGCGCCCGGTCGACTCGACCGGGACGTGTGCGAAGAGTGTGCTGTGCATGATGTGCCTGGTGCTCCCCTCAGCCCCGGATCTTGAATCGGTCGCCGGTGTCCTCGCTCGGCTGGACGACGACGAAGCCCTGTCCCTTGAAGCCGATCTGGAAGGCCTCGCCGCTGCCGCGGCCGATCAGCGCGCTCGCCTTGATGGTGCGGCGGGCCTTCATCTCCAGGCCGGTCGTCCAGGCGACGAGGGCGTCCGGGTCGACGTACGTCTCGCGTTCGGCACAGTCCAGGGCCATCGGGATGCCCCGGCTGACCAGGGCGACCCAGCCGGTGCCCTTGACGACGAGGTTGGTCAGGCCGGAGCCGGACAGCTTGGCGAGCCCCTTGACCGGCTCGATGGCCAGTTCCAGCGAGGCGTCGCAGGCCAGCAGGGTGGCGCCGTTGACCGACAGGGCCTCGCCGTTGAGGTGCAGGACGAGGATGTCGCCGCCGTAGTCGGCCAGGTAGAGATCGCCGTCGCCGCGGGCCAGCATCAGCTTGCCGCCCTCGCCGCTGACCATCTCCTCCGCCGAGCGGCGCAGGCTCGCGGGCGCCCCGTCGAACTGCACATAACCGTCGTACGCGATCATCGAGCCGGCCTTGGCGATCAGGTCCTGCCCGGTGACCATGGTGACCTTGAGCGTCTTGGAGCTGTGCACGCTCATGCGGACGCCGGTCGCGGCGGCGCGGTGCGCAGTCAGAGTCTGGGAGTCCATGGCCTCACACCTCGAAGGGCTGTACGACGACGAAGTTGCCGGGAGCGCCGCGGAACTGGAGGTTCACGGCCTCGGTGGTCTGCCGGGCGTACCCGGAGCGGCGCAGCCTGAGCGAGGTCGTGGTGACCGCCTGCGCACCTGCGGACCAGGCGATGACGGCGTTGCCGTCGACGTAGGTGGCCGCGCCGACGGGGAGGACGACGGGCACGCCGCGTGTCTTGACGACAACCGCTCCCGTGCCGGAGAAGAGCATGCTGAAGAAGCCCCCGCCGGGCAGTCCCGCGCCCTCGATGCGGCGCACCTCGGTCTCCAGGGACTCGTCGAAGGCGAGCACGCCCTGGGCGCTGGTGTAGATCTGCTCGCCCTGGAGACGGATGACGAAGACACGGCTGGCCTCGTCGGCGAGGAACACCTCGCCGTTGCCCGTACAGCGCATCAGGGACATGCCCTGGCCGGTGAGCGCCCCGGTGAGCTTGCCGAGCAGGCCCGAGCCCTTGTGGGCGAAGTCGATGTCGCCCTGGTAGGCGACCATGCTGCCCTGCTTGGCGAGGATGGGGGCGTCCTTGGTGAGCGTGGCCCGCACCAGGTTCGTGTTCTGCTCGGTCCAGCGGTCGCCGACAGGGGCTTCCGCGTACTTCGTCAGGACGACCCGGACGTTGGCCTCGGGCGGCACTGGGGCGAGCTGGGTGCCGCCGCCGAAGGGCTGCGCCTGGCCGGGGAAGGCTCCAGGGGCACCGGGAGGCGCGAACTGGCCGGCGACGGCGCCCGGAGGAGTGAACTGGCCCGCGGGTGCGCCGGGGGGCGCGAACTGCCCCGCCGGAGGTGCGCCGGGCGGCGTGAAGGTCTGACCCGGTGGAGTGAACGTCTGCGGGCTCGTCGGCGCGGCGGGCGCGGGCGGGGTCGTCCCGGCGACAGGCGCAGCGGCGGGCGCGGGGGGCGGCGGCGCGCCGAACGAAGGTGCCGGCGCGGCGGCCTGCGGGGGCGGGGCGAAGGCCGGCGCCTGGGACTGGGCCGGGACGGCGGGCTGCTGGGGCGCGGCCTCGGGCTCCTCCTCGGCGACCTCGCCGCCGAAGTTCTTCAGCAGCGCGTCGAGGCCGCCGTCGAAGCCCTGGCCGACCGCGGCGAACCGCCAGACGTCCTTCAGATACAGGTCGCCCACCATCACGGCACGCTCGGTGGAGAACTCGCCGCCGTCGAAGGAGTACCGGGCCACTTCCTCGCCACCGGCGACGATTCGAAGGTAGCCGGGAGCGATCTGGGACATCTGGCCTGCGCCGTCGATCGTCGCCGTGAACGACAGCTTCTGGATCTGCGACGGAATCTGATCGAGCGTGACCCGGAACGACTCCGTGTCGCCCGACTGCGCGCCCAGGAGCTGGATGGAGTCCTCGGGGGACTTCGGCTGGTTGAAGAAGATGAAGTACCGGTCGTCCGAGAGCCGTTCGTCGGCGTCGAGGCCGAAGCAGCTGATGTCGAAGGTCAGTCCGGGGCCGGAGATCTGCACGCCTACGTACAGATCCGTGCCCGCGGTCAGGTCACTGATCTTGGCCTTGTGGCCGCGTTGGAATTCCCTGGCCATGCGTAACGACCGTCCCCCATCCCGAATACGAGTGCGTCGCGACAGGCTAACGGCAAACTCGGACACCGGTGCAGGTCGGTACAGATCCGGTACAAAAACCCGTTCGGGTCGGCGGTCACTCTCCGCGGGCGTCCGGAGGGTGCGGCAACCGGTCGGCGGCGACCACGCCTTCGAGATAGCCCTTGGCCCGCTCGGTGCGCGGATAGGCCTCCAGCAACCGCCAGAAACGGGGCCCGTGTCCGGGCACGAGCAGATGCGCGAGCTCATGGAGCAGGACGTAGTCGACGACGTACTCCGGCATGCCCTGGAGCCGGTGCGAGAGCCGGATGCTGCCTTCGGACGGGGTGCACGAGCCCCAGCGGGTGTTCTGGTTGGTGACCCAGCGCACCGAGGCGGGCCGCGCCCGGCCGTCGAAGTACTGGGCCGAAAGCCGCTGGGCGCGCTCGGAGAGCTCGGTGTCGCCGAGGACCCGTTTGCTCTCCTGGGCGGCCAGCTTGTCGAGCATGACGCTCACCCAGCGCTGCTCCTCGGCCTCGGACATCCGGGCAGGGATGAGCACGACGGTGCGATCGCCCTCGCGGTACGCGGAGACCGTCCGGCGGCGACGGCTGCTCCTGCGCACCTCGATCGCGCTCGCCCCCGAGCCGCTCGGCGGCTGGCTCGTCGTACTGCGCTGTGGCTTTCCGGCGCTGTGCAGTGGGTCGGCGGGCACGCCCTGACGTTACCCGCTGCACACGGGTGAAGTCCCGACTCCGGGACGGTTCGGTTCCGATCGCCCGCCATGCGTCTGATTTGTACGACGAATGGCCCTCACCTGTGGACAACTTTCGGCACGTGACGGCCGGGTCCGGGCATGCTGGCACCGCCGCCTGAGCCACGACCGGCCGTCGTCCGGGCTCCGGCGACGGACGGGGACGTTCCACGAGGGCTACGGGGGCTGTCATGCAAGCAGTGGTTCCGCTCGAGCAAACAATGGTTCCGCAGATGAAACCCGCGCTCCGGCGCGGCTGGCGCGATCTCAACACGGTGCAGTTCGGGATGACCCCGGCGCACGCGATGACGCTGGGTCCGATGGACACGGCGACGGGCAGCTTCCTCGACCTGCTCAACGGCACGCGAGGTCTCGCGCTGCTGCGGGAGGAGGGGCGCCGTATGGATCTGCCCGAGGGCCATGTCGACACGCTGGTGGGGCGGCTCGCGCGAGCCGGACTCGTCGACGACGCGAGGGGCGGCGGGCCGGACGCGGACACGTTGCGGGGGAAGAAGGAGGTCCTCGACCGGCTGGCACCCGACCTGGCGTCCCTCTCGCTGACCACGTCGGAGCCGGGTGACGCGATGAGACTCCTGGCCGCCCGCCGTTCACTGCGCGTGCAGGTCAGGGGTGCCGGCCGGGTGGGTGTGGTGCTGGCCGCGCTGCTCTCCGGTGCCGGCGTCGGGGAGGTCGACGTGCGGGACAGCGGGCGGGTCGAGCCCTGGGACGTGGCTCCGGGTGGGCTGCCCGCCGGCTCCGTCGGCGACCGCAGGGACACGGCCGCACGCCGGGCGGTGTCCGCGGCGGCTCCGGGGCGCCCGCCCCGCGGTGGCTCCCGGGCCTCGACCGGGGCGGACGACCCCGGGTTCTCCCTGGTGATCCTGGCCCCGCGGGACGACGTCGACGTGCACGCGCCCGCCCCGGCCACCGGCGAGCCCCTCGTGAGGTCCGGCACACCTCATCTGTACGCCGGTGTGGTCGAGGCGACGGGAGTGGTCGGCCCTCTCGTCCTGCCGGGCGAGACGGGCTGCGCGGGCTGTCTGCACGAGACGCGGACCGACCGCGACCAGACCTGGCCCCGGCTGGTCGCCCAGTGGCGTTCGGGCAGCAGACGGCTGACGGCGCGGCCCTGTGACCTGGCACTGGCCACTACAGTCGCCGGGCTTGCGGCCGCGCACGCACTCGCCTTCCTGGACGGTCGCCTCCCGTCGAGCGCGGGCGTCCGCTGGGAGGTCTCGCTGCCCAATCTGAGCTGGCACGCGCGGCCGGTCCGGCCGCATTCCGCATGTCCGTGCGGGGCCGCGGAGAAAGGTAAGGGAGAACACACCTCCAAGGAGGAGGCTGCGCACGAGACAATGACGGAGCAAGGGTCGTCGGAGGAGCTGTGCCGCAAGGCAACCGCGCCACGGCCTGCTGGGACCTGGAGGGCGCATGTCTGATCTTCCCCGGAAGGCGGTCACCCGGACCGCCAAGCTCGCCGCGCTCCCGCTCGGCTACGCCGGGCGGGCCACCTGGGGACTCGGCAAGCGGATCGTGGGCGAGTCCGCGGAGATCGTCGGCCGAGAGCTGCAACAGCGCACCGCCGACCAGTTGTTCAAGGTGCTCGGGGAGCTCAAGGGCGGCGCCATGAAGTTCGGCCAGGCCCTGTCCGTCTTCGAGTCGGCGCTCCCCGAGGAGGTCGCCGGCCCCTACCGCGCGGCCCTGACGAAGCTGCAGGAGGCGGCGCCCCCGATGCCGACCCGCACCGTGCACACCGTGCTCGAGGAGCGGCTGGGCGAGGACTGGCGGGAGCTGTTCGCCGAGTTCGACGACAAGCCCTCCGCGGCGGCGTCCATCGGCCAGGTGCACCGGGCCGTGTGGCACGACGGGCGCGAGGTGGCGGTCAAGGTCCAGTACCCGGGAGCCGGCGAGGCCCTGCTGTCCGATCTGAACCAACTGGGCCGCTTCGCCCGTCTGCTGGGGCCCCTCGTCCCCGGGATCGACATCAAGCCACTCATCGCCGAACTGCGCGACCGGGTCTCGGAGGAGCTCGACTACGGCTTGGAGGCACAGGCCCAGCAGGCCCATGCGGAGGAGTTCGCGGACGATCCGGACGTCGTGGTCCCGGCCGTGGTCCACCAGAGCGACCAGGTCCTGATCACGGAGTGGATCGACGGTGTGCCCCTGTCGGAGGTGATCTCCGACGGCACCCAGGAGCAGCGCGACCGCGCCGGACAACTCCTGGCCCGTTTCCTCTTCTCCGGCCCCGCGCGCACCGGCCTGCTGCACGCCGACCCGCACCCGGGCAACTTCCGGCTCCTGCCCGGCGGTCCGGGCGGCGAGGAGGACTGGCGCCTGGGCGTCCTGGACTTCGGCACGGTCGACCGGCTCCCGGGCGGTCTGCCGGACACCATCGGCACCTCCCTGCGCATGACGCTGGACGGTGAGGCGGAAGCGGTCTACGAACTCCTCCGCGTGGAGGGCTTCGTCAAGGAGTCGATAGAGCTGGACCCCGACGCGGTCCTCGACTACCTCCTGCCGATCATCGAACCGGCCGAGGTCGACGAGTTCACCTTCACCCGCGGCTGGATGCGCAGCCAGGCCGCCCGGATCGCAGACCCCCGCTCCCCCGCCCACCAACTGGGCAAACAGCTCAACCTCCCCCCGGCATACCTCCTGATACACCGGGTCACCCTGAGCACCATCGGCGTCCTGTGCCAGTTGGGCGCGACCGTCCGGCTGCGCGAGGAACTGGAGGAGTGGCTGCCGGGGTTCATGCCGGAGGAGGACCTGGACGAAGAGGGATCCGCCGCGGAGGCGTGAACGGTCTTCGTCAGGTGTAGGCGCACAACGCAGCGCGGGGGCGGGTCCGTTCGGACGGACCCGCCCCCGCGGGGGAGAGCTTCCGCCTCCCGGTGAGCTCAGTTCTGCTCGGTTCGGGAGGCCACCGCTTCAGGTGTGGGTCGGGATCTACTGCATGACGGCGATGGCGAGCGCACGGCGAGCACGCAGGGAGGCGCGCTCGGCCCGGCGCTGCATCCGGCGGGCGGTCGCCAGGCGGATCGCCCGGCGTTCCTGCTCGGCCTCATGCAGCCGGTCGTGCATATGCGCACGAGCCAGGGCTTCTGGGATGAGTTGCATCTCTCGGGTCCTGTTCTGACGCGAGTCGGACGCGTCGGTGGTGGTGAAGTCTGGGATCGCGGAGCCGGTGGGCTCGCTGGTGGACGGCTTCATCGGGGCCTGCTTCGTGGGGTCGTTCGTGAGGGGGCGGTCGATCGTTCCTGCGGTGTTCATGCCGTGACCGGGTTCTTGCGCGGGCGACCACGCGGCCGCTTCCGGGCGACGACGACCCCCTGGACGAACAGCTCGCCACCCCAGACGCCCCAGGGCTCACGCCGCTCCTTGGCGCCGGCGAGGCAGGCCTCCATCAGCGGGCAGGTGCGGCAGAGGGACTTGGCGTACTCGACGTCGGCCGGCGACTCGGCGAAGAAGACCTCCGGGTCGTAGGAACGGCAGGGGACGGGTACGCCGAGGTTCTCGATGGCGTCGTCGAGCGCGGTGAGCGCGGTGAGCGGAGTCAAGGCGGAGTCCTCCGTGAGGCCGGGCGGGGGGATCGTTTCGGAAGGCGGTACGGACGGGGCGTGCGCTTCGAGTTGCACGGGTTGTCTTCCTCGTCTGTTCGGTCCGGCCCTGTTGGACCGGTAGTCGCTTGGTACCGGGTTCTTTTCTTGTCCCGAGGCCCCTTCGCTCCGCTCTCCCCGTTCGGGGAAAACAGAAGGGCCGCGGATCCCGGATGGGGTTCCGCGGCCCTGAAGGCGCCGGCCTGATCGACGATCAGGCTGGATCACTCCAGGGTTCTGGCCCACGGAAGGCCCACATCAGGTGGTGCTGCGTCGTCTGCTTCCGGAATCCGGCACCGGCCGCCGCAAAGGCATAGACATGCGCCTGTGCCACTACTGCTTCCAGTGCCTTGGTCGGTCGCTCATTGCGCTCGCGGACGGGAAGGACCGCGAGAGACACGGAGGACGCCGGACGCGCGGCAGGAATGCCGGACAGACCGGTGCCCAGGTTCGAAACGCCGAGCATGCACGCGGAGACGACCGAGCGATCGGTCATTTTGGCCGTGGTGATGGCCGTGCTGCTGTTGATGCTGATCACTTCAATCGCCTCCTCTCGGCGTCTCTGGGGACGGCGGCGCGAGCCGCTGTCCGACGGAAATGCAAGTAGAACACGGAATCGGGGCCTCCGAGAAGGCCTCCGTCCCCGTGGCTAAGAACCTATGGGGATTGCTGGGGCATGCGCAAACTATTTTTTCGACGAGTTGGGATCAGGCCTCGTTTTCTTCTTCCGAAACGTCCTGGCCTGCACAGATGGTCAGCACATCGGCTCCGTAGCGGTTGAGCTTGCGCATGCCGACGCCCGGGATCCGCGCGAGCTCGTGCTCGTCGTCGGGCACGGCCTCGGCGATCGCCATCAGGGTCTTGTCCGTGAAGACGCAGAAGGCCGGCTGTCCTGTGCGTTGCGCCTGCACCGCACGCCAGTCGCGCAAGCGCTCGTAGAGTCCCTCGTCCATGTCGGAGGGGCAGTCCTCGCAACGCATGAGCTTCATCTCGCCCGCGTCGGTGAGCGTGCGCCCGCACACCCGGCAGCGCGCCGGGGTGCGCTGGGTGCGTCTGGGAGCGGCGCCGGCGGGGCTGGTGAAGCCGCGCTCGACACCTCCGGGACCGCCACCCGCAGTCCGCCCCGCGGTGGCGGTGGAGCCGGGGCGCAGTCCGTCGAGGAAGCGGCTGGGGCGGCGGTTGGGGCGGCCGCCGGGCGAGCGGGACAGCGACCAGGACACGTGCAGGCGCTCGCGGGCGCGGGTGACACCGACATAGAGGAGCCGGCGCTCCTCCTCGATCTGCTCGTCCGTCTTCGCGTAGGTGATCGGCATCATGCCCTCGGCGACACCGACAAGGAACACGGCGTCCCACTCCAGACCCTTGGCCGAGTGCAGGGAGGCGAGGGTGACGCCCTCGACGGTCGGGGCGTGCTGGGCGCCGGCCCGCTCGTCGAGTTCGGCCACGAGGTCGTTCAGAGTGGCGCCGACTCTCGCGGCGGCGAAGTCCTGCGCGAGGTTCACCAGGGCGGCCAGCGATTCCCAGCGCTCCCTGACGGCCCCGGAGCCGGCCGGCGGCACAGTGGTCCAGCCCTCGCCCGACAGCACGGCACGCACCTGCGAGGGCAGGTCGACGGCGTCGTCCAACCGCGAGTCGTTGCCGCCGAAGCGGGCCGCGCCCCGGAGGTTGACGATGGCCCTGCGTACCTCGGGACGGTCGAAGAACCGCTCGGCGCCGCGCAGCTGATAGGGCACTCCGGCGTCGGCCAGGGCCTGTTCATAGGTCTCGGACTGGGAGTTGGTGCGGAACAGGATGGCGATCTCGCTGGCCCGGACGCCCGCGTCCATGAGCTCCCGGATACGGCGGGCGGCTCCCTCGGCCTCGGCGGGCTCGTCGGTGTACTCGGTGTAGACGGGCTCGGGGCCGGGCCGGCGCTGGGAGATCAGTTCCAGCCGGTGGTCGGCCGCGCGGCCGCGGGCCTGGGCGAGCAGGCCGTTGGCGAGATGGACGACCTGAGGGGTGGAGCGGTAGTCGCGGACCAGTTTGACGACGGTGGCGCCGGGGTGGCGGGTACGGAAGTCGAGAAGATGGTCGGGAGTTGCGCCAGTGAAGGAGTAGATCGTCTGGCTGGCGTCGCCGACGACGCACAGGCTGTCGCGGCGCCCGAGCCACAGATCCAGCAGGCGCTGCTGCAGGGGGCTGACGTCCTGGTACTCGTCGACGACGAAGTGCTGGTACTGGGAACGGACCTGTTCGGCGATGTCGTGCCGGTCCTGGAGGATGGCGACGGTGAGCAGCAGGACGTCCTCGAAGTCGATGACGGCGCGATCGCGCTTGAGGTCCTCGTAGGCGGAGTAGAGCTGTGCGATCTCGGCCGCGGCGCGAGTGGTCTCACGGCCGGCCTTCGCTGCCGCGAGGGCGTAGTCGGAGGGAACGGTCTGGGTGACCTTGGACCATTCGATCTCGCCGGTGACGTCCCTCAGCTCGCCCCGGTCGAGGCGGATGCGGCAGGCGGCGGCCGCGTCGGCGACGAGCTGGATCTTGCGGTCGACAAGCCGGGGCATGGAACCACCGACGGCTTTCGGCCAGAAGTACTGGAGCTGGCGCAGGGCCGCCGAGTGGAACGTACGCGCCTGGACGCCCGCGGCGCCGAGCTGGCGCAGTCGCCCGCGCATCTCCCCGGCAGCACGGTTGGTGAAGGTGACGGCGAGCACGCTCGAGGGCTGGAGGATTCCGGCCCGCACCCCGTAGGCGATGCGATGGGTGATCGCCCGGGTCTTGCCGGTGCCGGCGCCCGCCAGCACGCACACCGGCCCGTGCAGGGCGGTGGCCACCTCGCGCTGCTCGGGATCAAGCCCTTCGAGCACCGCGTCGGCCGAGTCCGGTGTGCGCGGGAAGAGCGTGGAGTGCGTTGCTGCTGTCACACGGCCATGCTGCCAGGTCGGCGGAGACGGGTGAGCCGGTTGTCCACAGGCAGGTAGCCGCAGTCGTACTAATGCGGCAGGCGTCACCTGGCCGGGCAGCCGGGTCGGGAATGGCGCTCAGGTCGCATACGTTCCCTCAACGGACGACCTCTTCCCCCGAGCCACCGAAGGAGCGCGCGAGACATGCAGGGCACTGTGACGATGTACAGCACCACATGGTGCGGTTACTGCCAGCGGCTGAAGAAGCAGCTGGACCGCGAGGGCATCGCGTACACCGAGATCAACATCGAGCAGGACCCGGCGTCCGCGGCTTTCGTGGAGAAGGCGAACGGCGGGAATCAGACGGTTCCGACCCTTCAGGTGGTTCCCTCCAGCGGTGGCGCTGAGGTCGTGATGACGAACCCGAGCCTGGCCCAGGTGAAGCAGGCGCTCGGCGTCTGACTCACATGACGCACACGACCCCCGACCGGCCTGGCGCCGGATCGGGGGTTTTGTATGCCCGCCCTGTACGAGGCGGCTCGGCGGTAGCGTGATCGACATGACGACCGAGGACGGGGCGGACTGTGAGGCGCTGGTCGGTGGCATGGCGAACGCGGGCGCGGTCTTCCGCCGGGGTGCGTCGGTGGAACGCCCGGCACCGCGCAACGCACACGCCCTCCATGCCCACCTCCTCGCGCTGAAAGAGCACGGCTTCGACGCGGCTCCGGCTCCCGTGGGCCTGACCGCTGACGGTCGTGAGCAGCTGACCTTCGTCCCTGGCGACGTGGCTCTGCCACCGTTCCCGCCCTGGGTGCTGACGACGACCGCCCTCGAATCGGTGGGCATCCTGCTGCGCCGCCTGCACGAGGCCGGTGCGACCATCGCGGTCGCAACAGACGTCGAGTGGCCCCAGGACCTCTCCGACCCGGAGGGCGGAACGATGGTGTGCCACAACGACGTGTGCCCGGAAAACGTCGTCTTCCGCGACGGTCGTGCCGCCGCCTTGATTGATTTCGACCTGGCGGCTCCGGGCCGTCCTCTCTGGGACGTAGCCATGGCCGCCCGCTACTGGGTTCCCATGCTTGATCCGGTGTCCGCAGCTGCCGCGTATCCCGCCGGACTGGATGCGCCTGCACGGCTGCGGACGCTTGCCGACGGCTACGGTCTCTCGCCAGGAGAGCGCGCCGAATTGCCCGGCGTGATCGAGCAGGCCACGGAGATCTGCCGGGCCTTCGTCGCCCGCCGCGTGGCCGACGGTGATCCTCTCTATCTCCAAGCGCTGGCCGACCGTGGCGGATGGGAACGCTGGGACCGCATACAGGCCTGGCTGACCGACCACCGCGAGACGTTCACTGTCGCGCTGACCTAGGACTCAAGTGGTTTGTCCCATACCGCCGTGTAGCGCCACAGCAGTCGGCGCCGGTAACGGCAGCCGGGCAGAAGGCGGCGGGCAGCCCTGCGCGCCTCGCCCCAGTGCACGGTCGAGTCCTCCATGGGCATGCCGACCGGCGCCCGCTTGCCGCCCCGTCGCCGTCTGAGGAGCAGCGACACGGGTAGGCCACAGCCGCTGATCACCCAGTCCAGCGCCGTCCTGTTGTACGCCATCCCGACGATCACCAGCCGTCCGCCGGGGGCCAGCAGCCGGACCAGGCTGTCGACCGCGTCCTCGAAGGGCGCGTGGTGCACCACGGCGACCGCGCTGACGAAGTCGTACCTGGCCTCGGGCAGGGCGGTGCCGTCCAGGTAGTCCGCCTCCAGGAACGTGATGTTCCCGGAGGCGGTCGCGCGCGCCTGCCGGATCATCTCCGGTGAGCGGTCCACGCCCGTGACCAACGCGGCCTTCTCGGCCAGCTTGCGGGCGAGCAGCCCGTCACCGCACCCCACGTCCAGGGCCTCTCGACAGCCGTCCGGCACGGCGTCGAGCACCAGGCGGTGGTAGTGGACGTTGTGGTTCCAGTACGGGTCGGGCATGCCCGTCCTCTCAGACGAAACTCCTCGTCGGCAGCGGCTTGCCGTACCAGAGCTCGATCAGACGGGCCGCGATCGAGATGCCGTACGGCGGGAGGACCTCTCCCGTCTCGAAGGCGGCGCCCAGTTCGTCGCGGGAGAACCAGCGGGCCTCATGGATCTCGTCCCCGTCGACATCGATCTCGGTGGAGGTGGCACGGGCCATGAAGCCGAGCATGAGGCTGGAGGGGAACGGCCAGGGCTGGCTGGCAACATACTCGACCGGGCCGACGGTGATCCCGGCCTCCTCGAAGACCTCGCGGCGCACCGACTGCTCGATGGACTCGCCCGGCTCGACGAATCCGGCGAGGGTCGAGAAGCGGCCCTCCGGCCAGTGCACCTGGCGGCCGAGCAGGATGCGGTCCTCGTCGTCCGTGACGGCCATGATCACGGCCGGGTCGGTGCGCGGGTAGTGCTCGGCACCGCAGGCCTGGCAGCGGCGGATGTGGCCGGCCGCGGCGATGACGGTGCGTTCGCCGCAGCGGGAGCAGAAGCGGTGGGTCCGCTGCCAGTTCTCCAGACCGACCGCATGCACCATCAGGCCCGCCTCGCGCGCGGACAGCAGCAGGCCGGCCTCGCGCAGTCCGGCCGGTCGCGCGGACTGGTCGATGCGGCCGGGCAGGGTGTCCTTCTGGAGGGCGAAGTAGCGGACACCCTCCTCGTCGATGCCGAGGAAGTAGCGGTGTGCCTCGGTCAGCGGGGCCTCGAAGGACGGGGTCATGACGAGTTCGGTACGGCCGTCAGCCGTCTCGTCGATCAGGACCTGACCGCCGGAAACCACGAAGCAGCGGGTTGTGGGGTGGCTCCACGCTGCCGCGAGCCAGGCCTCGTCGAGCCGGTGGTGCGCGGCGCGGTCGATGCCGCTGGGGGCGGTGAGCGAGACGGGACGGTCGGCGGTGTGGTCGGTCCAGGTGGTCACGGGTGCTTCCAACTCCCCCGGTGCAGCGGATTGTTTCGGCGAACGGTTCGGCGGGACGTACGTCGGAGGGCGACCGGGTCCGGCGGGGCCTCGCGGTACGGGGCGGCCCTTTCAGGGTGCCCCGCGCGCTGCCGGGCCGGGCGGCGCGGGACGGTCAGGGCGCGTGGCTCCAGTGCTCGGCGAGATCACCCCAAAGGTAAGCGGAGGTCTCGACGCCCTTGAACAGCAGATCGAGCTCGACTTTCTCGTTCGGCGCGTGCCAGCCGTCGGAGGGGACGGAGATGCCGAGGAACAGCACGGGTGTGCCGAGGACGTCCTGGAGGTCGGCGGCAGGGCCGGAGCCACCTTCGCGGGTGAAGCGGACCGAGCTCTCGAAGGCGCGGCCCAGGGCGCGGACCACGGACTGCAGCGCGGGGTGGTCGAGCGGGGTCAGGCACGGGCGCGTGGCGGGCGCGAAGGTGATCTCGTGCCGGATCCCGGCGGGCACCTGCTCAGTGGCCCAGGCGCGGACGGCCTTCTCGATGTGGTCGGGATCCTGGCCCGCAACCAGACGGAACGACAGCTTCACCATGGCCGACGACGGGATGATCGTCTTGCTCCCGGGGCCCTGGTAGCCGCCGCCGATGCCGTTGACCTCGGCGGTGGGGCGGGCCCAGATCCGCTCCAGGGTGGTGTGTCCGGACTCGCCGTGGGTGGCGTGCGACCTGGCCGTGTGCAGCCACTGCTGCTCGTCGAAGGGGAGTTCGGCGAAGAGTTCACGCTCGCGGTCGGTCAGTTCGACGATGCCGTCGTAGAAGCCGGGGACGGTCACGCGTGCGTGCTCGTCGTGCAGGGCGGCGACCAGGCGGGCGACCGTCGTGGCCGGGTTGGGTACAGCGCCGCCGAAGGCGCCCGAGTGGATGTCCTGGTCGGGGCCGTACAGCCGGATCTCGCACTCGGCGAGGCCGCGCATGCCGGTGCACACGGTGGGGGTGTTCTCGTCCCACATGCTGGTGTCGGAGACGATCACGGCGTCGGCGGCGAGCCGGTGCGTGTGCTTCTCGACGAGGGCGCGGAAGTGGGGTGAGCCGGACTCCTCCTCGCCCTCGATCAGCAGCTTGAGATGCACGGCGGGGGCGGTGCGGCCGGTGGCGGCGAGGTGGGCGCGGACGCCGAGGGCGTGGAAGAGGACCTGGCCCTTGTCGTCGGCCGCCCCGCGCGCGTAGAGGCGGTTGTCGCGGACGACCGGCTCGAACGGGTCGCTGTCCCAGCCGTCCTCGCGGGCGGCGGGCTGTACGTCGTGGTGGCCGTAGACGAGGACTGTGGGGGCCGTCGGGTCCCCGGCGGGCCACTCGGCGAAGACGGCGGGCGCACCCGGGGTCTCCCAGACCTCGGCCGTGGGGAACCCGGTCTCCTTGAGCTTGGCTGCGAGCCAGTCGGCACTGCGGCGTACATCGGGGCCGTGGTCGGGCTGCGCCGAGACGGACGGGATGCGCAGCCATTCGGCGAGCTCGTCGAGGAAGGCGGCGCGGTGCTGCTCGATGTACGTACGGACGGCGCTGACGGCACTGTCAACGGGTTGGCTCATGGTCACGAGCCTATCGGCCCGCACCGACATCCTCGGTGGGCGGTTCCTCACAGTGTGCCTGCGCGGAACCGTTCGACCGCCCTCCCGGTCCCTGGGTGAGCAGCCGCTCCAGTGCTGCCCGGCCGGGCAGGTCCTTGGGGCGTACGACTTCTCCGGTACGGACGTACAGGAACGCGGCCGTGACCGATTCCACAGGGACGCCCTGCCGCTCGGCCCAGGCCAACCGGTACACGGCGAGCTGGAGGGGGTCGGCGGTGCGGGTGCGGCTGGTCTTCCAGTCGACGATCTCGTACGTCGTCGTGTCCCCGTCGCTGTGTCGGTAGACGGCGTCGATACGGCCCCGGATCACGCGGCCTGCGACGGCGAGCTGGAAGGGCGTCTCGATCCGGTAGGGGGTGCGGTGGGCGTACTCGCTGCGCTCGAAGGCGTCCTTGAGGGCTTCCAGGTCGCGTTCGTCGGCGATCTCGGCGTCGCTGCCGGGCAGGTCGTCCGGTTCCAGCATGGGCAGGGTCAGGGCTTCGAAGCGGGCTTCGACCCAGGCGTGGAACCGGGTGCCCTGACGTGCGGCCGGTTGCGGAGGGCGCGGCATGGGGCGCGCGAGCTCCTGTGCGAGCCCGTCCGGGTCGCTCGCCAGACGCAGGACCTGGGACGCGGTGAGTGACGCGGGCAGGGGCACGTCGGTGACGGCTTGCCGTGTGCGCAGGAGTTCCCCGGCCAGGGCGTCGAGGTCGCGGTCCCAGGAGGCGATGGTGCGGGCTTCCTCGGGGGTGAGCCGGGGGTGCGTGGGAGTCTGCTGGTGGGCGCGCTGACGCGTGGGCGGGCGCTCGGGAACGTGGGCGCGCGCCTCGTGAGGCTCACGCTCCTCGGGATGGCTTCGCGGGCCCTCGTGGGGGCCGGTGGGCTCGTCGCCGTCCGGGGCCGTGGCCTGGTGCGGGACGGCCGCGCGGACCGTCGTCCAGGTGTCCCAGTCGGCGGGGTCCTCCGGGAGGGGCTCGTCCTCGGCGTCCACGAAGGCCTCTGGGTCCGGTTCTGCGAAGTCCCGGTCATCGAAGCCCGGCTCCTCGTCATCCGGTGGTGGGGGCCAGTCCGGGTCGTCGTAGGTGTCCGGGTCGTGGGCGGCCGCGGGATGGCCGTCCGTGTGGGAGGCGAGGTTCTCCAGGTGGGCCAGGACCGTCTCGGCGGCGGCGCGACGGCGCGCGAGGGCGGTGTCGTCGAGGGGCAGGGGCCAGACCTGGTCGGCGCTCTGTCCGTGCAGGGCCGGGTTCTCCGCGTCCTCGGCGGGTTCGTCGGCCCAGGCCTCGATCTCGCCGTAGCCGGCCGTGCAGTGGTCGGACAGGGCCTTGAGGAAGTCGGACGGGCCTCGGGGCTTCTTCTGTGTCGGTCCCCACCAGTGGCCGGAGCCGAGGAGGAGGGAGCGGGGTCGGGTGAAGGTGACGTAGCCGAGGCGGAGTTCCTCGGTGTGCTGGTGGTCCTTCATGGCCTCGTGGAAGGCCTTCATGCCGCGTGAGTCCCAGGAGTCGATGTCGGGCAGGGTGTCGGTGTCGCCGCGCAGCGCGTGCGGCAGCACCTTGCCCTGGGCGGTCCACTTCTCGCGGCCCTGGGTGCTCGGGAAGGTCCCGGTGACCAGGCCGGGGACGGCGACGACATCCCACTCCAGGCCCTTGGACTTGTGCGCGGTGAGCACCTTGACGGTGTTCTCGCCGCCGGGCAGTGCGTTGTCGAGGCCCTTCTCGTACTGGGCGGCGGTGCGCAGGAAGCCGAGGAAGGCGAGGAGGGTCGCCTCGTTGTCGCCGGCCGCGAACGAGGCGGCGATGTCGAGGAAGTTGGACAGGGTCTCGCGGCGGCGGGCGGCCAACGCGTGCGGGGAAGCCGACAGTTCGACCTCCAGGCCGGTGACGGCGAGGACGCGGTGCAGGACGTCCATCAGGGGGTCGGCGAGGGAGCGGCGAAGGTCGCGCAGTTCGGCGGCCAGGCGCGCGAACCGCACACGCGCGTCCGGCGAGAAGGGCAGCCCGTCGTCGTCCTCGTCCTCGCTGTAGAGGGGTGTCTCCAGGAAGGTCTCCAGGGCGTCGGCGAGCGATATCACCTCGGCCGGGTCGACCCCCTCGACGGCCTCGGCGAGCCGGCGGTCGGGGTCGTCGTCGCCGTCCACGCGCGCGTACGACACGAGCCGCCGGGCACGCCGGCCGAGGAGGGCGAGGTCGCGCGGGCCGATGCGCCAGCGCGGGCCGGTCAGCAGGCGGACCAGGGCGGCGTTGGCACCGGGGTCCTGGAGGACCTCGCAGACGGCGACCAGGTCGGCGACCTCTGGCAGGTGCAGCAGGCCCGAGAGTCCCACCACCTCCACCGGAACGTCCCGTGCGACGAGGGCGCCCTGGATCTCGGCGAAGTCGGTCGCGGTGCGGCACAGGACGGCGATCTCGCCGGGCTCCTTCCCGGTCCGTACGAGATGGGTGATCGAATCCGCGAGCCAGTCGATCTCCTCGGCGTGGGTGGGCAGGAGAGCGCAGCGCACCATGCCGTCGCGCTCGGCGCCGGGGGCCGGGCGGAGGGCCTCCACGCCCGCGTGCATGGCGCGCAGGGGCTCGGCGAGGCCGTTGGCGAGGTCGAGGAGGCGGCCGCCGCTGCGGCGGTTCTCGCTGAGCGCCTGCCGCGTGGCGGGCCGGCCGTCGGGGTGGGCGAAGTGCTCGGGGAAGTCGTCGAGGTTGGCGACGGAGGCGCCGCGCCAGCCGTAGATGGCCTGGCAGGGGTCGCCGACGGCGGTGACCGGATGGCCGGTGCCGCCGCCGAACAGGCCTGCCAGCAGGACGCGCTGGGCGACCGAGGTGTCCTGGTACTCGTCGAGCAGCACCACCTTGAACTCGTCGCGCAGGATGCGGCCCACCTCCGGGGCCCCCGCGAGGCGTGCGGACAGGGCGATCTGGTCACCGAAGTCGAGCAGGTCGCGTTCGCGTTTGGCGGCGCGGTAGCGGACGACCAGGTCGGCGAGTTCACGGCGGGCGGCAGCCGTCTCGGGGACCTTGCGCAGGGCGTCGTTGGTGAGTTTGGCGCCCTGCAAGTCGCGCAGCAGTTCGGCGTCGTACGCGCGCAGGCGCTCGGGGTGTACGAGGTGCTCGGCGAGTTCCGCGTCGAGGGTGAGGAGGTCGCTGACGAGGTCGGCGAAGGAGCGGGTCAGGGCCGGGTAGGGGCCGGGGGCCTCGCGCAGTACGCGCGCGGCGAGCTGGTAGCGGGTGGCGTCGGCGAGCAGCCTGGAGGTGGGTTCGAGCCCGATGCGCAGGCCGTGGTCGGTCAGCAGGCGGCCCGCGAAGGCGTGGTACGTGGAGATCACGGGTTCGCCCGGCGGGTTGTCCGGGTCGATGACGTCGGGGTCGGTGACGCCGGCCTTGATGAGTGCCTTGCGGACGCGCTCGGCGAGTTCTCCGGCGGCCTTGTTGGTGAAGGTGAGGCCGAGGACCTGTTCGGGGGCGACCTGGCCGGTGCCGACCAGCCAGACCACGCGGGCCGCCATCACCGTCGTCTTGCCCGAGCCGGCGCCGGCCACGATCACCTGCGGCGCGGGCGGCGCGGTGATGCAGGCCGTCTGCTCCGGGGTGAACGGGATGCCGAGGAGCTCCTTGAGCTGATCGGGATCGGTGATACGGGCGGGCATGTCGCAGAGGCTAGCGGCGCGCACTGACAACGGAGGACGAATCACCTCGGCGGGCCGGAAGAAGCGCAGGTCGGCACGCATGGTGCGACTGATCACACCGGTGTGCCCAACTCACTCCACGATCTGCCGTCCTTCCGGTTGAGCGCTGCACGAGGCCCGGAAGGCGCAATGGGAGCAGTGCTGCCCCGCGTTCGGTGTGAAGCGTTCGTCGAGGACCTTTCCCGCCGCCGTGGCGAGCAGATCTCCGACCCACTCCCCTTCCAGCGGCTCCTGCGCCTGCACCTTGGGGAGGGTCTCGCCGCCGTCCCGCTTGGGGGCGGCCTGGCGCAGCTGGACGAGTTCGGCGCCGCCCGGCTCCGGCCGTACCCCGTCGAAGGCCTCGTCGACGGCGCCCTCGCGGACGGCGAGCTGGTAGACGGCGAGCTGGGGGTGGCGTTCGACCTCGGCGGAACTCACCGGCTGCTTGCCCGTCTTGAAGTCGACGACATACGCGCGGCCCTCGCCGTCGGCCTCCACCCGGTCCATCTGACCGCGGATGCGCACCTCGACCTCGCCCGCCTCCAAGGTGACGTCGAAGTCATGCTCGCTGGCCACCGGCGTGCGGCCGGTGCGGTCCATTACGTGCCACTTCAGGAAGCGTTCGAGCGCCACGCGCGCGTTCTCCTTCTCCTGCGCCGACTTCCAGGGCGCGTCGAAGGCGAGCGCGTTCCACACCGAGTCGAGGCGCTCCATGAGGACGTCGAGGTCGGCGGGGGTGTGTCCGGAGGCGACCTCGTCGGCGAGGACGTGCACGACGTTGCCGAAGCCCTGGGCGACCGTCGCGGGCGCGTCGGCCTTCACCTCGCGGCCCAGGAACCATTGGAGGGCGCAGGTGTTGGCGAGCTGGTCGAGGGCGCTGCCGGAGAGCACGACGGGCTGGTCGCGGTCGCGCAGCGGCACCTTGGACTCGGTCGGCTCGAACATCCCCCACCAGCGGTAGGGATGGGCGGAGGGGACGAGCGGGCGGCCGTCCTCGTCGGCGAGGGCGGCGAGCCGGGCCAGCCGGCGGGCGGCGGCCTCCCTCAGGGTGTCGGAGACGCGTGGGTCGACGGTGGTGGCGCGGAGTTCGGCGACCAGGGCGGCGACGGACAGCGGGCGCCAGGGGCGGCCCGTCACGTCCCTGGGTTCGACGCCGAGTTCGGTCAGGAAACGGGAGGGCTGGTCGCCGTCGTCGGCCGGTGCCTTCACCGCCGTGACCACGAGTCGCTCACGCGCACGCGTGGCGGCCACGTAGAACAGGCGGCGCTCCTCGGCCAGCAGGGCGCCGGGGGTGAGCGGTTCGGCGAGTCCGTCGCGGCCGATGCGGTCGGCCTCCAGGAGGGAGCCGCGGCGGCGCAGGTCCGGCCACAGGCCCTCCTGGACGCCCGCGACGACGACCAGGCGCCACTCCAGCCCCTTGGAGCGGTGCGCGGTCATCAGGCGGACGGCGTCGGGGCGTACGGCACGCCGGGTGAGGGTGTCGGCGGCGATGTCCTCGGCGTCGATCTCCTCCAGGAAGTTCAGCGCGCCGCGGCCTCCGGTGCGCTCCTCCGCGCGCGCGGCGGTCGCGAACAGCACGCACACGGCGTCGAGATCACGGTCCGCGTTGCGTCCCGCGGCGCCGCCGCGCCGGGCGGCCCGCTCGAGGCGCCCGGGCCACGGTGTGCCCTCCCACAGGTCCCACAGCGCCTCCTCGGCGCTGCCGCCGCTCGCGAGGCGCTCGCGGGCCTTGCCGAGCAGCGCGCCGAGCCGCTGGGCTCCGCGCGCGTAAGCGGGGTCGTGCACGGCCAGGCGTTCGGGCTCGGCGAGCGCCCGCGCGAGCAGCACGTCGGAGGGCGGCGGCAGGGCGTTGCCCGCGGCCCGCTCCTCGTCCCGCAGGGCACGGCCGAGGCGGCGCAGGTCGGCGGCGTCCATACCGGCGAGGGGGGAGGCGAGGAGGGTGAGGGCGGTCTCGGTGTCGAGCCAAGAGGTGGCCGACGGCGGATCCGCGGAGGGGGGCTGTGGCTCGCCGTCCAAGTCCTGCTGCGGCTCGTCGGCCGAGTCCCGCTGCGGCTCGTCGTCGTCGGACACCGACCGCGGCTCATCGCCGGACACCGACTGCGTCTCGTCGGCCGAGTCCTGCCGCGCCTCCTCGTCGGACACCGACCGCGGCTCGTCGGAAGCGCCGCCCTCCTCAAGCCGTACGGCCCCCTCCGCCGCCTCCGCCGTGGCCACTGCCCGCAACGCCGTCAGCAGCGGCGCCACCGCCGGTTCGTGTCGCAGGGCCAGGTCGTCGCCGTCGATGTCAAGGGGGACTCCGGCCGCTGTGAGAGCGCGCCGGACCGTCGGAATGGTGCGGGATCCCGCGCGCACCAGAACCGCCATCTCGCCCCAGGGCACGTCGTCCTCCAGATGCGCCCGGCGCAGGATGTCCGCGATGTTGTCCAGTTCGGTGCCGGCTGTCGGGTACGTGTACACCTCCACGCGTCCCCCGTCCCGGACCGGGGCGAGCTCTCGGTGGGCGCGGACCTTCTCCGACGGCAGCCGGGTCAACGGCATGCGCTGGGTCACCAGGCGGGTCGCGGCCAGCAGGGCGGCTCCGGAGCGGCGGGAGGTGCGCAGGACCTCGACGGGGGCCGTCCGGCCGTCCGCGCGCGGGAAGGCGTACGGGAAGTCGAGGATGCCGTTCACGTCCGCGCCACGGAACGCGTAGATCGACTGGTCGGGGTCGCCGAAGGCGACGAGGGTGCGGCCACCCCCGGCGAGTGCCTGCAGCAGCCGTACCTGGGCCGGGTCGGTGTCCTGGTACTCGTCGACGAACACGGCGTCGTACTGGGCGGCGAGTCGTTCGGCGACCTCGGGGCGGCGGGCGAGGAGCACCGCGCGGTGGACGAGTTCGGCGTAGTCGAGGACGCCTTGGAGATCGAGGACGTCGAGGTACTCGGCGAGGAAGGCGGCCGCGGCCCGCCAGTCGGGGCGGCCACTGCGGCGGGCGAAGGCGTCGAGGGCGCCTGGCCCGAGGCCCAGTTCGCGGCTGCGGGCGAGGACCGCGCGGACTTCGTCGGCGAAGCCGCGGGTGGTCAGACAGGCGCGCAGTTCGTCCGGCCAGCGCACATGCGCGAGTCCGAGCCGCTCCAGGTCGGGCTGACCGGCCAGCAGTTCGCGTACGGCCACGTCCTGCTCGGGACCCGACAGCAGCCGCAGCGGCTCCACGAACAGGTCGCTGTCCTGGTGGGCGCGGACCAGGGCGTAGCAGAACGAGTGGAAGGTGGTCGCCTGCGGCGCGCGCGCCGCTCCTATGCGCAGCGCCATGCGGTCGCGCAGCTCGACGGCCGCCTTGCGGCTGAACGTCAGCACGAGCACGCGCGCGGGGTCCCCTCCGCGGGCGATTCGTGAGGCCACCGACTCGACGAGCGTGGTGGTCTTCCCGGTGCCCGGACCTGCAAGAACGAGCAAAGGGCCGCCTCCGTGCTCAACCACGGCGCGCTGTGCGGCGTCCAGACGAGGGGGATCCACCCGCGCCGGCGGGGTACGCACCAGTCGGTAAGCGCCACGGGTCCCCTGTCGCACCGGGGAGTGCGACAGACGCCTGGTGGAGGAAGAGGAGCTCACGTGGTTCGCCGGTCCTGGTGGGTGTGCTGTTGGGCGGCCCGCCGCGCGTGGAGGGCGGTGGACGGGGGGTGAGGGGGACGCGTGCAGGCGACGCTACGCCGACGCCGAGTGCGGAAGCAGGGCTTCCGCTTCATCCCGCGCGACCCATGCGGCCCACGCGACCCGTACGTCCCTCACCCCACGAACGTACGGCATGCCACGGACGTGCCCTGTTTCCCCCGTACGGGCCTCAGGGTGTCCCAGGGCCCGCGGGATGGCGGAAGCTGTCAGGTGTGACCCTCCGCACGATCGCCGCCGTCCCAGCGCGCTCGTCTCATGTCGAGGCGCGGCAGATGGTTCTCGGCGGCCCTGCTCGCCTCCTTCAGGGGCGTGCCCTCGGCGCGGTAGTGGCCGAGGGCCCGCAGTTCGTGCCCAGGAAGCAGGACGCCGTCCGAGCGGACGACACGCCACCAGGGGACGGCTCCGCCGTACAGGGCCATGACCCGGCCGACCTGACGGGGGCCGCCCTCCTCCAGCCACTCGGCGACGTCGCCGTACGTCATGACGCGCCCGGGCGGAATGCGTTCGGCGACGTCGAGGACCCGCTCGGCGTACTCCGGCAGCGTGTCCGCGTACTCCGGGTGGGCGTCCTGAGGACGGCTCTGCTCGCTCATCCGCCCCATCCTGCCCCACCCCACCGACAATGTGACGGGCTCGCGACCGTGCGTATCCCTCGCCCGGGGACAGCGCTTCGGGCAGACTGTGCGCCCCCGCATGTGCACCCTGACGCCCCCGTGTGTCGGTGGGGCATGCCACCATCGTGCGGGCGGTGACTGGTGATACGAGACCAAGAAGAGACGATGAAGCCACAGGGTGTGCACCCGGAGGACGCCGAGAGCACCTCTGACGCTTCGTCGCGCCCCGACACCGCCGACGCGGACAGCAAGGACACCGACGACTGCGTCGAGGAGGTGCACGTCGACGAGGTCGAGAGCGACGAACCGTTGCTTCCCGCGCGCGTGCACCGGCCCTCCGACCTCATGCGACTGCTGGTCGGCGTGCTGGCCGTCGTCGTCCTGCTCGCGATCGCCGCGTTCGCGCACGGCACCACCTCCGGCCTCGAACAGGACATCAACAAGGGCACCGGGCAGGCGCCCGACCTGCTCATCAAGATCGCCGGTCTCGCCTCCAGCATCGCGATCCTCCTCGTCCCGGTCGCGTTCGCGATCGAGCGGCTGATCAAGCGCGACGGACTGCGGATCGCCGACGGCGTACTCGCCGCGGTCCTCGCCCACGGTGTGACTCTCGCCACCGACCTGTGGGTCGCCAAGGCCGCCCCGGGCTCGATCCAGGAGGCGCTCACCCAGCCCTCCCCCGGCGACATCCACGCCCTCACCGACCCGGTGCACGGCTATCTCGCGCCTGTCATCGCCTATATGACGGCCGTCGGCATGTCCCGCAGGCCGCGCTGGCGGTCGGTGCTGTGGATCGTGCTGATGCTCGACGCGTTCTCGATGCTCGTCACCGGCTACACCACACCGTTCTCGATCATCCTGACGGTGCTGATCGGCTGGACGGTCGCCTACGGGACGCTGTACGCGGTCGGCTCGCCCAATGTCCGGCCCACCGGGCGGACGCTGATCGCGGGCCTCAGGACCGTCGGCTTCCACCCGGTCAGCGCGGCCCGCGAGGAGGCCTCGGAGACCGCGGAGAACAGCGACCGCGGCCGGCGCTACTTCGTCACCCTGGAGGACGGCCCCCCACTGGATGTGACGGTGGTCGACCGGGAGCAGCAGGCGCAGGGCTTCTTCTACCGCGTGTGGCGCAATCTCACGCTGCGCGGCTTCGCCACCCGCAGCAGCCTCCAGTCGCTCAGGCAGGCGCTGGAGCAGGAGGCGCTGCTCGCCTACGCGGCCATCGCGGCCGGCGCCAACGCGCCCAAGCTGATCGCCACCTCCGAGCTCGGCCCCGACGCCGTGATGCTGGTCTACGAGCACACCGGAGGGCGCACGCTCGAGTCACTGGCCGAGGAGGAGATCACCGACGAACTGCTGCGCAACACCTGGCGTCAGGTGCAGGCGCTGCAGTCGCGGCGTATCGCGCACCGCAGGCTCGCGGGTGACGCGATTTTGGTGGATCGGTCCGGTGCGGTGATCCTCACCGATCTCCGGGGCGGCGAGATCGCGGCCAGCACCCTGCTGCTGCGCATGGACGTCGCCCAGTTGGTGACGACCCTGGGGCTGCTGGCCGGCGCGGAGCGCGCGGTGGCCTCGGCGGTCACCATCCTCGGCCCCGACGCCGTGGCGGACTGTCTGCCGATGCTGCAGCCCATCGCGCTGACGCGCTCCACGCGCGCGACGCTGCGCAGACTGGCCCGGGAGCGGGCCCAGCGCGAGCGTGAGGCGGTCCTGGACGCGTCCCAGCAGGCCAAGCAGGCCCGTCTGGAGGAGGCGCCGGAGAACGCCAGACCCGTACTCGAGAAGCCCGACAAGAAGACCGTCAAGGCGGAGGCGCGGGCCGAGAAGCGGGCCATCGACGAGGCCATCGAAGAGGCGCGCGAGGAGGACCTGCTGACGCAGATCCGCCACCAGGTGCTGCTGATCAGGCCACAGGCACCGGTCGAACCGGCCCGCCTGGAGCGGGTGAAGCCGCGCACGCTGATCAGCTTCATCGCGGGTGCCATCGGCGCGTACTTCCTGCTGACGCAGCTCACCCACATCGAGTTCGGGCCGCTCGTCGCCAACGCCGAGTGGGGCTGGGTCGCGGCTGCCGTGCTGTTCTCGGCGTGCAGTTACTTCGCCGCGGCCATGGCGCTGCTGGGCTTCGTGCCCGAGCGGGTGGGGTTCCTGCGGACGGTCGCGGCCCAGGTCGCCGGTTCGTTCGTGAAGATCGTCGCGCCGGCCGCGGTCGGCGGTGTGGCACTCAACACGCGCTTCCTGCAACGCCAGGGGGTGCGGCCGGGGCTCGCGGTGGCCAGTGTCGGCGCCTCGCAGTTGTTCGGGCTCGGCTGCCACATCGTGATGCTGCTGTCCTTCGGCTATCTGACCGGTACCGAGAAGACGCCGTCGCTGTCGCCGTCCCGGACGGTCATCGCGGGTCTGCTGACGGTGGCGGTGCTCGTGCTCGTGGTCACCTCGGTGCCGTTCCTCAGGAAATTCGTCGTCACGCGCGTGAGGTCGCTGTTCGCAGGTGTCGTGCCGCGCATGCTGGACGTGCTCCAGCGGCCGCAGAAGCTGGTCACCGGCATCGGCGGCATGCTGCTGCTGACGGCCTGCTTCGTGATGTGCCTGGACGCCTCGATCCGCGCCTTCGGCCAAGAGGGGACCTCGCTCAGCATCGCCAGCGTCGCCGTCGTCTTCCTCGCCGGCAACGCGCTCGGGTCGGCGGCCCCGACACCGGGCGGTGTGGGCGCCGTGGAAGCCACTTTGACGGTCGGTCTGATCGCCGTGGGGCTCCCCAAGGAGGTCGCCGCCCCGGCCGTCCTGCTGTTCCGTCTGCTGACGCTGTGGCTGCCGGTGCTGCCGGGCTGGCTGGCCTTCAACCAGCTGTCCCGGAAGGGCGCGCTGTAGTCCGTACCGCCGAGCCGCGGCAGGTACCTCTTACGGCACGCGCCCCGAGCGTCCCCGCGCGCGCGACCGCAGGATGGGATCATGCCCAACCCCCCTCGACTGCGCGCCGCCGCCCTGACCACCACCGCCCTTGTGCTGACCTCCGTGCTGGCAGGCTGCGGCGACGACTCCCAGGACGAGGACCTGTCGGCCCAGAAGCTGAGCTGGAAGGACTGTCCGGCACCCTCCCCGGCCGAGGGCGGCGGTGACGCCCCTTCACCGCTGCCGGGCGACGAGGAGTGGCAGTGCACCACCCTCAAGGTCCCTCTCGACTGGGCGAAGCCCAAGGGCGACAGGATCGGCCTCGCGCTGATCCGGGCGAAGGCCAGTGGCGCCGAGGACAAGCGCATCGGCTCGCTCGTCTTCAACTTCGGCGGGCCCGGTGTCTCGGGCGTCACCACGCTGCCCGCCTTCGGCACGGACTACGCGAAACTGCGCACCCGCTACGACCTGGTGAGCTTCGACCCCCGCGGGGTCGGCCGCAGTGCCCCGGTGGAGTGCCTGAACGCCCCCCAGCTCGACGTGTACTTCGAGCAGGACTGGACCCCTGACGACTCGGCCGAGCGCGCCTCGCTGCTGGACGACACCAAGGAGTTCAACGCGGCCTGCGAGGAGAATTCCAGGAAGACGCTGCCGCATGTGCGCACGACCGACTCCGCCCGCGACATGGACCTGATGCGCCAGGTCCTCGGCGACGACAAGCTGCACTACTTCGGCATCTCGTACGGCACCGAACTCGGCGGCGTCTACGCCCACCTGTTCCCGAAGCACGTCGGGCGCGCGGTCTTCGACGCGGTCGTCGACCCGACGCAGAGCAGCGAACAGGGCTCACTCGGTCAGGCCGAGGGATTCCAGCTCGCGCTCGACAACTTCGCCGAGGACTGCACCTCGCAGCCCACGGACTGCCCCGTCGGCGACACCGCGCAGGATGTCAGGAACCGCATCGCCGAACTGCTGGCCGACCTCGACAGCAGGCCGATCCCCGGCATCGGGCAGCGGGTGCTGACCCAGACCGCCGCGACCAACGGCATCATGCAGGCGCTGTACTCCAAGGACCTCTGGGAGTACCTCACCGAGGGCCTGGAGCAGGCGTACGCCGGCGACGGCAGGCTCCTGATGCTGCTCTCCGACACGTTGAACGGGCGCAGCGAGAACGGCGAGTACAGCAATATCGCCGCGGCCATCACCTCCATCAACTGCGCCGACGACAGGCCCCGATACACCACCACCGAGGTCGAGCGGAAGCTGCCCGAGTTCCGCGCCGCGTCCCCTCTGTTCGGCGACGTCATGGCCTGGTCGATGGTCAGCTGCACCGACTGGGCCGTGGCGGGCGCCGCCGACCATCCCGACGTGAGCGCCACCGGCTCGGCACCGATCCTGGTCGTGGGCAACACCGGGGACCCGGCGACCCCGTACGAGGGCGCGCGCAAGATGGCGCAGGCACTCGGAGCGGGCGTCGGGGTCGAGCTGACGTACAAGGGGCAGGGGCACGGGGCGTACGACAGCAAGAACAAGTGCGTGCAGGACGCCGTCAACGGCTATCTCCTGCGCGGAAAGGTGCCGGCGGCCGGGACCGTCTGCTCGTAGCGCGACCGCAGCCACCCCGAACCTCCTGCGAAACCGCTGGTCAGAAGGTTATCCACAGGCCCCGACGGGTGTCAGGTGATCGGCCTACCATGGCCAGACCGACGTTCGTGGCTCGGCGCGGACGGTTGGGGAGGGGGACTGGAATGGGGCGTTTCGTACGGTGGGCGGCTGTGACCGCCGCGGCCGCGCTGCTGGCGGCGGGCTGCAGCGGCGGCTCGTCCGGTGGCGGGGAAGGGGACGAGCGGTCGGGCAGCGCGAGGCCCACCACCACAGGCGCGAAGGCGCTGCCCGACGCGCTGACCTCGCAGAAGCTCGGCTGGGAGCGCTGCGAGGCCACCGCGGACTCCTCCCCGCCCGGCAGGGACTGGCAATGCGCGACGTTGAAGGTGCCGCTCGACTGGTCGAAGCCGGACGGCGCGACGATCGGCCTCGCGCTGATCCGCTCCAAGGCCCGCGGCGGCGACCGCATCGGCTCGCTCCTGTTCAACTTCGGCGGCCCCGGCGCGTCGGGCGTCGCCGGAATGCCCGGTTACGCCGCCACCGTCTCCCTGCTGCGCGAGCGGTACGACCTGGTGAGCTGGGACCCGCGCGGGGTCGGCGCCAGCGAAGGCGTCCGTTGCCGTAGTGACAAGGAGACCCAGGCCGCGGAGGCGGTGGACGCCACCCCGGACACCCCGGCCGAGGAACGGGCGTATCTCAGGGACGCCACCGACTTCGCCCAGGGCTGCGAGAAGGGCGCGGGCAGACTGCTGGCGCACGTCTCGACCACCGACACCGCGCGGGACATGGACCTGATGCGCCAGGTCCTCGGCGACACCGAGCTGCACTACTTCGGCATCTCCTACGGCACCCAACTCGGCGGCGTCTACGCCCACCTGTTCCCCGAGAATGTCGGGCGGCTGGTGCTCGACGCGGTCGTCGATCCGACCGCCGACCTGGTGGACCACCGCAAGAACCAGGCCCGGGGCTTCCAGCGCGCCCTCGACAACTACCTCGAATCCACCGGCCAGGACCCGGAAAAGGGCACCCGGAAGATCGCGGACCTGCTGGAGCGGATCGACGCGGACCCGCTGGACACGTATTCCGGGCGGAAGCTGACCCAGGTGCTGGCCTTCACCGGCATCGTCCTGCCGTTGTACCGCCAGGACAGCTGGCCCTCGCTGACCAGCGCTCTCGACACGGCCGAGCAGGGGGACGGCTCCGAACTGCTGGCGCTCGCCGACGGCTACAACGAACGGGATGCCTCGGGCCGCTACGGCCTGCTGACGCAGTCACAACGAGTCATATCGTGCTTGGACGACAAGCAGCGGCCCACGCTCGCGGAGACGAAGCAGCTGCTGCCCGAGTTCGAGAGGATCTCGCCGGTGTTCGGCCCCTTCCTCGGCTGGGACGCGGCCGGCTGGTGCCACGACTGGCCGGTGCCCGGGCAGTACGCGACCCCGGAGGTCAGCGCGCCCGGTGCGGCGCCGGTGCTGGTGATCGGCAACACGGGCGACCCGGCGACCCCGTACGAGGGGGCACGCAGGATGGCGGACGAGTTGGGCAAGGGCGTCGGCGTGGAGCTCACCTGGAAAGGCGAGGGACACGGGGCGTACGGGAACGGGAGCGACTGTGTGAACTCCACGGTGAACGCGTACCTGCTGGAGGGCACGGTGCCGAAGAACGGCAAGGTCTGCGGCCGGCGCCAGTAGCGGAAAGGGGCCCGGCACACCTGGTGCCGAGCCCCTCCCGGGAAGACGTGGGCCTAGTAGACCGGCTTGTCCGGCTCGATCTGGTTGACCCAGCCGATCACACCGCCGCCGACGTGCACGGCGTCGGAGAAGCCCGCGGACTTCAGGACCGCGAGGACTTCCGCACTGCGGACACCCGTCTTGCAGTGCAGGACGATCTTCTTGTCCTGCGGGAGGCCCTCCAGGGCGGTGCCCATGAGGAACTCGTTCTTCGGGATCAGCTTCGCGCCCGGGATCGAGACGATCTCGTACTCGTTGATCTCACGGACGTCGATGATCTCGATGTTCTCGCCGTCGTCGATCCACTCCTTGAGCTGCTTCGGAGTGATCGTCGAGCCGGCGGCCGCCTCCTGGGCCTCCTCGGAGACGACGCCGCAGAAGGCCTCGTAGTCGATGAGCTCGGTGACGGTCGGGTTCTCGCCGCAGACCGCGCAGTCCGGGTCCTTGCGGACCTTGACCTGGCGGTACTGCATCTCGAGGGCGTCGTAGATCATCAGGCGGCCGACGAGCGGCTCGCCGACGCCCGTGAGGACCTTGATCGCCTCGGTGACCTGGATGGAGCCGATGGACGCGCACAGCACGCCCAGGACGCCGCCCTCGGCGCAGGAGGGGACCATGCCGGGGGGCGGGGGCTCCGGGTAGAGGCAGCGGTAGCAGGGGCCGTGCTCGGACCAGAAGACGGAGGCCTGGCCGTCGAAGCGGTAGATCGAGCCCCAGACGTACGGCTTGTTCAGCAGCACGCACGCGTCGTTGACCAGGTAGCGGGTCGCGAAGTTGTCGGTTCCGTCGACGATCAGGTCGTACTGGCTGAAGATCTCCATCACGTTCTCGGCCTCGAGCCGCTCTTCGTGAAGGATCACGTTCACGTAGGGGTTGATGCCGAGGACCGAGTCGCGCGCGGACTCGGCCTTGGAGCGGCCGATGTCGGCCTGGCTGTGGATGATCTGGCGCTGCAGGTTCGACTCGTCGACCTCGTCGAACTCCACGATGCCGAGCGTGCCGACGCCCGCCGCGGCCAGGTACATCAGCGCCGGCGAGCCCAGGCCGCCGGCGCCCACACAGAGCACCTTGGCGTTCTTCAGCCGCTTCTGCCCGTCCATCCCGACGTCGGGGATGATCAGGTGGCGGGAGTACCTGCGGACCTCGTCTACGGTGAGCTCGGAGGCGGGCTCGACCAGGGGTGGCAGCGACACGGGGACTCCGTTGGTCGGTCAATCACTACAGTTGTTCTCCCCGTAACACTGCCATGGGCTTCTTCATTCCGAGACACCCGTTCCGATCCGCGAGACGATTTCGTCCCAGTAGCCGGGCATGGTCTCCCAGGGGTCGACGCGGCAGCCGCGGTCCGTGCGGTCGGTGAACCAGATCGTCGAGGCACCCTGCCAGCGCGCGATCCGCAGGGCCTCCTCGAGGTGCGGGCCTGGCAATCCGTGGACCAGGTGGCAGAAGCGGTCGGGCGGGTAGTCGGCGGTCCACTCGGCCACCTGCGACCAGCGGTAGTCGCTCCAGGGGCCGGAGAAGGTGACCAACTGGTCGGCGGTCTCGGCGTAGCCGGGGTGGGGATGGGTGCCGTGGCCGAGGACGATGTGGGCATCGTCACGGATCGAGCGGAGCGCGGTGACGGTGCGGCGGACCTCGGGGAGCGCGGCGTGTTCGGCCGGGCAGTGGTCCAGGAGGAAGCCGTCGACCTGGTACCAGTCGACGTAGCGGTGTGCCTCGGGGACCAGCTCGCCGCAGGTGCGGACCCCGGAGGTGTCGAGGTGACCGAGGACGCGGACGCCCGCGTTGCGCAGCCGGCCGGCCGCTTCGAGGCAGTGTGGGTCGGGGCGGGCCCCGGGTCCGTCGGCGACGTTGAGGACGGCCCAGTGCAGTGGGGTGCCGGGACGGGTGAGTTCGGCCCATTCGGCGGGGGCGACCAAGGGATGGGCGAAGCCGGGGGCACCGAGGCCGACGCGCAGGTCAGTGCTCGGCGTGTTTGTCTTCGTGCTGGTCAGATGCGGCATGCCGCCTCCATCCAGATGTCGGCGAGGGACTCTTCGAGGTTGATCCGGGGGCGCCAGCCGAGCCGATCGCGTGCGGTGCGCACGTCGGCCTGCTGCCAGCTGCCGCAGCCGTCGGGGTACGGGTACGCGACGGGTCCCGCGTGGTCCGATTCGGAGCGGGGATGCCCGATGGTTGCCCTCAGCTGGCCGGGAGGACCGTCGAGCTCATGGAGGGCGCCGCCGTATCCGGCGACCCGGGCCAGGACGGCCGCGGCGTCGCGGAGGCGGACGGCACGGCCCGAGCCGATGTTGATGACGCCCTGTGCGGCGGAGAGCGAGGCCGCGTGGACGGCGCGGGCCACATCGCGGACGTCGACGAAATCGCGCTGGGCGCCGAGGCCGGCGAGTTTCAGTTCGCCGTCGCCGGACTGCATGGCACGGCGCATGGCCTCGGCGAGACGGCCGAGCGGGGAGCCCGCGGGCGTGCCGGGGCCTGCCGGTGAGAAGACCCGCAGGACGACGGCGTCCAGGCCGGATCCGAGGACCAGTTCGGTGGCGGCGAGTTTGCTGACGCCGTACGGACCGCCGGGGCGGGGGACGGCGTCCTCGGCCGTGGAGGAGCCGGGCTGGCTGGGGCCGTACTCCGCGCCGCAGCCGATCTGCACCAGACGGGCAGCGCAGCGGCTGCGCCGCAGGGCCTCGCAGACGGTGGCGACCGCGACCGTGTTGTGGCGGGTGAGTTCGCGGGCGCCGCCGCGCGTGGCGCCGGCGCAGTTGACGACGACGCCCGGGTGGACCGCGTCGAGGAAGCGGGTGAGGGCGCCGGGGCTGCCGGACGCGAGGTCGAAGCGGACATCGGCGTCGTCACCGCGGCCGAGCGCGGTGAGCTGGACGGCGGGGTCGGCGAGCAGGCGGTCGGCGACGAAGCGGCCGAGGTATCCGTTGGCTCCGATCAGCAGGACTCTCATCGGGCTGCTCCCGGGGCCTTGGGGGCAGGTCGGGAGGTGGTCATTGCGGGTTCTCCTTCGGGAGGGGCTTGCGAGTTGCCTCAGGCGGTTGGGCCGGGGTGCCTGCGGCGGCCTGTGCGGGGTTCAGCGGGGCGGTTTCGCCCAGGGCGGGCGGGGTGGTCGCGCCTACGGCGGGTGTGTCGCTCGGGGCCGGGTCAGCACGGGTCCTCCGCCTGGGCGTGGGCCGAGGCCCTCGTCAGCTTGCGGTTGCCGTGGATCAGCAGAGCCAGGGCGCCAAGCCCGCAGGAGAGGGTCTGGATGCCGCCGGCGCCCCAGAGGTCCACGAGGGCTTCCACCGGAGCGGTCAGGAAGCCGCAGCCCGGCAGGCGGGAGGCGAAGGCCGCGGCCAGGGCCGTCGCCTGGGCTGTCGCGGCGGCGGTGAGCACCACCGCGGGGGCGTGGGTGAAGCCGTGGACGGTGAGGAGGCGGGCGAGAAAGAGGAGGGCGCCCAAGGCGATGACCTGTGGGTGGGCGGAGGGTTCGTCCAGGGCGGCGCCGGACAGGGCCGAGAGAGCCGTCAGGGCGCACAGATACAAGGCGAACGTGCCGAGCAGCAGGGGGCGTACGGAGGCCGCGAAGTCCTCCAGGCCTCGGCTGACGGTCAGTTTGCGGCGGGCGCGCACCGCAAAGAGGTGGGCGAACCAGGCCGCCGGAGCGCAGGAGAGGGCCAGGGCGAGGACGGGAGCCGTGGCCATGGGCCAGGGGGCGTCGGGGGCGCCGGTGGGCAGGGCATCGGGACCGCCGGTCACGGCCGCCGTGAGAAGGCCGTCGCCGAGGGCTGCGTAGGCGAGGAGCCAGTACGTCCAGGTGGAGGTGCCGGTGGTGGGTGCGCGGTCGGGGATGCCGAGGGGGCCGCGGGACAGGGCCGCGCGCATGGCCAGGGACACGGCCAGGAAGCCCACCAGGGCGGCGACCAGGCGGGACTGGCCGTCGGTGAGGCGGATGCCGGCCGCCGTGGCCGCGCAGAGAGCACCGGGGAGGAGGGTGAGCAGGGCCCAGTCGGCACGGGCCCGGGGTGCCTGCTCCGCCGTGGGGGGCGGGGGCCTCTCGCCGTCCCTCGGGACGCGGGCGTACATCTCCTCGGCGAGGGAGAAGACGTCTCGGTGCCGGAAGCGGACGGCGGTGCGGTCGGTGACGCCGTGGGCCTCAAGACCCGCGGCGATCTCCAGGGGGTCGACGGCCCGTTCGCACAGCTCGCGGTGACGGTGCATCAGGGCTTTCACCGGGTCGGCAGGGGAACGGCGGGCGGGGCCGGGGGTGGTGGGCTTATGACCGGTGGAGACCTCGGGGGCGCGGGGGGCGGGAGCCGATGGGGTATGCGGGTCCGCGCCCTCGGAAGCCTCGGGAGTACGCGCGCCGGGGCCGCCCGAGGACACCGGGGTGTGCGCGCCGAGGCTGCCCGGGTACACCGGGGTGTGCGCGCCGGCCCTTGCGGAGGCCACGGGGGTATGCGCCTCGGCATCTCCGGCGGACTCGGGGGCGTGCGCGGCGGCGCCCCCGAGAGCCTCACCGGTGGGCGGCTCCGGCTCACCGGTGAGTGTGTCGGCGACGCCCGGCTCAGCCCTTTCGGGCCCTACGGATGCCTCGAATCCTCCAAACCCGTCGGACCCGTCGGACCCGACGGGCCCCCTGCCGCCATCCGCCCCGCGCTCGCCCCCCACGGACGTCTCCCGCGTCAGCCGCTCCGCCGACTCCGTGTCCCGCGCCCCCGGGCTGCCCGGAGTGCCGGGGCGGTCGAGTTCCACGTCGCTCATCCGGACGCTCCTTCCGTGGCGGCGAAGGGAGGCGTCGCGCGGACCGGGGGTCCCGCGGCCCGGCCGGGGCCGCCTCGGGCCACGACGCGGGTGCTGAGCTCGGTCCAGTGGCCGGGGACATGGGCCTCGGCGGGGGCGGCGAACGGGAGGGGCTCGCCAGTGTTGTCCAGCACGACCCGGCGGACCGGCGTGTGCGAGACGATCTCCAGGTAAATGCTGTGAAATGCCGTGATGTTCTGCTCCACGGTGAACAGTTCGAGTGCGCGGGCGCGCGCGGCGGCACCGAGGCGCTCACGCCGCTCGGGGTCGCGCAGCAGCGTCACGCACGCCTCCGCGAGCGCCTTCGGGTTGCGCGGCGGGACGACGAGCCCCGTGCCGCCGATGACCTCCACGACCGCGCCGACGTCGGTGGACACGGTGGCCCGGCCGCAGAACATGGCCTCGACGAGGCTGATCGGGAAGCCCTCGACGACGCTGGACAGGACGATGACCGCGCCCGAGGCGTATGCGTCGGCCAGGGTCGGCACCTCGGGACCGCCGATCTCCTCGAAGGAGACGGGGTTGTCGCCGACGGCGTGCAGTCCCTCCGCCTCGTCCGGGAAGAGCTGCGCGGCCAGCGCCTTGCAGTGCCCCAGATAGGCCGCGCCCTCGGGGCCGGTGGGCGCGCCGACGATCCTCAGCCGCGTCTTGGGCTCCTCCTTGCGGATCTCCGCGAAGGCGTGGAGGAGGGAGATCAGGTCCTTGGCAGGTTCGATGCGGCCCACCCAGACCAGCCTGTCCGGGTCCCCGCACTCCGCCGACTCCCCCACCTCCGCGAAGCGGGCGGCGTCCATGCCGGGGTAGACCGTGCGCAGCTTCTCGCGGTCGGCGCCGCAGCGCTCCTGCCAGCGGCGGGCGTGGGTGTTGCCGGGCGTGACGACCGCGGCCCGCCGGTAGGTCTCGGTGGCCAGCCGACCGTGGAAGGCGGCGAGCAGGGCCCGTACGGCGGGCGCGGACTCGGTGTCGGCCAGGTAGTGCGTGCGCAACCGCACGCCGTACTCGGTCACCAGCAGCGGGACGCCGCAGAAGTGGTGCGCGAGGAGACCGGGCAGGGCGGCCGGGCCGCCGGAGGCCGCGTGGCACAGGTCGACCGCGCCGAGGCCGTCGTCCTCGTACCAGTCGAGCGAGAGGGGGCGCAGGGCGCGCTCCAGGTGCGCGGCGACAGCCAGCAGCTCCGGTACGCGCGCTTCGCGCGCCGTCTGCCGGGCGCCGGGTGCGCGACAGGCGCGCTCCAGGGCGCGTACGGCGATCTCGGAGCGGAGCGCCCCCACCAGTCCGCCCTCGTCGCGGGCGAGTTCGGCGAGCCCGTACAGGGCGCTGGCGAAACGGTCCGCCTCGGCGGCCGACGACTCCCCCGAGGCGTCGCCGACCCCCCCTTCGCACAGCGCCGCCGCCAACTCGCCGTAGGACTCCGCGAACCGACGGCGCGCCCGCCTGCCGTACACCACCCCGTCGTCCGGCGCGGTCCACAGCGGGGCCGTGATGACCCGGCCGACCTGCGGCGGCAGCTGGACCCAGCCGTCGTCCTCCTGGCGCTCGCTGCGACTGAGCGCGTAGATGTCGAACTCGTGCTGCCCGAGGCCGCGCACGAGCCGGTCGCACCAGAGCCTGGCATCACCGCTCACATACGGATAGCCACCCTCCGTAAGCAGTCCTATGCGCACGAGTGCGCCCCCGATCTCCCGTCTCGAGAGCCGCCATTGGTCCGGCGGCTCGCAGCGGGACGAACGTATGCGGACAAGGCGGTGGCGCGACGGACGGTTGTCCATCGCGCCACCAAAAGGGGTGAACGGTCGTAACTTTCCCGTGCGGATCGCGTTCGGTCGCGCTAAGAGATCATGCGGACACAGAACGTCAGGTCACGGCCACTTCCCGGCGCTCGGCCCTGCGCCGGGCCGCGATCCGCGGATCGAGCGCCGGTACGGCGGCGAGGAGCTGCTTGGTGTACGGGTCCTGGGGGTTGTCGTACACCTCGTCGGCGGGCCCGGTCTCGACGATCCGGCCGCGCCGCATCACGGCGACCCGGTCGCTGACCTGGCGTACGACGGCGAGGTCGTGCGCGACGAAGACCAGCGCGAGTCCGAGCTCCCGCTGCAACTCGCCGAGCAGGGCGACCACCTGGGCCTGGGTGGTGACGTCGAGCGCGGAGACCGGCTCGTCGCAGACGATGACGCGCGGGTCGGCCGCGAGCGCCCGCGCGATGCCCACGCGCTGGCGCTGGCCGCCGCTGAACTCGTGCGGGTAGCGGTCGTAGTGCGCCCCTTCGAGCCCCACGCGCTCCAGGAGTTCCGTCACGCGCCCCTTGATCCGCTTCTCGTCCCGTTCACCACGCGCGCGGAGCGGGTCGGCGATCGACTCGCCCACGCTGCGGCGTGGGTTCAAGGAGGAGACGGGGTCCTGGAAGACCATCTGCACGGCCGGGTTCACCCCCACGCGCGCGTGGCCGTCCTGACGGACCTCGCCCGCCGTCGGCTCCAGCAGCCCGACCAGCATCCGCCCCAGCGTCGTCTTGCCGCTGCCGCTCTCGCCGACGACGCCGAGGGTCTCGCCACGGTGGACTGTCAGCGAGACGTCGTCGACAGCCGCGAAGGCCCTCTTGCCGCGTCCGAACTCGCGCCGCAGGCTCGTCGCTTCGAGGACCACCTCGCCGGATGCCCGGGAAGGTGCCCGAGGCGCGTCCACGCGCGGTACCGCGGCGAGCAGTTCACGCGTGTACCCCTCCGCGGGCGCCCCGAGCACCGCGCCGACCGGCCCCTGCTCGACCGCGCGACCGTGCCGCATGACGAGCACGTCGTCGACGCTCTCGGCGGCGACGCCCACGTCGTGCGTGACGAGCAGCAGGCCCATGCCGGTCTCCTGGCGCAGGGTGTGCAGCAGGTCGAGGATCTGGGCCTGGACGGTCACGTCGAGCGCGGTCGTCGGCTCGTCGGCGATCAGCAGGTCGGGTTCGCAGGCCAGCGCCATCGCGATGAGGGCGCGCTGACGCATGCCGCCGCTGAACTCGTGCGGACGGGCCCGGGATCGCCGTACGGCGTCCGGAATGCCGACCCGGTCCAGCACCTCCACCGCACGCGCGCGTGCCGCTCGTCGCGACACACGCGTGTGCACGCGGTACACCTCGGCGATCTGGTCGCCGATGGCGTAGTACGGGTCCAGGGACGACAGCGGGTCCTGGAAGACCATTGCGGCCTTCGCGCCGCGCAGCCGCCGCAGGTCGTCGTCCGACGCCTGCTGTACGTCCACTCCGGCGACCTCGACCGAGCCGCCCACGCGGGCGCCCGTGCCGCGGTGCAGCCCGAGCAGGGCCGAGGCGACGGTGGACTTGCCGGAGCCGGACTCGCCGACCAGGGCGAGGGCGGCGCCCTGCTCCAGGCGGAAGGAGAGGCCGTCGACCGCGCGCAGGTGGCCGAACTCGACGGTCAGGTCCGTGACATGGACGAGGCTCATGCGAGCACCACCCGTCGGTCGGCCACCGCGTACAGGACGTCCGCGAAGGCGTTGGCGAGCACCACGAAGAAACCGATGACCAGGACCATCCCGACGACGACCGGGAGGTCGACGACGGTGACGGCGTGGACCAGTTCCTGGCCGATGCCGGGCAGGCCGAACAGTGACTCGACGAGGACGGCCCCGCCCACCGCGCTGCCGAAGTCGTTGGCGTTCAGGGCGATGATCGGTGCCAGGGCCCCGCGCAGGGCGTGCCGGCCGACGATCGACCGCTCGCCGACGCCGTAGGCCCGGAAGGTGCGGATGTGGTCCTCGGCGAGCGTCTCGAGCATCGACGCACGGGTCAGCCGCGCGAAGTAGGCCGCCTCTCCGAGGGCGAGCGTGACCCAGGGCAGCAGCAGGCCCCACATCCACTGCTCGGGGTCGTCGGAGAAGGCGACGTACTCCGGGAAGGGCAGTAGCTCCAGCTGCCCGCAGACCACGATCATCAGGACGAGGCCGATGACGAAGCCAGGTGTGGCGACTCCCGCGAGGGTGAGGCCGGTCAGCGCGCGCTCACTGAACCGGCCGCGCCGCCATGCGGAGAGCACGCCGGTGCCGACGCCCAGCAGCAGCCAGAGCACCATCGCGCCGACCACCAGCGACAGGCTGACGGGCAGCTTGTTCAGGATGACCTGTGTGACCTGCTGGTCGCTCTGGTACGACAGCCCGAGGCAGGGCGCCGGGCAGTGCTCGACCGAGGTGCCGGTGGAGTAGTCGTGGCCGGCGACGATGCCCTGGAGGAAGTGCCAGTAGCGCAAGTACAGCGGGTCGTCGAGCCGGAGCTGCTGAGCGACCTGGTGCACCTGTTCCGGCGAGCAGCGCGGGCCGCAGGTGATCTGGGCGACGTTGCCGGGCGTGGCGTAGAAAACGACGTAGACGATGACCGAGAGGGCGAGCAGGGTGAGTACGGCGCTCACGGTCCGGCGCAGGGTGAATCCGGTGAAGCCGCTCATGCGGAGCCCTCCTGGCCGGCCTTGGACTCCTGCTTGCGGCCCGTGCCGATGCGCAGGCGGGAAGCCGCGCGCGGGTCGAGGGCGGTGCGGACGCCGTCGCCGAGGACGGTGAGCGCGAGGACGGTGATGAACAGCGCGGCCGCGGGCAGCAGCAGGTACTGCGGGGCCGCCTGGTACCAGACATCGGCCGAGGAGAGCATCTGTCCCCAGGACGGGGTGGGTGGCTTCACGCCGACGCCGAGGAAGGACAAGGAGGCCTCGATGCTGATGTTCGCCGGCACCATCAGTGCCGCGTAGGTGATGACGGGCGCGGCGAGACCGGGGAGCAGTTCCCGGCGGGCGATCCGCACGGTGCCCCAGCCGCTCAGCCGGGCGGCGGCCACGTAGTCGAGTTCCTTGAGGGTGAGGGTCTGGGCGCGCGCGATCTTGCCGATCGTGCCCCAGGCGACGAAACCGATGATGAGCGCGACCAGGACCGGCCGCGGGAAGCTGCTCGGCACGATGGCCAGCAGCGCCAACGCCATGATCATCAGCGGCATGGCCACGATGATGTCGGTGATCCGGCTCAACAGTTGATCAACCCATCGGTTGCCGAGCGCGGCCGCGACGCCCACGACGACACCGAGGAGGACCTGTACGGCGGTCGCGGTCAGCGCGACGCCCAGGGAGACCCGGGCGCCGTACACCAGGCGCGCGAACAGGTCGCGTCCGGTCTGCGGTTCGACGCCGAGCCAATGGTCCGCGCCGATGCCTCCGAAGGACCCGATGGGCACGCCGCCGCGCGCGGAGTCCACCAGGGAGGGGTGGTAGGTGGTCGGGTCCTGGCCCTCCAGCGCGGTGAGCAGGGGCGCCGCGAGCGCCACCAGGACGAGCAGCGCGACGACGGACGCCGCGACCATGGCGGCGCGCTGCGCCCGCAGCCGCCGCCAGAACTGACGGGCCCCCGAGGCCCCCGAGGCGGACGCCTCGGGAACCTCGGTGGCGACAAGTGCCTCGCTCATCGGGTTACTTGACCGCGACCTGCGAGATGTCCAGCACACCGGTCCAGTCGCTGATCACGACGTTCTTGATGTCCTTGCCGTACAGACGCTTGTAGACCGGGTGGAACAGCGGCACGGTCAGTGCCTGCTCGCCGATCTTCTTGTCCAGTGCGCCCCACCGCTTGGCGGCAGCGTCAAGGTCGGTCAACTTGTTGATCGCGTCAATCTCGTCATTGACCGACTTGTCGTTGAGCAGGCCCGTGTTGAAGTTCGCGCCGTCCTTGACGATCTGACGGCCGTCGAAGATCGGGGCGAGGAAGGGGCCGCCGGAGGGCCAGTCGGCACCCCAGTGGGCGAGGAAGAAGCCGGGCTCGGTCTTCACACTGTGGATCGTGTCCGAGTAGTCGTTGTCCTCCAGGCCCTGGAGCTTGACCGTGATGCCGGCCTTCTTGAGCGCGTCCTGGATCGCGGTCGCGATCTCGGGGCTGGTCTCGAAGTCCTTGGCGTTGGAGTGGGTGAGCGTGACCGTGAGCCCGTTCGGGTGTCCGGCCTCCTTCAGCAGCTCCTTGGCCTTCGCCGCGTTGCCCGTCGCACCTGCCGGGAAGAGGTCGTACGGCTCGTAGCCGAAGGACTTCTGGTTCGGCAGGAAGGTGGTGGCGGACTCCGCGAGCGCGCTGCCGCCGGCCGCGTTCACCACGGAGGACCGGTCGATGGCGTACGAGATCGCCTGCCGCACCTTGACGTTGTTGAACGGCTTGACCGTCGGGTTGAACGCTATGTAGTTGGTGTAGCCGAAGTGCCCGGTGCCGACGCGGGAGGCGAGCTCCTTGTCGCCCGTCACCTTGGCGAGTTCGGCCGGGCCGAGGTTGGTGTCCGTGGTGACCGCGGCGGTGTCCGCGCCCTGGGACGCCGACAGCCGCTGGTTGATCACCGAGGAGTCGAGCCCTGACTTGACATCGATCCTGTCCGGGTACGCCTTGCGCTCGGCGTCCGTGGCAGTGGACCAGTACGTGTTGCGCTCCAGGACGAGGTGCTCACCGTCGTTCTCGTTCGTGACGACCTTGTACGGGCCGGACGAGACGGGGTGCTCCTCGTACTTCGTACCGGTGTCCTTGGCCTTCGGGACGGGCGTGAACTGCGTCTGCGTGGCCAGGTACGGGAACTCGCCCTCGGGCTTGTTCAGATGGAAGACGATGGTGCGGGCGTCCGGCGTCTCGATGGCCGCGAGACCCTTCTTGTCCTTGTACGGCCCCTGGTAGTCCGCCGCGCCGACCAGCCAGTCCCGCAGGTAGGGGGCGCCGCCGGAGAGTTCGGGCGCGAAGGAGCGCTCGATGCCGTACTTGATGTCGGCCGAGGTGATCGCGGTGCCGTCCTCGTACTTGAGCCCTGCCTTCAGCGTGTACGTCCACACGGTCGCGTCCTTGTTGGGGCGCCCGGTGTCGGTGGCGAGGTCGGGGACGACCTCGGTACCGGCGGCGCCGTTCTCGCGGTTGCGGGTGGTGAGGGTGCGGAAGACGAGCGAGGGCACGTTGCCGCCGCCGGAGGTGTACAGGCGGGCGGGGTCGAAGTCCTGCTGCGGGTTGGAGTTCAGCACCGTGAGGGTGCCGCCCTTGTGGGGCGTGGAGTCGCCGCCGGAGCTCTTGGCATCGTTGTCCTCAGGGCCGCAGGCGGCGGCGCCCGCTGCCAGAACCAGGCTTACGGATACCGCTGCCACACGGCGCGTTGTGAGGGACGGTGGACGCATCGGAGACGACCTCTCGAATGACGAGTCTCGAATGTCGAGACAGATTGACGAAGGGTGAGACGAAAGTGGACAGACGTCTGCCCCGGCGTCGGGTCGTCGAAAGAGCCATGACCGAGGTCACGGAGAAGTGCGGGATTCGCGACGCGCGCGCCTGGGGGCGGGCGTCAGCGACAGAGAATGTCGGCCACGCAGAGCGGGGTCACACCGATGAGCGCCAGCTGGATGGCGGCGCTGCTCTCGACGGCATGACTAGACCACATGCGCAGCAATATGTACGACCGAATCAACCCATGTCAATGTGACATGGACGCCATCCGTCAACTCCCGGGGTACGGCCAGGGGTTGGCCCGGCAGTGGATCCCGTCGTGGTTGAGGAACTTGGTCTGCTGCTGCATCACCGCCGCGAGTTCGCCGTTCTTGTCGCAGGTGACATGGGAGTAGCCGAGGCGGTGACCGACTTCATGGTTGATCAACATTTGACGGTAGGCATGGATCTGATCACCGTATGTGCTTGATCCCTGCGCCCATCGATATGCGTTGATCATCACGCGTTCGGTGGCGGCCGAGTCGCACGAGACGTTGTCCTCGGTGGTGTCGAGGCCGGACTTGGCGCACCAGTCGGCCGTGGTGCCGGGACTGGCGAGCGTGATCACGAAGTCGGGCTTGCCCGAGTAGACGCGCTCGAAGGTCCGGGCGCCGCCGTGGGCCCAGCTGCGATCGTCGTTGAGCGTCTTCTGCACGGCCTCGGCGAAGAGTGCGCCGTCGAGTCCGAGCCCCTGCTCCACGTCCACGCGGTAGGTGTATTTCTGTCCCTTGCCGGGCGCCTTGTCGACCCCCTGGATCGCGTCGAACTTCCCCGAGCCGTCGAGCTTGGCGCTGAGCGGGTACTTGGTGCCCATCGCCTGTTCGTACGTCAGCGTCGCCACACTGGCCGAGGTGGACGGCGTCGGCTGCCCGTCGGCGCCCGTGGCGGAGTCGCGGGCGTCCCGGGCCTGGTCGGTCGCGGACTGTGTGCCCACGGGGGTGTCGCGGCCGTCGGTGACCTGTCCTGCCACGACGACGGCGAGCACGGTGACGACGGCGGCGGCCGCGATGCCGGTGAAGGCCCGGCCCTTGTCGCCCTTGGCCGGCGGGGGGTCGGCCGGCGGCGCCTCACCGGGGTCGGCGCGGACGTCCTCGTCGCTGTCGGTGTCGTCGGGCCAGTCGGTGACCGAGCCGTACGGGTCGGAGGGGTGCGCGGTGGCGGGGTACGCGGAGGCTGACGCGCGAGCCCCCGTGACGGGACGGCTCGCGGGAACAGGGCCACGGGGCCCACCAGGGCCACGAGGGCCGCCGGGCGCGAAGACATCGACCTCGTCGGTGAACGCGTCGAGGTAATCCTGTCGTGGCCCCGACCTCGATCCCGACGGGCCCTGCCGCTGCCGCGGAGGAGCGGCTCCGGGTCCGGCGGCGTACCCGTCCGGCCCCCGACCGCTCAACTCCCCCCAGCCGTCCCCGGATTCACGCTGCTCGGGATGGCCACCACGCACCCGGGGGACGCCATGGACCGGGGTGCCGTCGGGCAGCCGCGGGAAACCGTGCGGGGGCGTCCCCTCCGGCAACCGCCGCCCGCCTTGGCCTGACGGACCGTCGGCCACACGAGGGACCCCGCGCGCCGGCGTACCGTCGGGCAGCCGCGGGAAACCATGTGCGGGCGTGCCGTCCGAGACCCGGGGAAACCCGTGCGCGGGCGTGCCGTCAGGAAGCCGCGGGAAACCATGTGCGGGCGTGCCATCGGGAAGCCGCGGGCCGCCCTGCGCAGGCACCCGATACCCGGCAGCCTCGACCCCGGGTCCGGCCCCGGGTCCCCCGCGGTCCGGCCCCCGGCCTCCCTGCGTCCTCTGCCGAGCAGCCTGCGGCGCCGGAGCGGAGGAAGTCGGCATCCGTCCCCGGCCCGTCGCCTCCGTGCCGAGACCCGTGGCGCCCCGCGACTCTTCGGCGCCCGCCCGGCCCCTCGCCTCCCTGCCGAGACCCGTGGCACCCCGCACTCCCGCGGCGCCCGCCCGGTCCGTCCCCTCCGTGCCGGGACCCGTGACGCCCCGCGCCCCTTCGGCGCCCGCCCGGCCCCTCGCCTCCCTGCCAAGACCCTCGGCGCCCGTCCCGCCCGAATCACCCTGGCCGGAACTGCCCTTGTCGGGCCCCTTCTTGGGAGCGGGCCCGCGTCGACTGTGGCGTCCCACGCCCCGCCTCAGCTCCCCACAGTCGTGGCGTCGGCCCCGTCACCGGAGGCCGTCGCGATATCGCGCCCGTCACCTGAGGCCCCCTCACCGGAGGCGCCCACGGAGCCGTCACGCCTGTCAGAGCCTCCCACGGAACCGTCGGAAGTCGCCCCGTCCGCGGCGAACTCCCGGAACGCCCCAGCCACCGTCTCCGGGTACTCCATCATCGCCACGTGCCCCGCCTCCGGCAGGGTCAGCAGTCGGGAGTCGCGGAAGGCCCGGGCCGCCTTCTGGGCCATGCGGAAGCCGACGAGCTGGTCGCGGCCGCCGTAGACGAGGAGCGTGGGCGCGAGAACACGCTCGGCCTGGCGCCACAGCGCGTGCTGGCCGCCCAGTGTGTACGCGTTCACCAGCCCGCGCGCGGAACGCGTCATCGCGTCCCAGAAGTACGGCAGTTGCAGCCGCCGCTCCATCTCCTCCACCGCGTACCGGAAGCCCTCCGGAGTGACCCGCCCGGGATCGCCGTAACACAGGGCCGTCACCCCGCGGACGCGCTGCTCGGCCGTCCAGTCCTTGCTGTACCGGGTGAACAGACCGGCCACGCCGGGCACCGCCAGCAGCCCCGTGGGCACGGCGGTGCGCTGGACGCGGATCTCCGGGAGGGCCGGTGAAACGAGGGTGAGGGTGCGCACCAGGTCGGGCCGCACCGCTGCCACGCGCGTGGACACCGCGCCGCCGAGGGAGTTCCCGAAGAGGTGGACGGGGCCGCGGCCGGACGCGTCGAGAAAACGGATCACCGCGCGCGCGTGCGCGGTGATCGAGTAGTTGCCGTCGTCCGGCGGCGGGGAGTCACCGAAGCCCGGCAGATCGACGGCCTCGCCGTCGACGTCGCCCTCCAGCTGCTCCATCAGCGCCGACCAGTTCTGCGAGGAACCGCCCAGGCCATGGACGTACAACGCGGGCGGCAGCCCCTCACGCGCGGGTGGTCTCGAACGCACCGTCAGAGTGATCCCCGGCAGCCCCACCGACCTGATCCGCTCGCCCTCACCGACCCTGACGGGCGCCACCTTCGGAAGGACGGTGGCGGGCGGCACAAAGGGCAGCTCGGTCGAAGACATGCGGCAATGTTACGAGACGATCACGCACTGGTTCATGTGTTCGCCATCACAGAGCACATGTACGACGGGTGCGCGGCGGCGGCACGTCCATCGCATGGCGTCCAGATCGTGTGTCTCCTAGGCTCGTACGCAGGGCACCCGAATGTGGCCCCCTGTGTACCTCAGGGACGTTCTAGGAAGGGAGCCCACCATGGCCTACGACCCCACCGACCCCGAGGCCTTCACCGACTCCGAGGCCTTCGAGGAGGACGACGTCGCCGAGCGCGACGTCGAGGCCCCCGAGGTCGACGCGGCCGAGCAGCGCACCGACGTCGCGCCCGACCGCGACGACCCCCTGACCGGCGTCGACCCCGACCGGGCCAACGAGGCCGACCTCGTCGAACAGGCCAGGGTCGTCTCGCTCGACGAGGACGACTATCGGTGACGTCGGCCCGGCGCCGGGCGGCCGACAAAGCACTCATCAGCGCATTCCGGAGCAGGAACGGGGCGGCCACTGCCCACTAGATGACCATTTGAAACCTTTGGGCGGTTTTCATCACCGTCCGGTCCGTGAAATTCTGCGTTCGTACCGCGCACAGCACGGTTACCGAAAAGTACGATGGCGGCGCGGCGCACACCGCATGTGGACGACATTGGGAGGCGGCGTGACAGCCATCGAGCAGACAGAGGCGGCACGCCCGCGCGGGACGCGCCTGCCGCGCCGTGCCCGACGGAACCAGCTGCTGGGCGCCGCGCAGGAAGTCTTCGTGGCGCAGGGCTACCACGCGGCCGCGATGGACGACATCGCCGAGCGCGCCGGCGTCAGCAAGCCGGTGCTCTACCAGCACTTCCCGGGCAAGCTCGACCTCTATCTCGCGCTGCTGGACCAGCACTGCGAGTCCCTGATCCTGGCGGTACGCACCGCGCTCGCGTCGACGACCGACAACAAGCAGCGCGTGCGGGCGACCATGGACGCCTATTTCGCGTACGTCGAGGACGACGGCGGCGCCTTCCGCCTGGTCTTCGAGTCGGACCTGACGAACGAGCCCGCGGTGCGCGAGCGCGTCGACAAGGTCACCGTCGAGTGCGCCGAGGCGATCTCCGAGGTCATCGCGGAGGACACCGGACTCTCGCGCGCGGAGTCGATGCTGCTCGCCTCGGGCCTCGGTGGCCTCGCGCAGGTGGTGGCCCGGTCCTGGCTGCACAGCGACCGCAGCGTCCCGCGCGACCAGGCGGTCCAGCTGCTGACGTCACTGGCGTGGCGGGGCATCGCCGGATTCCCGCTGCACGGCACGGACAACCACTGAGAGCACCACCGGGACCACCTCTTCGACCCGCACGCGCGCGTGCGGGTCGTTTGTTCCCGTCCGTTGTTCGCTGTTGGCGTTCTTGCGCGGAACGTGTACGTCCCCTCACCGGGCTAATGTGTGCTGGGTACGGCGCGGAAGGCCGCGCACTTCACTGACCGTCGGAGGGACATAGCCGTGGAGGTCAAGATCGGCGTGCAGCACGCGCCCCGCGAGATCGTTCTGGAGAGCGGTCAGAGCGCCGAGGAGGTCGAGCGGGCGGTGGCGGAGGCCCTGGCCGGCAAGTCTCAGCTGCTGAGCCTGGTGGACGAGCACGGCCGCAAGGTCCTCGTCCCGGCCGACCGTCTGGCGTACGTCGAGCTCGGTGAGCCGGCTCCGCGCAAGGTGGGCTTCGGCGCGCTGTAGGCAGTCAGACGAAGAGGGGCCCGGCGACCGGAAGTCGCCGGGCCCCTCTTCGTGCCGCGGGCAAGATTCTTTTCTCCACGTATGGAGCACGGGGAACACACGGAGGAGGATTGCATTCCGCAGGTCACGGGTATGACGGGCTACGACCGTGATGCGCAGTGTGGCCGTGTGGGAGGGACCCCATGATGTTGATCGAAGCGCTCGGCTCCGCACTGCTCGGTCTCGTACTGGCAGGGGTGGCGGTACACCGCCTCGCCCACCGCCTGCCGACCCGCTCTCTGGTCCTCGCGACGGGCACCGCGGGAGCCCTCTTCGGCGCCTTCGTGACCCACACCGCGCTGGACCCGGGCAACCTCCTGCTGATCCTCCTGGGCGCGGCAGTGGTCTCGGTGGCGTCACTGTCCCTGCTCCTGCGGCCGAACGGCAGACTGCGCCGATCAGCGCCGGCGTAGGGGAACTGCGCGACCGGCCACAACGAACGCACAGCCCCCGAGCCGCTGGGCGCTAAGCCGCCAGACCCAGCGCAGCCATCCGCTTCGTGTGCGCCTCGGTGATCCGCGAGAACATCCGGCCCACCTCGGCGAGATCGAACCCGTCGGCGACCCCACCCACGAGCATCGTCGACAACGCGTCCCGGTCGGCGACGACCCGCTGCGACTGCGACAGCGCCTCCCCCATCAACCGCCGTGCCCACAGGGCCAGTCGGCCGCCCACCCGCGGGTCCGCGTCGATCGCCGCCCGCACCTTCTCGACGGCGAACCCGGCGTGCCCGGTGTCGTCGAGGACGGCCAGCACCAGCTCGCGCGAGTCCGCGTCGAGCCGCGCCGCGACCTCCCGGTAGAAGTCACTGGCGATCGAGTCGCCGACGTACGCCTTGACGAGCCCCTCCAGCCAGTCCGACGGAGCCGTCTGCCGGTGGAAGCCGTCGAGCGCCGCGACGAACGGCTCCATCGCGAGCGTCGGCTCCTCGCCGATCTCGGTCAGCCGGTCACGCAGCTTCTCGTAGTGGTGGAACTCGGCCGACGCCATCTTCGCCAGCTCCGCCTTGTCCGCCAGCGTCGGCGCCAGCTTCGCGTCCTCCGCGAGCCGCTCGAAGGCCGCCAGTTCGCCGTACGCGAGCGCGCCGAGCAGGTCGACGACCGCGGCTCGGTACTGCGGGTCGGCGGAGGCCTTCGTCCAGTCCTGGGCGGCGACTCCGGTGGGTTCGGCAGGGGTCTCGGAGGCGTTGTCGGGCTTGTCAGAGGTCGTCATGAAGCGCACAATAGCCCGCTCTCCGGACGGCGGAAGGCCCTGGTCAATCAGTGTGACGACGACTACGTGACCAAATCGGCCATCGCATGTGCACGATTCCGGGGTATGGTGGTAATGCGCCTGCTGGCACGACGGCACTTCATGAGTGCACCGAACCTCGACAGGCCGCACGTATGAGGATGCCCGGTCGGTGGCCCGATCGGCTCCGACCCGACAGCCCTCCTCGCCCGTACGGCACAGTGCGTACGGAGTTCGGAGGGGGACCCTCAGCGGTACGAGCGCTAGAGCGTCGGCAGTGGTCCCGTGCCATTACGGCTTAGCCCGTAAGGCAGCCGACGTCCCCAGCACGGTAGACGACCCCCCGCGCTCGCCTCGCACCGCGCACACAGAAGAGGCAGCACCCTGACTACGACCTTCCGCGATCTCGGGATTCTCACCGAGACGGCCGAGGCCCTCGAAGCCGTCGGCATCATCAACCCGTTCCCCATCCAGCAGATGACGCTCCCGGTCGCCCTCTCCGGCTCCGATGTCATCGGCCAGGCCAAGACCGGCACCGGCAAGACGCTGGGCTTCGGCCTTCCGCTCCTCGAGCGCGTCACCGTCCCCGCCGACGTCGAGGCCGGCCGCGCCAAGCCCGAGGACCTCACCGACGCCCCGCAGGCGCTCGTCGTCGTCCCCACGCGCGAGCTGTGCACCCAGGTCACCAACGACCTGCTGACCGCGGGCAAGGTGCGCAACGTACGCGTCCTCGCCATCTACGGCGGCCGCGCCTACGAGCCCCAGGTCGAGGCCCTCAAGAAGGGCGTCGACGTCGTCGTCGGCACCCCGGGACGACTGCTGGACCTCGCGGGCCAGAAGAAGCTCAACCTCGGCCACATCAAGGCGCTCGTCCTCGACGAGGCCGACGAGATGCTCGACCTGGGCTTCCTGCCCGACGTCGAGAAGATCATCAACATGCTGCCGGCCCGCCGCCAGACGATGCTGTTCTCGGCGACCATGCCGGGCGCGGTCATCGGTCTCGCGCGCCGCTACATGTCGCAGCCCACGCACATCAACGCCACCTCGCCCGACGACGCGGGCAGGACGGTCGCGAACACCAAGCAGCATGTGTACCGCGCGCACAACATGGACAAGCCCGAGATGGTCGCGCGCATACTGCAGGCCGACGGCCGGGGACTGGTCATGGTCTTCTGCCGCACCAAGCGCACCGCGGCCGACCTGGCCGACCAGCTCCAGCAGCGCGGCTTCGCCGCCGGCGCGGTCCACGGCGACCTGGGCCAGGGCGCCCGTGAGCAGGCGCTGCGCGCCTTCCGCAACGGCAAGGTGGACGTCCTCGTCTGCACCGACGTCGCCGCCCGCGGTATCGACGTCGAAGGCGTCACGCACGTCATCAACTACCAGTCTCCCGAAGAGGAGAAGACGTACCTGCACCGCATCGGCCGTACCGGTCGCGCGGGTGCCAAGGGCATCGCGATCACCCTCGTCGACTGGGACGACATCCCGCGCTGGCAGCTGATCAACAAGGCGCTCGAGCTCAACTTCAACGATCCGCCGGAGACGTACTCCACCTCCCCGCACTTCTACGAGGAGTTGAGCATCCCCGCGGGCACCAAGGGTGTCCTGCCGCGGGCCGACCGCACGCGCGCGGGGCTCGCCGCGGAGGAGCTGGAGGACCTGGGCGAGCCGGGCGGACGCGGTGCACGCGGCCGTGGTGACCGTGACCGGGGTCGCGGGCGTGGTGGCCGGGACGAGTCCCGCGCCGCCGACAGCGAGCGTTCGGAGCGTACGCCGCGCCGTCGCCGTCGTACCCGTGGTGGGACGGCGCCGGACGTGACGGCCCCCGCCGAGGCGGTCGCCCCGTCGGAGACCACCGCGGTCGAGGACACCGCCGCGACCCGCACCCCGCGCCGTCGTCGCCGCACCCGCGGCGGGGCGTCCGACTCGGCGCCGGCCACGGTGACCACGGCAGCGGCGGCGGTCGAGCCGGCCGTCTCCGAGGCCGCGGAGTCCGCCGTCACGGCGGCGGAGGGCCCGTCCCTCGATACCGAGACCCCGGCCAAGCCGCGCCGCCGCCGGACCCGCAGGTCCGCGGAGACACCGGCCGCCGTGGAGACGGTCGTCGAGACCACGCCGGTCACGGAGGCCGCTCCGGTCACCGAGGCCGCTCCGGAGGCTCCGGCCACGAAGCCGCGCCGTACGCGCAAGACGGCGGCTCCGGCCGCTGAGGCCGCCGTGGACACGGCCGAGGCCACGGAGGCCAAGCCGCGGCGGACGCGGAAGGCAGCTACCGCGGCTCCCGCCGAGACGGCAGTGGACACCGCGGAAGGCACGGCCACCAAGCCGCGCCGCACCCGCAAGACCACGACCGCGGCGCCGGAGACCACCGCCGACACAGCGGAGGCCGTGGAGGCCAAGCCCCGGCGCACCCGCAAGACCGCAGCCGCGGCCACGCCCCCCGCCGAGACCGCGGTGGACACGGCCGAGGCCACCGAGGCCAAGCCGCGCCGCACCCGCAAGGCAGCCGCCACACCGGCCGCAGAAGCCGCCGTGGACACGGCCGAGGCCACGGAAGCCAAGCCGCGCCGCCGTACCCGCAAGGCCGCCGAGCCCGCCGTGACCGCCGACATCCCGGCCCAGGCGGTCCAGGAACCGGAGGCGGTCGAGGTGGCCAACCCGCGGCGTACGCGAAAGACGGCGAGCTCGGCGAAGGCGGCCGAGACGGCGGTGGACACCGCGGAAGGCACGGCCACCAAGCCGCGCCGCACCCGCAAGACCACGGCCGCGACCGCGAAGACGGAGGCCACCGACACGGCGGAGACCGCGGAGGTCCAGCCGCGTCGTACCCGCAAGAGCGCGGCCACCGCCGAGGTCGTCGCGGACACCGTCGAGGCCACGCCCCGTCGGCGTACCACCCGCAAGGCCGCCGAGCCGGCGGTGACCGCCGACATCCCGGCCCAGGCGGACCAGGAGCCGAAGGTCGCCGCACCGCGCCGCCGGGCCCGCAAGACGGCCGCCGCGGAGCCCGCGGACAGCTGATCCCACACCGACGGCCCGGCCCCTTCACCTGGGGCCGGGCCGTCGGCGTTCCCGCACCGCACCGCCCGTGGCAGACGACGCCGACCACGCCCACCACTGCGCGTCAAGCCACGACGAACCCGCAGCCGCCCGAGAACGCGCTCCGCGCCACCCCTACGGCGCCGACCGCCCGATACCCTCACCCCGTGAGCACCCGAGCCGTCTTCACCCCGCCCCCCGGCGCCCGTGCCTACCCCCTGCGCACCGCCCGCGGTGAGTTCGCGGTCGTGGACTCGGCCGTGCCCCCCGGTGTCGCGAAGAAGGGCACCGCGCTGCTGCTGCCCGGATTCACGGGGAGCAAGGAGGACTTCACGCTGCTGCACGAGCCGCTCACGGCGCGCGGATACCGGGTCGTGGCCGTGGACGGGCGGGGACAGTTCGAGTCGGACGGGCCGGAGACCGACGAATCCGCCTACGTGCGAGGCGAGTTGGCGCGGGACGTGCTCGCCCAGGCCGCCGCCCTCGACGCACCCGTGCAGCTGCTCGGGCATTCCCTGGGCGGTCAGATCGCGCGCGCTGCCGTACTGCTCGACCACTCCCCCTTCCTGTCCTTCACCCTCGTCTCCTCGGGCCCCGCGCAGATCTCCGACTCCCAGCAGCAGCGGGTGAAGCTGCTGCGGGACGCGCTCGGTGTGATGACGATGACCGAGGTGTGGGACGCGATCCTGGCCATGGGACCGCCGGAGGAGGTCGGCGGCCCCGCCAAGGGCATCGGGGACGACGAACAGCTCCGCCGCCGCTGGCTCGGCAACAGGCCCGCCCAACTCCTCGCGACGGGCCGCCAGTTGTGCACCGAGCCGGACCGGGTCGGCGAACTCGCCGCCGTCCCGCTGCCGTTCCACGTCCTGTCCGGATCGCAGGACGACACCTGGCCGGTGCCTCTCCTCGACGACATGGCCGTACGACTGGGCGCCCGCCGCACGGTGATCCCGGGAGCCGAACACTCCCCCAACGCCGACCAGCCCCTCCCCATGGCCCACGCCCTGGCCGACTTCTGGGACAGCGTCGGCCGTTGAGCGGGGCGAGTGGTCAGTACTGCCCCTGCAAGTGCTCCCAGAACCCGTCCCGCAGTGACCGTCGCAGATCCGCCTGCCCCCGCAGTGAGTACTGGAGAAGCACCTCCGCCTCCACCAGCAGGTCCTGGTCCACCGAGCCCGGCAGATACGGATGGCCGGGCAGCAGCTCCTGCAGCGCCGCCCGCCCCCGCTCCCCAAGCCACTTCGCGGCGATCTGCGCTCCCACGAAACGGACGTCGTCGCGGGTGGGCCGGGTGGTCGTCGCCTCGTAGGGCACAGCCGCCCGCCGGGAGACGTACGGCTTGAAGAAGTCGAGGTCGAGGGTGCGCTGGCTGTCGACCTCCCAGAGGAGCGGTTCCGCCTGGTTGCGGCCCTCCGGTGCCTCGATGCCCCACAGGTGCACGCGGGCGCCGTAACCCTGGGCCGCCTCGACCGCCGAGACCAGGTCCTCGTCTCCGCCCAGGAGTGCCGCGTCGCTGATCGCGCGGTGCCGGGCCAGGGACTCCAGGTCGGAGCGGATCAGCGAGTCGACGCCCTTCTGCTGGTTGTTGGCGTTCAGGTTGCCCAACCGGACCTTCACGTCCGGGAGTTCGGCGATGGACTGCTGTTCCGACGTGTGGATGCGGCGTCTCGCGCCGTCGTACCAGTAGACCCTCAGCAGTCTGCTGTCCGCGAAGATGGTGCGGGCCCGGTCGATGAGGGCCTCGATCAGGCCCTCGGCGTCGAGGTCGAAGGCGCGACGGTCCTCGGTGCCGGCGACGAGTCGTCCCGCGGCCGCGTAGAGGTATCCCGCGTCGACGAAGATCGCATGCGTCGAGGGCGTCTTCGCGACCTCGGCGAGCATGCGCGTGAGCAGCTCGTTGGTGCGGTCGATGCGGGCACTCAGGGGCGCCAGGTCGTCGTTCATCGCCACCATTGTCCCGGCGGTCACGCTGTGAACACAACCGGTCCCAAGGAGTCTCCGAAGACTCACTTACCGGTCAGTAGTTAGCCGTTCGAAAAATTTCTTTAGCGTAGGGAATGTTTGTAACACGCACCCCGTTGACTCCTCATGTACGCAGTAATTCTCCGCAGGAGGATGACCAGACGAAGGGAGAAGCCATGCGCTTCGAAATCATGCGACTCGACGACGTCGACGGCACGCCCGTGGACAGCACTGTCGTGGACGCCGCCTCCGTCAATCGGATCGTTCAGCAGGCCGCCGCCATAGGACAGCGGCTCTGGATCCGTCCGGCCGACACCTCGGCCTCGTAACAGACGCGGATCACCGCCGAAGCTTCAGAGCCCCCGCCAGGCATCGACGCCGGGCGGGGGCTCTGCGCATACCCATGGCCGCTCAGCTCGCCTGGACCACCTGGGTGATCCCGTTGATGATCTGCTGTACGGCGATCGCGGAGAGCATCATGCCCGCGAGCCGTGTCACCAGCACGACCCCGCCGTCCTTGATGACCCGGATGATCAGCAGCGAGTACCGCATCACCAGCCACAGCACGACATGGATGGCGAGGATCGCCGTCCACACCGAGACCTGCGTGGCGACACTGTGGGCCTTCTGCACGGCGAGGATGACCGAGACGATCGCACCCGGGCCCGCCAGCAGCGGCATGCCGAGGGGTACGAGCGCCACGTTCACGTCCTTGGTCTGCTTCGGCTCGTCGGTCTTGCCGGTGAGCAGGTCGAGCGCGATCAGCAGGAGCAGCAGCCCGCCCGCGATCATCAGCGCGGGCACGGAGACGTGCAGGTAGTTCAGGATCTGGTGGCCCAGGAGCCCGAAGACGGCGATGACGCCGCCCGCGACACAGACGGCCTGGAAGGCCATCCGCTTCTGCACCTTGCCGGGACGGCCGGCGGTCAGCGCGAGGAAGATCGGGGTGATCCCGGGGGGATCCATGATGACGAACAGGGTGAGGAAGAGCGAACCGAAGACGGCGACGTCGAACATGACGGAACTGGCCTTACCGAAGGGGGTGGAACACGGAGCCGGGCACGGCCCGGCGCCGGGTGACGGGAAGCGGGGTCGAGCCTCAGATTCCGCCGGCTCCCGGGACGGGGAACGCGCCCGTCGCCCGCCGCGTGATCTCCCCGTACACCTCGGGGTCCGTCGTGTACTCGCCGAGGGCGACCGTCTTGCGGCTGCCGTGGTAGTCGCTGGAGCCGGTGGTCAGCAGCCCCAGTTCCTTGGCGAGCCCGCGCAGCCGTACGCGCGTGTCCTCGTCGTGGTCCATGTGGTCGACCTCGATGCCGTCGAGCCCCGCGGCGGCCATCTCGGCGATCGCGGACTCCGGGACGGTGTGACCGCGCTTGCTCGCGCCCGGGTGGGCGAACACGGTGACCCCGCCGGCCCCCTTGACCAGACGGATCGCCTCGAAGGGGTCGGTCTCGTGCTTCTCCACGTAGGCCCGCCCGCCGTCGGCCAGCCAGCCGTCGGTGAAGGCGTCGTCGACGCTCGCAACGACCCCGAGTTCGACGAGCGCGGTGGCGACATGCGGCCGCCCGACGGACCCGTCACCGGCGATCCGCGCCACCTGCTCCCAGGTGACCGGCACGCCCAGCTCCTGAAGCTTGGCCACCATCCCGCGCGCCCGGGGCACCCGGTCGTCCCGCACCAGCTCACGCTCGGCGAGCAGCGCCGGCTCCTCGGGGTCGAAGAGGTAGGCCAGCATGTGCATGGACACCCCGCCGATCCGGCAGGACAGCTCGGCCCCGGTGACGAGGGTCAGTCCCACGGGCAGCGCGGCAATGGCCGCACCGTAGCCACGGGTCGTGTCGTGATCGGTGAGGGCGACGACGTCCAGCCCGGCAGCGGCGGCATTCCGCACCAGCTCGGCGGGCGTGTCGGTCCCGTCGGAGGCCGTGGAGTGGCAGTGCAGATCGATACGCACGACGCGGACTCCAGACGCTGACGGAACAGAAGAGGACGCTCAAGGATAACCAGATCATCCAGCTCCTCTGTCACACCCGCCGCAAGGGTGCGACCCCTACAGTCAGGGTTTCAGCAGTCGGGGCGACAGCGCCCCGCAGGGCACCAGTTCCACTTCCGCCCCCGCGTCCCGCAGATCCGTGAGCACCAGCTCGTCATACATCAGCAAGCCGGACTGCTCGGGCCAGACGACCGCCCACAGCCACAACCCGAGCGCCTCTCCCGCGAACACCGCCCGGTCGTCCGGCGCGCTGGAAACATGCCACAGCGGAGTCGGCCGACCGGCAGCGAGCACCTTCGCCTGCGCCGGCTTCTCCACGCTCATGTACGGCCCCGGATCCGGCCCGTCGATGCCCGCGTAGCGCGCCCCGAGCCCGACCCCGAGCTCCTCGGCCACGAGAATCAGCTCGCCGACACCCCCGAGCGGCCCGGGCCCCGTGCAGGCCACGGCAGTGGCGCGGCCGCCACTGCGGTCGTCACCGGCGCAGGCCACGCCCGTGAACAGCCAGCCGACCGGCAGCGGCCACGGCATCCACACCGGCACCTGCGTGCGATGCACCACGACATCGAGGGCCTCGACGCTGGGCGGGATCACGGGCTGCAGCGGATGCACGGTCCCGTGCACATCGCACTGCCAGGAATCGGAGAAGAGTCCGGGAGCCCTGACCCGGCCACCACACTTCGGGCAACTGGGTTCGCCCCTCATAGGGCCCCACGGTCCTACCCTCGCTCCCTCACGTCAAGGACGATCACCCGTCCGGACGGAAGCGGTTCACCAGGACAAGTAGATGTAGCTTGCATTAATTAGCTCCTCTAACTTACTATGTGCATATACCAACTATCTACGTCTGGATGGGAGCACATGATGGGAGCCAGTCAGGACCCCTTCGACGCGGGAGCGACCAGCCTCCTGCGCCAGCCCAAGGCGGTATGGGCGACCGCCGGCGCCTCCGTCGTCGCCTTCATGGGCATCGGTCTCGTGGACCCGATCCTGCCGTCGATCGCCCAGGGCCTGGACGCCACGGCGAGCCAGGTCTCCCTCCTGTTCACCTCGTACTTCCTGATCACCGCGATCGCGATGCTGGTCACCGGCTTCGTCTCCAGCCGCATCGGCGGCAAGAAGACCCTGCTGCTCGGCCTCGCCCTCGTCGTGGTCTTCGCGGGGCTCGCGGGCACCTCGGGCTCGGTCCAGGAGCTGGTCGGCTTCCGGGCCGGCTGGGGCCTGGGCAACGCCCTGTTCGTCTCCACGGCCCTCGCCGTCATCGTCGGCGCGGCGGCGGGCGGCAGCGCGGCGGCGATCCTGCTGTACGAGTCCGCCCTCGGCCTCGGCATGGCCTGCGGCCCGCTCCTGGGCGCGCTGCTCGGTGACGCCAGCTGGCGCTACCCGTTCTTCGGTACGGCCTTCCTGATGGCGATCGGCTTCCTGTGCATCACGGTGTTCCTGAAGGAACAGCCCAAGCCGGCCCGGAAGACGTCCCTGCTCGACCCGATCAAGGCACTCGGCCACGGCGGGCTCGCCTCGGCCGCGGTGTCGTCCTTCTTCTACAACTACACGTTCTTCACCGTGCTGGCCTTCACGCCCTTCGTGCTCGACATGACCCCGTACAAGTCGGGTGCCGTGTTCTTCGCCTGGGGTGTGCTGCTCGCCGTCTTCTCGGTGTTCGCCGCGCCGCGCCTCCAGGAGAGGTTCGGTTCGCTCAAGGTGCTCGGCGGCTCACTCGTCCTGCTCGCGCTCGACGTGCTCGTCCTCGGCTACGGCAACCACACGGCGGCCATCGTCTGCACGATCCTGTCCGGCGCCTTCATCGGCGTGAACAACACCGTCTACACGGAGCTGGCGCTCGGCGTCTCGGACGCCCCGCGGCCCGTGGCGAGCGCGGGCTACAACTTCGTGCGCTGGTTCGCGGCGGCCGCGGCGCCCTTCTTCGCGCCGAAGATCGAGGAGTGGACCGACATCCACATCCCGTTCGTGGTGGCGGCGGTGACGGCGGTGCTGGGCGCGCTCGTGGTCGTCGTACGGCGGAAGGCGCTCACACACGAGGCGGAGGAGCTGGAGCCGAGGCACGCGACCGAGGACAGTGTCGCCGTCTTCGCCAACTGACGGCTTCCGGCCACCACTTGGTGACCTTGCTCACTCCAGCGGGACGGATTTCCGGGACGGATCCCTGAGGTCCGTCCCGTTCGTCAGCCAGCGCTCCTGCAGAGCCTGGGCGCCGTGGACGCGCTTCCAGGCGGCCTCGTTCGGCGTCATGGGGAGCAACGGCAGGAAGTGGACCGGGTCGAGGGGCTCGTCGAGTTCCAGGTCCTCGACCAGTCCGCCCGGCTCGGCGACCAGGACCGAGGTGAACGGGGCGCCGGGCCACAGGGGTTCACCCACGTCGAGTGAGGCGCCCGGAGCCACGACCACGCCCTCGACCTGCGGGGACGCGGCGAGCACGGCGAGCGGGCGGAGCACCTTGTCGGTGTCGGCGAGCCCTGACCGTACGGACATCAGCAGTTCGGCGCGCGGGCCCTTGACCGGGTCGGCGAGCATCGCGGTGGGGTCGCCCATCGGCTGGGCGGACATGCCGAGGGTGGCGTAGCGGACGACGTCCCCGTCGGTGAAACGGAGCACCTCGATGCGGTCCGTGCCGAGGAACGTGACCGCCGCGCGCGCGTCCGGCTCGCCCAGCGCGCTGCGCAACCGGGCCTCGACCAGAGGAAGAACATCTGCCATGCGGCGAGCATAGAACTCGTCAGTACCGGGCAAAGCAGCACCTTGACACTTGGGCCGGCTGATAGTCTTGCCCGGTCGCCGGGGCAGCACGCAGAAGCGTCGCGCATCGAGTCCCGACGCCAGTGAGACTCCCTTACGGGAATGGATCGTCCCTTACGAGGGACCGGCCGGAGGAGGTGGGGCTGTCATGGATCGAAGTCGACCTGGTAGTACCACTCGTTCTTCCGGCCGCTGATGCAGCTCTGTGACTTTCGGCAACCGCCGCCTTTCACGTTCGCGTCTTCGTGCGGAAGAGCACTTCGTTCGTTTTGCCTGATCTGTCTGATCTGCAGCAGTAGCTGAATCAGTAGCGAAGCTCGCCACCGCGATGGTGCGGTGCTCCCCGCTTTGTGGACGTGCCAAACACCCACAGCAGGACGTCCCCATTCCGGGTAGTTCCATCCCTCGCCGGCGCCCTTTGTTGCCCGTCACGAAGGAGCCTGCCATGTCGATGATCCGTGACCTGCGTGCCGCCGTGCGGCCGTCGCGCCCCTCGCTGCGCAAGGACACCGGTGCGTACGACGCGACGCGCGACCCCTCGACACCCTCCGCCGTCGTCGACTGCGCCGTCTACCGCGACGGCCGGCGCGTGGAGACCGACCAGCAGCTGAGCCCGCACGAGGCGATGCGCCAGGTGCGCCGCGACGGCGGGTTCGTCTGGATCGGTCTGCACGAGCCGAGCGAGGCCGAATTCTCCGGTATCGCCGGTGAGTTCGGGCTGCACCCGCTCGCCGTCGAGGACGCCGTGCAGGCCCACCAGCGGCCCAAGCTGGAGCGCTACGACGACTCCCTGTTCACCGTCTTCAAGACCATCCACTACGTCGAGCACGACGAGCTCACCGCCAACAGCGAGATCGTCGAGACCGGCGAGGTCATGTGCTTCACCGGCCGGGACTTCTTCATCACCGTCCGGCACGGCGGCCAGGGCTCGCTCAGGGCGCTGCGCCACCGGCTCCAGGACGACCCCGAGCTGCTCGCCAAGGGCCCCTCGGCGGTGCTGCACTCGGTCGCCGACCATGTCGTCGACGGCTATGTCGCGGTCGCCGACGCGGTGCAGGACGACATCGACGAGGTGGAGACCGAGGTGTTCACCCCGGGGCGCGGCGGCAAGGTCTCGCGCGGTGTCGACTCGGCGCGGATCTACCAGCTCAAGCGTGAGGTGCTGGAGTTCAAGCGGGCCGTCGCCCCGCTGCTGCGGCCCATGCAGCTGCTCAGCGAGCGGCCCATGCGGCTCGTCGACCCCGACATCCAGAAGTACTTCCGGGACGTCGCCGACCACCTCGCCCGCGTCCAGGAGCAGGTCCTCGGCTTCGACGAGCTCCTCAACTCCATCCTCCAGGCCAACCTCGCGCAGGCGTCCGTCGCCCAGAACGAGGACATGCGCAAGATCACGTCCTGGGCCGCGATCATCGCCGTACCGACGATGGTGTGCGGGGTCTACGGCATGAACTTCGACTACATGCCGGAGACCCACTGGAAGCTCGGCTATCCGGTGATCATGGCGATCACCGGTGTCATCTGCCTGGGCATCCACCGCACCCTCAAGCGCAACGGCTGGCTCTAGGGTGGGCCCCATGACAAGTGAGCTGCTCGACCGGGCCCTCGTCGAGGAGGCCACGAAGAAGTCCGGCCTCATCTGGGTCGCGGGGCCCGGCGGCCCGGCCCGCGCCCTGTGGCACGTGTGGCACGAAGGCGCCGCGTGCCTGGTCGGTGACGGGCCCGGGGAGCAGCCGTTGCCCGGACTGACCGACGGGGGCCCGGCCGAGGTGACCGTCCGGAGCAAGGACAAGGGCGGTCGGCTGGTCTCCTGGGCGGCGAAGGTCGTGGAACTGGCGCCCGGATCCGAGGCGTGGGAGGCGGCCGTCGCCGAGCTCAAGGGGAAACGGCTGAACGCCCCCGACGGCGAGGCGATGACGGACCGTTGGTCCCGCGAGTGCCGGGTGCTGCGGCTCGAGCCGACGGGGATCATGGGATCGCTCCCCGACGGCGACCTGGCCGAACCGCCGCTGCCGACACCGGCGACCACGCGTGAGCCGATCCCGGCGGGGCTTCCGCGGCTGCTGCTGAAACGGCGCAAACGCTAGGACGTCGGCAGCTGCTTGCCGTAGTCCACCGTCTCGTCCTTGCCCGGTTCGGTCAGGGAGAAGTTCTTGCCCCAGGCCGAGAAGGTCAGCGTGCCCGCGCCGCCCGCCCGGGCCAGGCGCAGGGGGTACGGCCGGCCCTCCAGGGAGACGTCCAGCGTGCCGCCGTCGCCTTTGTCACCCGTGATGCGGATCGTGCGGGTACCCGCCTGCTCATGGTGGCCGTCGGTGTCCAGGCTGCCGTGCAGCGTCAGAAGTCCGTCGAGGAGAACGTCCTTGTCCGTGAAACCGCTGAACTTCTTGTACGCCGGGTCGCCCGACGGCACCTTCACGTACTTGCCGTCGAGCTTGTCGGCGGCCGCGTCCGAGTCCGAACCGTCGCCCTTGCCGTCCTCCTGGGTCCAGAAGTCGGCGTCCGCCTTGAGGTACAGCTCCTTGCCGATCCGCAGCAGCTGGAAGGTGGCCCCTTGCGCGGTGACCGACCCGGAGCCGCCGTCGGAGTTCAGGCGCATGTCGAGCTTGTATGTACGCCCGCTGGTGACGACGTTCCCCGACAGGCGCAGCGCGTCGGCGGACCCGGCGGCCGCCCGGGTCCTGGACTGGATCTGGGCGGCGGGCAGTTTGCCGACCCCGTTGGTGCCCTCGTCGGGATCCTCGCTGCATCCTGTCAGCCCCGTTCCCGTCACGACCAGGGCGCAGATCGCGCTCACCAGTACGGCCCTGCGGGCACGGCCCTGGGGAATCGCAGTCACAGGTGGGGCTGCCTTTCTGACGAGGGTCCTTCAGCGGCGTACGGCAGCGTACCGGGGCTCCGGGCCTCGGGCGGAGCCAGACCGTCCGGACCGCTCACCAGGGCGTATCCGATCGGTACGGGCTAGCCTTAAGCCCTCCCGAGCGGGCAATCCGGACAACGAACGACGAACGAAACACCCCGTACGCAAAGGAAGCACAGCCATGGCAGCGGGCGCCCCCCGGATCTTTGTCTCGCACCTCGCCGGCGTCGCCGTCTTCGATCCCAACGGCGACCAGGTCGGCCGCGTACGCGACCTCGTCGTCGTGCTGCGCGTCGGGCGCCGGCCACCTCGCGTGCTCGGGCTGGTCGTCGAACTCTCCACCCGGCGCCGCATCTTCCTGCCCATGACCCGGGTCACGAGCATCGAGTCCGGCCAGGTCATCACCACCGGCGTGCTCAACGTCCGCCGCTTCGAGCAACGGCCCACCGAGCGCCTGGTCTTCGGCGAGCTCCTCGACCGGCGTGTCACGCTCGTGGAGACGGACGAACAGGTCACCGTCCTCGACGCGTCGGTGCACCACCTGCCGGCCCGCCGGGACTGGGAGATCGACCGGGTCTTCGTGCGCAAGGGCGGCAAGGGCGGGGCGTTCAGGCGCAGGGGCGAGGCGCTGACCGTCGAGTGGTCCGCGGTCACCGGCTTCACGCTGGAGGAGCACGGACAGGGCGCCGAGAGCCTCCTCGCCACCTTCGAGCAGCTGCGCGCGGCCGACCTCGCCAACGTCCTGCACCACCTCTCCCCCAAGCGGCGCGCCGAGGTGGCCGCGGCTCTCGACGACGACCGCCTGGCCGACGTACTGGAAGAGCTTCCCGAGGACGACCAGATCGAGATCCTCGGCAAGCTCAAGGAGGAGCGGGCCGCCGACGTCCTGGAGGCCATGGACCCCGACGACGCGGCCGACCTGCTCTCCGAGCTCCCCACGGAGGAGCAGGAGCGGCTGCTGAGCCTGATGCAGCCGGGGGACGCGGCCGACATGCGGCGCCTGATGGCGTACGAGGAGCACACGGCCGGCGGTCTGATGACGACGGAACCGATCGTCCTGCGGCCGGACGCGACCGTCGCCGACGCGCTCGCCCGCGTCCGCAACGCCGACCTCTCCCCGGCCCTGGCCGCCCAGGTCTACGTGTGCCGCGCGCCCGACGAGACACCGACCGGCAAGTATCTCGGCACGGTCCACTTCCAGCGGCTGCTGCGCGACCCGCCGTACACCCTCGTCAGCTCCATGCTCGACGACGACCTGCAGGCCCTCGATCCGGACGCGACCCTGCCGGTCGTCGCCGGGTTCTTCGCGACGTACGACATGGTCGCGGCACCCGTGGTCGACGACTCGGGCTCGCTGCTCGGCGCGGTGACCGTGGACGACGTACTGGACCACATGCTGCCGGAGGACTGGCGGGAGACGGAGTTCGACTCCGAAGAGGGGACCCCTCATGGTGCCTGAGCGCGAGACGTCGGCCCGTGAGCGCGGCCCGGCCGGGGCCACGGCGGCCACCCGCCCCCGCACCCGGCTCGACCAGCCGCGGGCACCGCGCCGCCGGCTGCTGCCCGAGTGGGACCCGGAGGCGTTCGGGCGGCTGTCGGAGCGGATCGCGCGGTTCCTGGGCACCGGGCGGTTCATCGTCTGGATGACGGTCGTCATCATCGCGTGGGTGCTGTGGAACATCTTCGCGCCCCGCGATCTGCGCTTCGACAACTATCCGTTCATCTTCCTCACCCTGATGCTGTCCCTCCAGGCCTCGTACGCGGCCCCGCTGATCCTGCTCGCGCAGAACCGGCAGGACGACCGGGACCGGGTCAATCTCGAACAGGACCGCAAGCAGAACGAGCGGTCGATCGCGGACACCGAGTATCTGACCCGCGAGATCGCCGCCCTCAGGATCGGCCTCGGGGAGGTGGCGACGCGCGACTGGATCCGCTCGGAGCTCCAGGACCTGATGAAGGAGCTGGAGGCACGGCAGCAGCACGACGGGCATGTCGTATTCCGGGCAGAACGGTCGGATCGGCCATCGGGACGTGACGTAGACGACCGTTGAGAGCCGTACAGGGGGGCTTGTACGGCGCCGTACCATCGTCTGTATGGCTAGCGAAGACGCGGTGCGCGAGGCACTGGCGACGGTGAACGACCCCGAGATCAACCGGCCCATCACCGAGCTCGGGATGGTGAAGTCGGTGGAGATCGGGGCCGACGGGGCGGTCGCGGTGACCGTGTACCTGACGGTCTCCGGCTGCCCCATGCGCGAGACGATCACGCAACGCGTCACCGACGCGGTCGCGGCCGTCGAGGGCGTCACCCGCGTCGACGTCACGCTCGACGTGATGAGCGACGAACAGCGCAAGGAGCTGGCGACCGCGCTGCGCGGCGGCCAGACCGAGCGCGAGGTCCCCTTCGCCAAGCCCGGCTCGCTCACCCGCGTCTACGCGGTCGCCTCCGGCAAGGGCGGTGTCGGCAAGTCCTCGGTGACGGTGAACCTGGCGGCGGCGATGGCCGCCGACGGCCTCAAGGTGGGCGTGGTCGACGCCGACATCTACGGCCACTCGGTGCCGCGCATGCTGGGCGCCGACGGCAGCCCCACCCAGGTCGAGAACATGATCATGCCGCCGTCCGCGCACGGCGTGAAGGTCATCTCGATCGGCATGTTCACGCCGGGCAATGCGCCGGTGGTGTGGCGTGGGCCCATGCTCCACCGTGCCCTCCAGCAGTTCCTGGCGGACGTGTACTGGGGCGACCTGGACGTACTGCTCCTGGACCTCCCCCCGGGCACGGGCGACATCGCGATCTCGGTGGCCCAGCTGGTCCCGAACGCGGAGATCCTGGTGGTGACGACCCCGCAGCAGGCGGCGGCGGAGGTCGCCGAGCGCGCCGGCTCCATCGCCGTCCAGACCCACCAGAAGATCGTCGGCGTGGTGGAGAACATGTCCGGCCTGCCGTGCCCGCACTGCGGCGAGATGGTGGACGTCTTCGGCACGGGTGGCGGTCAGTCGGTGGCGGACGGCCTGACCCGCACGACGGGTGCGACGGTCCCGGTCCTCGGCTCCATCCCGATCGACGTCCGCCTGCGCGAGGGCGGCGACGAGGGCAAGCCGGTGGTCCTGACGGACCCGGACTCTCCGGCGGGGGCTGCTCTGCGGGGGATCGCGGGGAAGCTCGGTGGGCGGCAGCGGGGGCTTTCGGGGTTGTCGCTGGGGATCACGCCGAGGAACAAGTTCTGAGACGCATGTGACGGAAGGCATTCCAGGGGCCCGGTAGGGTCCGTGGAATGCCGGGAGTCAAGGTCAGCGTCATCGTTCCCGTCCACAACACCGGGAAGTACGTCGACGAGTGTGCCCCGTCGCTGCTCGGGCAGAGTCTGCCCGCCGACGAGTACGAGGTCATCTACGTCGACGACGGATCGTCGGACGACACACCGGCCCGGGTGGAGAAGCTCGCGGCCGTACACCCCAACGTTCAGGTGCACACCCGGCCGAACTCAGGCTGGCCGGGTGCCCCCCGCAACCTCGGCATACGACACGCCGAGGGCGAGTACATCCAGTTCGTCGACCACGACGACATGCTCGGGCCCGAGGCCCTGGAGCGGCTGTACGAGCACGCCAAGCACAATGACGCCGACGTGGTCCTCGGCAAGATGTCCAGCACGATGGTGCGTCCCCGACGGCTGTTCCGGCACACGGTGGACGTGTGCACCATCGAGTACGACGAGCTCATGCAGAGCATGTCGCCGCACAAGATGTTCCGGCGCGCCTTCATCGAGGAGCACGGTCTGCTGTTCCCCGAGGGGCCCTGGATCCTGGAGGACCTGGCCTTCGTCAGCGCCGCCTATCTGAAGGCCGAGCGGATCTCGGTCCTGGCCGACTATCCCTGCTACTACTGGATGAAGCGGGACGACGGCGGCAACAACACCCGGCATCGCTTCAACCCGCGTCACGGCTTCTGGTCCAACTGCCGCACCGTCGTGCGTCAGATCAAGGACGGCACGCCCCCGTCCGACGACATCGACGCGCTGCAGAACCGCCTCCTGCACCGCCTCTACCACGTCGAGATCCTCTCCCGCACCCGCGAACCCGAGATCCTCCGCGAGGAGCCGGCTGCACAGCGGGAGCGCTTCGAGGCGGCCCGGCATCTGGCGATCGAGGAGTTCCCGGCAGCCGTACGCGAAGGGCTCCCCACCCTGTCCCGCCTCCGCGCCGAACTCCTCGAACGCGGTGACTTCGACGGCGCCGTGGCCCTCGCCGAGCGCATCCGTGAGGTCAAGGTCCGCAGCACGGTCGGCGGACTGCGATGGAAGGGCGGCAGACTGGTCGCCGACGTCACCCTTGACCTGCAGCGCGGGGACGGCGAGCCGCTGGTGCTGCTCGAGCGGGACGGGAAGCGGTGGCTCGACCCGGAGCTGCTCGCCGGGGTCCCGGGGACCGAGGACGGCTGGGAGGCCCGCGATCCCTTCCGGCTGGCGTACGCCGAACTGGTCGTCAAGGACCGCGACCGCGAGGACTGGTGGTACCCCGAGGGCGACCTGGAAGTGCGGCTCGAGCCCTTCGGCCAGGGGCGGTCGCGGCTCGTCGCGTCCGGGCGGCTGCGGCTCGATCCGGAACGGCTCGCGGGCGGGCGGCCGTTGGCGCGCGGGGTGCACGACGTGTGGGCGTACGTCCAGCTGCTGGGCGTCGACCGCATGGTCCGCCTGACCGGCGACGGCACCCCGGGCGCCCCGGCCGCGGGCCCGGCGCTGACCGGCGGGCGGCTCGCGCTGCCGTACTGGACGGGCAGCGGCCAGCTCGCCCTCGACGTGGACCAGCGCCGGCGAAGGCTCGGTTCCGACACGGCCGGTGCCGCCGCGGCGAACACCGCGCGCGGCGAGGCGTCGCTCCCGCTGCCGTACCTGGCGGCGACCGCGGCCAGTGGTCCGGCCCGCCTCAAGGTCACCGTGTCCGCCCTGACGGCGGACGCCGCGCTGATCGCCGGTGACGACGGGACGACGGCACGGCTGAGGCTGCCCGCTCGCCTCCGGCTCCCGGACGGACGCCACCCGGTCGCCCTCCCGAGGTCCGGCGCCCCCGTCGCGTACGCCGTCGTCCGCGACGGCGCCCTGCTGCGACTCGAGGGCCCGGCCCACGCGTCCGGTGCCGGACGCCGGTTCCTCGACGCGGTCGCCGACCACCGCCAGGTCCGGCGGGTACGGCGGCGACTGGGCCGATAGGACAGTTGTGGGGCACCGCACGGGCCTGCGGTGCCCCCGTACGCGCTAGGCGTACGCCGAGATGTCCTTGATCATCGCGAACCCGAGCCCGTACGCGCTCATGCCTCTCCCGTACGCCCCCACGTGCACCCCCTCCCGCGTGGAGCCCGCGAGCACCCAGCCGAACTCCGACTCCCGGTAGTGGAAGGGCGTGGGCACCCCGTCCACCGGCAGCGACAGCGTGGACCAGTCGGCTCCTTCGAGGTCGTCCGCCAGGACCCAGGCCGTCTCGGTCTGCTGGTCCAGCCAGTCGTCCCGCAGGGAGTGGTCCATCTGGCCGGGCCAGGTGAACGACAGCAGCCCCACCCCGGCCAGCCAGGCGGCGGAGGAGACGGACGTGGCCTCCAGCAGCCCCGTGCCGTCCGCGCTCCTGCGGGAGGGGTTCGCGGCGACGGTCACGACCACCGCGAACTTCTCCTTCGGCTCCGCCGTGGAACCCGCCTCGTTCTTCACCGAGGGCTCGTCACCGTGCCCGATCGACCCGTGCTCGACGGCCCCGTCGGCCGACGTGCCGACCTGCATCAGCCAGCGCGGCCCCGTGAAGGCCTCGTCGAGGCCGTACCAGGAAAAGGGCGCCTGAAGGTAGCCGTCGACCGTGCGCCGGGCGGAGGAAACCTGCTGGCCACCCTCCGCGGCCGGCGCCTGCGCGACCGCCCCACTCGTCGTCTCCATGTGCCGGACGCCTCCTACTAGCTCTCGTCGGACCGGACCGGCCCGCCCCCCTTCGGGCGGCGTCGCTGGTACGCGTACGGCCCGCACAACAACTCGGCAGCATAGCCACACCGCTCCGAGCTGCCGGGAAACCGCCCGGCGCGCGGGGCGCATGGGGGATGCGTTCAGGCCGTACGAGGTGAGAGCAGGGTATGAAACGCGTCACGTACGACGGGAAAAGGCGCCCGCGAGCCGAACTGCTCGGGCAGGCGCCTTCCGGTGGTGCGTACGGCTCAGGTGGCGTCCGCGTCGAAGGGCGGGCGGTTGTCCTCGCCGGGCTCCTCGGGCTTCTTGGTCATGTCGATCCGACCACCGGAGGAAGACGCCGCGGGGGTGTCCGTGCTGTGCACCGCGTCGGTGACCTCGGCCATCTCCTTCTTCAGGTCGAAGCCGTTACGGATCTCCTTGAGCCCCAGCTCGTCGTTGTCCAGCTGCTTGCGGATGAACGTCTTCGGGTTGAGGTCCTCGAACTCGAAGTCCTTGAACTCCGGGCCGAGCTCCGAGCGGATGTCCTGCTTGGCGCTCTCCGAGAACTCACGGATCTTGCGCACGGTCCGCATGACGTCCTGGATGACCTTCGGGAGCTTGTCCGGACCGAAGACGAGCACGGCGAGGACAACGAGCGTGATCAGCTCGAGCGGTCCTATGTCATTGAACACCTGAAGCTCCTTGCGATGTCCTCGGTCCTCGGCCCTCGGTGGTCTGTGCGGGTCTTCCGTGGTCCGGGCCGGGTCCACGGTACCTGCCGTTCCCGTACGACCGGTACTGTCCCGAGGGCTCCGAGTGCGGGCGGGTGGGCGGTTTTCCGGGTTGTTTGCCTTGTGGAGAGCGGTTTGGGGCCGCCTCTGTGAGGTTTCTGTTAATCGGTCCTCTGACGGTTCTCTTTCAATTCTCTTAGTCGCCGTCCGAGGATCCGAGCACCAATGAGACGGACTTTTCCCTGCCGTCGCGTTCGACCGTGAGCTCGAGGCGGTCTCCGGGACGGTGGGCGCGGGTCTTCACGATGAGCTCGTCGCCGGAGTGGATACGGCGGCCGTCCACCGCGGTGATGACATCGCCCGCTTCGAGCCCGGCCCTGTCGCCCGGGCCGCCCTCGGTCACGGCGGGTCCGCCGTCACCGCTCTTCGTCCCGACGCGGGCGCCGTCGCCGGTGTAGTCCATGTCGAGGGTGACGCCGATGACGGGGTGGGTCGCCTTGCCCGTGTTGATCAGTTCTTCGGCGACCCGCTTGGCCTGGTTGACGGGGATCGCGAAGCCGAGACCTATCGAGCCGGCCTGCCCGGTCCCGGAACCGGATCCGTCGTCGGCGGAACGGATGGCGGAGTTGATGCCGACGACCCGGGCCCGGGAGTCGAGGAGCGGGCCGCCGGAGTTGCCGGGGTTGATGGGGGCGTCGGTCTGCAAGGCGTCGACGTACGACACGTCAGTGCCGCCCCCGCTCTCGCCTCCGGCGGTGATGGGCCGCTCCTTCGCGCTGATGATCCCGGCGGTGACGGTGCCCTCCAGGTCGAAGGGGGCGCCGATGGCGACGACCGGGTCGCCTACCTGGACGTTGTCGGAGTTGCCGAGGGTCATGGGCTTCAGGCCTCTGACATCGCTCACTTCGACGACGGCGAGGTCGTATCCGCTGTCCCGTCCCACGACGGTGGCCTTGGCGGTGTCCCCGCTGTGAAAGGTCACCGATATCTCGCCGTCGGTCCCGGCCGGCTCCACGACGTGGTTGTTGGTCAGGATGTGCCCGCGATCGTCCAGCACGAAGCCGGTACCGGTACCGGACTCCTCGGCCCCGCTCACATGCAGGGTCACGACGCTGGGCAGGGCGCGGGCGGCGATCCCGGCGACACTGTCGGGAGCCCGCCCCCTGGGCTCCTCCGCAGCCTGCGGCAACTCCACGACGTCCCCTCCCGCACCATTGCGCTCGAGATACGCCCCTACGACCCCACCGACACCGCCTGCGACGAGCGCGAGCAGGAGAGCGCCGGCGAGGAGCGCTCGCCGGGCTCGGCGACGCCGGGTGTCCCTGGTGTCCACGGCGGCGCCGGTTTGCTGGAGGGGGGCGGGGACGGGAGCCCAGGGGTCGTAGTTCTGCCAAGGGGTGCGGGGCACTGGTGACAGCGCTTGCGGCGGTGTGGGCGTGGGTGAGCCGTGCGGCCCGGGCACGTCATGGTCCTTCGGCGGCCCGGAAGTGACCGTGTCCCCGGTCACAGGCGTGGCGTGGGCGGGCGGCGGAGGCGGCGTGGGTATCGCTGCGCCGTGTGCGGGTGCGGTCGCCGGGTGCTGGACCGGCGGAGCGGGGGCCCAGGGGCCCGGTACGCCGTACGGCGGGGTGCTGGTGGAGTCGGAGCCGTGCGCGGGCTCGGGGCGGACCGTGGCGGGCTCTGCAGGACCCTGACCGACGGCGTCGACCGGCTCGGTGGAACGGTCGTCGACGGGAGTGTCCGTCGCAGGGGACTCCGTCGGCAGCGGCCGCGCCAGTGCGAAGTCCCCCTCCTCGACGGACGAGTCCCGCGGGGCCGTGAGTTCGTAGTCACCCTCCGAGTTCGCCCCGCCGAACGGAGCCCTCAACTCGAAGTCGCCCTCAGCCCCCGGCACACCAGCCCCCGCATCAGGCACCCCATCCTCCGGAGCCCTCAGCACGAAATCGGCGTCGGATCCGGTCGTGGCTGGTGTCGGGGTGTCGCTCTCGCCCGGCCCGGAAACCCCCCGTGGCCTGGGTCGGCTCCACCATTTCGCCTTCGTGGGCGTCCCCTCGTCCATGCTCTCCCCACAGCTGACCGGCCGCGGTCCGCGGCACGTCGACCTACCTGTGGATTCAACCAGGTTCACGCGCCGCGGAGCAGGGCACCGGTCAGCGGGAGGTGCTGGGAGGCGTGGGCGCGGACATCGTGTGGGGGACGGGCGCGGCGGGGAGGCCGGAGGCGGACAGGTCCGAAGTCGCGGACCAGGACGTCAGGGTGAGCGGCGGGGTGCTGCTGAGCGGACGTATGAGAGGGGACATGGCGGCGGCACCGGCGAGCACGGGCGCCGTGAGGCTGTGCAGAGCCGCCTCCTTGACCTGGGCGGGGACGCCCGGCAGCAGCGGCGCGGACGCCTCGGTCGGGGAGACCGGGGTGTCGCCGAGCGTCCGCTGTCCCTGATCCTGTGCGAGCAACGGACCCACGCCACGCCGCCGTTGGTTCTCCGGCACCGCCGCTCCCGTGCCCGGTGTGCGCGCCGGAGTCACATTGCTGCCGGCCCCGCGGGCGTCGGTGTCGCCCGGTGCCCCCGTGGTGACGCCGCCCAGGGCGATCGCGGCCAGCGACACCGCCCCGGCGGCGACGAACGCGAACCTCATGCCGCGCGAGGCCGAGCGCTCGGCCTCGTGACGGCTGACGTCATGGATGCGGAAGCCCCGGCCCGCGGAGGGCGGGAGCACCGAGGCGTGCGGGCGGGCGGGGACGTAGCCGAACTCGAAGCGCTCGCCACGTCTCACGCCGAAGGCTCCGGCGGCGCCGGGTCGCCCCGACAGTGCTCCGAGTCCTCCCCCGCCGAACGGCGAGCTGTCGCCATCCTCCGGATCACCTCCCGGCAGGCCCTGAAGCCGGGCCAGGAAGCTCTCCGAGGGCGGGGGCGGGGCGGCCTCCGCGAAGACGTTCTTCAGGCGGCGCTGGGCGTCCGCCTCCGCCTTGCACTTCGGGCAGGTGGCGAGATGCGCGAGAACACGCTCCCGCGTGGCATGACCCAGCTCGCCGTCCACCAGGGCGGCGAGTCGGTCTCCCAGATGCTGTTCCGCGAGGCTCCCCTCGCCGGGTTTGGGCAGTGATCCACTCACGCGGACGCGCCCCCTCCCCCCAAGGCGGGGACCCTGGCCATGAAGGAGCGGCGCTCGGCGCGGGCCTCGGGCGAACGGTGCGCGAGGGCCTTGCGCAGCTGGGAACGGCCGCGGTGGATCCGTGAGCGGACGGTGCCGAGCTTGACGCCCAGGGTCGCGGCGATCTCCTCGTACGACAGTCCTTCGATGTCGCACAGGACGACCGCGGCGCGGAACTCCGGCGCGAGGGTGTCGAGGGCCTGCTGGACGTCCGCGTCGAAGTGGGCGTCGTTGAAGACCTGCTGGGGTGAGGGCTCGCGGCTGGGCAGTCGCTCGGCCGCGTCCTCGCCGAGGGCGTCGAAGCGGATGCGCTGCTTGCGGCGGACCATGTCCAGGAAGAGGTTGGTGGTGATGCGGTGCAGCCAGCCCTCGAAGGTGCCCGGTGTGTACGTGGACAGCGAGCGGAAGACGCGGACGAAGACCTCTTGCGTGAGGTCCTCGGCGTCGTGCTGGTTGCCGGTGAGGCGGTACGCGAGGCGGTAGACGCGGCCGCTGTGCGTGCTGACGATCTCCTCCCAGGTGGGCGGAGTCCACGCCTGCCCGTCCGCGTCGGTGGCGAAGGTCGCGGTCTGGGCGTAGTCGCCGGCGTGGCTGTGGTCAGCAGTGTTGTTCACGGATTTCGGCCTGCCCGCCGATCCGAGGAAGCGCCGCAGCACTCCCCCACGATCTCCAGGCGCGGCCGCACCTCCCCTGTCGGCTCTGGTTGTCTCCAGTGGAGCCCCTACCATAGCCACCTCGCCCGTTAGCTCCGGATAAGCGGTTTTACGAGAATTTGATCTGGGCTGATACCACTCGGTCCCCTGCGTCAGCAGTTGCTCGAGGGCCTGCTCGGCATTGTGATCCAACTGTGTCCCCCCGGGTGCGTCTCCACCCCTCTAAACGCCCGGTCCCATCTGCGGGTTCCCGGCGGCAACGGATACAGTCACGCCCAGGCAACCACGGGGCAAGGAGAGGCTCATTACCGGCAACCGGCAGACGAGCTGGGCGTTCGCCGACGCCTATGTCGCCGAGGACGAAACCCTGCGCTGGGCCCGCGACCGGGCCCGTGACGCCGGGCTGCGCTCGGTGTCGCCCGGCACGGGCGCGGCGCTGCGGTTGCTGGCCGCCTCCGTGGACGCCAAGGCCGTCGCCGAGATCGGCACCGGCACCGGTGTCTCCGGCATCCATCTGCTGCACGGCATGCGCCCGGACGGGGTGCTGACCACCGTCGACCCCGAGCCGGAGCACCAGCAGTTCGCCCGCCAGGCCTTCCGCGCCTGTGGCTTCGCCAGCAACCGGGCCCGCTTCATTCCGGGCCGCGCGCTGGACGTCCTGCCCCGCCTCGCCGACGCCGGCTACGACCTCGTCTTCTGCGACGGCGACCGGCAGGAGGTCATGGACTATCTCGCTGAATCGTTGCGCCTGCTGCGTCCGGGGGGACTGGTCGTCTTCGAGGGCGTCTTCGCCAACGGCCGCACGATGGATTCGGGACCGCAGCCCACGGAGGTGCTGCGCCTCAGAGAGCTGCTGCGGGCCGCACGCGAGAGCCAGGACCTGATGCCGTCACTGCTGCCGGTGGGTGACGGGCTGCTCTGCGCGGTCAAGCGCTGAGCCGGTGAGGGCCGTACGGCCATTCGTGGAAAAGCCCGGGAAAAACTGCTGCCCCGGCATCTCCTGAGATGCCGGGGCAGCCGAAAGGGTATGGTCGCTTCCGCTCAGCCGACGACCTTCTTGAGGGCGTCGCCAAGGGCGTCGGCCTCGTCAGGGGTCAGCTCGACGACGAGCCGACCGCCGCCTTCGAGCGGAACGCGCATGACGATGCCCCGCCCCTCCTTGGTCACCTCGAGCGGGCCATCGCCCGTCCGCGGCTTCATGGCCGCCATGCTCGTTCCCCTTCCTGAAACCAGCTCATCGTCAAAGCCGACAGCCCTGGGAGGGCACGCGCGTCAAAGTGGGACACGCGCCACCGGCATCGAACACATTGCTTCCAAGCCATTATCCCGCATCTCAGGACCCGATGACCAACATCAGTCGGCATCGCTTGGGCAACGCGCGCGAGCAAAACCACTCAATTCGGCGATGTGGCTGCGATACTCCGCCGCTGCGCCGATCCCGGCCGGTCGTGAGCGCTCCGGAATTCTTTGACGCAGGTCACACGTCCGGTCCGGTCCTCGGACGGCGATCTCCGCCATGCTGTCCCTCGGACATCGGATGCAGCGGACACACCGGAGGGGATACGCCATGGCCGACACCGTGCTCTACGAGGTGCACGACGGGCTCGCGACGATCACGCTGAACCGGCCGGAGGCGATGAACGCGCTGAACGTCGCCACGAAGGTCGCGCTGCGGGAGGCCGTGGAGTCGGCGGCCTCGGACGACGCCGTACGGGCCGTGCTGCTCACCGCCGCCGGGGAGCGGGCGTTCTGCGTGGGGCAGGACCTCAAGGAGCACATCGGGCTGCTGATGCAGGGGTCCGACGTCGTGATGAGCACGGTCAAGGAGCACTACAACCCCGTGGTGCGAGCGCTTACGGAGATGCGCAAGCCCGTGGTCGCCGGGGTGAACGGGGTCGCTGCCGGGGCCGGCTTCGGGCTCGCGCTGGCCGCGGACTACCGGGTGGTGGCGGACACCGCCGCCTTCAACACGTCCTTCGCGGGAGTCGCGCTGACCGCGGACTCCGGCATCTCGTGGACGCTGCCGCGGGTGGTCGGGCCGGGCAGGGCCGCGGATCTGCTGCTCTTTCCTCGGACCGTCTCGGCGCAGGACGCGTACGAGCTGGGCATCGTGAACCGTCTCGTGCCGTCGACCGAGCTGCCCGCGGAGGCGGAGAAGGTGGCGCGGGCGTTGGCCTCGGGGCCGACGGTGGCGTACGGGGCGATCAAGGAGTCGCTCGCGTACGCGCTGTCGCACTCTCTGGCGGAGACGCTGGAGAAGGAGGACGAGCTGCAGGGGCGGGCCGGGGCGTCCGAGGACCATGCGATTGCCGTGCGGGCGTTCGTGAACAAGGAGACGCCGGAGTATCTGGGGCGGTGACCCGCCGTCGCGGGGTGGGCCCCTAAACGCGTCTCGCCACGCACGATTCCAAGTGGTCGTCGACCAGGCCGCAGGCCTGCATCAGCGCGTACGCCGTCGTCGGGCCCACGAAGCGCAGGCCGCGCTTCTTCAATGCCTTCGACAGGGCTGTCGACTCCGGAGTCACCGCCGGGACGTCTCCCAGGGTCCTGGGGATCGCATGAGAAGCCGGCACATGGGACCAGATCAGCTCGTCCAGCTCGCCCGGGGCCCACTCGGCCAGCACGCGCGCGTTGGCCATCGTCGCGTCGATCTTGGCGCGGTTGCGGATGATTCCCGGGTCGAGCAGCAGGCGGTCGCGGTCGGCCTCGCCGAACGCGGCCACCTTGGCGATCTCGAAGCCTGCGAAGGCGGCGCGGAAGCCCTCGCGGCGGCGCAGGATCGTGATCCAGGACAGGCCGGACTGGAAGGCCTCCAGGCTGAGGCGTTCGTACAGGGCGTCGTCGCCGTGGACCGGGCGGCCCCACTCCTCGTCGTGGTACGTCACGTAGTCCGGCGTGGACAGGGCCCAGGGGCAGCGCGGCGCGCCGTCCGGTCCGGCCAGGGCAGCACTGTCGCTCACCGCTGCTCCCCGTGGCCGTGCTCAGGCTTCTCCATGGAGACATGGGCCGCGGCGCGGGCCCCGGCCAGCGCGGACTCCAGGTCGGCGATCCGGGCGTCCCGCTCGGCGAGCTCAGCGCCGAGGCGGCTGAGCGCGTCGTCGACGTCAGCCATGCGGTAGCCGCGGGCGGTCAGCGGGAAGCGCAGGCTGTCGATGTCCGCGCGGTTCACCGGTCGGTCCGGCGGCAGCGGGTCCTGGAGCCGCTCGGGGGTGACGTCCGGCAGCGGCCCGTCGCTCTCCCCGCCGCCCACGACGGCGAGCGTCACCGCGGCGACCACGACCGCGAGCGCGATGACCAGGAACAAGAACATAACCATCGCTGAGGTCCCCATGGTCCCTGCCGGCGGCCGGCCGCCGGCGTCGAATGTGTCAGGGTCCGATCGTGCCATGCGAGTCTGACAGTTAGGGTCGCAGGCGGCCGCAGACTCCGAACACACAGACGCACGAAGTGAGGTCACAGGCGATGCTCAGGCTGGGCAGGCGTGAATTCGACGCGCACGAGCCGGTGATCATGGCGATCGTGAACCGGACCCCCGACTCCTTCTACGACCGGGGAGCCACGTTCCTCGACGAGCCCGCCCTCGCGCGCGTGGAGCAGGCGGTGGCCGAAGGTGCCGCCATCATCGATGTCGGCGGGGTCAAGGCAGGGCCCGGGGAAGAGGTCTCCGCGACGGAGGAGGCGCGGCGGACCGTCGGGTTCGTGGCGGAGGTGCGGCGGCGGTTCCCCGACGTGATCATCAGCGTCGACACCTGGCGGGCGTCCGTCGGTGAGGCCGTCTGCGAGGCGGGGGCGGACCTGCTCAACGACGCGTGGGGCGGGGTCGATCCGGGGCTCGCCGAGGTCGCCGCGCGGTACCGGGTGGGGCTGGTGTGCACGCACGCCGGGGGCGCCGAGCCGCGTACGCGGCCGCACCGGGTGACGTACGACGACGTCATGGCCGACATTCTGCGGGTGACCGTGGGTCTCGCCGAGCGGGCGGTGGCTCTGGGGGTGCCCCGGGAGTCCGTGATGATCGATCCCGGGCACGACTTCGGGAAGAACACGCGGCACAGTCTCGAGGCGACCCGGCGGCTCGGGGAGATGGTCGGGACGGGGTGGCCCGTGCTGGTGTCCCTGTCCAACAAGGACTTCGTGGGCGAGACCCTGGACCAGCCGGTGAAGGAGCGGTTGGTCGGGACGCTGGCGACCACCGCGGTGTCGGCCTGGCTGGGGGCGCAGGTGTACCGGGTGCACGAGGTCGCCGAGACCCGGCAGGTGCTGGACATGGTGGCGTCGATCGCGGGGCACCGGCCTCCTGCGGTCGCGCGTCGAGGGCTGGCGTAGGGGTTCTTCCGCACCCACTCCTCAAAGGCCGGAGGGGCTGATTTCCCAGCCCCTCCGGCGTTCCGAGCCCACAGGGACTACCGACCCGCCTCCTTGGACACCAACGCCACCGCCTCGTCCACGTCGTCCGTCATGTGGAACAGCAGCAGGTCCTTCTCCGACGCCTTGCCCTGGGCGATCAGGGTGTTCCTGAGCCAGTCGACGAGTCCGCCCCAGTACTCGCTGCCGAAGAGCACGATCGGGAAGCGGGTGACCTTCTGGGTCTGGACCAGCGTCAACGCCTCGAACAGCTCGTCCAGGGTGCCGAGTCCGCCCGGCAGGACCACGAAACCCTGCGCGTACTTCACGAACATCATCTTGCGGACGAAGAAGTAGCGGAAGTTGAGGCCGATGTCGACGTAGGGGTTGAGCCCCTGCTCGAAGGGGAGCTCGATGCCGAGGCCGACGGAGGTGCCGTTCGCCTCGCAGGCACCCTTGTTGGCCGCCTCCATGGCGCCGGGGCCGCCGCCGGTGATGACGGCGAAGCCGGCCTCCACCAGGCCCCGGCCGAGCCGCACGCCCGCCTCGTACTCCGGGGAGTCCGCAGGCGTCCGCGCGGAGCCGAACACGCTGATCGCGGGCGGGAGTTCGGCGAGCGTGCCGAAGCCCTCGATGAACTCCGACTGGATGCGCAGAACGCGCCAGGGGTCGGTGTGGACCCAGTCCGAGGGACCGCCCGCGTCCAGCAGTCGCTGGTCGGTCGTGCTCGCCGTGACCTGTCCCCGCCTGCGGAGGACAGGTCCCAGGCGCTGCTCCTCCGGCGGCTGCTTCTTGCCCTCGGGGTTCCCGGTAGCCATGTGCGCTCCCTCCGCTTGCCTGGTTTTTCCGTCTCAGCGTAGATCTACGCGGGTTACGGAGGGGGGACGTACGCGTGTCCGCCATGAAGCGCCACCGGGCGGAACCCGGCGAGACGCGTCATCTACGACGTCAGCCATGCCCTCAGCTTCTCCTCCGCCTCCGGGATCAGCGACACCTTCACCCGCTCGTCCACCTTGTGCGCCAGCAGCGGCTGACCGGGGCTGTAGTTCACCGCGGGCACGCCGAGCGCGCTGAAGCGGGACACGTCCGTCCAGCCGAACTTGGGGCGGGCGACGCCCCCGACCGCCGCCATGAAGGCCTGGGCGACGGGGTGGGTGAGGCCGGGGCGGGCACCGCCGGTGTGGTCGTCGACGGTGAACTCGTCGACCCCGCAGTCCGCGAAGAAGTCCCGCACGAAAGACTCCGCCTCGGCCTCGCTGCGGTCCGGGGCGTAACGGAAGTTGACCGTCAGCGTGCAGGAGTCGGGGATGACGTTCGTGGCCACACCGCCCTCCACCCGCACCGCGTTGAGACCCTCGTGGAACTCGAGACCGTCCACCACCGGCTTGCGCGGCTCGTAGGCCGCCAGCTTCGCGAGGGCGGGAGCGGCCTTGTGGATCGCGTTGGAGCCCATCCACGCGCGCGCGGAGTGCGCACGCTCTCCCTTGAACGTCAGCAGCACCCGCAGAGTTCCCTGGCAGCCGCCCTCGACCTGGTTGTCCGTCGGCTCCAGGAGGACCGCGAAGTCGCCCTCCAGCCACTCGGGGTGGGCCTCGGCCACATGTCCCAGGCCGTTGAGGTGTGCCGCGACCTCTTCGTTGTCGTAGAAGATGAAGGTGAGGTCGCGGTTGGGCTCGGGGACCGTCGCCGCGATCCGCAGCTGGACCGCGACCCCGGACTTCATGTCGCAGGTGCCGCAGCCCCACAGGTAGCCCTCGTCGTCGAGGCGGGAGGGGACGTTGCCCGCGATGGGGACCGTGTCGATGTGGCCGGCGAGGATGACGCGTTCCGGACGGCCGAGGTTCGTGCGGGCGACGACGTTGTTGCCGTGGCGGGCGACCGTCAGGTGCGGCAGGGCGAGCAGGGCGGTCTCGATCGCGTCCGCCAGAGGCTTCTCGGTGCCGCTCTCGGAGGGGAAGTCGACGAGCTGCGCGGTGAGCTGAGCTGCGTCCAGCGAAAGGTCAAGAGGGGTGTCGGCCATGCTCCCGACCCTAACGCCCCGCTGTTCGCGCCCACTGTCCACATCCGGCGCGGGTGTCTCAGTACTCTCCAGTATCTTGTCCGGATGCCAGAGCCGTTGCCCCCTACTCGCAAGCGCCGTGGCCGCCTCCTCCGCTTCGGGGCGGCCCTCGTGGTCCTGTGCGCGGTCGCCGGTTACCTCGTGGTGCAGTACGTCACCGGAGGCACCGACGGGCCGCGCTGCAGAGTCGTCTCGGGCAGTGCCGTCGGACCGTCGTACGAGTTCACGCCCGAGCAGGCGGTGAACGCGGCGACGATCACCGCCGTCGGCACCGGGCGCGGGCTGCCGGAGCGGGCCGTGGCGATCGCGCTCGCCACCGCGCTCCAGGAGTCGGGGCTGCGCAACATCCAGCACGGCGACCGTGACTCGCTCGGGCTGTTCCAGCAGCGGCCCTCGCAGGGCTGGGGAACCCCGCAGGAGATCCTGGACCCGACGTACGCGGCGGGCGAGTTCTACAAGCACCTGGTCAAGGTGCGGGGCTACCAGGACCTCCCGCTGACCGTCGCCGCCCAGCGTGTGCAGCGCAGCGGGTATCCGGAGGCGTACGCCAAGCACGAGCCGGACGCCACCTTGCTCGCCGCCGCCCTGACCGGCACCTCCGCGGCCACCCTGACCTGTGACGGGCGCCAGGACTCCACACAGGCCGTCCAGGCCACCGCCACGGGCCCGGACGCGGTGCGGTCGGCTCTCGTACGGGACTTCGGGCGGGACGCCCTGGAGACGACCGCCGCGGAGGTGGGCGGCAAGGCCTCGCCGAGCCCGACCCCCACCTCGGGCGACGGGCGCACCGTGACCCTGCCCGTGCGGGAGAACACCGGCCCGGGCTCCGACCGCAGTATCAGGGAACGCGGCTGGCAGCTCGCCCACTGGGCCGTCGCCAACTCCTCCGCGCTGCGCATCGAGCGCGTCTCGTACGCCGGGCGGCAGTGGACGGCCGGGAACACGGACAGCGAGTGGCGTACGGCGGCCGGCGAGGGCGGCACGGGCGCGGTGCGGATACTGACGGGACGGTAGTTCGGAAGATCACCTGGAAGGGTCATGTGCGCCCACTGTCGGAGCGGGTGTGCGCAGGTTTTCGTCACGTCACCCCCGTATCCGCAAAAACCCTTGAGTTCAAAGGGCTGCAACGATTCGGCAGACTTTCAGACCGGAAGCCTTTTGCCCGTTTTTATCCGTAGGTGATAATGCGACGCATTGCCAACTCTTTACGTTGGCCCTCCGCAACCTTCGACGGCTTCGAGCGGTAGTCACGGCGTCCTAAGCAACGTTTTCCTCCGTCGAAGGAGCAACATGTCCCTCCCCCTGACCCGCAGGATCGCCCGTGCCGCGCTGCTCGTGGCTGCGGGAGCGGCAGCCGGGGTCGGTGCGGCCGGCGCCGCCAGTGCGGCCCCCGCGCAGCCGACGGCCACCCCGAACCTCGGTGGGCTGACCGCTCTGGACGGGGCGAACGTCGGCAACACGGTGGACGGCGCGGCGCAGAACCTGACCGGGACCGCGGCCAAGACCGGTGGCAAGACGGTCGAGAAGGCGGTGCCGACCGCGGGCAAGGCCGTGAAGAAGGTGGCACCGGTCGCGCAGAAGGCGGCGGGCGAGGCCGCCGGTTCCGCCGGGGGCCTCCTCGGGGAGACCGCGTCCGGCGCGACGAAGGGCGGCCTGCCGGCCGGCTCCCTCGCCAAGGGCGGCGTGCCGGCGGCGGGCACCCTGCCGGTGAAGGGCCTTCCGCTCGGCTAGTACCTCGCGCATACGGCGAAGGGGTCCGGGAACACCATCCCGGACCCCTTCGCCGTATGCCCGCGCGTCTACGCCAGGCGCTCGACCGCCGACCGCACCCGCTCGTCCGTCGCCGTCAGCGCTACGCGTACGAACTTCTCGCCCGCCTCGCCGTAGAAGTCGCCCGGGGCCACCAGGATGCCCAGGTCGGCCAGGTGGGCGACGGTCGACCAGCAGGACTCGTCCCGCGTGGCCCAGAGGTAGAGGCTGGCCTCACTGTGCTCGATACGGAAGCCGTGGGACCGCAGTGCCTCGCGCAGCAGGGTGCGGCGGGCCAGGTAGCGCTCGCGCTGTTCGTGGACGTGGGTGTCGTCGCCCAGGGCCGCCACCACCGCGGCCTGGGTCGGCGCCGGAGTCATCATGCCGCCGTGCTTGCGGATCTCCAGGAGGGGCGCCAGGACGGCCGGGTCGCCCGCCAGGAAGGCCGCGCGGTAGCCCGCGAGGTTGGACCGCTTCGACAGCGAGTGCACGGCCACGAGGCCGTCGTAGGAGCCGCCGTTGACGTCCGGGTGCAGGACCGAGACCGGGTCCGCCTCCCAGCCGAGCTCCAGGTAGCACTCGTCGGAGAAGACCAGGATGCCGTGGGACCGGGCCCAGGCGACGATCCTCGTCAGCTCCTCCTTCGACAGCACCTTGCCGGTCGGGTTCGACGGGGAGTTGAGCCACAGGAGCTTCAGGCCCGCCGGGTCCAGCTCGGTGGGGTCGTCGTAGACCTCGTGGCCGGCGCGGGCGAGGCGCGCGCCGACCTCGTACGTCGGGTAGGCCAGGCGCGGGTACGCGACCCGGTCGCCCGGGCCGAGGCCCAGCTGGGTGGGGAGCCAGGCGACGAGTTCCTTGGAGCCGACGATCGGCAGGACGTGGCGGTGGGTGACCTCGCGGGCGCCCAGGCGCCGCTCGACCCAGCCGGTGATCGCGTCACGCAGCGCCGGGGTGCCCCAGACCGTCGGGTAGCCCGGGGAGTCCGCCGCGTCGATCAGGGCCTTCTGGACGAGATCGGGGACCGGGTCGACGGGGGTGCCGACCGACAGGTCGACGATGCCTCCGGGGTGCGCGGCCGCCGTCTTCTTGTACGGCTCCAGCTTGTCCCAGGGGAAGGTGGGAAGGCGGTCGGAGACTGCGGACACGGCTTTCGGGCTCACTTTCGGGTCGTACGGCAAACGCCTCGGCCCCGCACGGCCGTGATCAGGCCGTACGGGACCGAGGCGGCACGAAGTGCGGGCCGCTGATGCGGATGACTATGCCTGCGGCGGCAGCGCGGCGATGAACGGGTGGTCCCGCTCGATCAGACCCAGCTTGCTGGCGCCGCCGGGCGAGCCGAGCTCGTCGAAGAACTCGACGTTCGCCTTGTAGTAGTCCTTCCACTCGTCCGGAGTGTCGTCCTCGTAGAAGATCGCCTCGACCGGGCAGACCGGCTCACATGCACCACAGTCGACGCATTCGTCCGGGTGGATGTACAAGGACCGGGAGCCCTCGTAGATGCAGTCGACCGGGCACTCCTCGATGCAGGCCTTGTCCTTCACGTCGACACAAGGCTGCGCGATGACGTAGGTCACGCTGTCGTTCCTCCTCCATGCTGGCGGGCCTCCTCAGGCTCCGCCGCCTCGCGCGCGGGAGCGCGGCGTCGTCGATGCCCGCCCCTAGTATCTCCGTTCTTGGGCATGATCCGAACAGGAGGGGTGAACTGACCTGTGGAAATCTCCGCCGGGGGGCGTCTCGTCGTCCGTATCTCCGCAGCTGACGTGGGCAAACGGGTATCCGTGCGGCGCCTGGACGAAACCGGCGGGCCGGGGCAGAACTTCACCGACACGGTGGGTGTTCTCACATCATGGGACGACGGTGTGCTGATGATCACGCGCCGGGACGGCGAGCGCGTCCGCATTCCGGAATCCGCGCTGGTGGCGGGCAAGGTCGTCCCCGCCGAACCGGCCCGCCGCCGGGGCCCGGCCGCCTCGTACGAGGAACTGGCCCGGATCACCGCGCGCGGCTGGCGGCCGGTGGAGAGCGAGCGGCTCGGCGAGTGGGAGCTGCGGGCCGCCTCCGGGTTCACCCGCCGCGCGAACTCCGTCCTCCCGCTCGGCGACCCCGGCCTGCCGCTCGACGAGGCCCTGACCGCCGTACGACGGTGGTACGGCGACCGCGGTCTGCCGGCGTACATACAGACCGCGACCGGCGCCGCGGGCACCCAGGAGGCGCTGTGCGCGGAGCTGGAGGCGCGGGGGTGGACACGGGAGGTGACGGCGGAGCTGTGGACCGGGGCGCTGGCGCCGGTCGCCGACCGCGAGACTTCGGGTGTCGTGCTGTCCCGGGAGGCCGACGCGGACTGGCTGGCGCGCTATCAGCGCAAGGGGGTGAGCGAGGTCGCGCTGCGGGTGCTGAGGAGCGGGCCGTCGGTGTGGTTCGCCACCGTCCCCGGTGAGGACGCGCCGGCCGCGATCGGGCGGTGTGTCGTCGACGGGCGGTGGGCCGGGTTCGCCGCGGTCGAGGTGGATCCTTCGCTACGGCGACGGGGGCTGGCCTCGACCGTGATGGCGGCGCTGGCCCGGCGGGCGCTCGACGAGGGGGCGTCGGCCGCGTGGCTCCAGGTCGAGTCGGACAACACCGGTGCGCGGGCCCTGTACGACGGCATGGGGTTCGCCGCGCACCATGCCTACCACCACTACCGCGAGCCGGACGTCTCCGGCGAGGCGCGGTAGTAGCGATCGCCGTGAAAGGGCACGAGCCAGCTATGCGTCCCCCGTTTCCGCCACCGCCCGAACGTTCCGCCGAGATCCGCAGGCGGTTCGCCGATGAGGCGCGGTCCGAGCGGCCGGATCTGTCCGCGCTGTGTCTGCTCGTCGGGGCGCAGGCGGACGGGGAGCTCGACGAGACCGGCATCGACGCGGCCCAGATCGAACTCGACCGGCTGGCCGGGCAGTTGCCGTTCCGGCCGGGTGGGCCGCGGTCGTGGGCGGTGTCACTGCGGGAGCTCCTCGGGGACCGCTGCGGGTTTCGTGGCGCGCCGGCGGACTACCAGCGGCTGGAGTCCTCGCTGCTGCACGAGGTGCTACGGCGGCGCAGGGGGCTGCCGATCCTGCTGTCCGTGGTGTGGATGGAGGTGGCCCGGCGGGCGGGGGCTCCGGTGTACGGGGTGGCGCTGCCGGGGCATTTCGTGGTCGGGTTCGGGCCGACGGAGGAGCAGGTGCTGGCCGATCCGTTCGACGGGGGGCGGGTGTTGAGCGGCGGCGACGCGGAGTTGCTGGTCGCCGGGGCGACGGGGAGTTCGCTGGATCCGTCGATGCTGAGTCCGGCGGATCCGCTGGACGTCGTACAGCGGATCCTGAACAACGTCCGGGCGTGGGCCGCGGCCAGGCCCGAACGGTCGGACGTGGCCCTGTGGGCCGTGGAGCTGTCGCTGCTGCTGCCGTCCCACCCGGCCCGACTGCGGTACGAACGGGCCCAGTTGTTCGTGCAGCGGGGGGACTTCGTACAGGGAGCCGTCGAGTTGGACGCGTACGCCGAGGTGGTGGCGGCCGTCGACGAGCCGGCGGCGGCGCGCGTGCGGCAGCAGGCTCACGCCGCACGCGCGATGTTGAACTAGGGCGTTACAGCCAGCCCTTCTCCCTCGCGATCCGGACTGCCTCGGCCCGGTTCCGTACCGCCAGCTTCTGGATGGCCGTGGAGAGGTAGTTGCGGACCGTGCCCTGGGACAGGTGGAGGGTCTGCGCCAACTCCGCGTTCGTGGAGCCGTCGGCCGCCGCTCGGAGGACCTCTCGCTCCCTGTCCGTCAGCGGGTTCGCGCCCTCCGCCAGCGCCGCTGCCGCCAGGGTGGGGTCGATGACCCGCTCCCCCGCCAGTACCTTGCGTACCGCCTGAGCCAGTTGGGAGGCGGGGGCGTCCTTGACGAGGAAGGCGTCGGCGCCCGATTCCATCGCGCTGCGGAGATAGCCGGGGCGGCCGAAGGTCGTGAGGATCACGAGCTTCACCGACGGGAGTTCCTTGTGGAGTTGAGCCGCCGCCTCTATGCCCGTCGCGCCCGGCATCTCGATGTCCATGAGGGCCACGTCGATGTCGTGGGCGCGGGCCGCCGCCAGGACCTCGTCGCCGCGGGCCACTTGGGCGACGACCTCGATGTCGTCCTCCAGGCCGAGCAGGGCGGCCAGGGCCTCGCGGACCATCGACTGGTCCTCGGCGAGCAGGACCTTGATCGTGCGGCTCGTCATGTGGCGGATCCTACGTCGGCCGCGGAACCGGCGGGCACCCGGGCGACCAGGCGGAAGCCGTGCCGGGTGCCGTCGGCCTCCAGGGTGCCGCCTGCCTTCTCCAGGCGCTCGGTGAGACCGGTCAGGCCGTTGCCCGGACCGTTGCCCGCGTCGCCCGAGCCGTCGTCCTCCACGGTGAGTTCGAGCCTCGGCCCGTCGAGGGTCTGGCGGTGCAGCAGCTCCACCGTGCAGCCGCGGGCGCCGCTGTGCCGTACGACATTGGTGACCGCCTCGCGCAGCGCCCAGGCCAGGGCCGACTCGCTCTCCTCGGGGACGCCGGTGAGGTCGGGTTCGGCGGGCAGCGCGGCGCTGACTCCCGCGGCCGTCAACGCGACCTGGGCGCCCGCGAGTTCCGCGGCCAGGCGGGCGCGCCGGTAACCGGTGACCGCCTCGCGGACGTCCACCAGGGCCTGGCGGCTGACCTGTTCGATGTCGGCGACCTGCTGGGCCGCCTTGTCGGGGTGGGCGGGGAGCATCCGGCCCGCCAGTTCGCTCTTCAGGGTGATGAGGGACAGGGAGTGGCCGAGGAGGTCGTGCAGGTCCCTGGCCAGGCGAAGACGTTCCTCGTTGGCGGCGAGCTGGGCGACCCGCGCCCTGGCCTCCCGCAACTCGATGGTCGTACGGACGAGTTCGCGTACGCCGGTCATCGCGAAGCCGCCGAGCAGCGCCGGGATGAGGAGGGCGCCGATGTAGTCCGTGCCGTCGGCGACGACCAGGGCGAGGCTCGCCATCAGGGCGGACGCGGCCGGGATGGTCCAGCGGGCGAGCCGCAGCGGCAGGGCCGCGCCGGACGCGATCGACACGTACACGAAGAGGACGAGCCACTCGCGGCCCAGGGTGAGGACGAGCAGGGTCGACTCGACCGAGAGGACCGCGAGGGAGACGAGCACGAAGCTTTGGGCGTTGCGGCGGCCGGTCCGGAACAGCAGGGCCAGGTACCAGGCGACGAAGACCGCGAGGCCGAGCCAGCCGAGGACGACGGCCACGACCCCGTGGCCGCCGTGCAGGAGGTCCGAGACGGGTGCGCTCAGATAGACCAGCCAGATGCCCGTCCACAGCAACTTGACCATCGTCTGCTTGCGGGTCTCCGGGCGCTGCCCGATCCCGACGCCGGTGCCGCTCACGCCTTCAACGTGTCCTTCCGGTACAGCCAGGCCGCTCCGCCCGCGAACAGGACGAAGGAGACGGCCAGGACGGCGATGTCCTGTGCGTGCGGGGCGCGGCTCTGTTCGATGGCCTGCCCGAGGGCAGCGTACGCGTGCGTGGGCAGCCACTTGGCTATGTCCTGGAGCCACTGCGGGAAGGTCGTCGTCGGCATCCACAGGCCGCCCAGCATCGACAGTCCGAAGTAGGTGATCATCGTGATCGGGCGGACCGCGTCGCCGGTGGCGAGGTAGCCGATGGCCACGCCGAGCGCGGCGAAGACGAGGCTTCCGGCCCAGATCGCGCCGGTGAGCGCGAGCCACTGCCAGGCGTCCAGGCGTACGTCCTTCACGAGCGCGGCGACGACGAACACGACCACGATCGAGGGCAGGCTCACCACGGCCGCGCTCGCCGTCTTCGCGAACACATAGCCGCGTCCCGGCAGCGGGGTCAGTCTCAACTGCCGTACCCAGCCGCCCTCCCGCTCCTTGGCGATGCGCTCGCTGTTGCCCATCAGAACGGCGGTCAGGGCGCCGAAGGAGGCCATCGAGACCATCATGTAGGTCGGCAGGGTCAGGCCCGTGCCGTCGACCTTCGTCGTGCTGTCGGCGTTGCCCGCGATGATCAGGAACAGCAGCGACGGGTACATCACCGAGAAGAACAGGAACTTGCGGTTGCGCAGGGCGCGGGTGAGTTCCAGCTTGATGAGGCTGTTCACTTCGACTTCGCCTCCTCGGCGGCGGTGATGGCGACGAAGGCCTGCTCCAGACCGAGCCCGGCGACTTCGAGATTGCGGGGGTAGACGCCGAGGCCGTAGAGGGCGTGGACGGTCGCGTCGGCGTCGGTGGACTGGATGCGGATCGTCTGGCCGCTGCCCGCGGCGGAGCCGCTTTTCGACACAGTGACGGAGGTGAGGAACGGCAGACCGCGCAGGGGCGCCTCGTCGATCGTGCCCTCCAGGTCGAAGGCGATCCTGCGGGCGCCTGCCTTGGCCTTGATCTCGGCGGCCGTGCCGTCGGCCAGCAGGCGGCCCCGGTGCAGCACCAGCACCCGGTCGGCGATGGCGTCGGCCTCTTCGAGGTAGTGGGTGGCGAAGAGGACCGTACGGCCCTGGTCGGCCTGTTCGCGCATGGTGGCCCAGAAGGCCTGCCGGGTGGTGACGTCCATGCCGGTCGTGGGTTCGTCGAGGACGATCAGGTCGCTGTCGCCCGCGGTCGCGAGGGCGAAGCGGACGCGCTGGGCCTGGCCGCCGGAGAGCTTGTTGACCTTGCGCTCGGCGATCTGGGCGATACCGGCGCGGGCGAGGACGTCGTTCGCCTTGTACGGCTTGGGATGCAGGTCGCAGGCGAGCCGTACCAGCTCGGCGACCGTGACCTCGTCCATCAGCCCGCCGCTCTGCAGCATCGCGCCCACGCGTCCGGCGACGATCGCCTCACGCGGGGTGGTGCCGAAGAGCCGGACGCTGCCGCTGTCGGGCTGCTTGAGGCCGAGCAGCAGGTCGAGGGAGGTCGACTTGCCGGCGCCGTTGGGGCCGAGCAGCGCCACGGTCTCCCCCGGCCGCAGGGTCAGAGTCAGTCCGTCCACGGCTCGTACCTCGCCGTACGCCTTGCTCACCTGGTCGAACGCGACCACCGGGGCTGTCGTTGTCATACGGCCATGGTGGCTGCGCGGGTGCGGCCGCGGGCAGTGTCGGCCGTCCGGAGTGCCGCATGACAGATGTCATGTCGGGCGGCACTCCGGTGCGGTTTTCGCGGGTCGGTCAGCTCGGGTCGGTGTCGATGACCACGACGCGATCGGCCGCCGTCTTGCCGCGCAGCGCCTTGCCCAGCGCGGAGGCGACATCCTGCGGCAGGACGTCGCGCTTGCCGCTCGCGCCGTTGATCTTCACACCGACGAAGGTGGCGCCGTACGCCTCCTTGAGCGCTTCGAGGTTGTACGTCTCCACGAGCTTGCCATCGACCGCCTTGAAGCCGAGGATCTTCGGCAGGGACAGCGCGCCGAAGTCGATGCTGTGCGTCGCGTCGGTCCGGATCGTGACGCGCTGGGACATCGCGGGCTCCGCGAACTCCTTCATCATCCGGTCGACCTCGGCGTTCGAGACCGACGGCTCCTTGGTGGTCGTCGGCAGCGTGACCGAGCCGGCCGTGCCGGTCTCCACCTGGGTGCGGTACGCGTCCTCGACCGCGGTGGTCGACCGGGCCACGTCGATGCCCTTGCCGGCCTTGCCGTAGACGGCGACGGCCTTGCCGTTCTCGAACTTGATCGTGCCGTCGGTCGCCGAACCGGCGCCGCCCGAGGCGTCCTCCAGGGCGGCCTGGAGCTTCTCCTCGTCGACCGGCATGACCGGGTCGACGACCCGGTGGTTGCCGAAGAGGGAGCCGATGACGGAGATGGGGTTGTAGTCGCTCTTCGCGGCCGCGGCGACCGTGGCCTGGTCGTCGAGCTGGAGCCCCGCCTGGTCCGGCTTGAGCGAGACGGTGTCGCCGCCGACCGACAGCTTCAGGGCCTCGTTCACCCGGTCACCGAGGGCGTCGTCGAGCTTCTTGACGGCGTCGTCGCGGGTGCCGCCGCCGATGTCCACGCCGAGCACGGTGGTGCCCTTGGGCACGTCGGACCGGTTCATCAGGAGACCGGCACCGTAGGCACCGACGCCGACGAGGACCACGGTGCCGCCGAGCAGGGCCAGCTTGCTGCGGCCCTTCTTTTTCTTCTTCTTCGGCGCGGCGGCCGGGGCTTCCTGCGACGCGGTGTCGGGCAGCTTCGGAGGCGTACGGCCGTCGGCGCCCGGCCCGAAGGGGGCGTTCTGGGCGCCGGGCGGCACGACCGGGATGCCGCTGGTGACGGTGTGCCCGGAGACGTTGTCGGGGTTGCCGAAGCCGGGGGCACCCGGTCCGGGGGCCGGCTTCTGCGGGGTGAGGATCGCGGTGTCGTCGCTCAGACCGCCACCGGGGCCGAGGCCCGCGCCGGGGACACCACCGGGGGTGGGGGCGCCGGGGCCGCCCGGGCGACCGAGGGTGCCGGGGCCGCCCTGACCGGCCTGACCGCCGGAGATGCCCGGGGTGCCGGGGCCGGCGAGCCCGCCGGAGATTCCGGGGCCGCCGGGAGCGCCCGGGGCGCCGGGACCGCGAGTGCCGCCCGGACCGCGGGAAGCGCCAGGGCCGCCGGGACCGCGTGCGCCACCCGGACCGCCCGGGCCACCGGGTGCGCCCTGACCGCCGAAGCCGTCGGAACCGTTGAAGGACTCGCCGCCGAAGGACTCGGCCCCGGCGAAGGGGTCCGGTCCGGCGGGCGGCACGACCGGGCCGTCGCCGGTGACCGGGCCGCCGGTCGGGCCCGCGGGGCCCTGGGGTCCGCCGAAGCCACCGCCGTAGTCGATCTGGCCGCCCTGACCGCCGTAGTCGATCTGGCCGTTCTGCCCGCCGGGGCCGCCGCCTGGGCCACCCTGCGTGCCGAAGCCACTCTGACCGTTCGGGCCGCCGGGGCCGCCGAACCCGCCCTGGCCGTTCTGGCCGTTCTGGCCGTTCTGGCCGTTCTGGCCGTTCTGGCCGTCGAACCCAGCCTGACCGTTCGGGCCGTCATGGCCGCCGTACCCGCCCTGGCCGTTCTCGCCGTTCGGGCCGCCGGAGCCGTTGCCGTTCTCCGCGAAGTACGGGAGGTCGTCGCGGCGGGGTTCGGTGCCGCGCGGGCCGGCGTTCAGGGCCTCGGTGACGTCGAAGGAGCCTGTGCCGCCGCCGTGGCCGGGGGCCACCGGGCCGCCGGTGGCGCCCGTGAGCCCGGCGCCGTTCGTCCCGCCGGAGCGGGAACCGCCGGGCACGCTCATGGAACCGACCACACCACCGGGGCGACCGGCCCCGTGACGCGCACCGCCGGACCCGGCCGCGCTCGAGCCACCGTGACGGGGACCGGACGCACCGGCACCCGGGCCCGCACCACCCGGCGCACCGGCACCAGGCACACCCGCACTCGAACCGCCGGGCAGACCCGCCCCGTTGGTGGCACCCTCGCCCGGACCACCCTTGGCGGGCCCGGACTTGCGGGGCGCGAACCAGTCGCTCGCCTTCTCCTCCGCGGCGGGCGGCGCGGGGTCGGCGGGCAGTTCGACCGTGCCCGTGGTCGAGGAGGGACTCGGCGCCGACGCCTGGGAGTCCGGGCCTCTGTCGCCGGAGTTCTCCGTCTCGCCGACGGGCTGACGCACGACGACCGGCGGAATGGGCCGCGATCCGGGGATGTTGATCCGGATCCGGGTCGTCAGCGTGGTCTCGGTCTTGCGTTCCTCCGGCTGCGCGGCCGAACGGCCCGCGTCCGGACCGCCGTCGGACACCTGGGGCGTCCCGTACGGCGGCGTGCCCGAGGGGTAGGCGGCTCCGCCGCGCCCGTTGGGCCCGGAGGACGGACTGTCAGTTTCACGACTCAAGGCAGGTTCTCCTGGTTGGCTCCACCGCCCGTTTCGACCTCAGTGCTTCGGGCGGCTCGGCGGCGCGCACCACCATACTGGCCACTTCTGGCCTGTATCCCACGACCGCTGAGGAAACCCACACGGGACTCGCACGCGCGCGATGCGGAGAAGTGGTACGTCACTTGCCAAGTCGGACGGGGTCGCCGCCCGGTTGCCGCCCTCCCCCAAGGGTGGCGCAGATCACAGCCACAGCCATGCCACCGAGCAGGAAGAGATAGGAGCCGCTTCCTGCGGCGAAGACGAAGTCGCCTTCCGGACGGCTGGCGGTGAGAAAGATGACGGCGAGCATCCAGCCGCCCGCGGGCGCGACGGCTCCGGCGCGGCTGCCGGCGGCGCGCGCTCCGCCGAGCAGCAGTCCGGCCTCGCCGAGCAGCGCGAGCAGCAGTCCGCCGGGGAACCAGCCCCCCTGCACCAGCGCTCCGGCGAGCCCCACGACCGCGCCGAGCACGAAAAGACCGAGGTAGGCGGCGGCCCGTCCGGCGGAGGGGCGCTGCAGGGGCTGGGCCAGCATCGACGTGCGGTCGCTCATGACGTGCCCTCGATCCCGGAGAACAGGTCGGTCTCCTTGTTCTCCCCGTGTTCCCCTCTCACCAATTGGTAGTACTCGGTGGTGAAGAGGGGTTGCGCGAGTTCGTTCGAGAGCGCGAAGTACGCCCCGGAGACGTCGATCTGGGTGGCGTGCGCGGCCATCGCGGCGCTCTTGGCGGCGGCGTACGCCGTGCCGTCGATCTCCGTGGTGATGCGTAGGTCGTCCACCACACCCGGTACGTCGTCGAGGACGGCGGCCTTGGTGAAGGGGAGGCCGGGCAGGTCGTCGTGGAGCCGGGCGAAGGCCTGCTCGCCGACCGCGCGGGGTACGCGGTTCCAGTAGACCTTCTCGATCGTCCAGCCCGTCTCGGCGGCGAGCTCCACCGCGCGCATGGCGACCCGGTGGGCCTGGATGTGGTCGGGGTGGCCGTATCCGCCGTGGTCGTCGTAGGTGACGAGGACCTGGGGACGCACTTCCAGGATCACTTCGACGAGATGGCGGGCCGCCTCGTCGACGTCGGCCCGCCAGAAGCAGTGCGGGTTGTCGTTGTCGGCGGTGCCCATCATCCCGGAGTCCTGGTACCGGCCGCGGCCGCCGAGGAAACCGAAGTCCTCGACGCCCAGTCGCTCCATGGCCGCGGCCAGCTCGCGCTCACGCTCCTGAGCGAGGCCGGCGCCGGTCAGATGCCGGAGCTCCGGCGGGATGACCTCGCCACGCTCGCCGAGGGTGCAGGTGACCAGGGTCACCCGCGCGCCCTCGGCCGCGTACCTGGCCATGGTCGCGCCGTTGTTGATCGACTCGTCGTCCGGGTGCGCGTGCACCAGGAGAAGACGCCGAGCGGGCTGTTCCGTCATGGCCCCACCCTACGAGGAGCCACCGACAGTCCCGCTCAGCCGGTCTCAGAACTTGATACTGCCGATCATGCCCGCGATGTTGGTCGTCAGCTCACTGATCGTCGGTGCGATCGAAGAGGCGGCGAGATAGAAGCCGAGCAGGATGCACACGACGGCATGCCCGCCCTTCAGTCCCGACTTCTTGACCAACAAGAAGACGATGATCGCCAGCAGCACCACCGCCGAAATCGAGAGTGCCACGGCGGCTCACCTCCAAAGATCCCAAGAGCGCGGGGGGTCGGACCAGGGGGGCAGATAAATCCATACGTCGGCCAGCAGGTTCATACCCACTATGCGGTAGTGATCATAACTATCCGGGCCTGCGCATCCGTCGGCGCACGGCCGCACAAGGGGGCGCATGGCCAATATGGTCGGGGCATGACGACCGAGCCTGACTCCTTTCCCCGCCGGCACGCCCGTACCCAGCGCTTCACGCTCGGCGCGCCGCGCGCGTTCACCGTGGCGCCCGACGGATCGCGTGTCGTGTTCCTGCGCTCGAACTCCGGCACGGACAGGGCCAATTCACTGTGGGTGCTCGACACGGCGGACGGTGGGGAGCGCGTCGCGGCCGACCCGCGCGCCCTCCTGGGCGGCGCCGAGGAGCACCTCTCGACCGAGGAGCGGGCGCGCCGCGAACGCAGCCGCGAGGGCGGTGCCGGCATCGTCGGCCACGCCACCGACGCAGCCGTCGAGTTGGCCTCTTTCGCCTTGTCAGGGCGGCTTTTCACGGCGGAGCTGCGCGTCGGCACGGCACGTGAACTGCCCGTCCCCGGACCGGTGATCGACCCGCGCCCGGCCCCCGACGGACGGCACATCGCGTACGTCGCCCAGGGCGCCCTGAGGGTCGTGGGCGCCGAGGGCGAGGGGGACCGGGCGCTCGCCGTCCCGGAGTCGGACCACGTCACCTACGGTCTCGCGGAGTTCATCGCGGCCGAGGAGATGGGCCGGTCACGGGGTTTCTGGTGGTCGCCGCAGTCGGACCGGCTGCTGGTCGCGCGGGTGGACGACACGCCGGTGCGGCGCTGGTGGATCTCCGACCCGGCCCACCCGGAGCGTGAGCCACACCACGTCCCGTACCCGGCCGCGGGCACCTCCAACGCGGAGGTACGGCTGTTCGTGCTGGCCCTGGACGGGGCCCGCACGGAGGTCTCCTGGGACCGGGGGCGCTATCCGTATCTGGCCCATGTGCACTGGTCAGCGGCGGGCGCTCCGCTGCTGCTCGTACAGGCGCGCGACCAGCGCAGTCAGCTGTATCTCGCGGTGAACCCGGAGTCCGGAGCGACCCGGATGGTGCACGCGGACGAAGATCCAATTTGGCTGGATCTTTTCCCCGGGGTGCCCTCTTGGAGCCCTTCGGGACAGCTCGTGCGGATCGCCGACGAGGGTGGCGCGCGGGTGCTCGCGGTCGGTGAACGCCCGCTGACCGGACCGCAGTTGCACGTCCGCGCGGTGCTGGACGTGACCGAGGACGACGTGCTGGTCTCGGCGTCGGCCGGTGCGGAGGCCGAGTCGCCGGAGACCGGCGAGGTGCACGTCTACCGGGTGAACGAGCTCGGGGTGGAGCGCGTCTCGCAGGATCCCGGCGTGCACTCGGCGGTTCGCGCCGGGGGTGTGACCGTGCTGGTGTCGGCGGCCCTCGACCGGCCGGGCGCCCGCGCGCGGGTACTGCGCGACGGCAAGGAGACGGCGACTGTCACCTCTTACGCAGAAGATCCCGGTTTGACCCCGCGCGTGACACTCGTCGAGGGGGGCGCACGAAAGATCCCGTGCGCCGTGCTTATGCCGCAGGACTACGCCGGTGACAGCCCCCTTCCGGTTTTGCTGGACCCGTACGGGGGTCCGCACGGACAGCGGGTGGTCGCCGCACACAATCCGCACCTGACCTCGCAGTGGTTCGCCGACCAGGGCTTCGCGGTGGTCGTGGCCGACGGCCGGGGCACCCCGGGACGCTCCCCCGCCTGGGAGAAGGCGGTCCGGGACGACCTCGCCGCGGTCGTCCTCCAGGACCAGGTCGACGCGCTCCAGGCGCTCGCCGAGGACTTCCCTCTCGACCTCTCCCGGGTCGGGATCCGCGGCTGGTCCTTCGGCGGCTATCTGGCGGCCCTCGCGGTGCTGCGCCGGCCCGACGTCTTCCACGCGGCGGTGGTCGGCGCCCCAGTCAGCGATCTGCGCCTGTACGACACCCACTACCAGGAGCGCTACCTCGGCCACCCGGACGAGCAGCCGGCCGTCTACCGCCGCAACTCGCTGGTCCACGACGAGGGCCTGGTCGATGCGGCCGAGCCGCACCGCCCGATGATGATCATCCACGGCCTCGCGGACGACAACGTGGTGGTCGCCCACTCCCTGCGCCTGTCCTCGGCCCTGCTGGCCGCCGGCCGCCCGCACGAGGTGCTGCCGCTGTCCGGCGTGACCCACATGACCCCGCAGGAGACGGTCGCGGAGAACCTGCTGCGGCTTCAGCTGGACTTCCTGAAGCGGTCGTTGGGGATGGCGCAGTAACAGCAGCGGGCCGGGACGACATGGCGCGTCCCGGCCCGCTTACGGCACCCGCACGGCCGTACGTCGTAGAGACTGACGCGTCCGTATATCGGAACCGGGTCAGCCAAGTTGCCTCCGTGTTACTCCGGCTCCTCGGTCGGGACGACCTGCTTCTCCTCCGCGAAGTGGCACGCCGAGTCGTGTGCCGCCGGCCCGCCCGCGAACCGGAACTCCGCGGGCACCGCCAGTGCCGGGACCTCCAGCGCGCAGCGCTCCTGGGCCTTCCAGCAGCGGGTGCGGAAGCGGCACCCGGACGGGATGTTCGTCGGGGACGGGACGTCACCCGTGAGGATGATCCGCTCCCGGTGCTCGCGGGCCTCCGGGTCGGGCACCGGCACGGCGGACAGCAGCGCCTGGGTGTAGGGGTGCGTCGGATGGTCGTAGATCTCGGCGTCCCGGCCGATCTCGACGATCCGCCCGAGGTACATCACCCCGACCCGGTCCGAGATGTGCCGGACGATCGACAGGTCGTGCGCGATGAAGAGGTACGACAGCTCGAACTCGCTCTGGAGCCGGTCGAGGAGGTTGATCACCTGGGCCTGGACGGAGACGTCGAGGGCGGAGACCGGTTCGTCGGCGACGATGACCTCCGGGCGCAGGGCCAGTCCGCGCGCGATGCCGATGCGCTGGCGCTGACCGCCGGAGAACTGGTGCGGATAGCGGTTGATGTACTCGGGGTTGAGGCCCACGACGTCCAGCAGGTCCTGGACCTTTCTGCGCCGGTCCCCCTTGGGAGCCACCTCGGGGTGGATGTCGTACGGCTCCCCGATGATGTCGCCGACCGTCATACGGGGGTTGAGCGAGGTGTACGGGTCCTGGAAGACCATCTGGATGTTGCGACGGACCGACCTGAGCGCCTTGCCGGAGAGCTTGGTGATGTCCTCGCCCTTGTACTTGATGGCTCCCGCGGTCGGCCGCTCGAGATGGACGAGCATCTTGGCGACGGTCGACTTGCCGCAGCCGGACTCCCCGACGATGCCGAGGGTCTCTCCCTTGCCGAGGGCGAAGTCCACACCGTCGACGGCCTTGACGGCACCGACGTGCTTCTTGAACAGAATGCCCCGCGTCAAGGGATAGTGCTTGACCAGTCCACCCACTTCCAGGATCGGCTCAACCATTGAGGCACTCCGTCCAGAAGTGACAGGCACTCGTCCGCCTGTCGTCGACGTCGTACAGAGGCGGTACGTCCGTGCGGCAGACGTCCCGGGCCATCGGGCACCGGGGGTTGAACGCGCAACCCGGCGGGATGTGCATCAGGTTGGGCGGCAGTCCCTTGATGGCGTACAGCTCCTGCCCCTTCTGATCGAGACGGGGGATGGAGTCGAGGAGTCCGCGTGTGTAGGGGTGGGCCGGCGCCTTGTAGATGTCGTGGACGGGGGCCTGCTCGACGATCCGTCCGGCGTACATGACGGCGATCCGGTCGGCCACGTCCGCGACGACACCGAGGTCGTGGGTGATCAGGATGAGCCCCATGTTGTACTCGCGCTGGAGCTCGGCGAGCAGGTCCATCACCTGGGCCTGGACGGTGACGTCGAGCGCGGTCGTCGGTTCGTCGGCGATGATCAGCGCGGGCTCCAGGGCGAGCGCCATCGCGATCATGATGCGCTGGCGCATGCCGCCGGAGAACTGGTGCGGATAGTCCCTCACCCGCTCCTTGGCGGCCGGGATGCGCACCCGGTCCATCAGCTCGACGGCCCTGGCCCGAGCGTCCTTCTTCGACATCCCGCGGTGCACGACGAACATCTCGCCGAGCTGGTCCCCGACGCTCAGTACGGGATTCAGCGACGACAGTGCGTCCTGGAAGATCATCGCCATCTGGGCACCACGGACCTTGCGCCGCTCCTCCTCCTTCAGCTTCAGCAGGTCCTGCCCCTGGAAGACGATCTCGCCGCCGGTGATCTTCCCCGGAGGAATGTCGAGGATCCCCATGATCGCCTGCGCGGTCACCGACTTCCCGGATCCCGACTCCCCGAGCACGGCGAGGGTCTCGCCCTCGTCCACCCCGTAGTCGACCCCGTTGACCGCCTTGGCGACCCCGTCCCTGGTCCTGAACTCCACATGCAGATCACGCACTTCGAGCAGCACGGCGACTCACCTCGGCTTCGGGTCGGGGCGTCGCGGGTCGCGCCGCGCAGGACGGAACGGGGACGGAAGAGGCGTGGCGGGACGACGACGACTCCGGCAGCCGCACCGCGCCACGCCGCGACCGGGTCCCGACCTGCCCGCGCGGTGCGGTCGCGGGGGGCCGCTGCCGCTTGCCTCGGCTTCGGGGTGCGCGTCTGATGCGGCGCCACCGGGCAGGACGACGTGGTGCGGGCGGAAGGAGCGCGGGGTTCGCCGCGCCGCACTGCCGCTGCTCTCACGCGCGCTCAGCACCACGTCCGCTCACCTCAGCTTCGGGTCGAGGGCGTCGCGGACCGCGTCGCCGAGCATGATGAAGGCGAGAACCGTGATCGCGAGGGCTCCGGCCGGCCAGAGGAGCATGTGGGGGGCGTTGCGGATGTAGGCGGAGGCCGCGGAGATGTCGATCCCCCAGCTGACCGTGGGGGGTTTGAGGCCCACGCCGAGGTACGACAGGGTCGCCTCCAGGGCGATGTAGGTGCCGAGCGCGATGGTCGCGACCACGATCACCGGGGCGACGGCGTTCGGGGCGATGTGGCGCAGCAGCAGGCGGGAGTTGGAGGCGCCGAGAGCCCTGGCCGCCTGTACATAGTCGTTCTGTCTGGCGGTGATGACCGAGCCGCGCGCGATGCGGGAGATCTGCGGCCAGCCCAGCAGCACCATGAACCCGATGACCGGCCACACCGTGCTGCTCGTGACGACCGACAGGAGCACCAGGCCGCCGAGGACCACCGGGATCGCGAAGAAGATGTCGGTGGTGCGGGACAGGATCGAGTCCGAGAAGCCTCCGAAGAACCCGGCGAGACCGCCGAGGACCGACCCGAGGATCGCGACGCCCAGCGTGGCGCAGACGCCCACGGTGACCGACGTACGGGCGCCGTACACCGTGCGCGTGTAGACGTCGCAGCCCTGGCCGTCGTAGCCGAAGGGATGGCCCGGCTGGGAGCCCTCCTGGGCCTTGGAGAGGTCGCACTTGAGGGGGTTGCCCGAGGTGATCAGTGAGGGCCACAGGGAGATGACGACCAGGAAGATGATCACCAGGGCCGAGATGATGAAGACGGGGTTGCGGCGCAGGTCTCGCCAGGCGTCGGACCAGAGCGAGCGGGGTTTGTCCAGAGGGGTCGTATCGTCGGGGCCCTTCTCCAGGGTGGTCGCCTCACTCACCGCGAGATCCATCGCACCGCCCGCTCCGGTCCCGGCGATGGCACCCTCTTGGTCCTGGGATTCAGGCATAGCGGATCCTGGGGTCGAGGACGGCGTACAGGAGGTCGACGAGCAGGTTGGCGACCAGGAAGACCAGGACGAGCACGGTGACGAAACCGACCACGGTCTGGGTGTTCTGGCGCAGGATGCCCTGGTAGAGCTGGTAGCCGACGCCGTGGATGTTGAAGATGCGCTCGGTGACGATCGCGCCGCCCATCAGGGCGCCGATGTCGGTGCCGATGAAGGTGACCACGGGGATGAGCGAGTTGCGCAGCAGATGCCTCACGATGATCCGCTGTCTCGGCAGACCCTTGGCCACCGCCGTACGGACGTAGTCCGAGCGCCGGTTCTCCGCGATCGACGTGCGGGTCAGCCGGGTCACGTACGCCAGTGACACCGACGCGAGGACCAGGCCCGGCACGAGCAGCTCGCCGAAGGTGGCCTCCGTGGACACCGAGGGCTTGATCCAGCCCCACTCGACGCCGAGGAGCAGCTGGAGCAGCAGACCGGTGACGAAGGTGGGGATGGAGATCACGACGAGGGTGAGGAGGAGGACCGAGGTGTCGACGGGCCGGCCGCGCTTGAGTCCGGTGATCACGCCCAGGGTGATGCCGATGACGATCTCGATGAGGATCGCGACGATCGTCAGCCGGATGGTCACGGGGAACGCCGTCGCCATCAGCTCGGTGACCTTCTGGCCGTTGAACGCGGTGCCGAAGTCGCCGGTGAAGACGTGCCCCATGTAGGTCAGGTACTGCTGCCAGACCGGCTTGTCGAGGCCGAACTCCTTCTTGAGCTGGGCGGACGTCGCCGCGTCGCACTGCTTGTCGCCGCACAGGCCCGCGATGGGGTCGCCCATCACGTTCACCATGAGGAAGATCAGCAGGGTCGACCCGATGAACACCGGGATCATCTGGAGCAGACGCCGGACGACGTACCGTCCCATGGCGGGGTCAGCCGACCTTGATCTCGTTGTAGACGGGGACGCTGAACGGGTTGAGCTTCACGTTCGACAGTCGCTCCGAGTAACCGGCGCTGCCGTTCTGGTACCAGAGCGGGATGGCGGCCATGTTGTCCCGTACGACCTTCTCGGCCTCCTGGAACTTCTCCACCGCCTTGGTGGTGTCGGTCTCGGCGTTGGCCTCGTTGACGAGCTTGTCGAAGTCCTTGTTGGACCACTTGCCGTCGTTGGAGGAGGCGTTGGTGTAGTAGAGCGGCTGGAGGAAGTTCTGGATGAGCGGGTAGTCCATCTGCCAGCCGGCCCGGAAGGGGCCGCTCATCTTCTTCGCGGTGATCTGGCTGCGGAAGTCGGCGAAGGTGCCGACGGGGTTGCCGACGCAGGCCTTGTCGTTGTCGAGCGCGTTGTTGATGGAGTTGCAGACGGCGTCGACCCACTGCTTGTGGGAGCCGGTGTCCGCGTTGTACGTGATCTTGATCTGACCGCCGGGGAGTCCGCCGCCGTCCTCGATGAGCTTCTTGGCGGCGGCGGGGTCGTAGTCGCAGGCGTCCCCGCACAGTCCGTCCTGGAAGCCGCCCTCCTTGCCGAGGACCGGGGAGGTCCAGTCGGTGGCGGGGGTGCGGGTCTTCTGGAAGATGGTCTCGGTGATCTGGTCGCGGTTGATCGCCCGGGAGAGGCCGGTGCGGACCTTCTCCATCCCGGCCGTGTTCCACCTCTTGTCGTAGAACGGGAAGGCGAGGGTCTGGATGATGCCGGCCGGGGTGTTGATGTAGCGGTCGCCGAGGTCGTTCTTGGCGTTCTTGAGCTGGGCGGCCGGGACGTCGTCCACCAGGTCGAGGTTGCCGGCCAGGAGGTCGGTGTAGGCGGTGTTGTTGTCGGTGTAGACCTTGAGGGTGACTCCGCCGTTCTGGGCCTTGTCCGGGCCGGGATAGGCGTCCCACTTCTTCAGGGCCATCTGCGAGCCCTTGGTGTACGAGTCGATGGTGTACGGCCCGTTCCCGACGGGCTTCTGCAGCCAGCTCGCGTGGTCGTTGAAGAACGCCTGCGGGAGCGGGGCGTAGGCGGGGTAGCCGAGGGTGTCGGGGAAGGTCGAGAACTTCTGGTTGAGCTTGACGGTGAAGGTCTGCTCGCCGGTGACCTTCAGTCCGGAGAGGGTGTCGGCGCTCTGCTTGCTGCCGTCCTCCGGGTGCGTCTTGTCGTATCCGTCGATGTAGCCGAAGAAGTAGGCGTTCTTCTGGTTGTTCTTGAGGGAGGCCCCGTAGTTCCAGGCGTCCACGAACGACTTGGCGGTGACCTTCTCGCCGTTGCTGAAGGTCCAGCCGCTCTTGACCGTGATCGTGAAGTTCTGCGAGTCGCTCGTGTCGATCTTCTGGGCGAGCATGTCCTCGGCCTTGCCGGTCTCCGGGTTGTACTTCTTCAGGCTCCGGAAGATCATGTCGAGGACCTTGCCGCCCTGCACCTCGTTGGTGTTGGCCGGCTCCAACGGGTTCTGCGGGTCGCCCCAGGAGGAGCTCAGCACCGCGCCGCCGTCACTGCTGCCGCTGTCGCTGCCGCTGTCCTCACCCCCGCAGGCCGCCGCCGCGAGGGCTACCGCCGCCGCGCAAGCGGCCCATTTGGCGTGCGTGGCTCCACGCATGGAGTGCCTCCTCAAGACTGATCCGTTACCGGCCAATATCGAACCGAGAGGGGCTTTTCGCACGCCTGGGTAGGCCTTTGGGGGTGGGGGCCGGGGG